>NZ_UETT01000003.1:0-578100 GCF_900115935.1 Pseudomonas sp. 43mfcvi1.1 | reverse complement strand
CACTTTGTCAGTGGCGATGCATTCATTGCTTTCTTGGGGATGGATTTGCGTCCAAAAGATTCAGGGAAGAAGCACAGTCCTCGTCACTTGAGCAAAAAAGGGGACGGGGAGCTACGACGCCTGGCGCACAACGCCGCGATGGCGGCCTGTCGGTCTCCTGCCTGGAAACCTTACTATGAGGCCTTCTTGGCACGAGGCCTGGCCAGAACTCAGGCCTTGGTTATCCTCGCCCGCAAGTTGTGTCGGGTAGCATTCGCCCTGATGAAAAATCAGAGCGAATACCAACCAAATTCACGGTTGCAGGGTTCCCCTGCAACATAGAATCTCCCACAGGTAGGTTGTCGTGATCAGGAGCTGACCACACCCTGCGCCACACCACCCTCAAGCTTGCGCCACAACAACCGCACATTGGCCTTGCGCACCAGGGCGCAGCGGTACAGGCGGATCTCCAACGGCACGTGCCATTGCGGGCCGCCGCAGATCACCAGCTCCCCCCGGGCCAGTTCGGCGCGTACGCTCAGGTGCGGCACCCAGGCGATGCCCAAGCCTTCCAGGGCCATGCTTTTCAGGCTGTCGGCCATGGCCGTCTCGTAGACCGTGGTAAAACGCAGGGCTCGCTGGCGCAGCAACTGGTTGACCGAACGCCCGAGGAACGCCCCGGCACTGTAGGCCAGCAACGGCACGCTGGCCTCACCTTCAAGGTCGAACAGCGGGTTGCCGTTGGCATCGGCGGCGCACACCGGGAGCATCTCGGTCTGACCCAGATGCAGCGACGGGAAGATCTCCGGGTCCATCTGCATGGCCGAATCCGGATCGTAGAAGGCCAGCATCAGGTCGCAGCCCCCCTCACGCAGGGCGTGGACGGCGTCGCCCACGTTGGTCGCCACCAGCCGCGTGGCAATGTTCATCCCCTCGTTGCGCAATTGCGCGATCCAGCGCGGGAAAAATCCCAGCGCCAGGGAGTGGGCGGCGGCCACTTGAATGACTTCGCCCTGTCCGCCTTCCAGATGATGCAAATGGCGCAGCACTTCACCCAGTTGCTCGACCACCGTGCGCGCCGTCACCAGGAACAACTGCCCCGCCGCCGTCAGCTCGACGGGCGTACGCGAACGGTTGACCAGGGTCAGTCCCAGCGCCGCCTCCAGGCTACGGATTCGCCGACTGAACGCCGGCTGCGTCACGAAGCGCCGCTCGGCCGCCTGGGAAAAACTACGGGTAGCGGCCAGGGCACTGAAGTCCTCAAGCCATTTGCTTTCAAGATTCATCCCACCACCCTCCCTTAAACGCACCAAAACAGGTCACACGTTCGCCGCGCCGCCGGCGTCACACCGGCATTATGCCGAATATGCATAGCCCAGTGTTTAACAGCATTGGCCCTAATTTTTCCCAGAGCCTAGGATTCGCAGCGTTCCGGCTCAGACCGGGTCCTTATCGAGATGATTTCTATCATGTCCTCCGCTGCATCATTCCGCACAGAAAAAGACCTGCTTGGCGTACTCGAAGTACCGGCGCAAGCGTATTACGGCATCCAGACCCTGCGAGCGGTAAACAACTTCCGTCTCTCCGGTGTCCCGATCTCGCATTACCCCAAGCTGGTGGTCGGCCTGGCCATGGTCAAACAGGCCGCCGCTGACGCCAACCGTGAACTGGGCCAGCTCAGCGAAGCCAAGCACGCAGCCATCAGTGAAGCCTGTGCACGATTGATCCGCGGCGATTTCCACGAAGAATTCGTGGTGGACATGATTCAGGGCGGCGCCGGCACGTCGACCAACATGAATGCCAACGAAGTCATCGCCAACATCGCGCTGGAGGCCATGGGCCACCAGAAAGGCGAGTACCAATACCTGCACCCCAACAACGACGTGAACATGGCGCAGTCCACCAACGACGCCTACCCGACTGCGATCCGCCTGGGTCTGCTGCTGGGCCACGACGCCTTGCTGGCCAGCCTCGACAGCCTGATCCAGGCGTTCGCGGCCAAGGGTGAAGAATTCAGCCATGTCCTGAAAATGGGCCGCACCCAGCTGCAAGACGCTGTGCCGATGACCCTCGGCCAGGAATTCCGCGCCTTCGCCACCACCCTGAGCGAAGACCTGGCACGCCTGAAAACCCTGGCGCCTGAGTTGCTCACCGAAGTGAACCTGGGCGGCACCGCCATCGGCACCGGCATCAACGCCGACCCGCGCTACCAGGCCCTGGCCGTGCAGCGCCTGGCAACCATCAGCGGCCAACCGCTGGTCCCGGCCGCCGACCTGATCGAAGCCACCTCCGACATGGGCGCCTTCGTGCTGTTCTCCGGCATGCTCAAGCGCACCGCGGTCAAGCTGTCGAAGATCTGCAACGACCTGCGCCTGCTGTCCAGCGGCCCACGCACCGGCATCAACGAAATCAACCTGCCGGCCCGTCAGCCAGGCAGCTCGATCATGCCCGGCAAGGTCAACCCGGTGATCCCGGAAGCGGTCAACCAGGTGGCGTTCCAGATCATCGGCAACGACCTGGCCCTGACCATCGCGGCCGAAGGCGGCCAACTGCAACTGAACGTGATGGAACCGCTGATCGCCTTCAAGATCTTCGACTCGATCCGCCTGCTGCAACGGGCCATGGACATGTTGCGCGAGCACTGCATCGTCGGCATCACCGCCAACGAAGCGCGCTGCCGCGAACTGGTCGAGCACTCGATCGGCCTGGTCACCGCCCTGAACCCATACATTGGCTATGAAAACGCCACCCGCATCGCCCGCGTTGCCCTGGAAAGTGGCCGCGGCGTGCTGGAACTGGTGCGCGAAGAAGGCTTGCTCGACGACGCCATGCTCGACGACATCCTGCGCCCGGAAAACATGATCGCTCCGCGTCTGGTCCCGCTCAAAGCGTGATCGACACGAGCACCGCTCACCAGGTCGAGGGACTAGACACCTCTCACCTTTTGAGGGCTTGGGGAATATTCCCCAAGCCCTTTTTTTAATTGATAGCAGCCAAGGATGACCGAACCTGTGGGAAGGAACCTGCTCGTGATAAACGACGACGCGCTGCCCGTTGTAAACCGCGTCGCCAGCCAACACGAGCAAGCTCGCCCCCACAAGAACCTGACCGAAAGGCCAGGTGTTTCAAAGGATCCGTTTCGTCGGACGCACCACAACTGTGCAGACGGGCACCGCACTGATAGGTATAGTGCCGCCCCTCTTCGCATGAGCGGTCGTCGGCAGCGAGACCCTTAAACATGCGAAAACCGAACTAATAACAAACCCGCAAAAAATGGACCGGGACGCAACATCGCCCTCACCTGTCGTGCCGCGCGCCGACCGATGTAACGCAATGTTTCCAAATGGCCAGTATTTGCTTAAACAAAAAACAGCGAGGAATACTCATGCTCGAAGTCATCAACGACTTCCTTTCAGGGAAAGTGCTGATCGTGCTCATTGTCGGGCTCGGTGGCTACTTCACGATCCGCTCGCGTTTCGTACAGTTCCGTCATTTCTTTCACATGTTCACGGTCTTCCGTGACAGTCTGAAAAGCAGCACCGACCAGCTCAGCTCCTTCCAGGCCCTGATGCTCAGCCTCGCTGGCCGTGTCGGCGCGGGCAACATTGCCGGTGTCGGCATCGCCGTGACCCTTGGCGGTCCGGGTGCAGTCTTCTGGATGTGGGTGACCGCTCTGGTCGGCATGTCCAGCAGCTTCTTCGAATGCTCCCTCGGCCAGCTCTACAAGCGCTGCGACTCCGAAGGCCAGTACCGTGGCGGCCCGTCCTACTACATCCAGCACGGCCTGCAGAAGCGCTGGCTGGGCATGATCATGGCGTTCCTGCTGCTGGTCACCTTCGGCTTCGCTTTCAACGGCCTGCAAGCCCACGCGGTCACCCACTCGCTGAACAACGCCTTCGGCTTCGACACCACCTACACCGGCCTGGGCCTGGCGGTGCTGCTGGGCCTGGTGTTCATCGGTGGGATCAAGCGTATCGCCAAGGTTGCCGACCTGCTGGTACCGGTCAAGACCCTGGCATACATCGCCGTGACCATTTACGTGATCGTGCTGCAGTTCGACCACGTACCGGCCATGCTGGCGACCATCGTCAAGAGCGCCTTCGGCCTCGACCAGGCCTTTGGCGGCCTGATCGGCAGTGCCATCGTCATGGGCGTCAAGCGTGGCGTGTTCGCCAACGAAGCCGGCCTGGGCAGTGCGCCTAACGTGGCCGCCGTAGCCTCCGTCGAGCACCCGGTTGCCCAGGGCGTGGTACAGGCGTTCAGCGTGTTCCTCGACACCTTCGTGATCTGCACCTGCACCGCGCTGCTGATCCTGCTGTCGGGCTTCTACACCCCAGGCTTCGAAGGCGACGGCATTGCCCTGACCCAGAACTCCCTGGCAGCCGTAGTCGGTGACTGGGGCCGGATGTTCATCTCCGTGGCCCTGGCGCTGTTCGTCTTCACCTCGATCCTCTACAACTACTACCTGGGCGAAAACAACCTGCGCTTCATGCTGGGTGAAAACCGCAAGGCCCTGATCGTCTACCGCGCGCTGGTCCTGGTCCTGATTTTCTGGGGCGCCATCGAAAACCTCAGCACCGTGTTCGCCTTCGCCGACATCACCATGACCCTGCTGGCGTTCGTGAACCTGATCGCGCTGTTCCTGCTGTTCAAGGTCGGCATGCGCATCCTGCGCGACTACGATGACCAGCGTTCGGCCGGTATCAAGACGCCAGTCTTCGACTCCAGCAAGTTCCCGGATCTGGACCTGGACCGCAAGGCTTGGCCTGCGACCCCCTCGACGCCGGTTACCAAGCCTGACGCCGCTGTTGCTGGCGTGACCGCAGCGCAACGCTGATCGGTAACAAGCTGTTTGGAAAAAACCGGGCGCATCCCCTGCGCCCGGCGTGACACAGCATAAGGTCGGCGTCATGCTCGACCTTATGTTGTGGCGGCTAACCCAAGCTGCCGTTTTCGTCCTCGGAGAACAACCATGAATTCCACCACCTACCCCGCCGCCCAGCACGTCATGGTGCTCTACACCGGCGGTACCATAGGCATGCAGGCCAGCGCCCACGGCCTGGCCCCGGCATCCGGTTTCGAAGCGCGGATGCGTGATTACCTGCACAGCCAACCCGAACTCGTCGTGCCGCAATGGCGCTTCCGGGAAATGTCGCCGCTGATCGACAGCGCCAACATGACCCCGGCCTACTGGCAGCAACTGCGCGAAGCAGTGGTCGATGCCGTGGACGTGCAGGGCTGCGACAGCGTACTGATCCTGCATGGCACCGACACCCTGGCCTACAGCGCAGCGGCGATGAGCTTCCAACTGCTGGGCCTGCATGCGCGGGTCTGCTTCACCGGTTCCATGTTGCCCGCCGGCGTGACCGACAGCGACGCCTGGGAAAACCTCAGCGGCGCACTGGTCGCGCTCGGCCATGGCCTGGCGCCGGGCGTGCACCTGTACTTCCACGGCGAACTGCTGGCACCGACCCGTTGCGCGAAAGTGCGCAGCTTCGGTCGTCACCCGTTCAAGCGCCTGGAGCGCCAGGGCGGCGGCGCCAAGGCATCCTCCCTGCCGGTGCAGTTGAATTACGACCAGCCCAAGCAATTGGCGAACATCGCGGCGCTGCCACTGTTTCCCGGCATCAGCGCGCAGATCCTCGATGGCCTGCTGGGTAGTGGCATCCAGGGTCTGGTGCTGGAGTGCTATGGCAGCGGTACCGGGCCGAGCGACAACCCGGCCTTCCTCGCCAGCCTCGAGCGAGCGCGGGACAACGGCGTGGTGGTGGTGGCGGTGACCCAATGCCATGAAGGTGGCGTCGAGCTGGACGTGTACGAGGCTGGCAGTCGCTTGCGTGGCGTTGGCGTACTCTCCGGCGGCGGCATGACTCGCGAGGCTGCGCTTGGCAAGTTGCAGGCGTTGATTGGCGCGGGCTTGCCGGTAGACGAAGTTCGGCGGCTGGTGGAGCTGGACCTGTGTGGCGAGCTGAGCTGACACCCACAGGGCCCGCTCAAGCCTTGCAATCTTCGCCCGGCATATAACTTGCTCCGTTTCCAGCTTCCCCAGGCTGGAAACGGACATGCTTCATTCTCACCTCACCACCCTGAACGCCGTCTCACTGGTACTCAGCACCTTTAAAAGCGAAGGGCTGTCCAGTGATGCGTTGCTGGCCGGCAGCGGCATCAGCGCGGCGGACCTGAGCCGGGCCGACACGCGCATCACCACCAACCAGGAGATGCAGGTCTGCGCCAACGCCGTGGCCCTCAAGCGCGACATCGGCCTGGAACTGGGCCTGCGCATGCACGTTTCGTCCTACGGCATGCTCGGCTACGCCCTGCTCACCAGTGCCACCTTAGGTGACGCCTTGCGCCTGGCGCTGCGCTATCCGGCGCTATTGGGAACACTCTTCGACCTGAACCTGGACGATGACGGCGACTGCATATGGTTCAGCGCCAGCGATTATCGGGAAAACCCGGCCCTGGCGGTGTTCAATGCCGAGTTCTGCATGGTTTCGCTGAATATCATCTGCAACGACCTGCTCGGCCACACGCTGCCATTGCGCGCAGCACGCTTCGAACATCCGGCACCCGATTACCAGGCGCGTTACGCAGCGCTATTCGATTGCCCAGTGCGCTTTGACAGCGTCGATAATGCTTTCGCTTTCGAGCGACACTGGCTCGACCAACCCTTGCCCCTGGCCGACCCCATCACCCATCACGCCATGGCCGAACGCTGCCGCCGGCAGAACACCGAGTTCACCGGCCGCCAGGCCTGGCTGGGGCGGATTCGCCAGCTGCTCGCCGCCCAACTGGACGCCGCTCCCGGACTGGAAGGCCTGGCCGAACAAATGAACTGCTCGGCGCGCACCTTACGCCGGCACCTCAAGGATCTGGGTTGCAGCTACCAGGAACTGCTGGACGAACTGCGCTTCGAACGGGCCAAGCAGATGCTCTGCGAGGACCAGTTGCCGATCCATCGCATCGCCGAACGCCTGGGCTTCAGCGAAACCGCCAGTTTTCGCCATGCCTTCGTGCGCTGGAGCGGGGTAGCGCCAAGCCAGTTCCGGTCCTGATGTGGGAGCAAGGCTTGCCCGCGATGGCGTCAAACCAGACACATCCTGCTCCAACATTCCAAGCCGGATCTACTCCTGCTGTCCTAGCCTTGAACTAAAGGACAGATTAAGGATGATCACTTGTGACCACACGGCCTCATTCCCAACAGTTACGTTCCGGACGTTATTCGCAGTCTGGGCAAATCTATTTATTGACAGTGAATACGCGCGACCGCGAGCCGTTTTTTGGTCGCTTCGAGACAGGACGCTTGGTGGTTGATGCCTTTCGGAAGGCTCAGGAAGAGCAATTTGCCCATTCGTTGGCCTGGGTGGTGATGCCGGACCATTTTCACTGGCTGATCGAATTGCAGGAGATAGGACTCTCCAAACTGATTGCGCGAACAACAGGCAGGGTGCATGCCGCCCTCAGGCATTCCAGGTACTGCTCTGTGGGAGCAAGGCTTGCCCGCGATTGCAATATGACTAACCCCGCAAAAACGCCTGATGCAGCTCGTCCACCGTCTGGAAGTGATACGCCGGGCGCTCGGCGCTGAGTTCTTCATGGCTACCAAACCCATACCCCACCGCTGCCGCATCCAGCCCATTGCTGTGGGCGCCGATCAGGTCGTGTTTGCGGTCGCCGATCATCAGGGTGCTGGCCGGGTCGAGGCTTTCTTCGGCCAGCAGGTGGGCAATCAGTTCGACCTTGTTTGTGCGGGTACCGTCCAGTTCGCTGCCGTAGATCACCTTGAAGTGCCGGGCGAAGTCGAAATGACGGGCGATTTCCCGGGCGAAGACCCAGGGTTTGGAGGTGGCGATGTACAACTGGCGCCCTTGGCCGCCCAAGGTTTCCAGTAGCGGCATCACGCCGTCGAAGACACGGTTCTCATAAAGGCCGGTGACCTTGAATCGCTCACGATAGAAATTCACCGCCTCCCAGGCCTTCGCTTCGTCGAAGTCATAGAACTGCATGAAGGCCTGCAACAGCGGCGGGCCGATGAAGTGCTCGAGGCGGGTCAGGTCGGGTTCGTCGATGCCCAGTTTGCTCAAGGCGAACTGGATCGAACGGGTGATGCCCTCGCGGGGGTCGGTGAGGGTGCCGTCGAGGTCGAAGAGTACGGTTTGGTAATGCATGAACATTCCTGGGAGTGGCGGGCGATTCAGACCTGGTCGTAGCCTTCGGCCAAGTGCAGATCCTTGAGCTTCACGTAGTTCGCCGCGCTGTAAGTGAAAAAAGCGCGCTCCTTGTCAGTCAGTGGCCGGGCCTGTTTCACCGGGCTGCCCACATACAAGAAGCCGCTTTCCAGGTGCTTGCCCGGCGGTACGAGGCTGCCGGCACCGATGATCACATCATCTTCGACCACCGCGCCGTCCATGACGATGCTGCCCATGCCGATCAGGATCCGACTGCCTACGGTGCAGCCATGGAGCATGACTTTGTGGGCGATGGTCACGTCGTCGCCGATCAACAGCGGGAAGCCATCGGGATTGAAGGGACCGGCATGGGTGATGTGCAGCACGCAACCATCCTGGACGCTGGTACGCGCACCGATACGGATGCGGTGCATGTCACCGCGAATCACCGTCAGCGGCCAGACGGAGCTGTCTTCGCCGATTTCGACGTCGCCGATCACCACCGCGGTGCTGTCGACAAAAGCGCCACGGGCTAGCCGCGGGCTGTGGTTCTGGTACGTACGAAGGGTCACGATAGGCTCTCTCTTATCCAGTGATAGGCGCTGCTAGCTGCGGTGAACGTCGATTGTAATTAAGATGGGCCCATGTTTCTTCCAGCCAAGGTGTCAACCGTGAGCGTGAACAACCCTCTTTTGCAATCCTACGACCTGCCGCCATTCTCGACGATCCGTGCCGAGCACGTGCAACCGGCCATCGAGCAGATCCTGGCTGACAACCGTGCCGCCATCGCCGAACTCCTCAAGACCCAAGTCCAGCAGCCTACCTGGGCCGGCCTGGTATTGGCGATGGACGAGCTCAATGATCGCCTGGGCGCCGCCTGGAGCCCGGTCAGTCATTTGAACGCCGTGCGCAACAGCCCTGAACTGCGCGAGGCCTACGAGGCCTGCCTGCCGGCGCTGAGTGCCTACTCCACGGAACTGGGCCAGAACCGCGAACTGTTCCAGGCTTTCGAAGCCTTGGCCAACAGCCCCGAAGCCGCTGGTTTCGACGTGGCGCAGAAAACCATCCTGGAACACTCCCTGCGCGACTTCCGCCTGTCGGGCATCGACCTGCCGCCCGAGCAGCAGAAGCGTTACGCCGAAGTGCAAAGCAAACTCTCCGAGCTGGGCAGCCGCTTCTCCAATCAACTGCTGGATGCAACCCAGGCCTGGACCAAGCACGTCACCGATGAAGCCGCCCTCGCCGGCCTGACCGATTCGGCCAAGGCGCAAATGGCCGCGGCTGCCCAGGCCAAGGAACTGGACGGCTGGCTGATCAACCTGGAATTCCCCAGCTATTACGCGGTGATGACCTACGCCGAAGACCGCGCCCTGCGTGAAGAAGTCTACGCGGCGTACTGCACCCGCGCTTCCGACCAGGGCCCGAATGCCGGTCAGAACGATAACGGCCCGGTGATGGAACAGATCCTCGACCTGCGTCAGGAACTGGCCCAACTGCTCGGTTTCGCCAACTTCGCCGAGTTGAGCCTGGCGACCAAGATGGCCGAATCCAGCGATCAGGTCCTCAACTTCCTGCGTGACCTGGCCAAGCGCAGCAAGCCGTTCGCCGCCCTGGACCTGGAGCAGCTCAAAGCCTTCGCCGCCGAACAGGGCTGCCCCGACCTGCAAAGCTGGGACAGCGGTTTCTACGGTGAAAAACTGCGCCAGCAGCGTTACAGCGTGGCCCAGGAAGCCCTGCGCGCCTACTTCCCGATCGACAAAGTGCTGAGCGGCCTGTTTGCCATCGTGCAACGCCTGTACGGCATCGAAATCGCCGAACTGAAAGGTTTCGACACTTGGCATCCGGATGTGCGCCTGTTCGAAATCAAGGAGAACGGCCAGCATGTCGGCCGCTTCTTCTTCGACCTCTACGCCCGCGCCAACAAGCGTGGCGGCGCCTGGATGGACGGCGCCCGCGACCGTCGCCGTACGATCGAGGGTGTACTGCAAAGCCCTGTGGCGAACCTGGTGTGCAACTTCACCCCGGCCGACAGCGGCAAGCCGGCGCTGCTGACCCACGACGAAGTCACCACCCTGTTCCACGAGTTCGGCCATGGCCTGCACCACCTGCTGACTCGCGTCGAGCACGCTGGCGTGTCCGGCATCAACGGCGTGGCCTGGGATGCCGTGGAACTGCCAAGCCAGTTCATGGAGAACTGGTGCTGGGAGCCTGAAGGCCTGGCGCTGATTTCCGGCCACTACGAAACCGGCGAACCGCTGCCCCAGGACCTGCTGGAAAAAATGCTCGCGGCGAAAAACTTCCAGTCCGGCCTGATGATGGTCCGCCAACTGGAGTTCTCGCTGTTCGACTTCGAGCTGCACGCCACCCACGGCGACGGACGCGGCGTGCTGCAAGTGCTCGAAGGCGTGCGCGACGAGGTGTCGGTCATGCGTCCGCCGGCCTATAACCGCTTCCCCAACAGCTTTGCGCACATTTTCGCCGGCGGGTATGCGGCGGGCTACTACAGCTACAAATGGGCGGAAGTACTGTCAGCGGATGCGTTCTCCAAGTTCGAAGAGGACGGCGTGCTCAACGCTGCCACCGGTCGTGCCTTCCGCGAAGCCATCCTGGCCCGTGGCGGTTCCCAGGAGCCCATGGTGCTGTTCGTCGACTTCCGTGGCCGTGAGCCGTCGATTGACGCACTCTTGCGCCATAGCGGCCTGACCGAGGACGCGGCAGCATGAGCGAGGGGCCTGTGATTACCAAGAGACGCTTTATCGCCGGGGCGGTCTGCCCGGCCTGCAGCGAGCCGGACAAACTGATGATGTGGAACGAAGACGGCGTACCGCACCGTGAATGCGTGGCCTGCGGTTACTCCGACACACTCAACGAGCAAGGCCTGTCGGTGCCCAAGGAATTGGGCACCCGGGTCAACACCTCGGCGCTTAAAGTGCCGGATGCCAAGGTCCAGGCGGTGCAGTTTTTCCCCAACCCCAAGTTGAAGAAAAAAACCGACTGAATTATCCGGCAGCACTTCCGGGCCCACGGGCCCGGAAGCGGTACATATATATCGCCCTGCGCCACACCTTCCTGAGCAGACTGTTCATCCAGTCCAGACCACGGAAGGCGCCTTATGCCCAATGACAATAATCCGCTGTTGCAGGCCTATGACCTGCCCCCTTTTTCGCGGATTCAAGCCGAACACTTTTCCCCGGCCCTCGATCGGATCCTCACTGAGAGCCGCGATCAAGTGGCCGCCATCATCGAGACTCAAACACCGTTTCCCACGTGGGACGATCTGGTGTTGGCCATGGATGAAATCCATGCCCGATTGAAAGGGTTCGACTACCTACTGAACCGTCTGACCTCAACCAGGACCGGTGATACTTGGACACAGGCTTCGCTCGACTGCAGCGAGCGGTTGCAGGATTTCCAGAGATCGTTGAAGCAAAATTCTCAACTGTTTCAACTCTACCAACGCCTGGCAGACAGCCCGATAGCCCAGCATTTCACTGTAGCGAGAAAAAGAACGCTGAAAAAAATCCTCCGGCAATTTCGCCTGGAGGGGTTGGCATCTACCTCACAGGCGGACTTGAACGACCTGAAATTGCGTATCCGAGGCGCCCGGAGCCTGTTCCTGGAGCACTTGCACGAGGCCAATAGAGCCTGGAGCAAAACGTTTGACGATGAAGCTCAACTGAGCGGCCTCCCGTCGTCTTTCAAACAAGACATGGCCGAGCGGGCACGCAAGGCTGGGCGCAAGGGATGGTTACTGACGCTCAATGAGCACTCGTTTCGCGTCGTCAGCCGTTACGCTGACAATCAACTTTTGCGCAAGCAAATGTATGTTGCCTACAGCACACGGGCGTCGGATCAAGGGCCCCATGCCGGTCAGTTCGATAACGGCGAAGTACTTTCGCAGTTGCTTAGGGACTGTCACCAGTACGCGACCTTACTGGGTTATTCGAATTACGCTCAAATGGTGCTCGAGGCGGAACAAGCCGAGTCGCCTGAACAGGTTCTGACGTTCCTGCAAGGGCAGCTCGAACACCAGCAAAGCGTGTTTATCCGGGACGCCGAGCAGCTGGAGACCTTTGCCGCGCAGCAAGGTTTCAGCGAGTTGCAGCCTTGGAATTATCAGTACCTGGCGCAAAAGCTTCGTCAGCAAACGGCCGGCGTTTCAGAGCAGACCGTCAGCGCCTGGTTTACGCTGGAGTCCACGTTTTCGCAGCTGTTACTGATCGCAAAGGAGCTGTTCGGCGTGGACATCGTCGAGCGTCGGGAGGTGGCTACCTGGCATGCGCAGGTGCGTCTTTTCGAAGTCCGCGAGCGGGACGAGACCATCGGCTATGTGTATTTCGATCCGTTCGAGGATGCGAATCAGGAGGGTTTCCCCCACACCACCGCCATGCGAAACCGCCGCATCACCGCCGAGGGCCGGCCTCGGCACCCTATCGCCGTTTTGCATGGCTGGCTGCCGCGTGGTTCAGGTGCAAGCGCTGTATTGCTGGATCATCGGCAACTGCGAATCCTTTTTCATGAGTTCGGCCATTGCCTGCACCATGTATTGGCCCGGGCTGAATATCACGACATTTCGGGTATCTCGGAGCTTTCCCGGGATACGGCCGAATTTGCCGGGGTCTTGTTCGAGCAATGGTGCTTTACCAAGCAATGCCTGATCCGTATATCGAAGCATCACCAAACCGGGGCGCCCCTGCCGGACAAAGTCGCCGACCAGTTGCTGCTTTATCTCAATACCCAGACCAGTTGGGAGATTGCCGGGTTCTTGCGCGATGCGTTATTCGACATGGAACTGCACTGCAGCCATGGCGATGGACAAAGTGCCCAACAAATATTCGATCGAATCAATACACAGGTAGGGCATTTGCCCGTGTTCATGAACGAACGCTGGCCCAATGGCCTGGACTATTTAGTGACCGGCTATGCAGCCGGGATCTACGCCTATGCCTGGTCCAGGGCAATGGCCAAGATCGTGTTCCAGAGATTCAAGCGCGCTGGGCTGTTCAATCCGCAAACCGGGCGGGCGTTGCGCGAAACGATTTTCGGGCCGGGCGATTCGCGACCGTTGTCAGAATCGATCCAGGCGTTCTTGGACACGTGACCGATCAGCGCTCGGGAAGCGCAGCCTGAGGGTCAAGGTGATGGGTCGTGGTGGTCGAGTTGACCCAACTTTCCAGGGAGCAAAGGGCAAAGACGCTGGTGCTGCAATCGCCGTTTGCCAACGCCGTGCGGAGTTTGTCGACATCGGCCTGCATCATGTAGCGCACTCCGTCCTTGAAATGATGGCTGTCACCGAAGCCACCTTCGGTCATTTCGTTCAAGGCATCCTCTTTGCTCCAGCCCTGCACCACCACCCGGTACATGGCGGCCACCAGCCCGGTGCGGTCCGAGCCGTGCTTGCAGTGCATCAGCACCGGCCCCTTGGCTTCGGCCGCCTGGACGGCGCGCAAGGCCCTGAGTATGTCGCTGTCATCGACGTGATTGGTGCGATAGGGCAATTGCACTTGCTCGATGCCGGGGGTGGACAGCCAGCGCTTGTCCGACTCCGGCAGGAAAGTGATGACCGTGCCGATCCTGAGCTTCGTCAGCAAAGGCAGCGCTCCGCCGTCCGGCAGGGAGCTGCGGTAGAGCGTCGGTGACATCTGGTAGAGGTTGTAGTCCTTCTCCACCGGTTGCGCCCATTCAGCAGGCCTCGCCTCAGGGGAATCGGCCGCTTGGGCGGGCGCCTCGGCCAGCCCGGTGAGCAAGGCCAGGCAGAGCAACGAACGGGAGCAGAATTTGAGCATGCACGGACGACCGAATATGAAGAAATACGAGAGGCTCAGTCTCGGCTCGCTGCGGTTAAAAGCCTGTGAGGAGAACGTCAAAGTGTTGTGAACGATGATCCGGTATTTGGACTGCTGAATGGCACTGGCCTTAATCGCATACAGCGAATACTGTATGCACATACAGCTTTCGGAGTATTCCCATGCCCAGCCCCCCTGCGCCGCGCGGTCGCGGCACCGCCGCCAACCCGCACAACCGCTTCGCCCCGAGTCGCTCGGTGGCTGAAGATGACGGTTGGCACCAGGAAGTCCCGCCAACCCAGGGCACCGAAGTGCGCATCGAAATGGCGAAGACCATCATTACCCGCAACACCTCGTCCGATATTCCCTTCGACCGCTCGATCAACCCGTACCGCGGCTGCGAACACGGCTGCATCTACTGCTATGCGCGGCCCAGCCACGCCTATTGGGACATGTCGCCGGGGCTGGATTTCGAAACCAAGCTGATCGCCAAGACCAATGCCGCCGATGTGCTGGAAGAGCAATTGTCCCGGCGCGGCTATCAATGCGCGCCGATCGCACTGGGTTCCAACACCGATCCCTATCAGCCTATCGAGCGCGAACAACGGATCACCCGGCGGATTCTCGAAGTGCTGCTGCGTTATCGGCATCCGGTGACCATCGTCACCAAGGGGTCGTTGATCCTGCGCGACCTGGACCTGCTGACCGAGCTGGCGCAACAACGCCTGGTGCACGTGATGATCAGCCTCACCACCCTGGACGATGAACTCAAGCGCATTCTCGAACCCCGCGCGGCGGCACCCAAGGCACGGCTGCGGGCGATCAAGGTCATGCGCGAGGCGGGTATTGCCGTGGGGGTGCTGTGTGCACCGATGATCCCGATGATCAATGACAGCGAGATCGAAAGCCTGCTGGCCGAAGCCCACGCCGCCGGCGCCCAGAATGCCGCCTACGTCATGCTACGCCTGCCGCTGGAAGTCGCGCCGCTGTTCGAGGAGTGGTTGCAGGCGCACTACCCGCAACGCGCCGCCCACGTGCTGAGCCTGGTTCGCCAGAGTCGCGGCGGTGAACTGTATGACAGCCGCTTCGGTGCGCGGATGCGCGGCGAGGGCCCGTTCGCCGACCTGCTGGCCCAGCGTTTCGCCAAGGCACTCAAGCGCTTGGGGCTTGAGCGCCGCGAGGGATACACTCTTGATTGCGATGCCTTCTGTCCGCCCGGCCGACAGATGTCTTTGATTTGATTAAAGTTGACCTTGGAAAGGCCACTGGACATGAACTGCGCCAGTGTTTCGCCACCCCTGGAATCGTTGTCCTAGAGCCTTCGATTTCAGTTTGAGTTAAGTTTCGGCCGCTACCTTGTTCAGCGAGTGACTGACGGGTCGAACATCTCGACCTGGATGTTTTTTAACCAGCCACTGGCGTCAGACCGTCAAAAAGAGGATGAATCATGAGTGACAAGGATAAACAGCCGTTGGCTGCGTCGGCTTCAGCCCAACCCGAGGCGGAAACCGCCGATGCAGCGCTGCAGCATATTGTTGACGGCTTTTTGCATTTCCATCACGAGATCTTTCCGCAGCAGGAAGAACTCTTCAAGAAACTCGCCACCGCCCAGAAACCCCGGGCGATGTTCATCACCTGCGCCGATTCGCGCATCGTGCCCGAGTTGATCACCCATAGCTCCCCCGGCGACCTGTTCGTGACCCGCAACGTCGGCAACGTCGTTCCGCCTTACGGGCAGATGAACGGCGGCGTCTCCACGGCCATCGAGTACGCCGTGCTGGCCCTCGGCGTGCAGCACATCATTGTCTGCGGCCATTCCGATTGCGGCGCCATGCGTGCGGTGCTCAACCCCGACACCCTGGAAAAAATGCCCACGGTAAAAGCCTGGCTGCGCCACGCCGAAGTGGCCAAGACCATGGTCCACGACAACTGTCCGTGCGGTGACGAAAAGCAAACCATGCCCATCCTCACCGAAGAGAACGTGATCGCGCAGTTGCAGCATTTGCGAACGCACCCTTCGGTGGCCTCGCGCATGGCCAGCGGTCAGTTGTTCATCCACGGTTGGGTGTACAACATCGAGACCAGCGAGATCAAAGCCTACGACGCGGACCAGGGACGTTTCCTGCCGCTCGATGGCAGCCATCCGATACCGGTGGCGACGCCCAAAGCGCGCTTCTAACCACTCCTAAACATCCTCGTGTGGTTCAAGCCTTACCGCTGTTTGCGCGGTAGGGCCTCGCCATGCCTGAAGAAAACTGCGGGAGAGTCGCCATGCGTGCTGCTCAATTAAAAGCTGTTCTGCCACGGGAGCTGCTGGCTTCGGTGGTTGTGTTCCTGGTGGCGCTACCCTTGTGCATGGGTATTGCCATCGCCTCCGGCCTGCCACCGGCCAAAGGCCTGATCACCGGGATCATCGGTGGTTTGGTGGTGGGTTTCCTGGCAGGTTCCAAGCTGCAAGTCAGTGGCCCGGCCGCCGGGTTGGCGGTGCTGGTCTTCGAGTTGGTGCGCCAGCATGGCGTGGCAATGCTCGGGCCGATCCTGCTGCTGGCCGGTCTGCTGCAATTGTTGGCCGGGCGCTTTCGCCTGGGCTGCTGGTTTCGGGTCACCGCACCTGCGGTGGTGTACGGGATGCTCGCCGGTATCGGCGTGCTGATCGTGTTGTCCCAGGTCCACGTGATGCTTGACGCCGCGCCCAAGCCGTCAGGGCTGGATAACCTGGCGGCGTTCCCGGCAGCGGTGGCCCAGGCTTTGCCATCCTTTGGCTGGCAGGCCGGCCTGCTCGGGTTGTCGACGATTGCGGTGATGTGGCTGTGGGAAAAATTTCGCCCCCACAGCCTGCGCTTCATTCCTGGCGCCTTGCTTGGCGTAGGCCTGGCGACCGTCGCCAGCCTGCTGCTGGCCTTGCAGGTCAAACGCGTGGAAGTCCCCGAGAACCTCGCCGAAGCCATTGATTGGCTGCGTCCGGCCGACCTGCTGAACCTGGCCGACCCTACGCTGCTGATCGCCGCGTTCGCCGTGGCCTTCATCGCCAGCGCCGAAACCCTGCTGTCAGCAGCCGCCGTGGATCGCATGCACAGCGGTGAACGTGCGGACTTCGACCGGGAACTGTCGGCGCAAGGCATCGGCAACATGCTCTGCGGCCTGCTCGGCGCCTTGCCAATGACCGGCGTGATCGTGCGCAGCTCGGCCAACGTCCAGGCCGGAGCCACTACACGAATGTCGACGATTTTCCACGGCCTGTGGCTGTTGCTCTTCGTGCTGTTGCTGTCCAGCGTGCTGCAAAGCATTCCGGTGGCGAGCCTGGCGGGTGTGCTGGTGTACACCGGTTTCAAACTGGTGGACCTCAAGGCGTTTCGCAGCCTGGGCCGCTATGGCCGGATGCCGATGTTCACCTACGCCGCCACGGCGCTGGCGATCATCTTCACCGACCTGTTGACCGGTGTACTGATCGGTTTCGGCCTGACCCTGGCGAAACTAGCCTGGAAAGCCTCGCGCCTGAAAATCAGCCTGATCGACCTGCCCAGTGACGGTGAGATGGAACTGCGGTTGGTCGGGGCGGCAACCTTCCTCAAGGTCCCGGCGTTGACCCAAGTGCTGGGCACCATACCGACAGGCGCCACCGTGCATGTGCCGCTCAATAACCTGAGCTACATCGACCACTCGTGCCTGGAGCTGCTGGAAGAATGGGGCCGGGCAAACGCCAGCAAGGGCTCGAAACTGCTGATCGAATCCCGCGGGCTCAAGCGCCGGTTGGAAGGACGGTTGCGGACCACCGTGGGGGTTGGCGCAGCCTCTGCCTGACCCTTCAAGTCCAAAATGGGGGAGCGCGCCTGCTCGCGATAAGGGCATCAATCCAACATGGATGTTGCCTGTGACATCGCTATCGCGAGCAGGCTCGCTCCCACAGGGGACTGGCAATGGTCGCCTTGAAATAAAACGTGTTCCGAATCCGAAGAGATTCATTTTTCGCAAGAAGAACCATTTAAAATAATTTGAACCACTATTGATAAATTGGTTCTCAGACAATAGGATGGTTACGTCTCCTCTACTTCCGAGGGGCTTTACCGGAATCATTCCCATGACTGATGCTGAAAAGGCCGAAACGGTCTCCTACACGCTGCGTAATTTGAGCAGCAGCTTGGACAAGACCATCGCTGCCGTTGCCAATACGCTTGGCAAATCGAAAAACACCTTGATCCTTGAGACGCTGGAGCGGGAGTTTTACAACTACATCTCCACTTACGCGCGGTCGAATTTGCTGGTTTCGGCGATGGATACCGAGCTGGGGAAAAAATTCGGAATCGAGATTCTTTCGGAATGGTATGAAAGTGAGCACACCATCCAATATGACCGCTACCTCAGCACCAAACTGAAGCTCGATAGCATCGATAAAGTGGATGCCGTGTTTAAAGGGAACCTTCCACTGCTCGAGCTGCGTGCCAAGCAGCTAGTCCAAAAGGGCTACATGCGACTGCCACGAGGCATTTCCTTGACGTTCGCCTTGTTCATTGAGATCGCCAAACAAGATGACGAGGCTCTGATTCACGAGATTCGCAAAGGGTTGTTTGGAATCACTAAGGATTTCTACGAGTCCTTGAACGAAATTCGGGCAGCCCTTTCGCTTCCCGCCATCAAGCCCCAATGATTCAAAAGATGCACGCAATGGCCGGTCTCTCTGGGGGGCCGGCCATTCATTTATTCTTCTCCTTCCCTTTTCCAGACACACCGCATCAACCACACCACGACAGCTACGCCGCCGAGCGGAAGCAAGTTTCCCTCTCCACAAATCGCCGCATAAAGCTGCCCTTCTGCCCCAACCCCGCGCACACCTGCGCCAACAAGGGGCGATTTACGGTCAAATCTTTTGGCCATTTCGATCCCCTTTTGGCCTCTCCTGCCGTTCTCTGAAACGCCGCGCGCCGCAAGACTGTGTTCAAACGGATCAGCCTTGCGGAGAACAAAAAATGCTGACGATTTACTCGGACGATCACCACCTGCACCACGGGCGCTGCGAATTGATGGATGGGCAGTTGATGCCCTGTTTCGAGATGCCGTCCCGGGCCGATCATGTGCTGGAGCGGGTCAAGGCGCGGGCACTCGGGCCGGTGGAGGCGCCGCAGGATTTTGGCCTGGGACCGATCCAGCGTATCCACAGTCCGGCCTACCTGGATTTTTTCAAAGGTGCGTGGGATCGCTGGGCTGAGTTCGAGCGCGACGGCGATTTGCTGCCTTTCACTTGGCCGGCACGGACCCTGCGCACGGTCATCCCGACAAGCCTGCACGGCCAGCTCGGCTATTACAGCTTCGACGGCGGTGCGCCGATTACCGCCGGCACGTGGCAGGCCGCCTACAGCGCCGCGCAAGTGGCCCTCACCGCCCAGGCGGATATCCAGCGCGGTGCGCGCAGTGCCTTTGCATTGTGCCGCCCACCGGGGCACCACGCCGCCAGCGACTTGATGGGCGGCTATTGCTACCTCAACAACGCCGCCATCGCCGCCCAGGCCTTTCTCGACCAAGGCCATAAGAAGGTCGCGATCCTCGACGTGGATTACCACCACGGCAACGGCACCCAATCGATTTTCTACGAACGCAGCGACGTGTTGTTCGCGTCGATCCACGGCCATCCGGAAGCCGAGTTTCCGTTTTTCCTGGGCTATGCGGATGAGCATGGTGAGGGCCAAGGTGAGGGCTTCAATTTCAACTACCCTTTGCCGGCCGGCTCAGGCTGGGACACCTGGAGCGCGGCGCTGGAACAGGCCTGCGGGCAAATCCAGGGCTACGACGCCGATGTCATCGTCGTGTCCCTGGGCGTGGACACTTTCAAGGACGACCCGATCTCGCAATTCAAGCTCGACAGCCCGGACTACCTGGCGATGGGCAAGCGCATCGCGGCGCTCGGCAAACCGACGCTGTTCGTGATGGAAGGCGGTTATGCGGTGGCAGAAATCGGCATCAATGCCGTGAACGTTCTTGAAGGTTTCCAAAACGCCCAATGAGGAATAACAGCATGAACAGACTCAAGCGTTTAATGGCCCCGGCCCTGTGCGCCGCGCTGCTTTGCGGCGCGGTCCAGGCCGAGGAGCGCACCTTGCGCGTCTACAACTGGTTCGACTACATCACGCCCAAGGCCCTGGACGATTTCAAGGCGCAGAACAGCCAGGTCAAGCTGGTCTACGACATCTTCGACACCAACGAGGCCCTGGAGGCCAAGCTGCTGACGGGCAATTCCGGCTATGACGTGGTGGTGCCGTCCAACGTGTTCCTGGCCAAGCAGATCGAAGCCGGGGTGTTCCAGCCCCTGGACCGCAGCAAGCTACCGAACTGGAACCACCTCGATCCCAAGCTGATGAAGCTGATCGAAGCCAACGACCCGGGTAACAAGTTCGCCGTGCCCTACATGTACGGCACCATCCTGATCGGCTTCAACCCGGACAAGATCAAGGCCGCCCTGGGTGACAACGCACCGGTGGACAGCTGGGATCTGATCTTCAAGGAAGAGAACATCAGCAAGCTCAAGCAGTGCGGCGTGGCATTGCTCGATTCGCCGTCCGAGATCCTGCCCCTGGCCCTGCAGCACTTGGGCCTGGACCCCAACAGCAAGAAGCCGGCGGACTACGCGAAGGCCGAAGCGTTGTTGATGAAGATCCGTCCGTACATCACTTATTTCCATTCGTCCAAGTACATGGCCGACATCGCCAACGGCGACATCTGCGTGGCCGTCGGTTACTCCGGCAGCTTCTCCCAGGCGGCCAACCGCGCCAAGGAAGCCAAGAACGGCGTGACGGTGGACATGCGCCTGCCCAAGGAAGGCGCACCGATCTGGTTCGACATGCTCGCCATCCCCAAAGGTGCCGCCAACCCGGGCGACGCCTACACCTTCATCAACTATCTGCTGCAACCGAAGGTGATCGCGCCAGTCAGCGATTTCGTCGGTTATCCGAACCCGAACAAGGACGCCACGGACATGGTCGACCCGGCGATCCGCAACAACCCCAACCTGTACCCGACAGAGGCGGCGATGGCCACGCTCTACACCTTGCAACCGTTGCCAAGGGACGCCGAGCGCGCGCGGACACGAGCCTGGACCCGGATCAAGTCTGGACAGTAAGTGCAGGGATGTAAGGCGGCATATACATAGTTACCACCTTCCCAGTCATACGCCCTCCTAGCATGGAAAACCCGAAGCGCTCGCTTCGGGAATTCCAAGTATCGCGAGACGGAAGACTGAGATGACACAACCCCCAACGATCACAAACGCCACGTCCTATGCCAACCCCAGGGACGCGGTACTCAACCAGTTGTTTGCGGGCCCCACCTATCCAGAGGTCGCCGCCATACTCCTGCGCGATGCCCTCAAGAAGCTGTACCCCGCGCTGAACCTCGACCCCCATACCACCGTGGTCGGCGAGCCGAACTGGGACATTGTCGACGGCGAAATCGTGGAGCGTCAGACCCGCTATGAAACCCTCAGCGACATGCTGGCGGGGCTCGCGAACGAAGGAGAACCCATTCTGCTGATCGAAGGGCTGCACTTTCTGACCCAACTGCCGCTCACAACCCCCGACGTGCATTTGCCGGTGCGCATCGACCAGATTGGCAACCTGATCAACGAGCTGGTACCCACCATGTTGACGGCCTGCCAGGAACAACAACTGGCGTACTGGAATGCTTCAGTCGGCGAATCCGGCCCACGCTGGCATGATCTCTCCAGTACATTGCGCAGAGCCTGGGACGTCAGGCAGATCAGGGGCTGGACCGCGACTGAATGCGAAATGGCCATGCACCTGTTCCGCTACCCCGATCGCCAGGGCCGCAAGGACAACAACCGTTTTGACACCCACGCTTATCTGATCGACGTCGACGGCGTTAACGACGATGAAGTGACACGTTTGAATGAAAACTCGATCGTGGTGCTGATCGGCAAAATCGACAGCCAGGAGGTCATCCTCAAGTACTCGACGCTCAACGGCTACGAGAAGTTCGGCTCGCAACACGCACTGGGGCAGTCGCTCCCAGCTCATCTGGATTCGCGCGGATACAGGACCATCCGATGGCGGCTCTATGAGCCCGACGGCAACATCTTCGACCATAAGGCCTGCGGGTTGATCGCCGAGCAAATCAAGATCATCGGCGCCTCCGGCGCGAAAATCAGGGCACCCTACGAGCCCGGACAACCGCCTGCCAGCGGCCAGGACCAGGACAACGACCCGATCGAGGCCTGGTTCAAGAAGCAGGTGCCCCACTGGTTGCAGGCTGCCTCGACATCCGACCAGATCCTGTTCGCCCAGCACATGAAGAACCTGTCAATATTGACCAGTATCCACTCCGGCAGAACCTACCTGGACGGCATTCCCTCCATCAAGGACTATGCGTTGGATGCTCTGAAAAAGCAGATGCAATCGGAACACACCGACGCGTCGAGCCTCGACCTGGAACACATCCAGATCGAGATAAGGAGTCCCGTTGTCTGGGGGAGTTTCGTCGTTCCCGGCAGGATCGACACCACCCGGTTCAGCCTGGTTGAGCTGGCGCTGCAAAACCTGATCGCAATGCCCGTGGGCAACAAAACCGTCACATCGCTCGGTGACGACACGTTACCCAAGTGGCTGACTGTCGAGTACGTCGAAGATCTCATCACCACCGTCGATATCGGTCGGGTTTACCCTGAGCTGATCAGGCAAAAGCTGCTCGACGATCCCGAAGAATCATCGCTGCGCGAAGGTTTGTACATCGCCCAGTTACGCATTCAGCTGCCGATGCTGGCGCTGGAATGCAAGATCCGTGGGCAAGGCAATCTGGACGAAAGGGGCTACCGCTACATCGCGGCACTGATGGAGCCCGAAGAAGCCGATCGCAAGGTGGACGGCAAAACCATCGTCCTGCGCAAACTGGCCTTCGTACCCGAGCTGCAGGTGGGCAACTCGGAAGACGTCGTGACCAATATGTTCATCATCGGCCCCCAGGACTCGGACGCCGGCCCTTGCCTGCTCTATCGACCGATGCTGGAACCGCAATTGAGCCAATACCCGTCGTTCAGCAACCTTTTGTATACGATCAAGCAAACACCTTCCTTACGCCAATCGGTGCTGGCGTGGCTGCCCGATGGGGTCCGTGACGATTACGGCCGATTTGTTTTCCCGGACCTCCTGCCATCCCCCTGGAGCATCGTAGCGTTCGTGGCGGCCCCTTTGACGTCATTGGCCAATAGCGGCCCCGTCAGTTTGAGCGACAAGACCCTGGGGGTGGATTTCCTGCCACAGTTGTTCAAGGCCAATGCCGATGCCCTGGTCGAGTTGGCCAACCGTCAATCGGTCTCCAACAGCGAAAATCGCTGGGAGACTTTTAAACAGGCCGGTTGGCTGATTTTCAACCTGGCATTGCCTTATTTGGGGGTCACCGCGGGCACCGCGGTCTGGCTCTGGCAAATGCTGGACGATATCGACAAGTTGACGCAAAACAACGAAATGCTCGATCGCCCGGCCAAGTGGGAAGTGTTCGCGGACCTGCTGCTGAATCTCTCACTGGCGCTCATTACCCACACCCTGGACCATGCCAGGGAAACCAAGCGTGGCCGCCGGGTGGAAGCACAGGAGGTGATAAGCGAACTGGAGAGCCTGCTCAAACCCCAACATGAACTGGCTATACAAGAGCTCGCAACGCTCACGAGCAAAGCCCTGCCGGCCGAGCATTACGAGAACATTCGCTCCAGTGGCGCCTTGATGAGCCGGTCGAGAGAAAGTATGACGCTCCTTGACCCATTCAGCGTCAAAGAGCCCGAAGCGGCAGGAAATCCCCTCGCCGACGGCCCGCTCAAAGGGCTCTACGAGCACCATGGGGAGCGGTACGCAAAAATCTCAGGCAAATGGTTCAAGGTGAGCCTGAAGGAAGAGCAGGTCTCTATCGTCGATGGGAAAGATCCCACACGTACCGGCCCCCTCCTCATGGGTGACCGCAATGGCGAATGGCACATCGATACTCGCCTGCGTAAGAGTGGCCCCAGCTCCAAGACTGTCAGGCAAAAAGTCATTGCTGATGCGCAACATCGCCGGGTTGAACTGCTGACTGAACTGAACCGGTTTGAAGCCAAGAAACCGCAGAGCCAGAAACTGCTGACCATGGAATCGAGACGGATGGACGAGGCCTCGGGCCCTGCCAGGGAGACCCTGCGCGATGCGTATGTCGGTGCGTTGAAAACCCAGCGCGAGCGCTACGAAGAGGCGTTGAAGGTGCTGATCGAATGGCCCGTCTTCCAGTCGAGACCCGACTACCCCCGTACCAGGCTCGGCTATCTGAACGCGCAGGTAGACTTCACCTTCGCCGAGATGGAAGCACTGCAAGAACGCTTTAGCCCGGCCATGAGCAAAGCCAAAAGCATGGTCACCTCCAGGATCCGGGTATTGGAGCAACAGCACATTGCGGCGGCCGAAAGTATGGTCAGCGTCGGCGACGACATGATTGAACGCCTGGACTACGTCGAGACGCGCTTCTCCCAACTCAAGGAGATCGGGCGCGAGGGCTTCGAATTTGTTCGACAGCACCGTAAAAAGATGCCGCTCTACACAGGCGACGACCTTCGCCTGATCAAGCTGGACATGTTCCGTCACCTCTGCCTTTCACTTGAAAGCGTCGAGTCAGTGCCCGAAGCCTGGGAAGCATTCAACCATGTCGCTGACAGTGCCACAGTGGCTTTCCAAAGCCTGCGCGATGCGATCGATGAGCGAAGCAGAATCCGCCTGGACGAGCAGATCGATGCCTTTGGCAGCCTGGCCGAACAGTTCATGGCCATCGATGAACACCTCAGCTACCTGGGTAGCGAATACAAAGACAGCGTCCGCGCGCCACAACTGGCACGCCTGCACAAGGGCATCGGCACGGTCGTAAAGCGCGCCTTGCGTCATCTGGCATCCGCCCTCGATGAAAGAAGCAACCAGCGAACCGCAGGCTCTCCTTACGAGCAACGCCCCAGGCCTCGAAAAACCTTTATCAGGGCGCGTTTCTGGGGGCTGGTCAGTGGTGAACCCCGACTATCGAAAATGATGGAAGAAACGGATTGGGTCGATGTGAAGAACCCGTTCACGGGGGAGATCATCGTCACGTTCCATCGCAAGGAAACCGGCGAATGGATACCTCACATGAGGCCCGACGCCGAGCCGGCCGCAGTGCCTGCGCTGGCTATCAGCGTCACGAAGGGCACCGACCTGATCAACGGATTGGACACGTTCAAGGCACAGTTCGATCTCGCCACAAAACAGCCGGGACAGACACCCGCGGGTATCGGGATGATCCTCAACACCCACGCGAGCCGGATGGAGAAAGTCAGCGCTGCCATTCAAAAGGCGCTCGATCAGGCCAATGGGGTTGCTTCAAACGAAACGACGGAGCTTCCTGAAGCACAACGGCAATCGGCCGAGCGCTTGCGCACTCAACTCACGACGCAATCGAAAGCCCTTTATGAGCTGGGATTCGAGACCTTATTGAATGTCATCAAGCAACGCCCGCCGACCATGAGTGGCATCATCTGGCTTAAAAGCCGCAACCAGATTTCCATCACCAAGCAAAAAAGCCGGCAGCGCATCAAAAAAGCGCCCTATGGCTACCTGGACAGGTATGAGATCAAGGATCGGAAAACCAACAGAACGCTCTGGTTCGCGGATTTCCGCTACACGACCAATTGGGTGCCCGCCCATGCGTTCGTTTCAGCGCGCTTGAAAACAATCGAGCAAGCCGCTCAAGAAATCACCACCGAATCCACCGAGCTGTTTAGCCAGCGTCAACTGATCGACCATTACCGCAGTGAAATTGCCACGGACCAGGCCAGGGAGGTGTTCTTTCAAAAGAAACATACGTGAATGCGTGACAGACAACCGAGGCGCCGCAGGGCGGCGTATACATAGTTACCACCTTCCCCGTCATGCCCCTCCCTAGCATGCAATCCCCGAAGCACTCGTTTCGGGGATTGCACAAGACAGGGAAACCCAAATGACAAGAACCGTCACAACCACCACGAGCTCCGCACCCGAAGCGCGCCTTCGGGATGCGGTGCTCAATCAGATGCTCGCGGGGCCTACCTCCCCGGAAGTGGCCAGCCTACTGCTGCGCCAAGCCCTCAAAAAAATGTACCCGACGCTGGACCTTGATCCGCACAACACAGTGGTCGGCGAGCCTAATTGGGACGTCGTCGACGGCAACATCGTGCAGCTTCCCACCCGCTATAAATCCCTCAGCGACATGTTGGCCGAGCGCGTGGGCGAGAGTGAATCGACCTTGCTGATCGAAGGGCAGCACTTCCTGACTCAACTGCCCCTCACCGTCCCAGAGGTGCACCTGCCGGTGCGTATCAGTCTGATCGGGCTGCTGATCAACGAACTGGTGCCCGCCATGACGTCCGCTTTCCAGGAACAACAACTGGCGTACTGGAATGCCTCACTCGGCGCCTCCGGCCCTCGTTGGCATGAGCTCTCCAGCAACCTGCGCAAGATCTGGAACGTCAGCCAGGTCCAGGGCTGGACCGCGACTGAATGCGACATGGCCAGGCAATTGTTCCTTTACCCGGACCTGCAGGACCGCAAGCACCATGACCGCTATGACACGCACGCCTATTTGATCGATATCGATGAAGTTGACGGCGATACGGTCCGTCGCGTGAACGAAAACTCGATCGTGGCATTGATCGCAAAGATCGACGGCAAAGAAGTCATCCTTATGTACTCTCTGCGCAACGGTTATGAGAAGTTCGATTCACAAGACGCGCTGGGTCAATCCCTGCCGACTCATCTGAACACTGTCAACCGCACAAAAATCCAGTGGCGGCTGTATGAGCCCGACGGCAATGTTTTCGACCACAAGGCCTGCGGACTGATCGCCATGCAGGTCAAAGTCATCGGGGATCCCGGTTATCTGGAAGGCCTGATAGCCGACGAGAGCGAACAGGCCGATCACGACGGACCAGACAGGGGTAACGCCCCTTCCCAGGACTGGTTCGAGAAACAGACGCCCGATTGGTTGCAGGCCGCGTCGACATCCGATCAATTCCTGTTCGCCCAACACCTGAAAAACCTCTCGGCACTGGGCAGCGCCCATGCCGGCAAGACCTATCTGGACGGTATCCCCGCCATCAAGCAGTACGCCTTGAACAGGCTGAAGCAGCAGATGCTGGCGGACCACGCCGATGCCTTGACCCTCGACTTGGAAGCCATCGAGATCCAGATACGCAGTCCCGTCGTCTGGGGGACTTTCGTGGTCCCCGGCAAAATCCAAACCACTCGGTTCAGCCTCGTTGAACTGGCCTTGCAAAACCTGATTGCGCTTCCCTTGGGCGATAAGACCCTCAGGTCTGTCAATGGCCGTGCATTGCCCAAGTGGATGACGGCCAATTACATCGAGAACCTCATCACCCAAGTCGATATCGGTCGCGTTTATCCCGAGCTGATCAAAACCCGACTACTCGACGATCCGGCCGAATCAACCCGGCGCGAAAACCTGTACACCTCACAGTTGCGAATCCAGTTACCCCTGCTGGCGCTGGAGAGCAAAATCCGCGGGCTGGGGGACATCGATGAACGGGGTTACCGCTATGTCGCTGCGCTGATGGAGCCCAAGGAGTCCGATCGCCAGGTCGATGGGCAGCCCATCGTCCTGCGCCCACTGGCGTTCGAATCCAAGCACGCACTGAGCACCTCGGCAGACGTCGTGACCAACATGTTCGTGATCGGCCCGAAAGATCCGGATGCCGGCCCCTGCCTGCTTTATCGACCGTTGCTTGAGCCGCCGCTGTGTCAGTACCCGTCGTTCAGCAACCTGATCTACGCCATCCGGCAAACGGCCTCCTTGCGCCAATCGGTCCTGGCGTGGCTACCCGATGGGGTACGCGCCAGTTACAGCCGATTCGTTTTCCCGGACACCCTGCCTTCACCCTGGGCCATCGTGGAGTTTGCGGTCGACCCTGTATCGTCATGGCTCAATAGCGCGCCCATCGGTTTGAGCGACAAAACCCTGGGGGCTGACTTCCTGCCGCGGCTGTTCAAAGCCAATGCCGCTGCCCTGGTCGAGCTGGCCGACCGGCAATCGGTGTCCAACCGCGAAAATCGTTGGGCCACCTTCAAACAGACCGGCTGGTTGATTCTCAACCTGGCGCTGCCTTACCTGGGCACCGCCGTGGGCACCGCGGCCTGGCTCTGGCAAATTCTGGACGACCTTGAAACGTTGACCCAGAGCGACGAAGCCTCCAACCGCCAGGCCAAGTGGGAGGCCTTCGTCGACCTGCTGCTGAACATGGCCATGGCAATCACGACTCACGCCATCGACCGCGCCAGGGAAAACGCCGACAGCCGTCGACCCGAGGCGCCAGAGGTCGTGCGTGAACCGGCAAGCCCGACAAAACCTGAACTCGTGATCGAGAAGCTTGCCCCTCTAACGAACAAAAAACTGTCACCCGAGCACTATGACGCCATCCACTCCAGCGGTGCCTTGACAGACCAATCCGCCAAACGCGCCGAGCTGCTTGAATCCTTCAGCGTGAACAAACCCGAAAACGCCGAACAGCCCATGACAGAAGGCGCGCTCAAGGGGCTCTACGAGCAGGGAGGGCACTGGTACGCAAAAATGGCCAACCAGTGGTTCAACGTGACGGTGGAGGGCGAGCAGGTATCCATCGTTGATGAAAACGACCCCGCACGCACCGGCCCACCCCTGATCAATGATGCAGAGGGCGAATGGCGTATCGACACGCTCCTGCGCTTGCGCGGCAGTGGGTCAAAGGGCGTCAGGCAAAAAGTCATCGCGGATGCGAAACGCCTCAGCACCCAACTGCTTGCCGAACTGAACCGGTTCGAGGAACGCAAAACCCAGGACCAGAAGCTGCTGACCATGAACGCCAAGGAGATGAACCAAGCCTCCGACTCTTCCAGGGAGGCCAGGCGCAACGCTTACTTGAGCACCTTGAAAACACAGCGGGAAAGCTACGAAGAAGCATTGGAGATTTTGATTCAGTGGCCCGTCTTCCAATCAAGGCCCGACGCACCTCGAGCCAGGCTCGGTTA
Source organism: Pseudomonas sp. 43mfcvi1.1 (assembly GCF_900115935.1). Taxonomy (NCBI): domain Bacteria; kingdom Pseudomonadati; phylum Pseudomonadota; class Gammaproteobacteria; order Pseudomonadales; family Pseudomonadaceae; genus Pseudomonas; species Pseudomonas sp. 43mfcvi1.1. Next base: position 549,129 of record NZ_UETT01000003.1, on the reverse strand, counting down.
CCTGAACGCGCAGATCAACTTCACGTTCGAGGAGATAGGCACCCTGCAGGAGCGATTCACCCCGGCCCTGAGAACAGCGGTGGACATGGCCACCTCGAGCATCGAACAAGTGGAGCAAGCACACGTTGATGCCGCCGAAAACATGATCAACGTCGGTGAAGATATGATCGAGCGCCTGGATTACATGGAAACGCGCTTTTCCAGGCTGAGGAAGGTGGGGCGCGAAGGCGTTGAACTGCTGCGCAAACACCGGGCGAGAATGCCCGCCTACAAGAGCGATGCGATTCGGCTCATTCAGTTGGACATGTATCGTCACCTCTGCCTGTCACTGGAAAGCCTCAACGACCTGCCCGAAGGCTGGGCCGACATCAACCAGCTTGTCGATAACACCACCGTCGCTTTTCAAAGCCTGCATGACGCCATCAATGAACGAAGCGTGATCCGCCTGGACGAGCAGATCGATGCATTCGGCAGCCTGACGGAGCAGTTCACGGCCATCCAGGAGCACCTCCAATACGTGGGCGAGGAATACAGGGACAGCGTCCGTGTGACGGAACTCACTCGACTGGGCAAGCAGATCGGCCAGCTTAAAGAACGGGCGTTGCGCCATTTAGCACGCGCCCTCGACGAAAGAAGCAACCGGCGAAGCGAAGCCGGTCCTTACCAGGCGCGCCCCAGGCCCAGGAAAAAATTCATCCGGGCGCGCTTCTGGGGGCTGGTCAGTGGCGAACTCCGTTTAACCAAGACCCTGGAAGAAACCGATTGGCTCGATGTCAAACATCCGCTCACGGATCGAATCATCGCCACCTTCCATCGCAAGGAAACCGGCGAGTGGCTGCCCCATGTGAATACTGAGACGCCGTTGGCCGTCCCGGTGTTGGCGACCAGCATCACCAAGGGCAAGGCTCTGCTCGACGGATTGGCTGCGTTCAAGGCACAGGTCGAGCAATACACGACAAAGCCAGAGCGGTCGCCCACCGGCATCGGACTGATTCTGAACGCACACGCCAACCGGATGGAGAAAGTCGCCATCGCGATCACGAAGGGCCTGGACAATGCGTCAAACGAAACGGTTGACCTCTCGGCTGAGCAACAGCGTTTGGCGCAATCCACACGCACGGCACTCAAGAAAGCCTCGAAAACCCTTCACGACGAAAGCTTCGACACCGTACTGAATGTCATCAAACAACGCCCGCCGACCATGAGCGGCCTTCTCTGGCTCAAGAACCGAAACCAGATTTCCATCACCAAGCAAAAAAATCGGCAACGCATCAAAGGCCCTCTGCGCGGTTATCTCGACCGGTATGAGATCAAAGACCTGAAAACCAATAAGACCCTCTGGTTCGCCGATTTCCATTACTCAACGAGCTGGGTGCCGCCTCATGCGTTCGTTTCCGCGCGCTTGAGAACACCCGAGCAAGTCAATCAACGGATTGGCGTCGAATCCACCCAGACATTCAACCAGCGCCAACTGATCGAGCATTACCGCAGCGAAATCGCGGTGGATCAGGCCAAGGAAGTGTTTTTTTCCAAACAACCGTCATAACGGCGAAAACCCGGGGCATCCACAGATGCCCTGTTTCAGCCGTCAGGTTTTCCAGGCTGTCGCCAGGCCCGCCAGCGCAATGTCTATCGCCGCTGGCGGGACGGCCGCGAACCCCAGCACCAACCCGGCATGCACTTGCGACGAGGTTGTAGTGGGCAGCCAATAACCACTCAAGCCATTGATCTCGACGCCCACGCTGGTCGCTAGCGCTATCAGTTCACACTCACGTTCAACGCTGTCCACCGGCACGGTGACATGCAGCCCGGCCACCACCGTGGGCATGACGCCAATGCCCGCAACCGCCTTCGGCCAGCCGCTCAGCAGCGCGTCACGCCGGGCCAGGGCGGCCCGGCGCATGCGCCTGATGTGCCGCTGGAAATGCCCGGCGGCCATGAACTCGGCCATCACCGCTTGGGTGCTGACTTCGGAGTGACGCATATCCACCGCGCGGCGGCGGGCGAAGGCGTCGACCAGGCCAGGCGGCAATACGAGATAACCCATGCGCAAGGCCGGAAACGCGACTTTGCCGAACGTGCCAACGTAAAGCACCCGCCCCTGGCGATCCAGCGCGGCCAATGGCGCCAACGGTGCGCCGCTGTAGCGGTATTCACCGTCGTAGTCGTCCTCGACGATCCAGCCGTCATTGCGTTCGGCCCAGGCTAGCAGCTCCAGCCGCCGTGCCAGGCTCATGACCACCCCGGTCGGGTATTGATGGGACGGTGTGACGTAGGCCAGCCGACAGTGGCTCAACGCACCGAGTGCCGTGCAATTCAACCCATCGCCATCAACCGGTACGCCTCTCACCTCGGCACCCGCAACAGCAAACGCATGCCCGGCGGCGCGATAGCCTGGGTTTTCCACCGCCACGATGTCACCCGGGTCCACCAGCAACTGTGCACAAAGGCTGATGCCCTGCTGCGCGCCGCTGGTGATCACAATTTGTTCAGCCGTGCAGTGCAGGCCTCGCGAACTGCGCAGGTATGCGGCGATCAGCCCACGCAAGCGCGCATCCCCCTGGGAATCGCCATAACAGAGCTGTTGCAGGTCCGGTTTGCGCCAGAAAGCCGCATTCAGCTTGGCCCAGACGTCGAAGGGGAACAGATCGAACGCTGGAATGCCGACCCGAAACGCCCTCGGTGGGCCACTGGGCGGCAGGGGCAAATGGTGCTTTTCGACCCGATCCAGCGCATCGCTGTGGATAACTTTACTGGATGGGCCCACAGGTAAATCGAGCCAATCTGTGGATAAGGCTGTGGGTAAGCCTGTTGAAAACCCTGTGGATACTTTTGTGGATATGTTTTTCAGCGGCAGCGTCGTCGAGGACAGTTTCGCCACATAAGTCCCGTCACCGACCCGCCCTTCGATGAAACCCTCGGCGTAGAGCTGGTCGTAGGCGCGCACCACACTGTTGCGCGAGATCGACAGGGCCGCCGCCAGGTCACGACTGGCCGGTAGGCGCGTGCCGCTCGCCAGGCGCCCGTCCAGCACCCGTGCCCGTAAGGCCTGGTAAAGCTGGCGGCTGAGTCCCTGGCGGCGATCGAGCTCGATGCCCGCGGGGTTGAACGACAGTGGCGGCACGGCGTTGTTCATGACAGCTCCCGAAAATGGACCTGTGAAATTGGCTGAAAGTGGCTCTTACAACAGACCAATAGCCTGCCTAGGATGCTCGCATTCGCCAAGGAAAATCGTCATGTACAACCCTAAAGCCTTTGTCGTCGAAGACCTGCCCCAACTGCATGGCATGATGGGGGATTGCCGCCTGGCCGTATTGATCACGCAGGGCGAACACGGCTTGCAAGCCAGCCACTTGCCGTTGTTGCTGGACCCGCAACAAGGTCCCAACGGGAGCCTGTACGGGCACATGGCCCGGGCCAATCCGCAATGGCGCGACCTGGAAGCCGGCGCCGAAGCCCTGGTGGTCTTCAGCGGGGTCGATGCCTACGTGAGCCCGGGCTTCTACCCCAGCAAGGCCGAACACGGCAAAGTCGTGCCGACCTGGAATTACCTGGCGGTACACGCCTATGGCCGCGCCGAGGTGTTCAGCGATCCTCATCGCCTGCGCAACCTGGTCAGCGCCCTCACCGATCGCCACGAAACCGGCCGCGCCCAGCCCTGGAAAATCGATGATGCGCCGGCTGAGTACATCGACAGCATGCTCAAGGCGATCGTCGGTTTCGCCTTGCCCATCCAGCGCCTGGAAGGCAAACGCAAGCTCAACCAGAACCGCAGCCCGGCGGATGTCGCCGGCGTGCGCAACGGGCTCGCCGCCAGCCCCGATCCACAGGACCAGGCGCTCGCACGCCTGATGCCAGACCTATCATCCAAGGAGTGAACATGAGCCAAGTCGAAATCCGTCTCGTCAGCGCCGACGATCACGCTGCCTGGCTGCCGTTGTGGCAAGCCTACCTGCGGTTCTACAACACCGAGCTGCCGGACGCGGTGAGCCAGAGCACCTGGCAACGCCTGCTCGATGACCGCGAGCCAACCCACGGGGCCCTGGCCTGGAACGGCGACACGGCGGTGGGCCTGGTGCACTTCATCTATCACCGTTCGAACTGGAGCATCGAGAATTCCTGCTACCTGCAAGACTTGCTGGTGACGGAACAATGCCGTGGCACCGGCGTCGGTCGCCAGCTCATCGAATTCGTCTACCGCACCGCCAAGGCCGACGGTTGCTGCAAGGTGCACTGGCTGACCCACGAAACCAACGCCACGGCGATCCAGCTCTACGAGCGCATCGCCGAACGCCCGGGTTTCATTCAATTTCGCAAGGCCCTTTAAGGAGCACAGCATGTCGATTTCACTCGCCGATTGGAAAGGTGCCCCGGCACCGTCTACGCAACTGATCGAAGGGCGTTTCATCCGCCTGGAAAAACTCGATCCGGCGCGTCATGCCGATGGCCTGTGGCAAGCCCTCGAAGGCCCCGGCGCCGACCCGAAGCTCTGGGATTACTTGCCCTATGGCCCGTTCAAGGATCGCGGCGCGTTCGATGCCTGGCTGAACAACCATGCCGCCAACAGCGACCCGTATTTCTTCAGCGTGATCGACCGTGCCAGCGGCGATGTGCAGGGCATTCTCAGCCTGATGTCCATCGTGCCGGCCCAGGGCCGTATCGAGATCGGCCACGTGACCTTCGGCGCACCGATGCAGCGCTCACCGAAAAGCACCGAGGCGGTTTATCTGCTGGCCAAGGAATCTTTCGCCCTGGGTTATCGCCGCCTGGAGTGGAAGTGCAACAACGCCAACGCCCGCTCCAGATACGCCGCCGAACGGCTGGGCTTCACCTTCGAAGGGGTGTTCCGCCAGCACATGGTGGTCAAGGGCCAGAACCGCGACACCGCGTGGTACTCGATGCTGGATTCGGAATGGCCCGCCATCGCCACCGGGTTCGAGCGCTGGCTGAGCGAGGAAAACCAGCGCGAGGACGGGCAAGTGCGCGGCTTGGTGGAGTGCCGCTCCTAGGCTGCACACAAAACCCTGTGGCGAGGGGATTTATCCCCGCTGGGCTGCGCAGCAGCCCTAAAGCATTGAACTCAATCTTCCTGACACACCGAGTTGCCTGGCTTGGGGCTGCTTGCGCAGCCCAACGGGGATAAATCCCCTCGCCACAGGGCCTGGTTCACTGCACGACAGCGCAGCGTCGCAGACGCGGTGGTTACTCCCTCCCCACAGAAACGGCTCGAATCACTCGGGGTTCGACGTTTTGCGTGTGGCCAGGAATGACCGCAGCGACTCGGGGGTCACCCCCGGTCGGGCGTATTGCCAGGCCCAGTCCGGGATCGATCCATGAGCACTCAGATCCAGCGCGAGCGTCAAGCGACTATGGCCCGCAACAGTCCCTGGGAAATCGAAACCCTGCAGAAAATGCATGACTTGTCTTGGGGTCACGCCATAAGCGCCCAGGATCACCTGATGAGCCTGGGCTTCGTCGAGGGTCAGGCTGTCGATCAATGCGCTGGTAAACGCTGACTCAGAGCTCAGTGAATCCCGTTGCGCCAGCGTTCGCCGGATATTCTCATCACTGAACTGCGGTCCCACCAGATCCTCCCAGATTCGCCGGGCGCTGCGCGGCGAGATACCCGGCATATTTTGAATGGATCGCCATAGATTCGGCGTCCCGAGCAAAATCGCAACCCTGCTGTTCGAAGGCGATTGTCCCGCAGCGCTGAATAAACCTGTGACGGTCGCCATATTGCGCTGATCGAGATACCGCACGCCCTGGAGGAAATCCAAAAAACTGATTAATGCCCGCTGATGGAAGATCAGGTCGTGCAGGTTTTGATCATCGAACGGCTGCATCCAATCGATATCGATACGGCCGCTGCTCACCAATTCTTGATAACGGCTGCCGGCATACTCGGCAATGAGCTGAAGGCGTGAGTCAGACAACGCCGGATTACGTATCCATTGCGCCAGGACATTCACGGGGAACAGGCTGCCCAGGTTGGAAGCAATAACAGGGGATCGCAGGAGGACTGTGGCCCGCCTCAACAGGACGGGGTAACGCTGGAGGGCCACGGTAAGCAGGTCAGTGAAATCCTCGGCCCTGTCGTAGTGCATGAACTGTTCCATCAGGTCTACGTCGTCGTCGATGACCGTGCCGGTTTCACGCTTGAATCGTTCGCCCACACTCTTCAAGTCGTCGCGATCGACCAGGTAGGCACCATCGAGCAGTTCATCGAGCTGATCGTCATTGAGGTGGCCGTGGACAGCCTCATCGTACCTGACATAAGCCAATTCATTGCGCGGATGATGGTCGGTCAGATCACGGGCCCGGACGCCGTACTCAAGCATGATATGCAGCGTATCCTGAGAGAGCAGGAGGAATTGATTATTGAGCAGTTCGGCGATTTCCTGACTGCGGATGGGCTGCAACAGGACATCCTCAAAAAAACTCTGCAAGGCTTGATCTTTTTGCGCGTAGTAGGGAATTCTGCTCAGCATCAAGCGACCCTGCGTACGGGGTGATACAAAACGCCCTATCATCTGCAGCATCTCCGGGGGCAAGTCAGCCGCAGTGGCTTGATCCAATACCCTGCGCGCGATGCCGTTTGCGTGCAGGCTCAAGTAATTCTCCAGCGGCTGAAACAAGCCATGGGGATTGGGAGCACCGTAGATCATTTGAGTCAGGTCACGCGCCGCGGATCTACCCAGCAGACTCTCCAACGCTTGGGCATTATCAAAAACCAATTGCTGCACCCCGGAAGGTTGCGTCACCAGGTAATCGGTCACCTGCGGGTGTCGATCGATGTAATCGGCGACTTCATTACGCAGCCCCTGCATCGAAAACCTCGCCTGCGCCTGCCCTTCGTTCAATCCTCGGGCGACGGCATTGAAGAAGCAATCGCCGTTGATATCGAACGCGATTTCATTCTGCTCGCCCAGCACCAGGAGGTAATGGTTTTCACCGATTCGCCTCAAGACGATATCCGAGCCCGACCTGAGCGGATGATCAGCCGCCGGGTAAGCACGCTCCTCTTGCCCCGGGGTAAAGCGCACTGACCAATCCTGGCGGACAGGCCTTTGCTCGATGATTAACAAGCTGCGGTTTTGTGGCCAACTCGCAAGCCGGGTGACGAGGGCCGGGACCAGATCCATGATCTGGACGTCCCATTCGTTTGGCGTGCGCACCAGATCGGAAACGGAGCGAGACGATGTAGCCGGTTGCCTGGGCTGTGAAGGACCGGGCTGAGGGGAGGTGTCCCGCGGGCGCTTTCCGCGCCCAAAGCCGTGTCCTACCGCGCGCCACTCGTCGTCGGACATCCGCTGCACCGTATCGCGCATCACGCCATGGGCGCGGATGGGCAATCCCGTAGTGGCTTCGACAATGGTGGCCTCGGTGGCCTTCAACCGCGTATGGTCGTGCACCCGGTACACGGTCCCGTCGGGTTGCCGTACGAACACGGGGCGCGTCACGCTACCCGTGGCGGTGTCCGTGATCGCGGGACGGTAAAAACCCTGGCGATCCGGTGTGATCCCTTTTATCAGCGACGTATCCGTCACGGCAAAACGGTCATAGAGCGCCTCTTCCAGTGGCAGCCCGAGCAGTTTTTCCCTCGAGTCTTGACGAGCCGTCACCGCCAGGAAAGAGGATCGCCCTCGCACGGGGAGGGTCACGCCACCGGACAGTGCCTTCTTCCCCGCATAATTGGCCACTTGATGAACGAACGCCAGCGTTGGCAGGTTCATCGGAACCGCACCGGTCCTGACCACCAGCAAACCGGTCTTGATGGCGTGCGTGAGCATTTGAAAACCGGGCACCAGGAATCCGGCCAGGTCAAAGATAATTCCGACCGTCATCATCGCCAGCTTCCCAGCAGTTTGACGGCTGACATCCCGGTTGCTGTTGGAGCGGTGATCCGCGTAGGCGCTTTGGAAATTGACGTAGGCCTGGTGCAGCGTTTCGAGAAGATCGCCTGCGAACAACGAACCACGAATCAGCGGACGACCGCCTTGCTGGCCCAACAAACGCTTTATCTGCGCGGGGTCCAGTGTGGAAATGCGCGAACGGAAATACGCCTGCCATTTTTCTTCCGGTAAAAGCCCGGCAATGCCGTCGCTCAGGTCAGCGAATTCATGGAAATCATCGCCATCGGGGCTGTCCGGGAAATAAACGCCAACGGTTCCCTCGATATCCGGCCCCTCCTGATCGGAAAAAACCAGCACGCCATCGACGCTGACCGCATTGCCCATCATGTCCTGCTGCGCACCCACGCCCACGCTGCCCCCCAGCACAAGACCATGGACGCATACCTTACGCCCACCTACCCAGGCACGCCCCGCCGCGGTGGGCGAGCGCAAGACAGCGTCCAGCCAGCAAGCGACTCGTTTGCGCGAGATCGGTGGGGTGAAAGCACTGTCCAGCACGCTGGCCTTGAACACCTCGTCGCCCCTGAGCGAAGCCTCGTAACCTTTGAATTTCAAGTTAGCCAGATACGCCGCCTGCCACGCGGCCTTGTATTCAGGTTTGTTCATCTCCTTGCGCAGCAGGGTTTCATAACTGCCACCGGCATCAATGCGGATCGCCATCCTGGCAAGTTCACTCCCACTCAACGTGACGAAGAAACCGCTTGCCGGGTGCCTGACACGTTGGCCGTGTTGATCGACAACGTAAACGGTCAGCACTTCCCTCATCGCATTCGGATACTGATGCGGGCGCAGATTATCGAGCATCAACTGGGTCAGGCTGCTGATACGGGACTGCTTTCGATTAGCACGTTGCCCATAGAAAAGCGTGACCATGGTTTTGTCCGGATCCGGCTCTATACCCGGATGCACGGTTTGCTGCAGGTATTGTTTGATCTTCTGGCGAGTGAACTGCAACAACGTCTGGATACCGCCACCCAATTGGAAGACGGCCTGGAATACCTGCGCTTCCAGGCGACGATAGTGGGCTTGCTCAGGACGCGTCGCGGCTTTATAGAAACCGGGACGATTGTATTCGACCAGGGTCTGCTGACGCACAGCCAGGGGCGCGGCCAGCGACAACATGGGTAAAACAAGCGCACGTTCGGCACTTGCAGCAAAGGCACTCAACGCGAGCGTCTCGTTTCCTGGCGCGTTCATGACCGTTTCCAGGGCAGCGCTTTGTACCTGCAACAGGTCATCGGCGGCCACTTCAAAAACATGCCCGGACAGTTCAGCAGTGATATCCACAATCGTACGTTCCTGCCCTCCATGGGTCGGACGGACGTTGCTGAGCAGATCCTGCACAGAGCGGAATCGCTGGATCCCGCCTTCCAGGGAATACAGGAACAAGGTCAGGCTATCGGTAAACTTGATCACCATCGCAGCAGGCCACTTCTGCGGCGCTGCCGTGCCCATATCAAGCATCACGGCGTAGACATGGGGGATGGGCGCCCGTGCCAAACGGTTTCGGTCCGCCTTGGAGGGATGAGTCGTGATGAGGTCCAGCAGACGATCTTCATCTTTTTGCTGGATTCGTTCACTGGGCGTGAGTGGGGTGGCCGAACTCCGATCAACTTTGTACAAATCGAAAAGATGCAGGAATCGCAGGGAAAGCAAATGAGCGAGGGCCTCTGCCGTGGTGCACGGGGTCGCTGTCTCAAGAATGCCTGCGTGACATCGGTTATCGCGAAAGCGCCTCAACTCATCGCGGAACTGGCTCTTCACACGCTCATTCGTGGTTGGATTGGCGATGTAAAGTACCGACTCCATGGCCTGTAGAACCTGGGCGTCCACCGGGCCGGCAAACAGGCTGTCGGCCTCGGCCACCGAGTCCGGGCGGGTGCAGAATCCGACGCCGCCGCCGGTGTAACTCGCAGGCGTATCCGTCTGCAAACACCCCCACATGACGTCGCTGAAACTCTCCGAGACCGTCAGCGAGCGCACACCGTTCGAGTCGCTGGTGAAGCGGCTCACATAACAGTAATCAGGGTCGATCTTACCCAGCAGTGAAGCGCGTAGCTTGCGCTCGGGGATCTTTGTCTCGAGCGTGTCCACCAGCAAACGATTGAGCACCGAATCGAAGGTCGGAAGCGCGGCGAACAAACGCGCCAGTTTCACCTGGTTGGTGTCCAGAAGCTCCAGTAACCTGGCCTGCTCCTTGCCCTTGGGGCTGAGCAGATCGTATTGAACCGCGCTTGTGGGGGTGGCAGGTTGCGGAGTGCTTCGATAGTTGCGGGGAATGCCTGCGTGCAGTTCGTTCAAACGGTTTTGCGAGAGCGCTCGCCCCTCGACGCGAAGGGACGAGAAATCCAGGGACATCAGGCTTCTGTGTGGATAAACCCAGCCATCGCGGGGGGACCGGGCAGGAATGCCGCCCGTCTCCTGGCTTTGATAGGCCACTAAAAAACCCTGGGTAACGGCATCGCGCAAAGGCACCGAAGTGCGTTTTCTTTTTGCGGCCGAGTCGACGGTCTCGACCTCTTGATAAGTGACCTGAACCAAGGTGTCACCGGCAAGGCCTCGTTCAAGCAGCCATTGATCGGCAAACGTGTGCGGTTGAAATCGAGCCCCACCGGGTAACAGATTGATGGGTTTAAAGGGAGCGACAGAGGTCGATGGCACGCCCGGCTCATCTTCAGGAAAAGTAGACATTTAAGAGTCCGGTTTAATTGAGGAACCCGGACCCTATCCCGTCACTGAGCGGCAAATGACATACATATATATAGCTGTCGCCGCCCATTCGGCGAAAACCGTAAGCGTGGATGTCTGCCAACAAAACTGTCGGGCAACTCAGCCCAGCGTTTGCGCCAACACTGCGATGTGCTCCGGTCCTATCCCGCAGCAGCCGCCCAAATGACTGGCCCCGCGCTTGCGCCAGTCGGCCGCCCATTGCAGGTAGCCCGGCGGATCGAGGTCGTCGCGCAGCGGGTCCAATCCGTCGTTGGCCGTCGCCTCCTTCGGCTGCGGCGGGAAGGCGTTGGCGTAGGCGCCGATGTGGATGCTCACCCCCAGTCGCTCGAAGGTTTCCCGCGCCGCATCGATCGCCCCACCAATCACTTCTGGTTGGCTGCAGTTGAACAGCAGCACTTCGACGCCCAGCTCGGCCGCGACCGCTGCAGCGTCCGCCACCGGTTCGCCGGAGCGCAGGCGTGGCACTTCGTCCGTGTCTTCATCCTTCAAGGTGAACGACAGCCAGAACGGCTTGCCATCCTTCGGCAGCCCGGCGTGAATCGCCCGCGCTTCGACGGTCGAGCTTTGCGTCTCGGCCAGCCAGAGGTCGACATGGGGCGCCAGGCCGGTCACCAGTGGCGCCAGCAGCTCGTGGGCGCGGGACGCATCGAACAGATCCGGCCGATAGGAACCGAACAGCGGCGGCAGCGACCCGGCCACCCGCACCGCTTTGCCTGAAGCCTGCACCGCCCGTTGCGCCAACTCTCCCGCCAACGCGGCCAGGGCCTGGCCTTCTGCGGCGAAACGCGCCTCGCCAATGTGAAACGGCACCACGGCGTAGCTATTGCTGGTGATGACATTCGCGCCGCTGGCGATATAGGCCGCGTGCACGGCCTCCACCGCCTGAGGTGCTTCGCTCAGGGCCAGTGCCGACCACTCGGGCTGCCGAAACGGCGCGCCACGGCGTTGCAGTTCGCGGCCCATGCCGCCATCGAGAATGACTGTCGTTGCTGCGCCCATATGCGATTCACTCATAAGCTTATGAAAAATACTCACTACCGGAGTTGTTCTTATAACTATTTAATACGCACCAATCGGTTAACTACAACTTATTTTTCTACCCAGGGACTTCACGTGAAACTACAACCATTGCTGGCCCTGGGCCTGACTCTGCTGGCCGCCTCATCGCAAGCCTTCGCCGGTGCCACCCTGGATCGCATCGAACAGAAAAAAGAACTGGTCGGCGTGCTGATGGAAAGCTACCCGCCCTTCTCGTTCCTCAACGATCAGAACCAGCTCGACGGTTTTGACGTGGACGTGGCCAAGGCCGTGGCGCAGAAACTGGGCGTGAAACTGCGCCTGGAAACCCCTTCCTGGGACGTGATCGCTGCCGGACACTGGAGCGGGCGCTATGACATCTGCATCTGCTCCATGACGCCGAGCAAGGCCCGCGCCGAAGTGTTCGATTTCCCGGTGCAGTATTACGCCTCGCCAGCGGTGATCGTGGTCAACGCCAAGGACGACCGTATCCACGGTGCCAAGGACTTGAGCGGCAAGAAGGTCGGCCTCACCAGCGCGTCCAGCTACGAGAGCTACCTGAACAAGAACCTGGTGATCGAAGGCGCCGAGGATACCCAACTGAGCTATCCGTTCGAGGACGTGCAGATCGCCCCGTACGACACTGACAACGTAGCGTTCCAGGACCTCGGCCTGGGCGCCGGAGTGCGATTGGACGCCGTGCTGACCAACCTGGTGACCGCACAACCGCGCCTGACCGAAGACAAGCGCTTCAAACTGGCCGGCGAGTCGCTTTATTCCGAACCGAACTCGGTCGCCATCGAAAAAGGCGATGCTCAATGGGACAACAAGGTGCGTGAAGTCTTCGCCCAGTTGAAACAGGACGGCACCTTGAGCAAACTCTCGCAAAAATGGATCGGCGCCGACATTACCCAATGACTTCTTTTCCACCGCCTCAGCCACCGCCAACGGTGGCTGAGTCACGCCTGCAAAAAATCTTCGGTTTCCGCACCCGGCTCTACCTGACCTGGGCGGCCATGCTGGTGCTGTTCGCGAGTTTCTTCCTGAGCTTCGACCTGAAGTTCTCCATCATCCTCGACAAACTGCCGAACTTGCTGGGCGTGCATCTGGCGCCCAATGGCTTTCTGCAAGGCGCGGTGCTGACGCTGTTTCTGTGCCTGTGCTCGATCGTCGCGTCATCACTGTTGGGCTTCATCACCGCCCTGGCGCGGTTGTCCAGCAGCGCGGTGGCGTTTGGCATCGCCAGTTTCTACGCGTCGTTCTTTCGAGGCACGCCGCTGCTGATCCAGATCCTGCTGATCTACCTGGGCCTGCCACAACTGGGCGTGGTCCCGGGCGCCATCGCCGCCGGGATCATCGCCTTGTCGCTGAACTACGGCGCCTACCTGAGCGAAATCTTCCGCGCCGGCATCCTCGGCGTCCCCAACGGCCAACGCGAAGCCTCACTTGCACTGGGCCTGGGCGAAACCGTGATCTTCTGGCGCGTCACCCTGCCCCAGGCCATGCGCACCATCATCCCGCCGACCACCAACCAATTCATCTCCATGCTCAAGGATTCTTCACTGATCTCGGTGATGGGCGTTTGGGAGGTGATGTTCCTGGCGCAGTCTTATGGTCGGTCCAGCTATCGGTATATTGAGATGCTGACGACGGCGGCGATTATTTACTGGTTGATGTCCATTGCGTTGGAGTTGGTCCAGGCGCGGATGGAACGGCATTATGGGAAGGCTTATCTGAATAATCGCTGAGCTGGGGTGGGATTTTAAGGTCGCTGTGTATATCCGTTTCTGCGGTCACGGCCACTTAGGGTTCCGCCCTGACGGCGGCTCACTTTCGAAAAGCCGGAATGCCGGCCCAGGCGAAGGTAACCAAAGCGCTTCTGCCCCACCACTCGGTGCCTCGCCTAGGCTCGGTGTGCCCACTGCGCAATACCTGCGTTCGGCCAGCGTGGTTAACGGGGCGCCGAAATCAACGTCCTCCGCGAGGCGGCCTGATAGCCGACCTGGTTCTTGGTGAGATCGCGTTTCCCCTGTGGGAGCGAACCTGCTCGCGATGAGGCCAGCAAGCCCAACATCCATGTGACTGAACCACCGCCATCGCGAGCAGGCTCGCTCCACAGGAGGAACGCGGTCCCACCAGGAACCAGGTCGATCCTAGGCGAAACACGGAGCAGGTTTACAGAGTCGATATTTGACAGACAGATCTCGGATCTCCGACCACACAGAAAGGCCTGAGTATGCTGTAGGGCAATGCATCACCGCCACGGAGGCCGGCGCCGTGACTCTGTGATCACAGCGTGGGCAGCCTACAAGCTCCATCGCTATGTCTCGCCAGCAGCTAGGAGACGGCTGGCATCGCCGCCCAAGGTGAAATTTTTAAAGTGCGACCTCCTTCATGAGAGGTCACATTCGATGCCAACCCAACATTCATTCCTGCCCCAACAGCTCGCGCTGACAATAGCCTTGTTACTCGGCTGTGCCGATGTTTCGATGGCCCTGCAATCGACCGACGACGCTACGCCCCCAACCTCTGAAACAGCGACCCAGAAGCAAACCCAACCCAATCATTCGAAGGCATCCCTCAGGCCACCCAAGTTCACAACACTGGAGGGAGAAACGCCGCCCACTATCCGTTTCAATAGAGGCTTGGTAGAAGCGAGCACTCGATTTCGCAATCTCGGTCAAATGGGGGCCGAGGTACACGTTGCCGGCGAGTTTCATAACGAGGGCAGTGTGGGCAAGTCTGTCTTCGTGAACGAGACAGGCAGTTTCAGCGGCCATGGCACAGTCGACACGCTGAACGTGAAGGGCCTGTTGAACGTAGACCCTGCGAGCGGGGCGCCTACGGTCAAAAAAAATCTTGAACTGTCGCAAAGCGCAACGCTGCTCTACGGCATCCATCCAGAAAGCGGCAGCGCCACAATCAAGGTCGGCGGCACCGCGACGCTAGGCGGTGCGACGCTGAAGATTACATCGTTGCCAGGCGAGTCCATCGGCGCGGGCAAGCACATCGTGATCGAGGCGAAAAAAGTCGATGGGGAGTTCGGGAAGGTCGTCAACGAGCTCGCCTTCGTGACCGCGAAACCTGACTACGCCACCGAGAAACAAGTGGGACTGACGCTCACACTCAAGGATGTTCCGCCCAAGGAAGTCGCGCCCACTCCTAATGGCCAAGCTGTTTTAGCCGCTATCCTGGGATCAGGATCGACCCAACCAACGCAAGCGGAACCCTCCATCACCTCTCCGACGCCACCCTCTCCTGCCGTCGAGCCACAAGCCGATCGCTCAGCGTCCAAGCCCACCGAACCAGCAAAAGTTGTTGCCAGCACCCAACCCAAGCCCGCCGCCCAGGTGCAAGCTGTCAAGCCAGCCCCCAAACCCAATGCCGCCGTAAACGCCTTGCTCGGCACCAATATGGCCACAGCCGCCGACGCCATCGACCAACTGGGCAACTACAACACCGCCGACCTGGGCAGCGCCACCCTGAGCAGCATCACCCCCATCAGCACAGGAATGCTCTCAGCCATGGATCGGCGAAGTCCGACGGGTGCACACGACAACGGCCAGGTCTGGGTCCAGGCGATCGGCAACAGCGGCAGCATCGGCAGGCAACTGGGAAGCTATGCCCTGAAGCACTCGACCAAGGGTTTGATGCTGGGAACCGACTGGGCTATCAGCCCCGATTGGCGCCTGGGATTGATCGGCGGCAAGACGCACACCCGGTTGGACAGTCGTCAATTCGACGGCCGGCTCGACAGCTGGCTGGTGGGTGCCTATGCCTTACGCCAGGACGGACCACTGGCGCTGCGCCTGGGTGCCGTTTATGGCAGTCATGACGGCAGCACCAAACGCCACGTGGCCTACAACGGTTTCAGCGATCGCCTCAAAGGTCGTTACGATGCCAATACGCAGCAGGTCTTTGGGCAACTCGGCTACAACCTGAACGTAGGGCATTTCGATGTCGAGCCCTATGTCCAAGTGGGCTACCAACGCTATCAACGCGATCGCTATACCGAGAAAGGTGGAAGCGCGGCGCTGCAGTTCAGTGGCCAGTCTCAGGACAATTACAACAGCAACCTTGGCCTGCGCCTCGCCCGAACTCTACCTCTTGACCAAGGCATGCGACTGACGCCCCGCTTGAATCTCGGTTGGAAACACTTATACGGCGAGACCCGGGGCACTTCCCGCCAGCGCCTGGCCAGCGCAGGCAATACCTATACCGTCGAAGGCGTCGAGCTGGACCGGGACAGCCTGCTCTTCGAAACGGGGCTGGACCTGACCGTTTCGCCACGGCATACCCTGGGGGTGAGTTATAACGGTGAAACCGGTCAGGACAACCGCAACGGCGCGCTGATGGGCCAGTGGCGAATGACGTTCTGACAGGCAAAAAAAGGGGAGCACATGCCCCCCCGAGGTTAAAACGTTGTATCGAGGCTGTTAGATCAGCCTTCGATCTCGATCAGGATCTCACCCGGGTTGACCCGGTCGCCCTTGGCTACATGAATAGCGGTGACCTTGCCGGCGATGGCCGCCTGCACTTCGGTTTCCATCTTCATGGCTTCGGTAATCAGCACCGCTTGGCCGGCCTTGACCACGTCGCCTTCCTTGACCAGGACATCGACGATGTTGCCCGGCATGGTGGTGCTGACGTGACCCGGCGCAGTGGCTTGCTTGCGCTTGCTGCTGCCGCCGCTGACGAACTCATTGAGCGGTTCGAACACGACTTCTTCGGGCATGCCATCGATGGACAGGTAGAAGTGACGCTTGCCTTCGGCCTTGACGCCCACACCGGTGATGTCGACGCGATAGGTCTCACCGTGAACGTCGATGACGAACTCGGTCGGCACACCTTCGCCGCCCGCCGAGCTCACGCTGCCCGCCTCGGGGATTGGCAGCAGCACTTCCGGGGTCAGGGTGCCGGCTTCGCGCTCTTCGAGGAACTTGCGGCCGATGTCCGGGAACATGGCGTAGGTCAGTACGTCTTCTTCGGATTTGGCCAGCGCACCGATTTCGCCACGCAGCTTGGTCATTTCCGGCTTGAGCAAGTCGGCCGGACGCACATCGATCACTTCTTCGCTACCGATGGCCTGACGACGCAGCTTCTCGTTCACCGAGCCTGGCGCCTTGCCGTAGCCGCCCTGCAGGTAGAGCTTCACTTCGTTGGTGATGGTCTTGTAGCGCTCACCGGCCAACACGTTGAAGAACGCCTGGGTACCGACGATCTGCGAGGTCGGGGTGACCAACGGCGGGAAGCCGAGGTCTTCACGCACGCGCGGAATCTCCGCCAGCACTTCGTTCATCCGGTTCAGTGCGCCTTGCTCTTTCAACTGGTTGGCGAGGTTGGAGATCATCCCGCCCGGAACCTGGTTGACCTGGACGCGGGTGTCCACTGCGGTGAACTCGCTTTCGAACTGGTGGTACTTCTTGCGCACAGCGTAGAAGTACAGACCGATTTCCTGGAGCAATTCCAGGTCCAGCCCGGTGTCGAACTCACTGCCCTTGAGGGCCGCGACCATCGATTCGGTGCCCGGATGGCTAGTACCCCAGGCGAAGCTGGAGATCGCGGTGTCGATGTGGTCGGCGCCGTTCTCGACCGCCTTGAGCTGGCACATCGCGGCCAGGCCGGCGGTGTCGTGGGAGTGGATAAAGACCGGCAGCGACTGTTCGCTTTTCAGCGCCTTGACCAGTTCGCCGGTGGCGTACGGCGTCAGCAGGCCGGCCATGTCCTTGATCGCCACCGAGTCGCAACCCATGGCTTCCATTTGCTTGGCCTGGGCCACGAACGCGCCGATGGTGTGCACCGGGCTGGTGGTGTAGGCGATGGTGCCCTGGGCGTGCTTGCCGGCGGCCTTCACGGCTTCGATGGCAACCTTCAGGTTACGCACATCGTTCATCGCATCGAAAATACGGAACACATCGATGCCGTTGACCGCCGCCTTGGCCACGAACGCCTTGACCACGTCATCGCTGTAATGGCGGTAGCCCAGCAGGTTCTGGCCGCGCAGGAGCATTTGCAGGCGAGTGTTGGGCAGTGCTGCGCGCAGTTGGCGCAGGCGTTCCCACGGGTCTTCCTTCAGGAAGCGCACGCAGGCGTCGAATGTCGCGCCGCCCCAGACTTCCAGCGACCAATAGCCGACTTTGTCGAGCTTGTCGCAGATCGGCAGCATGTCTTCGGTGCGCATGCGGGTGGCGAGCAGCGATTGGTGGGCGTCGCGCAGGATTGTGTCGGTAACAAAGATCTTCTTGGACATGTTCATGATTCCTTACAGGCCTGCGTGGGCGGCAATGGCGGCGGCGATGGCCAGGGCCAGCTCTTCGGGTTTGCGCTTGATCGAGTAGTTGGTCAGTTCAGGGTGGCTTTCAACGAAGCTGGTATTGAACTGGCCGCTGCGGAATTCCGGATTGCGCAGGATCTCCTGATAATACGCGGCGGTGGTCTTGACCCCCTGCAGGCGCATGTCATCCAGGGCCCGCAGGCCACGGTCCATCGCTTCTTCCCAGGTCAACGCCCAGACCACCAGCTTCAGGCACATCGAATCGTAGAACGGTGGAATGGTGTAGCCGGTGTAGATCGCCGTGTCGGTGCGCACACCCGGGCCGCCAGGGGCGTAGTAGCGGGTGATCTTGCCGAAGCTGGGCAGGAAGTTGTTTTTCGGGTCCTCGGCGTTGATCCGGAACTGCAACGCAAAGCCACGGTGCTGGATGTCTTCCTGCTTGACCGACAGCGGCAGCCCGGAGGCGATGCGGATCTGTTCGCGAACAATGTCGATACCGGTGATTTCTTCGGTGATGGTGTGTTCCACCTGCACCCGGGTGTTCATCTCCATGAAGTACACCTCGCCTTCGGCGAGCAGGAACTCCACGGTGCCGGCATTCTCGTAGCCCACGGCCTTGGCGGCGCGCACCGACAGGTCGCCGATGTAGGCGCGCTGCTCGGGGGTCAGTTGCGGGCTCGGGGCGATTTCGATCAGCTTCTGGTTGCGGCGCTGGATCGAGCAGTCACGTTCGAACAGGTGCACCACGTTGCCGAAACTGTCACCCAGGATCTGCGCCTCGATGTGCTTGGGGTTGACGATGCATTTTTCCAGGAACACTTCCGCCGAACCGAACGCCTTGGTGGCTTCGGAAATGACCCGCGGGAAGGCCTGTTCGAGCTCTTCGCGGCTGTTGCAGCGACGGATACCACGACCGCCGCCACCGGAGGTGGCCTTGAGCATCACCGGGTAACCGATCCGATCACCTTCGGTCAGGGCTTCTTCGATGCCCGACACGTTGCCTTCGGTTCCCGGCGTGACCGGCACACCGGCCTTGATCATGCTGCGGCGCGCTTCGGTCTTGTCGCCCATGCGGCGGATGACTTCGGCCGACGGGCCAATGAATTTGATTCCGCGCTCGGCGCAGATGTCTGCCAGTTCGGCGTTTTCCGAGAGAAAACCGTAGCCGGGGTGCAAGGCATCACAGCCGGTTTCCACCGCCAGGTTCACCAGCTTGCGCGGGTTGAGGTAGCCAGCCAGCGGATCGGCGCCGATGCTGTGGGCCTCGTCCGCACGCTTGACATGCAACGCATGGCGGTCCGCGTCGGAGTAGACCGCGACCGAGCGAATGCCCATCTCGGCGCAAGCGCGCACGATGCGGACGGCAATCTCACCACGGTTGGCGATCAGGATCTTTGTTATCAATTGGAGGTTCCCTTGAGCCGGTGATACCACGGCCTGGGGTCCAGGCCGACGCGTGACCAGATGTAACAATTGGTCGCAGCTCCACACTAGTCCTGGCCGTTGATTAACAAAAATGAATAATTATTGGGTCATGCATAAGCAAAGACTTATAGTTGTGCTAATCGTCCCGGCCCAGAGTGCTTAGAAAATGCGTAAGTCATTGATGCGTATGACATTGCGTCAATTGCAGATTTTCAACGAGGTCTGCGACCTGAGGTCCTACAGCCGTGCAGCCGATGAAATGTCTCTCACACAACCGGCCGTTAGCCTACAGATTCGATCCCTCGAGGAGCTTATCGGCCAACCCCTGTTTGAGTACGTTGGCAAAAAACTCTACATGACCGAAGCCGCCGAAGCGTTGCAACGGGCCAGCCGGGACATCTTCGGGCGCCTGGAAAACCTCGACATGCAGCTCTCGGACATGCAGGGCTCGCTGCAAGGCCAGCTCAAGCTGGCAGTGGAGTCCAGCGCCAAGTACTTCGTCCCGCACCTGTTCGCCGCGTTCAAGCGCCAGCACCCGGAGGTCAATCTCAACCTCACCGTGGTCAATCGCGGCCAAGTCATCCGCCGGCTTTCGGACAACCGTGATGACCTGGTGATCATGTCCATGGTGCCCCAGGACATGGGGCTGGAGTTCCTGCCCTTCCTCAACAATCCGATTGTCGCCGTGGCGCCGCCCGATCATCCACTGTGCCACCAGGGTCCGCTGCGCTTGCAGGACCTGGAGCCCTACACGCTGCTGTTGCGCGAACCGGGGTCCGGCACGCGACTGGCCTGCGAGGAGTACTTCAAGGAGAAACGGGTGCATTTCACCCAGACGCTGGAAGTGGCATCGGCGGAAGCCCAGCGCGAGTGCGTGGTGGCCGGGCTGGGCGTGGCGCTGTTGACGCGCCACGCCGTGAGCCGGGAACTGTCGTCCGGCGCACTCATCGAGTTGCCGGTGGAGGAATTGCCGCTGTACCGCAGTTGGTGCCTGGTGCAGGCCAGGGCCAAGCGCCTGTCACCAGTGGCTCACGCCTTCCTGGCATTCATTCGCGGCGAGCGCGCTCAGATCATTGGCCTGGTTGAGCGTTTCGACGGGAAGCCGCCGGCGTTGCCTGCCAGTAATTGAACTCTGTGGCGTCAGGAAATTCGCTGATTTCGGCCAGAAGTTGGCGCTGCTCATAGCGGTCTTCGATTGCACGACGGAACGCCATGCGGCGCTGGTCTTCCTGCTGACGACGGGTTTTGACAGCGCTGCGTTCTTCGTAGGACTGGGTCATGTCGAGACTCCCAAGACGTATACGGGAGCTTTACGATGACGGCGCGCGATGACGGTTTGGCGGCGCGAGGGTTACAGAACGATGAATTCGGGCAAATGATCCCTGTGGCGAGGGAGCTTGCTCCCGCTGGGCTGCGAAGCGGCCCCCACGATTTATCCAGATACACCGGATGGGTTGGTTTGCGACTGCTGCGCAGCCGAGCGGGAGCAAGCTCCCTCGCCACAGAAGCCCCTCAACCTCAGGGTTCGGGATTCAGTCGTCCAGCGCCTTCACCGACTTGGGCGACAACCGCAAGCTGCGCAGGCTGCGCTTCACGCTCTTGAGGTGGTTGACCAGGCTTGGGCCCCGCGCCATGGCGACGCCCATTGCCAGCACATCGATCACCACCAGATGGGCGATACGCGAGGTCAGCGGCGTGTAGATCTCGGTGTCTTCGTGCACGTCGATGGCCAGGTTCACCGTGGACAGTTCTGCCAGCGGCGTCTGGCTCGGACACAAGGTGATCAGCGAGGCACCGCTTTCGCGCACCAGGTTGGCGGTGATCAGCAGGTCCTTGGAACGGCCCGACTGGGAGATGCAGATCGCCACATCGGTGGGTTTCAAGGTCACCGCCGACATGGCCTGCATGTGCGGGTCGGAATAGGCCGCTGCCGTCAGCAGCAGCCGGAAGAACTTGTGCTGGGCATCGGCCGCCACCGCGCCCGAGGCGCCGAAGCCATAAAACTCGACACGCTGGGCCTGGGACATGGCCGTGACGGCTTTTTGCAACGCCACCGGGTCGAGCTTCTCGCGAACCTCCATCAGGGTATGCAGGGTCGTGTCGAAGATTTTCAGGCTGTAGTCCGCGACCGAGTCGTCCTCATGGATCGCAAACTGACCGAAGCTCGCACCGGCCGCCAAGCTTTGCGCTAGCTTGAGTTTCAGGTCCTGGAAGCCCGAGCAACCGATGGCCCGGCAGAAACGCACGATGGTCGGCTCGCTGATGCCGACGCTGTGGGCAAGATCGGCCATGGAGCTATGCATCACGGCCGCTGGATCAAGCAGTACGTGATCGGCGACTTTCAGCTCCGACTTGCGTAGCAAGTGGCGTGACTGGGCGATGTGTTGCAGCAGGTTCAAGGGGCTGGACTCTTGTTATGGGCAGATGCCGGGATGTAGCAAGCTTGTAGTTATACTACAAGAATTGGCTTTTTGCCCGTCCAAAACGTAACTGGATGACCTCGTCGCCCCTTTGTTTTGGCCGAGGATCCGTCGATGTAGCAGCTTGTGCCATAGCGCAAACCTTCAACGCTGCCGATCCGCTGATTTCCAGCCCCGTCCTGAACTTCCAACCCGGGGGGAAATCGTCTATTGGTCATTAGCCAATCACCCAATAACTTGCTCCCCCTCAACAATATATCTCTGCAACACTAGACAGTAGATCTTAAGACCGAACCAAGTAAGCCGTCGAAAACTCATTTCTCCTTACAATACCAACCGCAATTGAGCAGACGCTACCAAGGCAAAGTAGATATATTGGCTCCCGCAGGAAGCAATCAACTTAACTACAGGAGTTACTACATGAAAATCACGACTAAAGATTGGACCGCACAAATCGATCGCATGCCAGGTGCCGCGTCTTTCCGTACCTTTGGCACCGTCAGTGTAGCCAATAGCGGCGTTATCCCCACGCTGGTACGCAGCGACCTACAGGACAAGTCCTTTGATCTGCGACTGGAATTGAAACTTAAACACTCCGACGGAGTTTCACTGCCGGTACTGACAGACAAGTTCGTTGAATATAAAGAGCTGGGCGACTCCAATGTCACTGGCGTCAGTATTTTTTTCGAAGGCCAGTTACTGCACCACATCGATGAAGTGCTAGTCACTAACTAAGCGTAGACCCCATAACTTCCCGTCAGACGATTTCGTTGCCTGACGGGAAGTTATCGTCGTGGTTCAGGCTCATTCAACCAGGTGTTGCGCCCGCAACAACCCAGCCAACCCTTCAGCCTCCACCGGCCGGCTGATCAGATACCCTTGAACCTCATCGCAACGTTCGTTCCTGAGGAACTCGAGCTGCTCCTGCCGCTCAACGCCTTCGGCCACTACCTTGAGCGACAACCCATGGGCCATAGCAATGATTGCCCGGGTAATGGCCGTGTCCACGCTGCCCTCGCCCAACCCACGAATGAATGCCTGGTCGATCTTCACGTAATCCACCGGGATACGCTTGAGGTAACTCAGGGATGAGTAACCGGTGCCAAAATCGTCGATCGCCAGCTTGACCCCAAGGTCACGCAATTGCTGGAACGTGGCGATGATGTGCTCGACGCTGTCGAGCAACTGGCTTTCGGTCAGCTCCAACTCCAGGTATTGGGGTTCCAGGCCGGTTTCTTCCAGCACTTGCCGCACCAGGCTGACCAGCTTGCCCTGGCGCAATTGATGCACCGACAGATTGACAGACACCCTGATCGGCGCGAGCCCCTGGCGCTGCCATTCGCATGCCTGCCAACAAGCCTGGCGCAACACGAATTCGCCAATCGGCCCGATCAACCCGGTTTCTTCGGCCAGGCCGATGAAATCCCCCGGAGGCACCCGGCCCATGACCGGGTGATCCCAACGCACCAGCGCCTCGGCGGCGTTCAGGCGACCGGTCGCCAGGCACAGTTTTGGTTGATAAAAGACCTTCAGCTGCCGCTCTTCCAAGGCCTTGCGCAGTTGATTTTCCAGTTGCAGGCGCTCCAGCGTGCTGGCCTGGAGGCTGTCGGTGTAGAACTGGAAGTTGTTGCCCCCCAGATGCTTGGCATGCTGCATGGCCATGTTCGCCTGGCTGACCAGCGTGGCAACTTCCCGCGTATTGTCAGGCAACAGGCTGATGCCGATGGAGGCACTGAGCACCAGTTCATGGCCTTCGATGGTCAGCGGCACTCGCAACTTGGCGGCCAGTCGGGTCGCCACCCGCGCCAGGCTTGAAAGGTTGCCATAGGCATCGAACAACACCGCAAACTCATCGCCGGACAGCCGGGCGATGGTATCCGCCTCGGGCAGTGCATTGATCAGGCGTCGGGCCATTTTCTGCAACAACTGGTCGGCGATGTCATGACCAAGGCTGTCGTTGAGCAATTTGAAACGGTCCAGGTTGATATGCAGCAACGCCAGGCTGCGCCGTCCACCCTGGCGCACACGCTGATGGGCCTCGTGCAGGCGCTCACGAAACAGCGAGCGATTGGCCAACCCGGTCAATTCGTCGTAATGGGTCAGGTAGCGCATTCGCTCTTCGGATTCGCGTCGCGCCGAAAGATCGGCGAAGAAGCCTACGATATGACTGACATTTCCCCGAGCATTGCGCACGACATTCAGTTGCAGCCATTGCGGGTACAGTTCGCCGTTGGCTCGCGCCTCTACCAGCTCACCCTGCCAGGTGCCGTGCTGCTTGAGCGATTGGCGAATGACGGGGTAGTGCCGGCGCGCGTCGCGGCTGCACGGCAGCTCAACTACATTGCGCCCGAGCATGTCATCGATATCGAACCCGGTGACCCGGGTGAACGCCTGGTTGGCAGCGAGTAGTACGTAGTTGGGGTCGAAAATCACGATACCTTCGCTGGCGGCCTCGAACACCGTGGCCGCCAGTTGCCGTTGCTGCTCGAGCTCCTTGCTGGCGCTGATGTCGCGCCGGGTGCCGACCATACGCAGCACCCGTCCGCTCTCGCTACGCTCCACCGCCCGGCCACGGTCTTCGATCCAGACCCAGTGACCATCGCCGTGACGCACGCGGTATTCGATCTGGTAATCCTCGCTGCGGCCCTTGAGGTGTTCGACCAAGGCTCGCTTGAGCGCCGGCAGGTCTTGGGGGTGCAGCCGCGGGGTGAGATGGCTGAGCATCGCCGTGACGTATTCGGGCTCCAGGCCGAACAGTTCCTTGAGCTGAGTGTGGTGGACTTCATCAGTCTGCAGATTCCAATCCCACAACCCCAGCTCACTGGCCTTCAGAGCCAGGGCCAGACGCGCCTCGCTCTTGCGCAGGGCCTGGCTGGCGACCTCCAGTTCAAGACTGCGCTGCGCTACCCGCGCCTCCAGGCCAACCTGGGCCGCCCGCAGTTGCTCCTCGGCACAACGACGTTGCTCGACCTCCCGGGCCAGCGCGGTGTTGAGTTCTACGCTCCGGGCCTGCGTCTGCTGCAAGTGCTCGATCAGCGCCTGGTTCTGGAAACGGCGCAGCATGCCGCTTTTGATCAACCGGTTGACTTGCCAGGCCACCACGCTCAGCGAGACCAGCACAATCAGCCCAAGCCAGCCCCACCCGCGTTGCTGCTCATCGCCCCCCCAGAAGAGATAGCCGATGGCCGGCAACAGGCAGGGCAAGGTAAAGGACAGGAACGCAGGCAGACTCACCGCGTAGGCCACGCTGGCCGACAGGGCGGCCGCGCCAATCAGGCCGAACACCCAGGCCTGCTGCTGGAAGCTGTCGGCCGGGACCAGCGCGATGCCAGCCCCGGCCAACGTCAGGCCGGTCATCGCCGAACCCAGCAAAAACATACGCAGCCAGATCGGGTGCGCCTGGCGGCTTGGCATGGCCGAATCGAAAGCCGCCACCTGGATCACCCGCAACGCCACCAGTGACAACAACCAGACGAGCCAGACGCTGACCAGGAAATAGCGCCGCGGCTCCCATAACAGCGCAGCGCAGACCAGACCGTTGAGCAACATGAACAGCGTAGGCAGCAGTGAGCCTTGATACAGCAGACGTGTGCGCTCGACCGCCATCTCCATGGCGTACTGCTTATAGATGACCCGCGGTTCCACACTGGGGCCCGCCGGATCGGAATTGAGGGTCATTGGCACTGTTCTTGTTCTTATTCAGTGGAGCGTGGAGAACCCGAAGCGAGCACCGAGCATACACAAGCCATGGGCCATCCCACACTGCCCCAGCTCATAAAAACGCTGAAAAAAGTCGCTGTTTCATTGGGTGGCGACGCTCTCGAGCGAGCCCCGCCAATGGCTGTAGCCTGTGACCCACCGGTCATCCACAACCGGTCTTTTATCGGCTGATGCAAAGCTCGGTTTGCCCGGGGTGACGCCGCACCCTAGAATGCCCCGATGCGCGATGATCTCTCCCTTCTGCTGAACTCCCTCAACGATGCCCAACGCCAGGCCGTAGCAGCCTCCGTGGGTCGTCAGTTGGTCCTGGCCGGTGCTGGCTCCGGTAAAACCCGAGTGCTGGTGCACCGTATCGCCTGGTTGATCCAGGTCGAGAACGCCTCGCCCCATTCGATCCTGTCGGTGACATTCACCAACAAGGCCGCGGCCGAGATGCGCCATCGCATCGAGCAACTGATGGGCATCAACCCCGCCGGCATGTGGGTCGGCACGTTCCACGGCCTGGCACACCGCTTGTTGCGGGCGCACTGGCAGGAAGCCGGGCTGAGCCAGACCTTCCAGATCCTGGACAGCGACGACCAGCAACGCCTGGTCAAGCGGGTGATCCGCGAGCTGGGCCTGGACGAACAGCGCTGGCCGGCCCGCCAGGCCCAATGGTTCATCAATGGCCAGAAAGACGAAGGCTTGCGCCCGCAGCACATCCAGGCCAGTGGCGACCTGTTCCTGGCGACCATGCGTAGCATCTATGAAGCCTACGAGGCGGCGTGCCAGCGCGCCGGGGTCATCGACTTCTCCGAGCTGCTGCTCCGGGCCCTGGACCTGTGGCGCGACCACCCAGGCCTGCTGGCCCACTATCAAAAGCGCTTCCGGCATGTATTGGTGGACGAGTTCCAGGACACCAACGCCGTGCAATACGCCTGGTTGCGCCTGCTCGCCAAGGGTGGCGACAGCCTGATGGTGGTGGGTGACGACGACCAGTCGATCTACGGCTGGCGCGGTGCCAAGATCGAGAACATTCACCAGTATTCGGCGGACTTCCCCGACGCCGAAGTCATCCGCCTGGAACAGAACTACCGCTCCACCGCCGGCATCCTCAAGGCCGCCAACGCCCTGATCGCCAACAACACCGGGCGCCTGGGCAAGGAATTGTGGACCGATGGCGGCGAAGGCGAAGCGATCAACCTCTACGCCGCCTTCAACGAACACGATGAAGCCCGCTACGTGGTGGAAACCATCGAAAGCGCGCTGAAAACCGGCCTGGCCCGCAGCGACATCGCCATCCTGTACCGCTCCAACGCCCAGTCGCGGGTATTGGAAGAGGCGTTGCTGCGCGAACGGATCCCGTACCGCATCTACGGCGGCCAGCGTTTCTTCGAGCGCGCCGAAATCAAGAACGCCATGGCCTACCTGCGCCTGATCGAAGGTCGCGGCAACGACGCGGCCCTGGAGCGGGTGATCAACGTGCCGACGCGGGGCATTGGCGAGAAAACCGTCGAAGCCATTCGTGATCACGCCCGCCACAGCCACGTCTCCATGTGGGAAGGCATGCGTCAGCTGGTCGCCAACAAAGGCGTGACCGGTCGCGCCGCCGGTGCGCTGAAGGCGTTCATGGACCTGATCGAGGACCTGGCCGCCAAGTGCGGGGAGATGCCACTGCACTTGATGACCCAGACCGTCATCGAGCAATCCGGCCTGATCGCCTACCACGAAGCGGAAAAGGGCGAGAAAGGCCAGGCCCGGGTGGAAAACCTCGAGGAACTGGTCAGCGCCGCGCGCAACTTCGAAAACACCGAAGAAGACGCAGACCTGTCACCGCTGTCGGCCTTCCTGGGCCATGCCTCCCTGGAGGCCGGCGACACCCAGGCCGACGAGCATGAAGACAGCATCCAACTGATGACGCTGCACAGTGCCAAGGGCCTGGAGTTCCCCTACGTATTCCTCGTAGGCATGGAAGAAGGCCTGTTCCCCCACAAGATGAGCCTGGAAGAACCTGGGCGTCTGGAAGAAGAACGGCGCCTGGCCTATGTCGGTATCACCCGCGCCATGCAGAACCTGGTACTGACCTACGCCGAAACCCGACGCTTGTATGGCAGCGAGACCTACAACAAGGTGTCGCGCTTCGTACGTGAAGTACCGAAGGGCCTGATTCAGGAAGTGCGGCTGTCCAACAGTGTCAGCCGACCGTTCGGTGGCGGCCAGCAACAGAGCACCAGCAGCCTGTTCGGCGGTAGCGACATCCCGGAAACCGGCTTCAGCCTCGGCCAGACCGTGCGGCATTCGGTATTCGGCGACGGCGTGATCCTCAACTTCGAAGGTGCCGGGGCCCAGGCCCGGGTGCAGGTGAACTTCAGCGAAGGCAGCAAGTGGCTGATGCTGGGGTATGCCAAGTTGGAAGCGATCTAAAAATTTGCTAAACCCTGTGGAGCAAGGCTTGTGGGAGCAAGGCTTGCCCGCGAGGCGGTGGCGCATCCGACATAGATGCGTCAGATAGATCGCTATCGCGGGCAAGCCTTGCTCCCACAGATACCTTCCCCTACCCATACTAGTTTTCCGATAGAACTTGTCCCCCTTTCCTACAGCCCAAAGCGAACAAGCCCTCTTGCGCGGCGAAGCTGAACCTAACCTGTCACGCAAAAGCCCGAAACACTCTGTCGCTAGCCAGCAACAGTTCAGCTGTGCAACATGGCGCGCGTGCTATCCACAAATGGGAATGCCTTTATATGAAACGTTTTCTTAGCATCGCCATGGCGCTGTGCATCGGCCTGACGATGGCCATCGACGCCAATGCCGCCAAGCGTTTTGGCGGTGGTAAAAGTTCGGGCGCAGCCCCGACTCACCAGACCAGCCAGATGGCGCCGTCCTCTGCCGCCGGGTCCACTGCCGCCACCGCAGGCGCGGCCGGTGCCGCGGGCGCAGCCACCAAGGCCAGCGGTGCTTCGCGCTGGCTCGGCCCCCTGGCCGGCATCGCCGCCGGTGGCTTGCTCGCTTCCATGTTCATGGGCGACGGCTTCCAGGGCATGCAAATCTTCGACATCCTGATCATGGCGGTCATCGCCTTCCTGGTCTTCCGCTTCATTGCCGCCCGTCGTCGCAAGCAGCAGGAGCAATTGGCTCCGGCCGGCCACGCGCCGATGCAGCGTGAAGTGTTCAACCAGCAGCCTGCCAGCGGCTCGATCTTCGGTGGTTCGGCAGCGCCTGTGGCCGCCCGTCCGGTCATCAACGCGCCGGCCTGGTTCAACGAGCAACGCTTCATCGAAGCCGCGCGCAGCCACTTCATGTCCTTGCAGCAACACTGGGACGCGAACGAAATGGACAAGATCGCCGAGTTCGTGACCCCGCAACTGCTGGAGTTCCTCAAGCGCGAGCGGGCCGAGCTGGGTGATGGCTTCCAGTCCACCTACATCGACAATCTCCAGGTGCAACTGGACGGTGTCGACGATCGCGCCGACAAGACCATCGCCACCCTGACCTTCAGCGGTGTGTCGAAGGATTCTCGCTTCGACAAGGGCGAAGCGTTCAGCGAAAGCTGGAACATGGAACGTGCCCAGGGTGACGACCAGCCTTGGCTGGTAGCCGGCATCCGCCAGAACGGTTGAACCTTTGCGCGGTTTGCATGTTGAAATAAAAGAACCCCGGCCCAGGCCGGGGTTTTCCATTTCGCGGTTGCATCTATAGCGAGCTACTGTATAAACCGCTCCATGTAGAACCGCGCCATCGAGAAAAGAGGATCCCGGACGTGGAAGAAATCATCGAACAATTGCGTGAAGCCAACGAGCCCGTGCCGGTCCCGCTGGAGTTGCCCGACGAAGACCTGCTGGTAGAGATCGAAGAACAGCTGTTCATCGATATCCCATTCGTCTTCAGGGAGTTTTTGCTGACCGTCAGCGATGTTGTCTATGGCAGCCTGGAACCGGTGACCGTCACCGATCCACAATCCCACACCTACCTGCCAGACGTGGCCGCCAATGCCTGGGATGCCGGTGTCGACCGCAGCCTGATCCCGATCTGCCAGGACGGCGACGATTACTACTGCGTCGAAGAAGACGGCACTGTGGTGCTGTGGCAAGCCGAAGAAGAACTGATCGCCGAAGAAACCTGGGAATCGGTCTGGCACTGGGCCCGGGACGTCTGGCTGGAAAGCTGAGCCCCGACGCTGGTCAATGCCCGGACGATTCCTTGTGATTGTCCAGGGTTTCAAGCAAGGCCACCTGCATCCGCGTATGCAGGCGGATGAACCAGCGCCAGAGCAGTGCCGCCACGGCAGTCGCCACCACGGCGATCAATACCAGTAACTTGTTGGTCGGCAGAATGCTGGCCGACAAGGCTGCCAATAACAGGAAAATCACCAGCAGCGAGAGAATCGGGATCACTTCGGCGATCACCCGACGCACCCGCTGTGTATGGCGGCCAGCCATCTCCGGCTTCACGCCCATCTCCGCCAGCAACATCGACAGCGCCTTGAGCTTGCGGTAGGCGGCGATCAGGAACGGCAGCGACAGCAGCAACGCCCCGCCCCAGATCAACGCCTTCTGCCAGCTCGGATCGCTGATCCAGGCTTGCAGGTAAGCCGACATCCGCTCGGCAAAATAACCGCCCGAGACAAAAATCGCGATGACCAGCGCCAGGTTGACCCCGACCTGCAGCAAGATCCGCCGGATCATCGACGCCACCATCGCTCCTTCGCCATGAGGCTGGATGCTGCGCAGCCATTCGCCATACATCCCCAATACCCGCGTCAGCCGTTGCGGCATAACCGTCGCCAGCCTGACGGACAGCGGGTCGGCGGCCCGGATCAGGTAAGGCGTGAGCAGTGTGGTCAACACCGAGACGGCGACCGCGACCGGATAAAGGAAGTCGCTGGTGACCTGCAGGGTCATCCCCAATGACGCAATGATGAAGGAGAATTCGCCGATCTGCGAAAGCCCCATCCCAACTCGCAGCGAGGTGCGTCCGTCGTTGCCGGCGATAAAGGCACCGAGGCCGCAGGACAGCATCTTGCCGAGCACCACGGCGCCCGTGATCACCGCAATCGGCCAGGCGTACTGCAGCAATATCGCCGGATCGAGCATCAGCCCGATGGCGACGAAGAAAATCGCGCTGAACAGATCACGCACCGGCTCCACCAGCCGCTCGATTTTCAGCAGTTGCCGGGACTCGGCCATGATCGCCCCGATCAGGAACGCCCCGAGCACCATGCTGTATTCCAGCTTCACCACCAACAGGCAGAAACCGAAGCACAGGCCCAGCACGGTGATCAGCAGCATTTCGTTGCTTTCGAACTTCGCCACGTAGGCCAGCACCCTCGGCACCAGCAGAATGCCGATGACCAACGCCACGATCATGAACAACGACAGCTTGCCGACCGTGGAAAACACCTCGCCGGAGCTCACGGTGCCGCTGACGGCAATGCTCGACAGCAAGGCGATGATGCCAATGCCCAGGATATCCTCGACGATCAACACCCCGAAAATCAGCTGCGCGAAACGCTCGTTCTTCATCTTCAGGTCGTTGAGGGCCTTGACGATGATGGTGGTGGAGGAAATGGCCAGGATCGCGCCGAGGAACAGCGAGTCCATGGTGCTCCACTCGAACCAGCGACCGATTTCATAGCCGATCCAGATCATCAGCACGATTTCGAGGAACGCCGCGATGAAGGCCGTGGCCCCGACCTTGAACAGTTTGCGCAGGCTGAATTCCAGGCCCAGGCAAAACATCAGGAAGATCACCCCGAGTTCGGCCAGGG
Source organism: Pseudomonas sp. 43mfcvi1.1 (assembly GCF_900115935.1). Classification (NCBI taxonomy): domain Bacteria; kingdom Pseudomonadati; phylum Pseudomonadota; class Gammaproteobacteria; order Pseudomonadales; family Pseudomonadaceae; genus Pseudomonas; species Pseudomonas sp. 43mfcvi1.1. The sequence goes on along the minus strand of NZ_UETT01000003.1, from coordinate 517,884 downwards.
TCTTGATCGTGTCTTCGTCGTGGATAAAGCCGAACGGCGGCGTATGCGGGCCAATGATGAAGCCGGCCACGATGTAGCCCAATACCACCGGCTGTTTGAAACGATGAAAGAGTACGGTCACCAACCCCGCCGCCATCATGATGATCGCCAAGTCCTGAATGAAGCTGATGGCATGCATGTCGGGGCTCCCTGTTCAAAATGACTCACTGCAGAGCTGGAGAAATCCGTTTCCTCTGTAGGAATTGCCCTCGCAATGGGCTTTTGAAGGGTAACACCGCGACTTCCGACAAAAAGACGGTGCAATATATGGAAACAGATCCATCGGCGCGTGACGGCAACCACAGCCGTAGCGTCCCGATATCGGTGGTTTTTAAAACCTGGGTGACCTGTGTACAGGCCCCTCACCAGCACCCGCAGAGGTGCCCCTCCACAATTGCTGCCTTGAACCGTGAGTACGTTATGGAACCCGGAAACGCCCAACTGTCGATGACGGTGTTGATGACCCCCGATATGGCCAACTTCTCTGGCAATGTCCATGGCGGCACCCTGCTCAAATACCTCGACGAAGTCGCCTACGCCTGCGCCAGCCGTTACGCCGGGCGCTATGTGGTGACCTTGTCGGTAGACCAGGTGATCTTTCGTGAGCCGATTCACGTCGGCGAGTTGGTGACCTTCCTGGCCTCGGTGAACTACACCGGCAACACGTCGATGGAAGTGGGCATCAAAGTCGTGACCGAAAATATTCGCGAACGCTCGGTACGCCACACCAACAGTTGCTTCTTCACCATGGTGGCGGTGGATGACCAGCGTAAACCCGCGCCCGTACCGCCATTGCAGCCGCAAAACAGCGAAGCGAAACGCCGCTACGAACAGGCCCAGCAACGTCGGCAGATTCGTCAGGAACTGGAGCGACGCTACCAGGAGATCAAGGCGGACGGGCCTTGATCGGCCATTCCAAAAAAATGTGGGAGCGAGCTTGCTCGCGATAGCAGTTGGACATTCAACGTCTATGTCGACTGATCCAATGCAATCGCGAGCAGGCTCGCTCCCACAGGGGTTACGGGGTTTCCTGGTGGATCAGGCCGCTGGCTGATCCAGCTCCAGCCCAACGCCCAGCTGGCGCGACAGGCACGGCCAGCGCTTCCAGGCAGCGCCGGTGTCCGGGCTGCCCAGCTTGTCCCGGTAAGTTTCCACCGACTCCAGCGCAAAGCTGTCTTCGTCGAGCATCTCGTCCACGGCGTGATGCACGGCTTCATCCAACTGGTTGGCGAACGGTTCGCCGATCAAATGGTGGGCGATCAGGTTGGCGACCGTCATGTCCAGCGGGATCAACGGCTGGCTGAAATGCTTGATATACAGATCGTTGACCTCCTCCACCAACCGATGCGCCAGGTAGGCCTCATCCAACAGGCCGTCCAGGCCGACGTGACCTTCCATTACCTTGGGCGGCTGGAGGAAAAACTGTTCGGCGATCTTCAGTACGGGCTTGATCTGCGATTCGATACCGGCTTCGCGGGCCACCTCATTGGCGGCGTCCAGCAAGTCCGGCACCTGCTCGATGTAAGCGGTGACAAAACGGGTCATGACGCCCTTCGCGTCGATGTCTGGCAATTGGATCGCGGCATGCAGATGCGGTAACTGGGCCTCCAGCTGGCGGGTCAATTGGCCGGTCTCGGCTTCGTGTTGTTGGGCTTTTTGGATCTGCTCGCGCAATGCGGCGGTGTTCATGACAACTCCAGGAAACAAAGGCAATGAAATAGGGAAGACATAACTTAGCTGGCGCAAAAACACTCCTAAGACCTATTTTTCATAACCGTCTCTTCCTTGCTACGTCACAGTTATATCGGTTTGCCATCACTCAGGCTCGCATCCTTCTCCATTCGTGGGCTCTAGCGCAAGCCCCGGGTGTTTCAAACGATTTACGCCATCGCGTTGCGAGGTTGCAGGTGCTGTCTATACTCGGTTTGGAATGGAGTTAGCTGATGACACCCGATTGCATGTGCAGCAAGGCGCGGCGAGTCAATTAAGCAGTCTGAATAGCCGATCCCTTGCCGCAGGCTTTACGCCTACGGGATAACAAGAACGATAAGGGGAACCCGCAATGACGCGACATCCACACGTATGGATGGGCCTCCTGTTGTGGTCGATTTTCAGCCAGGCGCAAGCGGCCTGGACTGTGAATATGGCGCCTGGAGCGACACAGATCAGCAATGCAGTGTTCGACTTGCACATGACCATCTTCTGGATCTGTGTAGTCATCGGCATCATCGTCTTCGGCGCCATGTTCTGGTCGATGATGATGCATCGCCGCTCAACCGGCCAAAATGCCGCGCATTTCCACGAAAACACCCGCGTCGAAATCCTCTGGACCATCGTGCCCTTCCTGATCCTGGTGTTGATGGCGATTCCTGCCACCGCCACCCTGATCAAGATGTACGACTCCAGCGAGTCGGACATCGATATCCAGATCACCGGCTATCAATGGAAGTGGCACTACAAGTACCTGGGCCAGGACGTCGAGTTCTTCAGCAACCTGGCCACCCCCGCCGAACAGATCCATAACCAGAGCGCCAAGGGCGAGCATTACCTGCTGGAGGTCGACAAGCCGCTGGTGCTGCCGGTCGATGCCAAGGTGCGCTTCCTGGTGACCTCCGCCGACGTGATCCACTCCTGGTGGGTGCCGGCCTTCGCGGTCAAGCGCGATGCGATCCCCGGGTTCGTCAACGAAGCCTGGACCCGCGTCGACAAGCCCGGCCTGTATCGCGGCCAATGCGCCGAGCTGTGCGGCAAGGACCATGGCTTCATGCCGATCGTGGTAGAGGTCAAGAGCAAGCCCGACTACGAGAAATGGCTGGGCGAGCGCAAGGCCGAAGCCGCGCAGCTCAAAGAATTGACCAGCAAGGAATGGACGCGCGAAGAACTTGTTGAGCGTGGCGACAAGGTTTACCACACCACCTGCGTGGCCTGTCACCAGGCCGAAGGCCAGGGCCTGCCGCCGATGTTCCCGGCGCTCAAGGGCTCGAAAATCGCCACCGGACCCAAGGCTGATCACCTGAGCATTGTCTTCCACGGCAAGCCCGGCACCGCCATGGCCGCGTTCGGCAAGCAGCTGTCGGAAGTCGATATCGCCGCCGTCGTGACCTATGAACGTAACGCCTGGGGCAACAACAAGGGCGACATGGTGACGCCGAAAGAAGTGCTGGAACTCAAACAGGCGGAAAGCAAATGAGCCGGCCTGACGTTAGTTCCCGCAACCGGTCGGGGCTCAACGCCCCGCGCCGTCCAGCCCACTCGTTCGAAGGAGACAGGACATGAGTGCTGTGATCGATGACCACGGTCATGCCGGCGCCGACCACGCCCATGGCCCCGCCAAGGGCCTGATGCGCTGGGTGCTGACCACCAACCACAAGGATATCGGCACGCTGTACCTGTGGTTCGCCTTCTCCATGTTCCTGCTGGGCGGCTCGTTCGCCATGGTGATCCGCGCCGAACTGTTCCAGCCCGGCCTGCAGATCGTGCAGCCGGAATTCTTCAACCAGATGACCACCATGCATGGCCTGGTGATGGTCTTCGGCGCGGTGATGCCGGCGTTCGTCGGCCTTGCCAACTGGATGATCCCGTTGATGATCGGCGCGCCGGACATGGCCCTGCCGCGCATGAACAACTTCAGCTTCTGGCTGTTGCCGGCCGCATTCCTGCTGCTGGTCTCGACGCTGTTCACCCCAGGCGGCGGGCCGAACTTCGGCTGGACCTTCTACGCGCCACTGTCCACCACCTATGCGCCGGAAAGCGTGACGTTCTTCATCTTCGCCATCCACCTGATGGGCATCAGCTCGATCATGGGCGCGATCAACGTGATCGCCACCATCCTCAACCTGCGCGCCCCCGGCATGACCTTGATGAAAATGCCGCTGTTCGTCTGGACCTGGCTGATCACCGCGTTCCTGCTGATCGCGGTGATGCCGGTGCTGGCCGGCTGCGTGACGATGATGCTGATGGACATCCACTTCGGCACCAGCTTCTTCAGTGCCGCCGGCGGCGGTGACCCGGTGCTGTTCCAGCACGTGTTCTGGTTCTTCGGCCACCCCGAGGTGTACATCATGATCCTGCCGGCCTTCGGTGCCGTCAGCTCGATCATCCCGGCGTTCTCGCGCAAGCCGTTGTTCGGCTACACCTCGATGGTCTACGCCACGGCCGCCATTGCGTTCCTGTCGTTCATCGTCTGGGCGCACCACATGTTCGTGGTCGGCATTCCGCTGGTGGGCGAGCTGTTCTTCATGTACGCCACCCTGCTGATCGCCGTGCCCACCGGGGTGAAGGTGTTCAACTGGGCCAGCACCATGTGGCAGGGCTCGCTGACCTTCGAGACACCGATGCTGTTTGCCGTGGCGTTCGTGATCCTGTTCTCCATCGGCGGTTTTTCCGGGCTGATGCTGGCCATCGCCCCGGCGGACTTCCAGTACCAGGACACCTACTTCGTGGTCGCGCACTTCCACTATGTGCTGGTGCCCGGCGCGATCTTCGGGATCTTCGCCTCGGCCTACTACTGGCTGCCGAAATGGACCGGCCACATGTACGACGAAACCCTCGGCAAGCTGCACTTCTGGCTGTCGTTCATCGGGATGAACATGGCGTTCTTCCCGATGCACTTCGTCGGCCTGGCGGGCATGCCCCGGCGGATTCCCGACTACAACCTGCAGTTCGCCGACTTCAACATGGTCTCGTCCATCGGCGCGTTCATGTTCGGTACCACGCAGATCTTCTTCCTGTTCATCGTGATCAAGACCATCCGTGGCGGCGAACCGGCACCGGCCAAGCCGTGGGATGGGGCCGAAGGGTTGGAGTGGAGCGTGCCGTCGCCGGCGCCGTATCACACCTTCACTACGCCGCCGGAAGTGAAATGAACACCGCAGCTTCTGTGGGAAACACCGCAGCTTTTGTGGGAGCGAGCCTGCTCGCGATAAGCGCGACTCGGTGTGTCAGATACACCGCTATCGCGAGCAGGCTCGCTCCCACAGGGTTCTCGGTAGGGACTGGAAACCATGGCTGAGTCGATTTCGCTGAAAAAACTGGTCACTCGCCTGCTGATAGTGGTGGTGGCCATGTTCATCTTCGGCTTTGCCCTGGTGCCGATCTACGACGTGATGTGCAAGGCGTTCGGCATCAACGGCAAGACCGGCGGGCAGTACGAAGGCGAGCAGACCGTCGATGAATCACGCCAGGTACGTGTGCAGTTCCTGTCGACCAATGCGGTGGACATGGTCTGGGACTTCTACCCCAAGGGCGACCAACTGGTGGTCAAGCCGGGTGCGGTGAACGAGATGGTGTTCGTCGCCCACAACCCCACCGACCGGCCGATGAGTGCCCAGGCGGTGCCGAGCATCTCGCCGAGCACCGCGGCGGCGTATTTCCACAAGACCGAATGCTTTTGTTTTACCCAGCAAGTGCTGCAACCCGGCGAACGCATCGAAATGCCCATGCGCTTCATCGTCGACCGGGACATGCCCAAGGAAGTGAAGCACCTGACGCTGTCCTACACGCTGTTCGATATCACCGCTCGTCATCCACCGGTGGCTCTAAACACTGACCGATAGCGTGCCCGATAAGGAGAACAATAAATGGCAACTCACGAACACTATTACGTCCCGGCCCAGAGCAAATGGCCGATCATCGCCACGGTCGGGATGTTCGTCACGGTGTATGGCCTGGCGACCTGGTTCAACGACCTGAAGGCGGCGCGCCCGGAATCCCATGGCCCGCTGATCTTTTTCATTGGCGGCCTGCTGGTGGCCTACATGCTGTTCGGCTGGTTCGGCGCGGTGGTCAAGGAAAGCCGCGCCGGGCTGTACAGCGCACAACTCGACCGCTCGTTCCGCTGGGGCATGAGCTGGTTCATCTTTTCCGAGGTGATGTTCTTCATCGCGTTCTTCGGCGCGCTGTTCTATGTGCGCAACATCTCGGCGCCTGGCCTGGCGGGCGAAGGCACCAAAGGCCTGTCGCACATGCTCTGGCCGAGCTTCGAGTTCGCCTGGCCGTTGCTGAACAACCCCGATCCGAAACTCTTCCCGGCGCCCAAGGAAGTCATCAGCCCGTGGGGCTTGCCGCTGCTCAACACCGTGCTGCTGGTCAGTTCCAGCGTCACCGTCACCATCGCCCACCACGCCCTGAAAAAAGGCCATCGCGGCGCACTGAAGCTCTGGCTGGCGATCACGGTGCTGCTGGGTTGCGCCTTCCTGGGCTTCCAGGCCGAGGAATACATCCACGCCTACAAGGAACTGGGCCTGACCCTGGGCTCCGGTGTCTACGGCGCAACGTTCTTCATGCTCACCGGGTTCCACGGCGCCCACGTCACCATCGGCACGATCATCCTGTTCGTCATGCTGATGCGGATCATGCGCGGGCACTTCGACAACGAGCACCAGTTCGGCTTCGAGGCGGCGAGCTGGTACTGGCACTTCGTCGATGTGGTGTGGATCGGCTTGTTCGTCTTCGTCTACGTGCTCTGAGGCACGACTACCAGGGTGCGTGAGACACCAACTGGCCGCTGAAAAAACCCCAGGCGATCAAGCCGACGGTGACAGCGGCCAGGCTGACCCTCACCGCCAGGGCGATGACCAGGCGATTGGAATCGCTGTCGTCCTTGACCAGAAAAAACAGGCCGCTGAACAGGCTGGCAATCGTGGCAATCAGCATCAGGACGATGGCTGCTTTTAGCATCAGGGACACTCCGGGGGGACGCGATGCACGTGAGTATAGCTATCCCGTTCGACGGCTTTCGGACGGCGCCATGAAACACTTCCGGCCGGGCATCGTGCCGTCGCTGGTGGTCGCCATTCTGGTGCCCGTGATGGTGTGCCTGGGGTTCTGGCAATTGAGCCGGGGCGAACAGAAGCGTGTGCTCATGGAAAATTATGCCGAGCGCCGCGTGGCCCCGCCGATGGACAGCACCGAGCTTGCGCATACCAGCGATCCGGCCTTTCGCCCGGTCACGCTGCAGGGCCAGTTCGACGGCGAGCACAGCATCCTGCTGGATAACCGCCAGCACGACGGCAAGGTCGGCGTCGAGTTGCTGCAACCGTTCCTCGACCACCGGACCGGGCTGTGGCTGCTGGTCAATCGCGGCTGGCTGCCCTGGCCTGACCGCCGCACCCCGCCGGTCTTCAACACACCGGAACAACCAATAAGCCTACAAGCCTGGGTCTACGTCGCACCCGGCGCGACATTCCAGCTCCACGCCGACCCGGCGGGCGCGCCCTGGCCACGACTGGTCACCGCCATCGAGCCGGACAAGCTCTGGGCCGAACTGGACCGCAACGGCTTCAACTATGAATTACGCCAACAGAGCGGTCCCGGCGCCTACCGGACCGATTGGCCCGTAGTGGCCATGGGCCCGGAAAAACACCTCGGCTACGCCGTGCAGTGGTTCGCCATGGCGACGGCACTGTTCGGCCTGTTCCTTTATCTCGGATGGCACAACGCAGGGAGACACCATGGGAAGCACCATGAATCCAACCAACACGTCTGAGGCGCCCAACCGTCGCAAGGGCCGCGTGCAATTGCTGCTGATCGTGCTCGGGGTGATCGGCCCGATGATCCTGGCCACCGGCATGTACAAATTCCAGTTCTGGGTGCCGGAAAGCCGCAGCTACCACGGCGAACTGATCGGCAACGGCCAGACCCGAGCCGAGATCGGCGTACAGGCCGATGAGCAGCGCTGGCAGATCCTGGTCACCGCACCGCAGGAATGTTCGGTGGATTGCCGGCAACTGGTGTACCTGGCCCGCCAGGTCCAGATCGGCCTGGGCCGCGAAGCCGGCCGCGCCAGCCATGCCCTGGCGGTGACGCAACCGCTGGACGCGGACTATGACGCTCAACTGCAGCGCGAATACCCACAACTGCAACGTTACCCACTGGACCTGCCGGCCTATCAGAAGGGCGCCCAAGGCTCCGGCGGCGCCCAACTGTGGATCATCGATCCCCACAGCAACCTGGTGCTGCGCTACGACGCCCGGGTCAAGGGCAAGGACTTGCTCAACGACCTGCGCCATTTGCTGAAACTGTCGAACATCGGATGAGGGCATCGACATGGCCAAACCTGGATTTCGCCTCGCGCTGTTCGCCACGCTGCTGGCACTGATCGTCGTCCTGCTGGGCGCCTACACCCGGCTGACCCACGCCGGCCTCGGTTGCCCGGACTGGCCCGGCTGCTACGGTTTTATCAGCGTGCCCAAGAGCGAAGCCCAACTGGCCCATGCCGAACTGCATTTTCCCGACGCCCCGGTGGAAGCCCACAAAGGCTGGAACGAGATGGTCCATCGCTACTTTGCCGGGACCTTGGGGCTGTTGATTACCGTGCTGGCTGCCCGGGCCTGGATGAACCGCCGTCACCCGGGCCTGCCATTGAAGTTGCCACTGTTCCTGCTGGCCGTGGTCTTTGCGCAAGCGGCGTTCGGCATGTGGACCGTGACCCTCAAGCTGTGGCCGCAAGTGGTCACCGGGCATCTGTTGGGCGGGTTCGCGACGTTGAGCCTGCTGTTTCTACTCACCTTGCGCTTGTCCGGCGTATTGCCGGCGCTGACCGTGCCCAAGCGCCTGCAACATTGGGCGACGGCCGGGCTGCTGCTGGTGATCGGCCAGATCGCCCTCGGCGGCTGGGTCAGCTCCAACTACGCCGCCGTGGCCTGCATCGATTTCCCCACCTGCCACGGCCAATGGCTGCCACCGGCCGATTTCGCCAACGGCTTCCACCTGACCCAGCACATCGGTCCCAACTACCTGGGCGGGCAACTGGACAGCGACGCCCGCACCGCCATTCACCTGACCCACCGCATCGGCGCGTTGCTGGTGACCGTGGTGCTGCTGGGGCTGGCCTGGCAATTGAAGACCGTCGGCATGACCCGCCTCGCCGGCCTGGTGCTGGCGGCACTGGCGGCGCAGATCACCCTGGGCATCAGCAACGTGCTGTTCCACCTGCCGTTGCCGGTGGCGGTCGCCCACAACGCCGGGGGCGCCGCGCTGCTGCTGACCCTGGTGCTGGTCAACTATCACGCCCGCACCAGCCTGGTCCGGGTCAAGCATCAAGTCCCGCTGCGCTGGCGGTTCAACCCGCATAAACACAGCCCCAGCCCCATAACAATAAAAGGAGAGATGCCATGGCAACCTTGACCGGTGAACGCCACAGCCAAGCGATCTGGCGCGATTACCTGGAGCTGACCAAGCCGAAAGTGGTGGTGCTGATGCTGATCACCTCGCTGGTCGGCATGTTCCTCGCCACCCGCGCCGGCGTGCCGTGGACGGTGCTGGTGTTCGGCAACCTGGGCATCGCCCTGTGTGCCGGCGGCGCGGCGGCGGTCAACCATGTGGTGGACCGGCGCATCGACGCGGTCATGGCCCGCACCCACAAACGGCCGCTGGCCGAGGGACGCATCTCACCGGCCGCCGCGCTGACCTTCGCCTTGGCACTGGCCGTGGCCGGCCAGGCCATGCTACTGGCGTTCACCAACCCGCTGACAGCCTGGCTGACTCTGGCCTCGTTGCTCGGTTATGCGGTGGTCTACACCGGGTTCCTGAAACGGGCGACACCGCAGAACATCGTCATCGGCGGCCTCGCCGGCGCGGCGCCTCCGCTGCTGGGCTGGGTAGCCGCCACCGGTCATGTCAGCGCCGAACCGCTGCTGCTGGTGCTGATCATCTTCGCCTGGACCCCACCGCACTTCTGGGCCCTGGCGATTCACCGCAAGGAGGAATACGCCAAGGCCGACATCCCGATGCTGCCGGTGACCCACGGCGAGCACTACACCAAGATCCATATCCTGCTATACACCTTGGTGCTGCTGGCAGTGAGCCTGATGCCGTTCGTGATCCATATGAGCGGGATGCTGTACCTGATTTGCGCGCTGGTACTGGGTGCCAGGTTCCTGCAATGGGCCGTGGTGTTGTACCGTGGCAGTCGGCCGCACGCGGCGATCAACACCTTCAAGTACTCTATTTACTACTTGTTCCTGCTGTTCATCGCCCTGCTTGTAGATCACTACTTACTGTTGAGCCTATGACTCGAACCCAGAAAACCGTCTTCATTCTCGTGGCCGTGATCGCACTGATCCTCGGCCTGACCATCAATAAAGTGCTGTCCGGTAAAGGCCAGGGCGACCCGACTGCGCTGATCGATGCCGGCATCATCCTGCTGCCCCAGAGCCGCAACCTGCCGGACGTGAAAATGACCGACCAGGACGGCCAGCCCGTGGCGATGGACGGCTTGAAAGACAAATGGAGCCTGCTGTTCTTCGGCTACACCTTCTGCCCGGACATCTGCCCGACCACCCTCGCCCAACTGCGCCAGATCAAAAGCGAACTGCCGCCCGAGGCTGTGGATAAGTTGCAGATCGTATTGGTGAGCGTCGACCCCAACCGCGACACGCCCAAGCAACTCAAGCAGTACCTGGGTTACTTCGATCCGCAGTTCAAAGGCCTGACCGCTTCATCGGTTGAAGACCTGCAGAAACTGGCGAATGCGGTGAGCATTCCGTTCATTCCGGCGGACACCAGCAAACCCAACTACACGGTTGATCACAGCGGCAACCTCGCCGTGATTGGGCCGGACGGTACTCAACGCGGGTTTATTCGGGCGCCGTTGAATAATCAGAAGCTGGTGGCACAGTTGCCGGAGATGCTCAAACGTAAATAGCACTTCCAACGGCATGCCGTTCAGTTAAGCCATGCCGATTCCTTGTGGTGAAGGAATTCATTGTGGCGAGGGGATTTATCCCCGCTGGGCTGCGCAGCAGCCCCCCACCCGAAAGGCTAAATGCGATCAACCTGGCACAACGCGGTGGCTGGATTCAGGGCGAGGTCTTCCTGCCTCCACTCTCTCTGTGGGGGCGAGCCTGCTCGCGATGATATCGACTCGGTTCCAGACCAAAACAGGTCCCCGCATCGCCGGCAAACCCCGCTCCTACAGACCCTGGCTACACCCCTCCACCAAGCCACGCATCCTTGGGGCAGAAACGGAGACAGACCACAATTATGAGACGGTCCGATTACAGGTGAGCGCAAAATCGTGGTCTGTCCCCAGTTTCTTTATAAGGGGACTACTTAAGGAGGCGGAATTATTTTCTGATATTAAATCCGCCCGCCTTTCCTGCTCAGCCAACCTCCTCAAACCGCCGCCGCTTCATGAACAACCCCATCCCTATCGCCACGGCAAAAACCGACAGCAACCCCAGGTCAAACCCCAACACGCGGGTCTGACCGGCCAAAACGCAGCCAACCGCACCCGCCGCCACCAACACCACGCCTAGCCACTTGCGTAGCAGATAGGGTTTGAGGAATCGATCAAGCAGAAAGGACACCACCAAGGCAATGACCAATTGAGTAATTTCGGACATGTACGTCTCCGGTCAGGCCTTGATGATCAATGTCGAGAGGGTGCGTTGCGGGCCGATACCGCCGTTGACCTGCGCCTCGATGCTGACCAGTACGTCGCCAGCATGGTAGGTGGGTAGAATTTGATTGGTATACGTGCGCACACCCATCCCTACAGATGCCGCCACGTAAGAGGGGGCCACGGCCTTGGCGGCGGAAGCGAAGGCCGCGGCTGCAAGGGTGGCGATCGTGGTGCGCTGGGCGTTGAGGGCGTCGCCCTGTTGCCGGGTCAGCGGCTTGGAAATGCCGATCATCATCACGCACGGCAGGTTTTTGGCCTGCATCTTGTCGTACACCTCGACGACCTTGCTGTTGACCTCATAGTGGGCGCTTTTCGCTTCGCCAAAATGCAGCTCCCGCAGGCGTCCACGTTCGCTGTCGGTGAGGGTGATCTGCGAGACGTTGAAGACGATCCCGTGATTGCCCATGTATTGGAAAGTCCCTTCGAACTTCATCGCCCATATCCTTTTGGGGTAAGGTGGCAATTCTCTGCAACGGGCGGATTGGATTCAAATCATTTCGTATCGCTGGATTGAGTAAAACAACCCACCTGCATCGCCAAAACACCCCTCTCCTACAGCCCCCGCCTACAACGCCAATCTAGCTACGCATCCTTGCGCCTTTACCTACAACTACGCCAGAATCCGCCCGCTTGTGCGCCTTGTCCCTGGGTTTTATTGTCTTCCTGCCACTGCCCATCAGTGGTCGGGTTTAGTAGCCCGGAGAAAAGAGGACAGATTTATTACCAGCAAATAAATCTGTCCCCTTTTCACTTAATAAATCCCCTTTTTACTTAGAAATCGATAGTCCCCGAGAACTTCACCAAGCGCGGATCACCCTGCGAAAGGTAGCCGCCGTTTGCCGAGGCCCAGTAGTTCTTATCGGTAATGTTTTCCACGTTGACGCGCAACGTCAGGTCTTTCTCCACGAATTTCATTTTGTAACGTGCGCCAGCGTCGAAACGGTTCCAGGTCGGCAAGCTCAGGTTGTTAGCCTGATCCGCGTACTGCCCGCCAGTACGCAACATCCTTGCGCTGAGCGCGGCCCCTTCGATACCCGGAACGTCCCAATCTACGCTGGCATTGAGCTGAAACGTTGGCACGCCAATGGCGTGATTGCCATCGTTGAGACCGCCAGCGGTTTTTTTCAGCTCAGACGTCATGCGGGTACCGCCAGCCATCAACCGGAGGCCTTCGATGGGTTCGCCGAAAACGCTGAGCTCCAGCCCCTTGTTGACCTGCTCACCATCACGCACATAGAGGCTCTGCGCGTTGTCGACGTAACCATCGGAAGGTTTCTCGATGCGGAAAACACCCAAGTTCGCACCGAAGGTCTGCAGGTCCAGCTTGATGCCCGCTTCCAACTGCTTGGTGCGGCCAGGGGGAAAGGCTTGGCCCAGGTTCGTGATGCCGGTACCGGACGCCACGGGCCCTTTTGCAAGGCCTTCGATTCGGTTGGCGTAGAGCGACACGCTCTGCACAGGCTTGTAGACGATGCCGTAAACAGGCGTGGTAATAGCTTCATCGTAGAGCGCGCTACGACTGCCATCGTTTGCTGGATTGGCTACACCGTTTGAAGTAGTGCCATCGTACTTATAGTTTTCGACACGCAACTGCTGACGACGAACACCATAAGTGACCAGCAATGTGTCATCGAACAAGCCCAGCGTGTCGGAAACCGCCAGGCTGCGGTTGCGGGTTTTGCCGGTCACCCCGGGATCCCCCATTTCACCGCCCGTGCTGGACACCGCCGTCGGCTTAGGCAGCTTGGGGGTGTCGTAGATATTGCTGTTCCCGGTCACGGAACGATAGAACGTGTAGGCGTTTTCCTGCTCGGTCCAGATCGTCGAGCCACCAATCGCAACCTGGTGGGAAACAGGGCCCGTGTTAAAGCGCCCGTTCAACCCGCCACTGAACGATGTGTTGTCTTCATTGTGAGGAATTTCCGAGCCACCGATCGTCGCTACGCCGTTATTGCCGACCAGTGTCGGCGTGGCGTATACCCCGGTTTCTCGGGTGTGCTTTGCACCACCGGCAAGGTATGCGGTCCAGTTTTCGTTCAGATCCCAATCGCCACGAACCATGCCGAAAGTGTCTTCCGTTTCGGAGTAAGTCCAGTCCTGCCCATAATTGTGGCTGGCGTGCGGAGCCGTGGGAATGCGGGTGGCGTTGCCGATATTCACGGAATTACGCAGCCCATTGATACGCTGTTTCTGATACCCGAAATCGGTGGAAACGCGGAAGTTATCACCTTGATAGTCCAGGCCCGCAACGAACAACTTCGTGCGCTGATCCTGGTTGTCGATCGCTGTTTCACCTTCCCGCTGGCTCAGATTCAACCTGGCACCAAAGCGGTTATCCTCGCCGAATCGCTGCCCGATATCCAAATGCTCGCCAATGCGGCCATCGGTGCTGATGTCCTGGGTATAACGACGCGTCGGCACATCCTCTGCGCGTTTGGGCTGCAAGTTGACGCCGCCCCCAAGACCCGAGCCCGTCGGACTGACACCATTGATAAACGCGTTGGGGCCTTTGAACACCTCGACACGCTCGATAGCATCCGTCGACAGAATCTGACGCGGTAAGACGCCATACAGTCCGTTGTAGGAAATGTCGTCGCTGTTAAGCGGCAAGCCTCGAATCACGAACACCTGGGATTGGTTACCAAACCCATAGGATTGACGCACCGACGGATCATTGAGAAGCACATCACCCACGTCTTCAGCTTGTTGATCTTCAATCAACTGCGAGGTGTAACTCGTCATCACGAACGGGACATCCATGTTGTCCTGATTGCCCAACACCCCCATCTGGCCTCCCCTCGCAACCTGACCTCCCGCATAGGGCGTTGGTAGCGTGTTGGAGTTGGGTTTGATCGCACTGGCAGTAACGTCGGTCGCTCCCAATTCAATAGGTTCTGCCGCCTGGGCAAGAAAACTGACTGAGCAGCACGCAGCCAGCAACGTAAGGCGAGATGGAAATAGCATGGAGTGAGTACCTGCGGGGAAACGGGAAACCAATGCAGGTAATGCTAATGATTCGCAGATAGATTATCTATAACGAATGGCACGCTGCCATAAAAGATTTGGAAAGCGGTTTAGTCAGCCCCCGTGGCGAGGGAGCTTGCTCCCGCTCGGCTGCGCAGCAGACGCAAAACCGGACGATGCGGTTTGCCTGAAGAAATGCAGGGGCCTGCTGCGCATGCCAGCGGGAGCAAACTCCCTCGCCACAGGGGACTTATGTCGAGCCGAACACCTAGCCCTGTGGGAGCGAGCCTGCTCGCGATGAAATCGCCCCAGCTCCAGAGCCGAACACCCCACCCACATCACCAAAAACCCTCCCTCCTACAGCCCCCACCTACACCCCTCTATCAAGCCACGCATCCTTGCGCCTTTGCCTACAACTACGCCAGAATCCGCCCGCTTGTGCACCTTGTCCCTGGGTTCTATTGTCTTCCTGCCACTGCCCATCAGTGGTCGGGTTTAGTAGCCCGGTTTACGTCTCGGTGTACAAGTCTCATCGGTCAGGCATTGCCTGTTCTCGATGGTGGCTGTGCGCATGGCACCTTCGGGTGCGCCGGGTTTGACGTAATCACCGGTCTACTAACTTGCGCACAGCCGCCACCCTTTCGTTTAGTAGCGAGAGGGTTGCGGCCTAATTGAGAGATTACGTCAATGTTCAAAACGACCCCGAATCCGCCAGAGGCAGATTCCACTTCTACATCCGCAAAATCGAAAGCCAAACAGCAAGACGAAACCACCAAACGCGTGCTCGATCACTACTTGCTACCGAAATCGGATAAATCCCAAGACGACCCCAAACCGGGGCAGCTATTCACCGTCGTGAAAGGCCTCGATAACGAATGCCTGCTCGCCAACCTCACTGAGACGCTGGCTTCGGCTGATGCGATGGTGAGTGATTTGGCGTTTGATCTGGAGGGATCGAGACGTCATGTGGCGCAGGGGATTCAGCAGTTGATTGAGCTGAGTTCGTTGCTGGCGAACCGGGTATTGGATAACGTGGAGCCGCGGCAATAGGATTTAATTCCTCAACGAAAAAACCCGACGTTTTGCGTCGGGTTTTGTTTACGAAGAGTTGCGCGTATGCATCAATCTGTGGACGTTCGACCTACCAAGCTTCGTGGTTGTCTTGGTCAGCACAGTAGCTGTAACTTCGATCTTCAGTTAACGAGGAAATCTCATTGAACGACTCTGAACATCTGAAAGAACTGTGCGCACGTTTCAACTCTGGAGAACATCTGAGCTTTACGTTTTTCTGGGGGCACCAGCGCAGCAAAACTGTCGTCACGGCGTCGTGCTTCAGCCAATGGTTCGAGGCTGGCTTCATTGTCGAGGGGCAACATTACCCGACGGCCGAACACTTCATGATGGCCGAGAAAGCGGCCTTGTTCGACGATCAGGAAATTCGTGCGCAGGTGCTCCAAGCCCCTACTCCTAATGCCGCCAAAGCACTTGGCCGCAACGTGCGCGGATTCAATGATAAGGTTTGGCTGCAACACCGATACGACATTGTCGTTCGAGCGAACCAGGCCAAGTTCTCTCAGAATCCACAGTTGAACGAATATCTTCTACAAACCGGTTCGCGCGTTATTGTCGAAGCCAGCCCGGTTGATAACATCTGGGGTATAGGGCTCGCACAGGACAACGCAGATGCGAACAATCCGAATCAGTGGAAAGGCTTGAATCTGCTGGGGTTTGCACTGATGCAGGTGCGGGACGGGACTAGTACGCCAGCCCCAAGGTAGTGCCCTGACCTTACTCACGAAAAACGCAAAAAACCTTGGCGAACACAGAGAGCGCACAGAGGGGAGAGATTTATTTTCCAGCAAATAAATCTGCCCCCTTTTCAGTATTAATCCTGTAGTAAAAAGGAGGTTTACATCGCCATGGATATCCAGGAAATCAAGCAACGCCTGGCCCGCCCCGCCGTGAAGCTCATTGCCGGCGGCTTTCGTCCTGCCGGCACCGATGAAGAAAGCTGGCTGGGCAATGTATTCCTGTTCCGACCGGATGAAGAGGTGCCCACTAATCAGGCGGGGCAACAGTTGCTCCCCTATGCGCAGTTTTACCTGCCCGCCCTGCCTATCAATAGCCCTCTGCTAGCAGGGGTTCGTGTGCTGACGGTGTTCATTTCAAACCCGTTCCCCGAGCACTTTGAGCCGATGGGGGATAATTGGGTTATCCGCGAGTACGGGCCGGATGATGTGTTGGTGCGCAAGTCTCTGTCGGTGGCAGGTACGTTCCTCAAACCCTTCCCACTGACAGCGCAAGCGGTGCCGGAGGACTTTCCATTGTGGGATGGCGGTGGTGTCCCGGAGGACCTTGAGCAAGCAATCCTCACGCTGGAACGCGCGGGCAAGATCCAAAGCTATTACGACTTGGTCACCCACACCTACGAACACAAGATCGGTGGTTACCCTTCGTTCTGCCAGTCGGGTGTTGATCCGGGTGAAGGCTTCGAGTTTGTGTTCCAGATTTCATCGGACTCGAAGATCAATCTGAACGTGGTCGACAGTGGGAGCCTGATGTTCTGGAAGCACAATGAAACTGGGGAGTGGGCGCTTTATTACGACTTTTACTAGGAGTCGGGGAACAGGTTTATTTTCAGGAGATAAATCCCTTTTTTGTCATCGCTGATCCTCAAAGGAAATACATGACAACCAAACTGCATACCGGGGCGCACGCGGGCTACCGCACTCTCGACTGGCACGATGGATACGACGTTAACCTGGGTGACCTCATACACCAGCTTCCTCAGCTCGTACATGGGCGTTATGTGGCGATTGCTGCGTCGGATAGCGGGCCCTATAGCCTTAGCGCCGTTGAAATCGCTAGCGGGTGGCAACGTGTAGGTGACTTGGCGATCAGTCCTATCATTACGGATATCGATCAGTTGCCCACGCCGGGCTTTGATGAATGGTACGTTTTTGAGCGCTTGCCTGATCGGGCGAGGCTCTCCAAATTCAGCAACGCTATCGCACTTAAACCGTTCGGAGAGAGCGATAAGGTCGACGCGCTCTGGGCACAAATTGAAGATTTACAACCCGTGCATGCTCTGCTTGGCGCCTGTCGCCTCTTACTGATAACTCAAGACGCAGCAATATATGAGAGCGTGCTTACGTTCTATTCAACCTAAGGGTTGAGGTGTTGTCTTGGGGAAACGGGAACAGACCACGAATATGAAACAGTCCGATTACAGGTGAGCCCAAATCGTGGTCTGTCCCCCGGTTTCTTCTTTCTCGTACACCTTAAAAGCGCAGTGGATAGGCGACCCCAGCGCCACAAGGCCAGTGGAGTTGTCACGTGTGATTTGCATCCAAGAGTTTGAACCGTTCGTCGCCACTGTTATCTCTGACAGGAGACAGCGGCTTTCCTTTAATCTTGAATGAGGGTGCACAGCAGGAAAAACCCTGTATTAAATGTTTCCGTTCAGGGATAGATAGCTTGTGCTTAAAAGATCACACCCAACCCAGTGAGGAATTTTAAATGAGAGTTATTCTGAACGTCGCAGGTCAAGGCTCAGTTGACAGTTCCGCCTTCATCAGCTGGATGCTACCAAGCCCTGGAGATAAGGTCTGGGGATATTGGGGAAATGCAACATATACAGTCAAACAAAGAACATATAATTTCACTAAAGAGGGCACAGGCTCTCACATCTCTATTGAACTTGAATAGGATTAGCTACTATCGGTTGAGCTCAGGAGCGCTACAATATGGAGAGCCATGAGAACTGGATGCATCAGGCGTATAACATAGAGAAGACTCCTGTTCACAGTCACTTCCTTCAAGGATTGGAAGGGTTGTACTAAGGATAATCACAACCAGATTCATGAGGAGCTAAAAATGGCTAATAAAATCACGTTGTCTTATATAGAGCCAAATGGTAATAAATATTATGACACCGCTGCTATCCTCGAAATGATTCCATATCCTGGTGATAACGTTACGGGATTTTGGGAACAAAATTCTTACCGCGTAAAAGATCGAAAACAAGTATTTGATTCGTCAGGTACAGGTTCCCATATTGAAATTCACCTAGAATATACATAACCGCCTATTGATCGAGAGCAGACGCTCTACCATGTTGCCAACTATCCCGAAACCCAAACTTCATTGCTTGCAGTCTTTGTTTCGGCTAAAAGCGGCCAGAGGATTGGCCGCTTTTCTATGAGTGCTTCGCACTCAAGCGGGAGCAAGCTCCCTCGCCACGAGGGGGTGGGTGTCAGGGGTGGCGATCCAGTTTTTTGAGGAACACCGTCATTTCCTTTTCGGCCTGTTTGTCGCCATGGGCGCGGGCGGCTTCAAGGCCTTGTTCCCAGGCTTGGCGGGCGGCTGGTAGGTCGCCTTGGCCTTGATGGGCTTTGCCCAATAGTTTCCATGCAGCCGAATACTTGGGATCGAGTTCGACGCAGCGTTGGAAATGTTCGGCTGCCCGGGCGAATTCGCCGAGGTCCAGGTAGCCCTTGCCCAGGCCGAAGCGCAGCAGTGAGTTATCCACACCCTTGGCGAGCATTTTTTCCAGGGAGTCGAGCATGGGGAAGGTCCTCTGGGGTTGTGTCAGTGATTGGTCTGTCGAGTGTTAGATAGCTATCGCGAGCAGGCTCGCTCCCACAGAGGATCGCCATTGCTCACAAATACTGTGAACACCTCCCCCTTGTGGGAGCGAGCCTGCTCGCGATGAGGCCCTTCCTGTCACTGCATACTTTGGATCAGAAGAAACTCAACCCCACATGGAACAGCTTCTCGACGTCGCGAATGTGCTTCTTGTCCACCAGGAACAGGATCACATGGTCGCCGGTCTGGATCATGGTGTCGTCATGGGCGATCAGCACTTCTTCGTCGCGGATGATCGCGCCGATGGTGGTGCCGGGGGGCAGGCCGATATCGCGGATGGCCTTGCCGATGACTTTGCTGGACTTGGCGTCGCCGTGGGCAATCGCCTCGATGGCTTCGGCCGCGCCGCGGCGCAGGGAGTGCACGCTGACGATGTCGCCGCGGCGCACGTGGGCGAGCAAGGTGCCGATGGTTGCCAGTTGCGGGCTGATGGCGATGTCGATGTCACCGCCCTGGATCAGGTCGACGTAGGCTGGGTTGTTGATGATGGTCATGACCTTCTTCGCCCCCAGGCGCTTGGCCAGCAGCGACGACATGATGTTGGCTTCGTCGTCGTTGGTCAGGGCCAGGAAGATGTCGGCGTCGGCGATGTTTTCTTCCAGCAGCAGGTCGCGGTCCGAGGCACTGCCTTGCAATACCACGGTGCTGTCGAGGGTGTCCGAGAGGTAGCGGCAGCGGGCCGGATTCATCTCGATGATCTTGACCTGATAGCGGCCTTCGATGGCTTCGGCCAGGCGTTCGCCGATCTGCCCGCCGCCGGCGATGACGATGCGTTTGTAGTTCTCGTCCAGGCGACGCATTTCGCTCATGACCGCGCGAATGTTCGCCTTGGCGGCGATGAAGAACACTTCGTCGTCGGCTTCGATCACCGTGTCGCCCTGGGGCAGGATCGGTCGGTCACGACGGAAGATCGCCGCGACCCGGGTCTCGACATTCGGCATGTGCTCGCGCAACTGGCGCAGCTGCTGGCCCACCAGCGGCCCGCCGTAGTAGGCCTTGACCGCCACCAGTTGCGCCTTGCCTTCGGCGAAGTCGATCACCTGCAAGGCGCCCGGGTGTTGGATCAGGCGCTTGATGTAGTTGGTCACCACCTGCTCGGGGCTGATCAGCACGTCTACCGGGATCGCTTCGTTGTCGAACAGGTCGGCGCGGGTCAGGTAGGCCGCTTCGCGCACCCGGGCGATCTTGGTCGGGGTGTGGAACAACGTATGGGCCACCTGGCAGGCGACCATGTTGGTTTCGTCGCTGTTGGTCACGGCCACGAGCATGTCGGCATCGTCGGCGCCGGCCTGGCGCAGCACTGTCGGCAACGAGCCCCGGCCTTGTACGGTACGGATGTCGAGGCGGTCGCCGAGGTCGCGCAGGCGTTCGCCGTCGGTGTCGACCACGGTGATGTCGTTGGCCTCGCTGGCCAGGTGTTCCGCCAGCGAACCACCGACCTGCCCTGCGCCGAGGATGATGATTTTCATCCACTCACTCCCTATCGAATCGGTTTTAACCGCGTGCGGCGGCGATCTTGATCAGCTTGGCGTAGTAGAACCCGTCATGCCCACCTTCCTGGGCCAGCAACTGGCGGCCATGGGGCTGCTTGAGGCCGGCCTGGCTGGCGATGTCCAGCTCCCGGGCGCCCGGGGTGCGGGCGAGGAAGGCGTCGATCACTTCGGTGTTCTCGGTCGGCAAGGTCGAACAGGTGGCGTAGAGCAGCATGCCGCCCACTTCCAGGGTCAACCACAGGGCGTCGAGCAGTTCGCCCTGCAACACGGCCAGTGCGGCGATGTCGTCCGGCTGGCGGGTCAGCTTGATGTCTGGATGGCGGCGGATCACACCGGTGGCCGAGCATGGCGCGTCGAGGAGGATGCGCTGGAACGGTTTGCCATCCCACCAGGTTGCAGTGTCGCGACCGTCGGCGGCGATCAGTTCGGCCTCCAGGCCCAGGCGTTCGAGGTTTTCCTTCACCCGCACCAGGCGCTTGGCTTCCAGGTCCACCGCCACCACGCCGGCCAGCTTTGGCTCGATCTCGAGGATGTGACAAGTCTTGCCACCCGGCGCGCAGCAGGCGTCCAGCACCCGTTGGCCGGGCGCCAGTTCCAGCAGGTCGGCGGCCAGTTGGGCGGCTTCGTCCTGGACGCTGATCCAGCCCTCGGCGAAACCCGGCAGTGCGCGCACATCGCCGGGGGTTTCCAGCACGATACCGTCGCGGCTGTACCGGCACGGGATGGCCGGGATACCCGCCTCGCCCAGCAACGCCAGGTAGGCATCGCGGCTATGGTGGCGACGGTTGACCCGCAGGATCATCGGCGGATGGGCATTGTTGGCCGCGCAGATGGCTTCCCATTGTTCGGGCCAGAACGCCTTCAGGGATTTCTGCAACCAGCGCGGGTGGGCGGTGCGCACCACCGGATCGTGTTCCAGTTCGGCCAGCAGGGTTTCGCTTTCTCGCTGGGCGCGGCGCAACACGGCATTGAGCAGGGCCTTGGCCCAGGGCTTTTTCAGCTTGTCGGCGCAGCCCACGGTTTCGCCGATGGCGGCGTGGGCGGGGACGCGGGTGTAGAGCAGTTGATAGAGCCCCACCAGCAGCAGCGCCTCGACGTCGGCATCGGCGGCCTTGAACGGCTTCTGCAACAGCTTGGCCGCCAGGGCCGACAAGCGCGGCTGCCAACGGGCGGTGCCGAATGCCAGGTCCTGGGTGAAACCGCGATCACGGTCTTCCACCTTGTCCAGCTGGGTCGGCAGGGAACTGTTGAGCGAGGCTTTGCCGTTGAGGACGGCAGCCAGTGCCTTGGCGGCGGCCAGACGTGGGTTCATGAGGCGTCCGCCGCTTGGCCCAGGACCGTGCCGACGGCAAATTTCTCACGGCGGCTGTTGAACAAATCGCTGAAGTTCAGCGCCTTGCCGCCGGGCAGTTGCAGACGTGTCAGGCACAACGCCTGCTCACCGCAGGCCACCACCAGACCGTCCTTGCTGGCACTGAGGATTTCACCCGGTGTGCCCTTGCCTTCGGTGCGGCTGGCGGCCAGCACTTTCAGGGCTTCGCCGTTCAAGGTGCTGTGGCAGATCGGCCAGGGGTTGAAGGCCCTTACCAGGCGCTCCAGCTCGATGGCCGGGCGGCTCCAGTCGATGCGGGCCTCGTCCTTGTTCAGTTTGTGCGCGTAGGTGGCGAGGCTGTCATCCTGCACTTCGCCTTCCAGCGTGCCGGCGGCCAGGCCGGCAATGGCCTGGACCACGGCCGGCGGGCCGATCAGCGCGAGGCGGTCGTGCAGGCTGCCGCCGGTGTCTTCGGCGCTGATGGGGGTGCTGACCTTGAGCAGCATCGGCCCGGTGTCCAGGCCGGCTTCCATGCGCATCACCGTGACGCCGCTCATCGCATCGCCGGCTTCCACGGCGCGCTGGATCGGCGCCGCACCGCGCCAGCGCGGCAGCAGCGAGGCGTGGCTGTTGATGCAACCCAGGCGCGGGATGTCCAGCACCACTTGGGGCAGGATCAGGCCGTAGGCGACCACCACCATCAAGTCCGGCTTCAGCGCCGCCAGTTCGGCCTGGGCTTGGGCGTCGCGCAGGGTCGGCGGCTGCAACACCTCGATGCCGTGCTCCAGGGCCAGTTGCTTGACCGGGCTGGGCATCAGTTTTTGCCCGCGACCGGCCGGGCGATCCGGCTGGGTGTAGACCGCGACGATTTCGTGGGGGCTGGCCAGCAGGGCCTTGAGGTGTTCGGCGGCAAATTCGGGAGTGCCGGCAAAGACGATGCGCAGTGGCTCAGTCATGGGAAGCTCTCAGTTACAAAGCAGTCGCAAAAAGAAAAAGGCTTGCCGCGGCAAGCCTTTGAAGGAGGGCATCAAGCATTCTGGCGATGAAGTTTTTCCAGTTTTTTCTTGATCCGGTCACGCTTGAGGGTGGACAGGTAATCGACGAACAACTTGCCGTTGAGGTGGTCACACTCGTGCTGGATGCACACCGCCAGCAGGCCTTCGGCGATCAGTTCGTAAGGTTGGCCGTCGCGGT
The DNA here is from genome assembly GCF_900115935.1 of Pseudomonas sp. 43mfcvi1.1. Lineage (NCBI taxonomy): Bacteria > Pseudomonadati > Pseudomonadota > Gammaproteobacteria > Pseudomonadales > Pseudomonadaceae > Pseudomonas > Pseudomonas sp. 43mfcvi1.1. The sequence continues at coordinate 494,831 of NZ_UETT01000003.1, read as the reverse complement.
CCAGGGCCTTGATCTTGACCTTCTGCGGGCGGTCGACGTTTTCGTAGAAGCCCGGCACCGAGAGGCAGCCTTCCTGGTATTGGTCCATCTCGTCGGTCAGGGTTTCGAACTCGGGGTTGATGAACACCCGCGGCTCGCTGCGGTTTTCGGAAAGGTCCATCACGACGATACGCTTGTGCACGTTGACCTGGGTCGCGGCAAGGCCGATGCCTGGCGCCTCATACATTGTTTCAAACATGTCGTCGACCAACTGACGCACTTCGTCGTCCACTACGGCCACCGGTTTGGCGATAGTGCGCAGGCGCGGGTCCGGAAATTCGAGAATGTTCAAAATGGCCATAAGCTTGATAAATGCACGTGTGAGGTAAAGTCGGGTGGCTGGCCTGGCGTGTCTTGGGATGCAGGCTACCGTTGTAAAACGTTGCTCTTGTGAAGAATAGCGCCTCACGGAGCGAGCCACGGGGGCTCTGGCGTTTTACGCGAACGCACATAATAAAGGGATTCACCGCATGAGGAAATCACTACTCGCCCTGCTGCTCCTGGCCTCGGCCGGTATCGCGCACGGGCAAGTGCAACTTCGGGAAGGTTTTCCCCAGCAATACACGGTGGTGACGGGGGACACACTCTGGGACATTTCCGGCAAATACCTGCGCGAGCCGTGGAAATGGCCGGAGCTCTGGCAGGCCAACCCGCAAATCGAAAACCCCAACCTGATCTATCCCGGCGATACCCTGTCGCTGGTCTACGTCAACGGCCAGCCGCGCCTGACCCTCAATCGCGGCGCCTCGCGCGGCACGATCAAGCTGTCGCCGCGCATTCGCAGCTCGCCGGTGGCCGATGCCATCCCGAGCATCCCGTTGCAAGCCATCAACAGTTTTTTGCTGAGCAATCGCATCGTCGACACGCCTGAGGAATTCAACAAGGCGCCGTACATCGTCGCCGGCAACGCCGAGCGGGTCCTCAGCGGCATGGGGGATCGGGTCTTTGCCCGTGGCTCGTTCGATGCGGGCCAGTCGGCCTACGGCATCTTCCGCCAGGGCAAGGTCTACACCGACCCCGAGACCAAGGAATTTTTGGGCATCAACGCCGACGACATCGGCGGCGGCGAGGTGGTCGCTACCGAAGGCGACGTCACCACCCTGGCCCTGCAACGCACCACTCAGGAAGTGCGCCTGGGTGATCGCCTGTTCAGCGGCGAAGAGCGCTCGATCAATTCGACGTTCATGCCCAGCGCGCCGAAATCGGACATCAACGGGTTGATCCTGGACGTGCCCCGGGGCGTGACCCAGATCGGCGCGCTGGACGTGGTCACCCTGAACAAAGGCCGCCGTGACGGTCTGACCGAAGGCAATGTGCTGGCGGTGATGAAGACCGGTGAAACCGTACGCGACCGCATCACCGGCGAGTCGGTGAAAATCCCCGATGAGCGGGCCGGCCTGCTGATGGTGTTCCGCACTTACGACAAGCTCAGCTACGGCCTGGTGCTGTACGCCTCGCGCTCGTTGGCAGTGCTCGACAAGGTCCGTAATCCATAACGGGTCTCACAAGTTACCAACAGAGTTATCCACAGCTTGTTCCCGTTTGTACGGGGCTTATAACGGTCAAGGATGATCGCATGTCACTACCTGAATCTGCTCCGGTTTCCCCTGCGGAACTGGAGGCCCGGCTACGCCTTCACCGCTTGCCGGAACTGGGACCCAAGCGGTTCATGACCCTGATGGAGGCCTTCGGCTCGGCGTCCAAGGCCATCAGTGCACCGGCCAGCGCCTGGCGCGCATTGGGCTTGCCGCTGGCCTGCGCCGAGGCCCGGCGCAGCCCGGATGTGCGTGACGGCGCCGCCCACGCATTGGCCTGGCTAGAGCGCGCGGGCCAGCATTTACTGATGTGGGACCAACCCGACTACCCGGCGCTGCTGGCGCAAATCAGCGACGCGCCGCCACTGCTGTTCGTCGCTGGCGATGCCACCATTCTGGAAAAACCCCAGCTGGCGATGGTCGGCAGTCGCCGGGCATCGCGGCCAGGCATGGACACCGCGGCGGCGTTTTCCCGAAGCCTGGCCGGGGCCGGTTTCGTCATCACCAGCGGCTTGGCCCTGGGCATTGATGCGGCGGCTCATCAGGCGGCGCTGGATGTGGGCGGGCGCACCGTCGGGGTGCTGGGCACCGGCCTGGAAAATTTTTATCCACAGCGCAATCGTCGGCTGGCGGACGCGATGATTGCCCAAGGCAGCGCGGTAGTGTCGGAGTTCCCGTTGGACGCCGCGCCCCATGCCAGCAACTTTCCGCGTCGCAACCGGATCATCAGCGGTTTGTCCCTGGGTGTGCTGGTGGTCGAGGCCAGTGTCGCCAGCGGCTCGCTGATCACCGCCCGACTGGCGGCAGAACAGGGCCGCGAGGTGTACGCCATCCCTGGATCGATCCATCACCCCGGGGCCCGAGGCTGCCATCAGTTGATCCGCGACGGTGCGGCACTGGTGGAAACCGTCGAGCACATCCTTGAGGCGCTGCGCGGTTGGCAACAGTTACCGCCGGCCTCGGAACCCGTGCCCGTTACCCATCCGCTGCTACGCCTGCTGCATGCCGCGCCGCTGAGCAGCGAGGCGTTGGCCGACGCCAGCGGTTGGGGTTTGCCCAAGGTGCTGGCGGCGCTGACCGAGCTGGAAATGGAAGGACGCGCCACCTGCGACAACGGACGCTGGTTCGCGCGCTAGGTTTTATGAGGAAGATCGGTAAACTGCCCACAGCCTTATTTGCGTTGCGGGAGAATCTTTCATGGTCAACAGTTGGCGTGTGCAACAAGCCGCGCGAGAAATTCGCGCCGGGGCGGTGATTGCCTATCCAACCGAAGCGGTATGGGGCCTGGGCTGCGACCCGTGGAACGAGGAGGCGGTGGAACGCCTGCTGGCGATCAAGTCGCGGCTGCCCGACAAGGGGCTGATCCTGGTGGCGGACAACATCCACCAGTTCGACTTTCTGTTCGAAGACTTCCCCGAAACCTGGATGGACCGCATGGCCAGCACCTGGCCCGGGCCCAATACCTGGCTGGTGCCGCACCAGAACCTGTTGCCCGAATGGATCACCGGCGTGCATGACACCGTCGCGCTGCGGGTCAGCGATCATCCCACCGTGCGCGACTTGTGCTCGTTGGTGGGCCCGCTGGTGTCCACCTCGGCCAACCCGCAAGGGCGCCCGGCGGCGCGCACGCGGATTCGCGTCGAGCAGTATTTTCGCGGGCAGATCGACCTGGTGTTGGGCGGCAACCTGGGCGGGCGCAAGAACCCCAGCGTGATTCGTGACCTGGCGACCGGCAAAGTGGTGCGGCCGGACTAGGCGCGAACACACATCCCCTCTTCGACACAGATCCCATGTGGGAGCGGGCTTGCTCGCGAAGGCGCCGGCACATCCAACATTGATGCAAGCTGACCCACCGCTTTCGCGAGCAAGCCCGCTCCCACAAAGGTTTGTGGTGAACACAGTATTTATGAACACCACAGAATGAATGTGGGAGCGAGCCTGCTCGCGAAAGCGGTGGGTCAGTTAGCATTGATGTTGGCTGACATACCGCTATCGCGAACAGGCTCGCTCCCACAGGTTTTTCAATCCAGGATCACCGAATTTCAGGGCAGGAGAATGGTCGACCCGGTCGTGCGCCGTGCCGACAACTCGGTATGAGCCTTGGCCGCTTCCGCCAGTGGATAACGCTGGTTGATGTCCACCGTGATCTTGCCGCTATTGATCATCCCGAACAGCTCATCGGCCATGCGTTGCAGGTTTTCGGCGTTGTTGGCGTAAGTCGCCAGGGTCGGGCGGGTGACGTACAGCGAGCCCTTGGCCGAGAGAATCCCCAGGTTCACCCCTTCCACCGCACCCGAGGCATTGCCGAAGCTGACCACCAGGCCACGGGGGGCGACGCTGTCCAGGGAGGTCAGCCAGGTGTCCTTGCCCACTCCGTCGTACACCACGGGCACTTTCTTGCCATCAGTCAGCTCCAGCACCCGCTGTACGACGTTTTCCTTGCTGTAGTCGATGGTTTCCCAGGCGCCATGGGCTTTGGCGATGGCGGCTTTTTCCGGCGAACTGACGGTGCCGATCAGCTTCACGCCCAGGGCCTTGGCCCACTGGCAGGCCAAGGACCCCACGCCACCGGCGGCGGCGTGGAACAGGATGGTTTCGCCACCCTTGAGTTCATAGGTCTGGCGCAACAGGTATTGCACGGTCAGGCCCTTGAGCATCACGCCAGCGGCCTGTTCGAAACTGATGGATTCGGGCAGGTGCACCAGGTTGGCCTCGGGCAACACATGCACCTCGCTGTAGGCCCCCAGTGGGCCGCTGCCGTACGCCACCCGGTCGCCGACCTTGAACCGCGTGACATCTGAACCGACCGCCTCGACCACACCCGCGCCCTCGGCCCCCAGTCCCGACGGCAACGCTGGCGGCGGATAAAGACCGCTGCGGTAGTAGGTGTCGATGAAATTCAGGCCGATCGCCTTGTTGTTGACGCGCACCTGCTGCGGGCCCGGCTCGGCAGGCTGGTAGCCGACGTACTCGAGCACTTCGGGACCGCCGTGGGAACTGAACTGGATACGTTTGGCCATCTTCACTTTCTCCTTGTCGCGGGACTTTTAACCAAGCCTTCTATCGGACTCCTAAGCTTGACCGTCGTCAACTGTGGTGTCGGCAAGTGCGGTGGTATCCTGTGCGCCCATTTGCCACCGGCCCGCTATACGCCGCGTAGCGTAGCCCTGAACAAGGTGATGTCATGTCCACTCGCACCGAGGCCGTGAAAGCCTACCTGCTCGACTTGCAAGACCGTATCTGCACCGCCCTGGAAACCGAGGACGGCGGCACTCGCTTCGTCGAAGATGCCTGGACCCGGCCAGCCGGTGGTGGCGGTCGCACGCGCGTGATCGAAAACGGCACGGTGATCGAAAAGGGCGGCGTCAACTTTTCCCACGTCTTCGGCAGTGGCCTGCCACCCTCGGCCAGCGCCCATCGGCCGGAACTGGCCGGGCGCGGCTTCGAAGCCCTGGGCGTGTCGCTGGTGATCCACCCGCACAACCCCCATGTGCCGACCTCCCACGCCAACGTGCGGTTCTTCATCGCCGAGAAGGAAGGCGAAGAGCCGGTCTGGTGGTTTGGCGGCGGCTTCGACCTGACGCCGTACTACGGCGTGGAAGAAGACTGCGTCCATTGGCACCGTGTCGCCGAGCAGGCCTGCGCGCCGTTCGGCCCCGAGGTGTATCCGCGCTACAAGGCCTGGTGCGACAGCTACTTCCACCTCAAGCATCGCAACGAGCCCCGGGGCATTGGCGGCCTGTTTTTCGATGACCTGAACGAGTGGGGTTTCGACACCTGCTTCGCCTTCATTCGCGCCATCGGCGACGCCTACATCGAGGCGTACCTGCCGATCGTGCGCCGCCGCAAGCACGACGCGTTCACCGCCAAACAGCGGGAGTTCCAGGAGTTTCGCCGTGGACGCTACGTGGAATTCAACCTGGTCTACGACCGCGGCACCCTGTTCGGGCTGCAATCGGGCGGGCGTACCGAATCGATCCTGATGTCGCTGCCGCCGCAAGTGCGCTGGGGCTATGACTGGAAAGCCGAGCCGGGCAGCGAAGAAGCGCGGCTGACCGAGTATTTCCTGCAGGATCGCGATTGGCTGGCGACGGCCTGAACGAGGATTATCCATGGACCGCTACGTTGTAATGGGTAACCCGATCGGCCACAGCAAGTCGCCGTTGATCCATCGCCTGTTTGCCGAGCAGACCGGACAAACCCTGGACTACAGCACGCTGCTGGCGCCCCTGGAGGATTTCGTCGGCTGCGCCCGGGAATTTTTCCGCGAAGGTCGTGGGGCAAATGTCACGGTGCCGTTCAAGGAGGACGCCTTCCGCCTGGCCGACAGCCTGACCGAACGCGCCCAGCGGGCCGGGGCGGTCAATACGTTGAGCAAACTGGCTGACGGTCGCCTGCTGGGGGACAACACCGACGGCGCCGGGCTGGTCCGGGACCTGACCGTCAACGCCGGCTTCTGCCTCAAGGGCAAGCGCATCCTGTTGCTGGGCGCCGGCGGTGCGGTGCGTGGCGCCCTGGAACCCGTGCTGGCCGAAGCGCCGGCCTCGGTGATCATCGCCAACCGCACGCTGGAAAAAGCCGAATTGCTGGCCGAGTTGTTCGCCGATCTGGGCCCGGTTTCCGCCAGCGGGTTCGATTGGCTGCAAGAACCGGTGGACCTGATCATCAATGCCACCTCCGCAAGCCTGTCGGGGGACGTGCCGCCGATTGCCACTAGCTTGATCGAGCCCGGCAAGACGGTTTGCTACGACATGATGTATGGCAAGGAACCGACCTCATTCTGCCGTTGGGCCAGCGAACACGGTGCGGCGGTGGCGATGGATGGCCTGGGCATGTTGGCCGAACAGGCGGGCGAAGCCTTCTACCTGTGGCGCGGGGTTCGCCCGGACACTGCGCCGGTGCTGGCCGAGTTGCGCCGCCAGTTGGCACTTTAAGCTGTTGTGGGAGCAAAGCTTGCTCGCGACGCAGGCGCCTCGGTTTCCAAAAGACCGCGTCGTATTCATCGCGAGCAAGCTTTGCTCCCACAAGTCCTCTTGCACCAAGTTTTGTGTGCCTGAGCCTGATCAGTCCTCAAAGTGAATCGGGCACTTCTGCGCCCCCTCCAACTTCAGCAACTCCTCCACCACCTGGGGCCGGGCCATGCGCAAGGTCAGGCTACGTCCTTGGCTAAGCAGGCGCCGGGCTTCCTGATGGAGCATTTCCACGCCGGAATAATCGATGAAGTTGATCTGCTGGGCATCGATGACCACCCGCTGCGCCTGCAACCGTTGCAGGCGCGCTTGCAGGTAATGGCTGGCCCCGAAAAAGATCGAGCCGCCGACCCGCAGGATCTCCGCTTCCCCTTCGCGAAAATGCTGCACTCGCGGCTGCGAGGTGCGCTTGAGGTAAAAGAACAGCGAGGCCAACACACCGGCATAGATGGCGGTTTGCAGCTCCAGCAGCAACGTGGCCAGGCAGGTCAGGCTCATCACCACGAATTCGGCACGGCTGACCCGGTACAACGCGCGGAGGCCGCGATGGTCCACCAGCCCCCAGGCGATCAACAGAATGCTGCCGGCCATGGCTGGAATCGGGATGTGCGCGATCAGATTCGCCCCGGCGACCGCAAACAACGCCACCCACAAGGCCGAGAACACCCCGGCCAACGGCGAGCAGGCCCCGGCTTCATAGCTGAGGCCGGAACGGGTAAAGGAACCGGCTGACAATGACCCGGAGAAAAATCCGCCAACGATGTTGGAAAGCCCCTGCGCCCTCACCTCCTGATTCGCATCGAGCAACTGCCCGGAACGCACCGACAACGAGCGGGCGATGGACAGACTGGTGACCAACCCGAGCATGCCCACCGCGACCGCACCGGGCAGCAGGCGCAGGATCAACTCCAGGTCCAGCGGCAGCGGCGTAAACGGTGGCAGGCGCCCGGCAAAGGCACTGACCAGCGCCACATGCCCGAACATCGCCGGCCACAGCCAGACCACCAGGCTGCTGATGACCAAGGTTATCAACAGGCTCGGCCAACGTGGCAGCAAGCGCTTGAGCACCACACCCAGCACCAAAGTGCCGATTCCCAGCAGCAACGACGGCTTATCCACAGCCTCGATGTGGCTGAGCAACATCAGCAGGCCTTTCAACGCCGTGGCTTCGTTCGGCAGGTCGAGACCCAGCAGGTTCGGCAACTGCCCCAGCGCAATGACCACCGCCGCCCCCAGGGTGAACCCCAGCACCACCGAGTGCGAGACGAAATTCACCAGCGCGCCGAACCGCAACAGCCCCAGCAGCCATTGGAAAATACCGGCCAACACTGTCAGTAACAGGATCAAGGTCACGTAGTCATCAGTGGCGGGCACGGCCAGAGGGCTGACGCTGGCATACAGGACGATGGAAATCGCCGCCGTAGGACCGCAGATCAGATGCCAGGACGAGCCCCACAAACAAGCGATCAACACCGGGACAATCGCCGCGTACAAGCCGTATTCAGGTGGCAAACCGGCAATCAGGGCGTAGGCGATGGATTGCGGCAACGCGAGAATCGCGCCGCTGAGGCCAACGATCAGGTCACGGCCGACACTGGCACGGGTCTGCCGGGGCAGCCAGTTCAGGAAAGGCAAGAGTGAACGGCGCGTGGGGATTGCCATGGGGCCTCAAGGATGGGGTTTGGCGCAAGAGTATCAGGTGAACCAATGTGGCGAGGGAGCTTGCTCCCGCTCGGTCGCGCAGCGGCCGCAAAAATTGGGACCGCTGCGCAGTTCAGCGGGAGCAAGCTCCCTCGCCACAAAAGCGGCTCGCGATTATGCCTAGAGCTTGGCCTTCACCGCCGCCAACGCATCCTTGCCGTCCACCGTCTTCACGCCGTCCAGCCACTTATCCAGCACCGCCGGATTCGCCTTGATCCAGGCCTTGGCCGCATCGGCGTTGCTGACTTTGTTGTTCACCACCTCGGACATGATGCTGTTTTCCATTTCCTGGGTGAAGCTCAGGTTGGTCAACAGCTTGCCAACGTTCGGACAGGCCTGTGCATAACCCTTGCGGGTCAAGGTATAGACGCTACCGGTGTCGCCGAAGTACTTCTCGCCACCCTTGAGGTAGTGCATTTTCAGTTGCACGTTCATCGGGTGCGGGGTCCAGCCGAGGAAGGTCACGAACTTCTGTTTCTTCACGGCCCGGGAAACTTCCGCCAGCATCGCCTGTTCGCTGGATTCCACCAGTTTCCATTCGCCCATGCCGAAGTCATTGGTCTTGATGATTTCTTTCAGGGAGAGGTTGGCCGGGGCGCCGGAACCGATGCCGTAGATCTTCTTCTCGAACTTGTCGGCAAATTTGTTCAGGTCGGCAAAGTTATGCACACCCGCGTCCCAGACATAGTCCGGTACCGCCAGGGTGAATTCCGTACCGTCCAGGTTCTTGGCCAATTGCGTGACATCGCCGGTGGCGACGAACTTGTCGTAGAAACCCTGCTGCGCCGGCATCCAGTTACCCAGGAACACATCCACCTGGCCGTCCTTGAGGCCACCGAAGGTGATGGGCACCGCAAGGGTGTCGACCTTGGCCTTGTAGCCCATCCCGTCCAGCAGGAAACCGGTGATCGCATTGGTCGCGGCGATGTCGCTCCAGCCCGGGTCGGCCATCTTCACGGTTTCGCAGCTTTGCTCGGCCCACGCCGAAACACTGCTCAACGCCAACAGCCCGGCGGTCAGTACTGTGGATAACTTTTGCATGTGCGTGCCCCTTACGTTATTGGTTTTGGCAGGGTTGTGGATAACGGGCCTTGCGCTCCAGATCGTCGAGGTCGATGTGGTTACGCATGTACTGCTGGCTGGCGTCCACCAGCGGCTGGTGGTCCCAGCTCTTGAGTTTGCCCAGGGTCAGCGCCTGGGCGACGAAACGGCGGCGGCGCTGGCTGGCGAGCACCTGTTGGTGAATCGTCGGAATGTCCCATTTGGCGCGCGCCTCGGCGAGAAAATCGGCGAACACGGATTGATGCTCGGGGGATTGGCTGAGATTTTCCAGTTCCTTCGGGTCGTTGCGCACGTCGAACAGCAGGCATGGGTCATCTTCGCTGTAGATGAATTTCCACGGGCCGCGGCGGATCATCATCAATGGGCCGATGGTGCCTTCGGCCATGTATTCACCGAAGACTTCGTCATGCCCGCCCTGCCCTTGCAGATGCGGCACCAGTGAGCGGCCATCCAGCGGCAAGCCCGGCTCCAGCGTGCCGCCGGCCAGCTCCACCAGGGTCGGCAGCAAGTCGGCGGTGGACACGGCTGCGCTCACCCGGCCGCTGGCGAACTGCCCCGGCGCACTGATCAGCAACGGTACGCGGGCAGCCATTTCGAACCAGTGCATTTTGTACCAGAGGCCCTTTTCGCCGAGCATGTCCCCATGATCGCCGGAGAACACGATGATGGTGTCGTCCAGCAAACCGGTGTCTTCCAGGGTTTGCAGGAGTTTGCCGACGTTGCTGTCGATGTAGCTGCAGGCGCCGAAGTAGGCACGACGGGCATCACGAATCTTATCCACAGGCAGTGGCTTGTCCCACAGGTCATAGACCTTCAGCAGTCGCTGGGAATGTGGATCGAGTTCTGTTTGCGCCGGGGTCTGCGGCAAAGGGATGTCGTTGTCGTCATACAAATCCCAGAACGCCTTGGGAATCGTGTACGGGTCGTGTGGGTGGGTCATCGATACGGTGAGGCAAAACGGCTGGTCACCGTCCTCGCGGATGTGGTCGAACAGGTACTGCTGGGCCTTGAACACCACTTCTTCATCGAAATCCAGCTGGTTGGTGCGCACGCACGGCCCGGCTTGCAACACCGACGACATGTTGTGGTACCAACTCGGCCGCACATCCGGCTCGTCCCAGTTCACCGCCCAGCCGTAGTCGGCCGGGTAAATGTCACTGGTCAAGCGCTCTTCGTAGCCGTGCAACTGGTCCGGCCCGCAAAAGTGCATCTTGCCGGACAGCGCCGTGCGATAGCCAAGGCGCCGCAGGTAATGGGCGTAGGTCGGCACGTCCGCCGGGAAATCCGCCGCGTTGTCGTACGCACCGATCTTGCTCGGCAATTGGCCGCTCACCAGGGTAAAACGCGACGGGGCGCAAAGTGGGCTGTTGCAATAGGCGGCGTCGAATACCACGCCCTCAGAGGCGAGGCGCGACAGGTTGGGCAACTTGATCGGTGAAGGGCCGTAGATCGGCAACATTGGCGCGGCCATTTGATCGGCCATGATGAAAAGAATGTTCTTGCGCTTCATGTATTCGCGGCATTCCATAGTAGGCAGTTATGCGACATTGCTGCGATTGAGCATGTAGCCCCCGGGTTTTGGGGTAAAGCCCATACAGGATAATGACTAGGATAAGCACAGCTTATGTATGACGCCCTGGGTGACCTGTCTCTGGAACTGTTCCGCGCCTTTGAAGCCGCGGCGCGCCAGCAAAGCTTCACGGCGGCGGCGATTGAGCTGGGCACCACGCAACCGGCCATCAGCCAACAGATCAAACGCCTGGAAGAGCAACTGGGTACGCGGCTGTTCGACCGCATCTACCGCGGCATCGAACTGACCGAGGCCGGGACGATCCTGTTCGAGCAGGTACAGGCCGGCTTGCAGAGCATCGATGCCGGGTTGAGCGCGATCACCGCCCAACATCAACACGAAGTGCTGCAAGTCGCCACGGACTTCGCGTTCGCCGCCTATTGGCTGATGCCGCGCCTGCATCGCTTTCACGCGGCCAACCCGCAGGTGGACGTCAGCCTGGTGACCAGCGAGCGCAACCACAACATGCTCCGGACCGATATCGACGTTGCCGTGCTATTCGGCGATGGTCGCTTCAAACAAGGCGAAAGTCGCTGGCTATTCAGCGAAGAAGTCTTTCCCGTGTGCAGCCCGCTGCTACTCAAGGAACGCCCCCTGCCCTTGCCCGCCCAGGACTTGGCGGAATTTCCGTTGCTGCACCTGCGCGCGGGTAACAGCAGTAGCTGGTTCGACTGGAGTGGCGTATTTCGCGAGCTGGGCATCACTTCGCCGCCGGCGCCAGGGCAGTTGCGCTTCGACAACTACACATTGCTGATCCAGGCGGCGATTGGCGGCCAGGGCGTGGCCATCGGCTGGCGTCACCTTGTGGATAACTTATTGGCACAGGGGCTGCTGTGTCGTCCGATCGCTGAAACGGTGCTGTCGCGGCTGGGGTATTACGTGGTCTTGCCCCAGCGTAAACGGCGCGGCGTATTGATCAGGCAATTCGTGGATTGGCTGATGGAAGAACAGGCCAACAGTGCCGAGTCGCTGACGGGCTTGCCGCTGCCTTCCATTGCCGTTTAACGCGCCTACACGGCCGCGACAAAGCTGACGTGCTCGCCCACATGCAGGTTCAGATGCAGCTCATCGGCGATGCCGACCGCCACCCGGTTGAGCCGCTCCAGGGATTCGGCCATTCCAGGCTCCAGGCTCGTACTGACTTGGCTGAAATGCTCGATGCCCAAGCCTGGCGCGGCGTAAGGCGCATTGATCAAGGTCCATTGCAAGGTGCTGTTCTTCAGCGCATCGAGCACTTCTTCGGCGGCATGGCGCTGCAAATCGTCATCCGTCGGCTCTTCGTCGAGCACGGCGAAGTCACCCACCAGGAACAGCCGTGGAATATTCACCGCCTGCATGCCGGCGATCAGTGAATCCACAGCCAATACTTGCTCTACGGGGCCGGGAATCAATGTGCGCTCCACTTGTTCGCTGTTCATCGGCAACCCTGGCGCATTCAACAGACACACCACGGCACTGGCGCCGGCCACACTCTGCTTGACCCGCTCGGGGTCGAAAAGATCACCGGTCTTGGTCCGCAAGCCCGGGCGTGGAGCCAGGGCGGTGAGATCGTCGAGAATGGCGATGACTTCGTGCTGGCGCCGTAGCATTTCAGCCATCAACGCACTGCCGAGACTACTCATGGCACCATAGAGCACCACTTTGATGACCGGGGTTTCGGCGTTTTTCATGGCTGTTTTTCCTTTTTTTCCGCGTATAAGGCCTCTGACCCGCGGAAAACGGCGAGGGTTCGGCCTCTTTTTCAAGGAGTGACAGATGCAGCGGATCAAGGGCTACCACGCCCACGTGTATTTCGACGCCAATACCCTCGACCAGGCCCGGGCCCTGTGCGAGGAAGCGGCGCAACTGTTCCCGCTGAAAATGGGCCGCGTCCACCAACGCCCGGTCGGCCCGCACCCGGACTGGAGCTGTCAGCTGGCGTTCGATCCGCAGTACATCGGCGTGGTCCTGCCGTGGCTGGCTCTCAATCGCAAGGGGTTGGTGATTTTCATGCACCCGGACACCGGCGACGACTTGATGGACCACACCGAGCACGCGATCTGGATGGGCGCGGTGCGGCCGTTGAATCTTTCAGCATTTTGATTGACCGGTGGCGCACCGATTTTCTGTGGGAGCAAAGCTTGCTCGCGATGAAGTTGACGCATTCCCGCTTGAGAGCTGCGGCGTTTTTATCGCGAGCAAGCTTTGCTCCCACAAGTAAACCTCGCCCCTCACAGAAAAACTCCATTGTCTGCGGCGAAAGCTTGCTGAAAGCTAGCGCGATTAGGATCGCCCCCACTACCGGCAAAAGACCGGTGGCCAGAGGCGAGCTCCAAAGGCTCGTTCGGCCCCTTTACAACAACAATGGTGATTCTGATGTCCGCTGCTACCCGTCCCGCTGCACCCACTCCATCCGTCCGTCCCGAGCCCTGCATCCTGCGCTGACCCATCCGGTTCGCCTTTGCCCGCCGCGCCACGCCTGGAGTATTTCCTATGCTGACTTTCCTTGGCTTCGCCATGGTCATCACGTTCATGTTCCTGATCATGACCAAGCGCCTGTCCGCGCTGATCGCCTTGATCATCATCCCGATCCTGTTCGCCCTGTTCGGTGGCTTTGCGCCGAAGATCGGCCCGATGATGCTCGAAGGCATCACCAAGCTCGCCCCGACCGGGGTGATGCTGATGTTCGCGATTCTGTATTTTGCCCTGATGATCGACTCCGGCCTGTTCGACCCGGCCGTGCGCAAGATCCTCAAGCTGGTCAAGGGCGACCCGTTGAAAGTTTCGGTCGGTACCGCCGTCCTGGCGCTCGTCGTTTCCCTCGATGGTGACGGCGCGACCACTTACATGATCTGCGTCGCCGCGATGCTGCCGCTCTACAGCCGCATCGGCATGAGCCCGCGCATCATGGCTGGCCTGATCATCCTCGCCGGTGGCGTGATGAACATGACCCCGTGGGGCGGTCCGACGGCCCGCGCGGCCAGTGCGCTGCACGTGGACCCGTCCGACATCTTCGTGCCGATGATTCCTGCGATGGCCGCCGGCGTGGTGGCGATCTTGGTGATTGCCTACTTCTACGGCAAGCGTGAACGGGCGCGCCTGGGTGAATTGCACCTGGTCGGCGACGAGATCGATCACAGCGAAATCAGCGTTTCGCAGTTCCCGGATGCTCGCCGTCCGAAGCTGATCTGGTTCAACGGCCTGTTGACCCTGGCGTTGATGTGCACCCTGATCGCCGGCCTCCTGCCGCTCCCCGTGCTGTTCATGGTGGCGTTCAGTATCGCGATGATCGTCAACTACCCTTGCCTGCAACAGCAGAAGGATCGCGTCGCGGCTCATGCCGGCAGCGTGTTGTCGGTGGTCAGTCTGATTTTCGCGGCAGGTATTTTCACTGGTATCCTGTCCGGCACCGGCATGGTCGATGCCATGTCGAAAAGCCTGCTGGCGGTGATCCCTGATTTCCTCGGCCCGTACCTGGCGGTGATCACGGCGCTGGTAAGCATGCCATTCACGTTCTTCATGTCGAACGACGCGTTTTACTATGGTGTGTTGCCAGTGCTCTCCGAAGCGGCCAGCCACTACGGCATCACCGCGGTGGAAATGGCCCGGGCCTCGATCGTCGGCCAACCGGTCCATCTGCTGAGCCCGCTCGTACCATCGACCTACCTGCTGGTAGCGCTGGCCGGGATCGAGTTCGGCGATCACCAACGTTTCACCCTGAAGTGGGCAGTACTGGTCTGCCTGTGCATACTGGTTGCGGCATTGCTGTTGGGGACTTTCCCGCTGTTCAGCACTCTGTAACTGTAACGGCATCAAACGACTACGCCGCCAGCTCATCGCTGGCGTCGTGGTTTAACACTCGCTCAAAGGAACTCACATGGAATGGCTGACCAACCCGGAAATCTGGGTTGCCTTCTTTACCCTGACCGCCCTGGAAATTGTCCTGGGTATCGACAACATCATCATGATCTCGATCCTGGTCAGCCGCATGCCCAAGCACATGCAGGCGCGCACCCGGATCTTCGGCCTGGCGCTGGCCATGGTCACGCGGATCCTGTTGCTGCTGTCCATCACCTGGGTCATGCGCCTGACCGCCGACTTGTTCGAAGTGTTCGGCCAGGGTATCTCCGGTCGTGACCTGATCCTGTTCTTCGGTGGCCTGTTCCTGCTGTGGAAAAGCTCCCAGGAGATGTACCACGCGCTGGAAGGCGAAGATGAAACCAACGACGAGCCTGCGGGCAAGGGCGGCAATTTCATCTACACCATCATCCAGATCGCGATCATCGACATCGTGTTCTCCCTGGACTCGGTCATTACCGCCGTCGGCATGGTCTCCCACGTACCGGTGATGGTGGCGGCGATCATCGTTGCCGTGCTGGTGATGATGCTGGCCTCGGCCACCATCAGTGAGTTCATCGACAAGCACCCGTCGCTGAAAATGCTGGCGCTGTCGTTCCTGCTGGTGGTCGGTACCGTGCTGATCGCCGAATCGTTCGACGTGCACGTACCAAAAGGCTACGTCTACTTCGCCATGGCCTTCTCCCTGGCGGTGGAAGCCATCAACATCAAGATGCGCACGGCGATTGCCCGCAAGCGCAAGCAGCAGGATCCGGTGAAACTGCGTAAGGATGTTCCGGGCCAGTAAGGGTTGCGGGGCAATGAATGAAGGGGCTTTCGAGCCCCTTTTTCATGCCTGCCGGAAGGTAACCGGATGCAAAACCTGTGGGAGCGAGCCTGCTCGCGATGAGGCCGCAACATTCAATATCTTCATTGGCTAACAGACCGCTATCGCGAGCAGGCTCGCTCCCACAGGGTTTCGTGTCTTTGGTGAATGGTTTTTTATGACAGTTTTGTTTCAAAGCCATCTTTAGCTGTGCAATGCTGGCGCTCGAACCGTTCGGCAACTACAGCTTAAGTACAAGAAAGAAGAATGTGGCATCGTCAATTTGTCCCTTTGGGACGCTAACAGGGGGCTTCTCATGCTGACCCTGCTGAATTTGCTCTCCGCCGTGGCCCTGCTGATCTGGGGCACGCATATCGTGCGTACCGGCATCTTGCGGGTCTATGGCTCGAACCTGCGCCATGTCATCGGCCAGAACATGTCCAGGCGCTGGCTGGCGTTTGTCGCCGGCATCATGGTCACGGCCATGGTCCAGAGCAGCAACGCCACGGCCATGCTCGTCACCTCGTTCGTTGGCCAGGGCCTGATGGCGCTGACCCCGGCCCTGGCGACGATGCTGGGCGCCGATGTCGGCACCGCGCTGATGGCACGGGTGCTGACCCTCGACCTTTCGTGGCTGTCGCCGCTGCTGATTTTCCTCGGGGTGATATTTTTCCTGTCGCGCAAACAGACCCGCGTCGGGCAAATGGGTCGGGTCGGCATCGGCCTGGGCCTGATCATCCTGGCCCTGCAATTGATCGTCGAAGCCGCCGCGCCCATCACCCATGCCCAAGGCGTGAAAGTGATCTTCGCCTCGCTGACCGGCGACATCCTGCTCGATGCCTTGGTCGGTGCACTGTTCGCGATGATCTCCTATTCCAGCCTGGCCGCCGTGCTGTTGACCGCGACATTGGCCGGCGCCGCGGTGATCAGCCTGCCAGTGGCCATCGGCCTGGTGATCGGCGCCAACATCGGCAGCGGCGTCCTGGCATTCCTCAGTACCAGCATGCAGAACACCGCCGGGCGCCAGGTGGCGCTGGGCAGCCTGTTGTACAAGCTGATCGGGCTGTTGCTGATCATTCCAGTGCTCGATCCGCTGGTGGGCTGGCTGGACGGCCTGGATTTCAGCCCTCAGGAAACGGTCATCGGTTTCCATCTGCTCTATAACGCCGTGCGCTGCCTGGTGCTGCTGCCCAGCGTCGCGCCGATGGCCAGGCTCTGCACATGGTTGCTGCCGGAACGTCCGAACACCAACGGCACGGCCACGCCCCGGCATCTGGACCTCGCGGCCCTCGCCACGCCAAGCCTGGCGCTGGCGAACGCCGCCCGGGAAACCCTGCGCATCGGCGACCTGATTGAAAACATGCTCGAAGCCATGCTCGACGTGCTGCGCGGCGAGCAGACCGCGGTCACCCAGGAAGTACGGCGCATGAGTGACGACATTGAGGCGTTGTGCAGTGCCATCAAGTTGTACATGGCGCAAATGCCCCGCGAGGACCTCAGTGAACAGGACAGCCGTCGCTGGGCGGAAATCATCGAGCTGGCGATCAACCTCAAGCTGGCCAGCGATCTCATCGAGCGCATGTTGCGCAAGGTCCAGCAGCAGAAGACCTCGCAACGGCGCTCGTTTTCCGAGGTAGGCCTGGAGGAGCTGGCCGGGCTGCACAGCCACTTGATCGCCAACCTGCGGCTGGGCCTGTCGGTGTTCCTCAGTGCCGATCGGGAAAGCGCCCGCCAGTTGCTGCGTGAGAAACGGCGCTTTCGGGCGCAGGAACGGCGAATGGCCCATGCCCATGTCAGCCGCCTGCAGCGCAAGGTCGTGCAAAGCCTGGAGACCAGTTCCCTGCACCTGGAGCTGATCGCCGACATGAGACGCCTCAATTCGCTGTTTTGCGGCAGCGCCTATGTGGTGCTGGAGACGTCCGAGATCGGCGCGCTGGCGGCGGATGAAATTAGCGACATTACCCATTCGCCGTGAACGACTGGCGCGTTGGTCAGTCAGTAACAATGGCTCGGGCCTGAAACCGTTCACCGGCCCGCCTGCTCCCGCTGTCATGAAAACCCCATAGATTCGATAGGAGGAGCGAGCCGACCCCGGGCGACGATCCGCCGATGATGGCCTGCCCGGCACCATGGATCTCCACTCAGCCGCCAGGAAGCCCTTATGCGTTGTCTGTTGCTCGCCTTTCTTTTGCTCGGCTCATTGCCCGTGGTTGCCCTGGACCGGTTCCAGGTCGAAGGTTATACGTTGCCCAACGGCATGCAGCTGATGCTCAAGCCCGGCACCGAGCGCGGGCATGTGGCGATCCGCCTGGTGGTCGGCGTGGGCCTGGACGACTTCAGTTGCGCCGACAAGGAACTGCCCCATTTGCTCGAACACCTGCTGTTCAGCGGCGTCGACGAGAGTGGCGAAGGCGGCCTGGAGGAGCGCATGCAGGCCTTGGGTGGCGAGTGGAACGCCTTCACCAGCAACGCCGACACCACGTTTGTCATCGAAGCGCCGGCGCGCAACCAACGCAAAGTCCTGGACCTGCTACTGGCGTTGTTGACCCGCACCCGCCTCGATGAAAAAGCCCTGGAGGCGGCCAAGCGGGTGGTGGAACGCGAAGACGGCGGCCACTACACCCATCTGCAACGCTGGCTCGATCATCAGGACCTGGGCCACAAGGCCAGCAATCAGCTCGCAGTCGAGTTGGGCCTGCGCTGCGCGGAACGGGCCGAGGTCGAACACCTCACCCTTGCCCGGCTCAAGCAGGTGCGCAAGGACTGGTATGCGCCGAACAACATGACGCTGATCGTGGTCGGCGATCTCGACCGACTGCTGCCGGCCTACCTGGAACGCGCCTTTGGCGAACTCGAGCCAGTGGAGCCCAGCGTGCACGAGGCACTGCCGCAGATCCGCTACAAAGCGGTCACCAAACGCAACCTGATCCGTGGCCTGGTGGGCAACAGCGCCAAGCTGCATTGGCTGTTCCCGGAGCCGGTGCTGGACGAGCAGCATGACGAAACCTTCGACCTGCTCAAGGATTACCTGGACTGGGCGCTCTATCGCCAACTGCGCCTGGCCCGCGGCCTGTCCTACGGGCCGTGGACCGAGCGCGAGGTGTTCGGCGGCGTCGGCTTCTTCAGCCTGAATGCGGACCTGGCCCGCGAGGATCTACCCCAAGCGGAACAGGCGCTCGAGGAACTGCGTAATACGCTGCTCAAGGATGGCCTCGATCCCGACAGTTTCATGCGCATCAAACGTGCGGCCATCGCGCATCAGACCTGGGCGGTTCAAGGGAACAGCGCCCTGGCCGATTACTATTGGGGCGCCCTGGGTGATTATGAAGACGGCCGCTTCGCCAACCCGGCCGTGCGCTTGCAGGGGGTGAGCCTGGAACAGGCCAACGTGGCCCTGCGTGAACTGCTCAAGGACCCGGGTTACCTGCGTATCGAGAAGCCGTTGCTCAGTGATGATGAGCTCGTGTGGGGGTTGGGCGGTGTGCTGGGATTGCTGTTGCTCGGGTTGGTGGTGTGGCAGGTGCGACGCAGGGCCCGACCGAACGAAGAATGATTCGTGGCGGCCCACATTTGTGGCGAGGGAATCTGTCTGCTGTGTGGGAGCAAGGCTTGCCCGCGATGGACGCGACGCGGTCTTTCCGAAACCGAGGCGTCTGTTTCGCGAGCAAGCTTTGCTCCCACAGCAAATCCCACTTGCCACAAGAGCACTCGTCACATCGATGTCCTGACGATACTCTGTCAAGGATATTTCCTACGACTTACTGTGAAACCACCGAATGCAAAACCTGACGCTCTACGTCCAGCGCATCCTTGAATTGATGAAGCGTTATCCAGGGGTCATTGCGCTCGGTGGTTTCATCTCCGGGGTCGGCAGTTTCATGTTGGTGGACCGCCAGCAGGGCCTGGCGACCTGGATCGCCATCATGATGCTGGTGAGCTGGCTCTGGCTGATGGTCGAGAACAGCATGACCCGGCTGTTCACGCGGATTTTCAAGCGGGAAATACCCCAGCCGCTGTTGCGCTACGCCACGCAGATGATTCACCAGGAGAGCCTGTTTTTCGTCTTGCCGTTTTTCTTCATCACGACCACCTGGAACAGCAGCCAGCTGATTTTCACCGGCCTGCTGACGGTCGCGGCGCTGATCTCGATCACCGACCCGCTCTACTACAAATGGCTGGCACCGCGGCGCTGGGCGTTCCTGGCGTTGCACACGCTGACGCTGTTCGCCGCCCTGCTCACCGCGTTGCCGGTCATCCTGCACCTGACCACCGACCAGAGCTTCAAGCTGGCGCTGGGCATTGCCATGCTGCTGTCGTTTCCCAGCCTGGCCTCGATCTTCCCGATCCGCACCGTGCGCAACGCCTTGGCAATCCTGTGCATCACCTTGGGCATTGGCGCCGCCGGCTGGGTATTGCGCTCCTGGGTGCCGCCGGCCACGCTGTGGATGACCGAAGTGGCGATCAGCACCCAACTGGAGGACCGCACGCCGGGCGCCAGTCTCAAGGAAGTCAGCGCCGCCCAGATTCGCGGCAATGGCTTGTACGCCTACACGGCCATCAACGCGCCGCGTGGGCTCGATGAGCGGATTTATCATGTCTGGCAGTTCAACGGTAAAGAAGTCGACCGCATCGCCCTGGACATCCATGGCGGACGCAAGGAAGGCTATCGCGCCTGGACCCACAAACAGAACTTCCCGGATGACCCGACCGGCAAATGGCAGGTGCGGGTGTTGACGGAAAATGGCCAGATGATCGGTGTGCTGCGTTTCAATGTGAGCGCCGCCACACCCGAAGCAAAATGACCGCGGCCGTGCTATTAGGTAGCGCTGTTCAAGTCGAACGAGCATGGAGCTTATGACCCCAGGATCCCACACCGGCACTGCCCGACTGGATACGTCCGGCTCTGCGGCGAAGCTATGGGTCAGCGGCGACTGGACGCTGGCCCACTACCCGCAGCTCAAGCGCTTGAGCGACTCACTGCGCGGCCAATACGACGAAAACACCCTGATCGACCTCAACGGCCTCGGCGCCCTCGACACCGCCGGGGCTTCGTTGCTGGTGGAGTTGCTGGGTTCCGAACGGCTGGGCAAGACCGCCGAGCACCCCGATTGCAGCTTGCCGGCCGCCGAGCGGGCGCTGCTGCAGACGGTCTATTGCTCGCTGACGGACTTCTGTGTGCCGCTGAAAGAGCCCCAGGTCAGCGTGATGACACAGTTGCTGACGCGCATCGGCCGGGCCGTGGACAAAGTCTGGCAAGACACCCTGCAACTGCTGGGCTTTGTCGGCCTGATCCTGGAAACCCTGGCCCGCAACCTGTTTCGCCCCAAGCGCTGGCGCATGACAGCGATGGTCGTTC
This sequence comes from Pseudomonas sp. 43mfcvi1.1, assembly GCF_900115935.1. NCBI lineage: Bacteria > Pseudomonadati > Pseudomonadota > Gammaproteobacteria > Pseudomonadales > Pseudomonadaceae > Pseudomonas > Pseudomonas sp. 43mfcvi1.1. The sequence goes on along the minus strand of NZ_UETT01000003.1, from coordinate 473,956 downwards.
ACATCGAACAGACCGGCCTGGACGCAGCCCCCATCGTCGCCCTACTGACGTTCCTGGTGGGCGCGGTGGTGGCGTTCCTCGGGGCGACCGTGCTGGCCGACTTCGGCGCCAGCATCTTTACCGTGGACCTGGTGGCGTTCTCATTCCTGCGCGAATTCGGTGTGTTGCTCACGGCGATCCTCATGGCGGGCCGCACCGCCAGCGCGTTTACCGCACAGATCGGCTCGATGAAGGCCAACGAAGAAATCGACGCGATCCGCACCCTTGGCCTCGATCCGGTCGAATTGCTGGTGGTACCACGGGTGCTGGCGCTGTTGGTGGCGCTGCCGATGCTGACCTTCCTGGCCATGCTCTCGGGCATTGTCGGCGGTGGAGTCGTGTGTGCCCTGTCGCTGGGTATTTCCCCGGCCATGTTCCTGTCGCTGCTGCAATCGGACATCGGCGTGCAGCATTTCCTGGTGGGGATGGTCAAGGCGCCGATCTTTGCCTTCCTGATCGCTGCCGTGGGCTGCCTGGAGGGCTTCAAGGTCAGCGGCAGCGCCGAGTCGGTCGGAGCCCACACCACGTCCAGCGTGGTGCAATCGATTTTCGTGGTGATCGTGCTGGATGCCGTGGCCGCGCTGTTTTTCATGGAGATGAACTGGTGAGCCAACCTTTGCGGCCGCCCACCGAGGCGGTGATTCAAGTGCGGGGCCTGTGCAATCGCTTTGGTCGCCAGAGTGTGCATGAAAACCTCGACCTGGATGTGTACAGGGGCGAGATTCTCGCCGTGGTCGGCGGTTCCGGCAGCGGCAAATCGGTGTTGTTGCGCAGCATCGTCGGCTTGAACCAGCCCAGCGAGGGTTCCGTGCGGGTGTTCGGCGAGGACTTGCCGAGCCTGCCCCCGGAACGACGTTCGCGGGTGGAGCGGCGCTTTGGCGTGCTGTTCCAGAAAGGCGCGCTGTTTTCGTCCCTGACCGTGACAGAGAACGTCGCCCTGCCGCTGATCGAACACGCCGGCCTCAGCCGCGCCGACGCCGAGCACCTGGCGGCGGTGAAGCTCGCCCTGGCCGGGCTGCCACTTTCTGCCGCAGACAAGTACCCCGCTTCGCTGTCCGGCGGCATGATCAAGCGCGCCGCCCTGGCCCGGGCGCTGGCCCTGGATCCGGACATCCTGTTTCTCGACGAACCCACCGCCGGGCTCGACCCCATCGGTGCGGCGGCGTTCGACCAGTTGATCCTGACGCTGCGCGATGCCCTGGGCTTGAGTGTGTTCCTGGTCACCCATGACCTGGACACGCTCTACACCATCACCGACCGGGTGGCGGTGCTGGCGCAGAAAAAAGTACTGGTGGCCGATGTCATCGACAAGGTGTCGGAAACCGACGACGCCTGGATTCACGAATACTTCCATGGCCCTCGCGGCCGCGCGGTGCTATCGGCCGCTATACAATCGAACGAGGTCTGACATGGAAACCCGAGCCCATCATGTGCTGATCGGCCTGTTCACCGTCATTGTGGTGGCCGGCGCCCTGCTGTTTGGCCTATGGCTGGCCAAGTCCAGTGTGGACAGCGAGTTCAAGGATTACGAAGTAGTGTTCAACGAGGCGGTCAGCGGCTTGTCCCGGGGCAGTTCGGTGGAATACAGCGGCATCAAGGTCGGCGACGTCGTCAATCTGCGCCTGGACCCGAACGACCCGCGCCGGGTGCTGGCGCGGATACGCTTGAGCGGTGAAACACCGATCAAGCAGGACACCCAGGCCAAGCTGGCCCTGACCGGCATCACCGGCACCTCGATCATCCAGCTCAGCGGCGGCACGCCCCAGAGCCCGGCGCTGACGGGGCACGACGGTGAACCGCCGGTGATCATCGCCGCGCCCTCGCCTATTGCCCGCCTGCTCAACAACAGCGATGACTTGATGACCAGCATCAACCTGTTGCTGCACAACGCCAACGAGGTGTTTTCCTCGGACAACGTCCAACGCCTGGGCAACACCCTCGAACACTTGGAGCAAACCACCGGGGTCATCGCCGAGCAGCGCGGCGACATTCGCCAGGCCATGCAGCAACTGGCGTCCATCGGCAAACAGGCCAGCGCCACGCTGGAACAGACCACGGCGTTGATGCGCAACGCCAATGGCTTGCTCGACGATCAAGGCAAGGCAGCCGTGGGCAGTGCCGGGCAGGCCATGCAATCGCTGGCCCGCAGCACGGCAACCCTCGACAAATTGCTGAACGACAACCGCGACTCGCTGAACAACGGCATGCAGGGCCTCAATGCCCTGGCACCGGCCGTGCGCGAGCTGCGCGAAACCCTCAGTGCCCTGCGCGGCATATCCCGGCGCCTGGACGCCAACCCCAGCGGCTATTTGCTGGGTAACGACAAGGACAAGGAGTTCACGCCATGAAGCCGACCCATCGACTCGTCCGCCCTGCCCTGTTGCTGACAGGGTTCATCCTGCTGGGCGGTTGTTCGATCCTGCCCAAGAGTGAACCTGCGGACATCTATCGCCTGCCCGCCACTCAGGCGTCCAGTGCTCCTGGCGTTGCGGTCAACTGGTCGTTGCGCCTGGCCAGCCCGCAAGCCAGCGAAGTGCTCAACAGCCCGAAAATCGCGGTCATTCCCCAAGGCAATCTGTTCAGCAGTTATGCGGCCTCGCGCTGGAGCGACCCAGCCCCGGTGTTGTTGCGCAACCGCCTGCTCGATGGCTTTGCCCAGGACGGGCGCGTCAGGCTGTTGAGCGTCGCCGACAGTAACCTGCAAGCAGACCTGGAGCTGGGCGGGCAGTTGCAAGCGTTCCAGACCGAATACCAGGGCACGGCGGCCAGCGTGGTGATTCGCCTGGACGCCCTGCTGGTGCGCGGGTTCGACCAACGCATCCTGGCCAGCCGCCGTTTTGAAGTGCACCAGCCGCTGGGCGATACAAAAGTGCCAGCGGTGGTGGACGGTTTTGGTCGGGCTGGTGATCGGCTGACCGCCGAAGTGGTGAACTGGACGTTGGAGCAGGGTCAGCGCTTCGCAACGCCGGCGCCCTGAAGGCCTCAGCCAAAGAACCAGTAGCAGACCCCGATCGCCGACAGCACGCCCGCCAGTTCGGCCAGCAACGCGCAGCCCACGGCATGGCGCGCTCGCTGGATGCCCACGGCGCCGAAATACACCGCCAGCACGTAGAATGTGGTCTCGGTGCTGCCCTGGATGGTCGCTGCCGCCAGGGCCGGGAAGCTGTCCACGCCGGAGGTCTTCATGGTCTCGATCAACATCGCCCGAGCGGCGCTGCCAGAGAACGGCTTGACCATGGCCGTCGGCAAGGCATCGACGAAACGCGTATCCCAGCCGGCCCACTGCACCAGGTGGCGAATGCCGTCCAGGCCGAAATCCAGCGCGCCCGAAGCCCGCAGAACACCCACGGCGCAGAGCATTGCCACCAGGTACGGCAGCAGGTTCTTGGCGACGTCGAAGCCTTCCTTGGCGCCCTCGATGAAGGCTTCATACACCTTGACCTTGCGCAGCGCGCCCACCACCAGGAACAGGATGATCAGGCCAAACAGCGTCAAGTTGCCGAGGATCGATGACAACCCGGCCAGGGCCGTGGCCGAGAGCGTCGCCAGCAGAGCCATGAAACCGCCCAGCGCCAGCGCACCTGGAATCAGGTAGGCCAGCACCACCGGATCCCACAGGCGCAGGCGCTGCATGAACGCCACGGACAGCAGCCCCATCAGGGTCGAGCCCGTGGTGGCGATCAGGATCGGCAGGAACACCAGCGTCGGGTCCGGCGCGCCCTGCTGGGCGCGGTACATGAAGATCGTCACCGGCAACAGCGTCAGTGACGAAGCGTTGAGCACCAGAAACAGGATCTGCGCATTGCTGGCGATGGTCGGGCTGGGGTTGAGGTCCTGCAGGGCGCGCATGGCCTTGAGGCCGATGGGCGTGGCGGCGTTGTCCAGTCCCAGGCCGTTGGCGGCGAAGTTGAGGGTGATCAGGCCAATGGCCGGGTGGCCGGCGGGCACTTCCGGCATCAAGCGCAGGAACAGCGGGCCGAGGGCCTTGGCCAGCCAATCGACGATGCCGGCCTTTTCGGCGATACGCAGAAAGCCCAGCCACAGGGTCAAGGTGCCGAACAGCAGGACCATCACCTCCACCGACAGCTTGGCCATGGCGAAAATGCTTTCCACCATGGCCGCGAAGATCCCGGCATTGCCGCCGATCAGCCACTGCGCCAGCGCCGACACGGCTGCCACGATAAAGAAGCCAAGCCACAGGCCATTGAGCATCGGTTAAATCCCCCGGAAGATGCCGCGAATGATAGCGGGGCTGGCAGAAACGACAAACCCCGGATTGCTCCGGGGTTTGGTCTGTTACTGCCAACGGCGAACTTTGTTGGGACAACTGTCTTGATCAATCAGTAAGACCGAGTCGCCACTTTCGCGAGCAAGCCCGCTCCCACAGGTTTCGAGGTGTTTATGAATAATGTGTTCACCTCGGATCAAATGTGGGAGCGGGCTTGCTCGCGAAGGGGCCGTCACATCCAACCTCTCTCTTGAGCCAGTCGGATCGCCGCACTGCAGCCCCCATAGGGTTGTGAATTAATGGCTGGAAGTTTCCCCCGCCGGCAGCGGCTCCTTGCTGCGCCAGTGCGGCAGGGAGTTCCAGTAGCGCTGGCCCTTGGCATCGTCGTACATGCCTTCCCAACGGGCGATGACCAGCACGGCCAGGGCGTTGCCGATGACGTTCAGGGCAGTACGGGCCATGTCCATGATGCGGTCGACACCGGCGATGAAGGCCAGGCCTTCCAGGGGAATACCCACGCTGCCCAAGGTAGCCAGCAACACCACGAACGACACACCCGGCACACCGGCAATGCCTTTGGAGGTGACCATCAAGGTCAGCACCAGCAGCAATTGCTGGCTGATGGACAGGTCGATGCCATACAGCTGGGCAATGAAAATCGCCGCGATGCTCTGGTACAGGGTCGAGCCGTCGAGGTTGAACGAATAGCCGGTAGGCACCACAAAGCTGCAGATGGCTTTCGGCGCGCCGTAGGCTTCCATCTTCTCGATCACCCGTGGCAGCACGGTTTCGGAGCTGGCGGTGGAGTAGGCCAGTACCAGCTCATCCTTGAAGATGCGCATCAGCTTGAGCACCGAGAAACCGAACAGGCGGGCGATCAGGCCCAGCACCACAAAGGCGAAGAAGGCGATGGCGACGTAAACCAGGATCACCAGTTTCGCCAGCGGCAGCAGGGATGCGAAACCGAAGTTGGCGACCGTCACCGCGATCAGGGCGAATACGCCAATCGGGGCGTATTGCATGATCATGTGGGTGACCTTGAACATGCTTTCCGACACGCCCTGGAACATTTTCACCAGCGGCTCGCGCAGGTCCGATTGCAGGCTGGACAGACCCAGGCCGAACAGTACGGAGAAGAAAATGATCGGCAGCATCTCGCCACGGGCAACGGCGGCGAAGATGTTCGACGGGATCAGGTTGAGGATGGTCTGGACAAACGCATGCTCATGCTGGACTTCAGCGGCGGTGGCCTGGTACTTGGAAATATCCACGGTACCCAGGGTGCTCATGTCGATGCCGCTGCCGGGCTGGAAGAAGTTGGCCAGCAACAGGCCGACGACGATGGCGATGGTGGTGACGATTTCGAAGTAAAGGATGGTCTTCAGGCCAATGCGCCCGAGCTTCTTGGCATCACCGACCCCGGCAATGCCGACGATCAGCGAGGAAATCACGATCGGGATCACGATCATCTTGATCAGACGGATAAAGATATCGCCCGCCGGTTGCAGAACGTTGCTGATCCACCAGGCCTTTTCGGCACTGAAATGGTTGAGCAGCGCGCCCAATGCAATCCCCAGCACCAGACCGATGAGGATCTGCCAGGCGAGGCTTAGTCGTGCCTTCTTCATATCGTTACCCTTACTTCAGTTGGTCTCGGACAGGGGTACGAACGGAATCGTCGATGACAAAACACATTCGCGCCCCTGCCCCCGTATAAGGTCACCCCGAGCGCATTAGCGGCTTACTGGCAGGCGAAAAAAGGCGCAACTATTGCGACGCAAGGGGGGCTCGTCTAATGCCGTAAACGCCTACCCTATGCCGAATCGGCATGAGATTTTTCAAACGAAACCCGCATCCCAACCGGTTCGAATAGGCCATTTATGCAGGCATAAGTGCCGTGAGCCGGCCATTTCAGCGTAGCTGCGCCTTCTCTCGCCAGCGGGGGCAACCAATAAAACGACTGCGAATCGAGACGTGTCCCGTGGGAGAAAACGCGCCGGCATTCTCCGATATACGGTCAGGGAAAGGGCAATAAATCGGCGGGAGGAGACAAAATGCCGCATCGCGCAGCAACCGGTGGCATCCAATCCATCAACCGCTCTGGCACAGGTATTCTGCGTTATAAAGCGCTACGCAAGTTCGCCCAGCCGTAATGGCTTTGCGAACCTGCGTTGCAGCTTTTACCTGACCCGGCCCTTTCGCAGGCACTCCTTGTGCCCGTAGGTCACTCCGACTCTCATCAGTCAGAACGTCCCGGCCCCTTGGTCATGCACTGGCCCTCCTCGGGCCGTGCAGAAGGGAAAAGCAGGGCTGCTTTTCCCATTTTTCAGAATCAGTACCAGTTCGGATCTTGCTTGAGTTGTTCCATTAACAGTTTCTGCATACCTTCGTCGGGCTTGCCGAGGAAACGGTAGTCGGCATGCCGCGTCGGCGACTTGTCGGCCGGCAGCCCCGCAGGGACTTGTACCCACAAGGCGTAGGCTTCGTCCTTGTCGAAGCTGAAGGCGACGATCAGGCGCTGGCTGCGACACGTCGCCTGGGTTTCACACAGGGGTCCCACCAGATACTTGTCGCCATCTTCCTCGACAGCATTCATCTGTTGCGAATCGCCTGACAGGTTCATCACCCATTCGGGCAGGCGTTCTTCTTTTTTCACGACGTGCTGCCAGGTCTCACGGTATTGCGGGTCTGACGCCAGCAACTCGTTGGCCCGCATCTGCCCGTCATTGGCAGCCATTGCCATGGCACTGCCGCCCAACAACAGGGCGGCGGCCAGTCCTTTGAATGGAACGCTCATGGTCAGCCTCGGCCGCGACGGCCAAAGAAGAAGGAAGCGATGAACATCACCAGAAACACGACAAAGAGAATCTTGGCGATGCCCGTGGCGGTGCCTGCGATACCACCGAAGCCCAGTACTGCGGCGATGATGGCAATGATCAGGAAGGTAATTGCCCAGCTCAACATGGTGATTCTCCTTACGCTTTTCTATTTAGTGAGGGTCTGGCGATGATGGTTCCGGCGCGATGGACGACCGGTCCATCGGGTTAAAACACCCAGCGCTCTTCACGTGGCATATCGACCACTGGCTGAGCCTGATCGACATCCATCATGCGCATTGAAGCGGAGGCTTCCGCGACACTGCTGACGGCGCTGAAATGGGTTTGTGGGGCACGATGAATCGACGTCTGTGGCGCCTCTGGCTGTTGACGCTCTTGCCAGAGCATCCATTGCTGGCCTATCACGAGGGTGACCAGCAATGCCAGGGCAGCCCATAAGCCTTGCTGAATGTGCAGAGAAGAAAATCGAAATTGGGCGGCACTTTGACGATTCATCCTGGAATTCCTCCCCACCCGGGTGCGGTGATCTGGTTGAGGCGCTCTAAACGCCACGTTGATCAGGACATTGCAGTCGGCGTGCCAGGATTTTTTATATAAAAAACTATTTAAAATCAGATAGTTACAAAATAGTTATCGGAGGCTGGGAGCGCATCCTGCACGATGGCCCGCGTGGCAGTCGTGCGTATTGCACGAATGAGGGAGAAAAGACGCTAGATTGTTTTTGAATTGCCCGTCAGACGTAGCTGTCGGAATGAGCAATGCGAACCGTCCGAACCACACGAATCATAAAAAAAGGAACTCAAATCAGTCTTTTAGGAGTCAGACGTCCACAGGGGCATACTGCGTGGGTAATATCCCCTCAGAATCGACCATGCAACTTGCCCGATTTTTCTGACACTAATCATCATCATTCATTAAAGGAGCGTAGGAAAAATGGAATCCGCCACTGAGCATCAAGGCCGCATTCTGCTGGTAGACGATGAGTCCGCCATCCTGCGTACGTTCCGATACTGCCTGGAAGACGAAGGCTACAGCGTTGCCACCGCCAACAGCGCCGCGCAAGCCGACGCTCTGCTGCAACGCCAGGTGTTCGACCTGTGTTTCCTCGACCTGCGCCTGGGCGAAGACAACGGCCTGGATGTGTTGGCGCAGATGCGTATCCAGGCCCCCTGGATGCGCGTGGTCATCGTCACCGCCCACTCGGCGGTCGATACGGCAGTGGATGCGATCCAGGCCGGGGCCGCCGACTACCTGGTCAAGCCTTGCAGCCCCGATCAATTGCGCCTGGCGACCGCCAAGCAACTGGAAGTACGCCAGTTGTCGGCCAGGCTCGAAGCCCTTGAAGGGGAGGTGCGCAAGCCCAAGGACGGCCTCGACTCCCATAGCCCGGCGATGAAAGTCGTCCTGGAAACCGCACGCCAGGTTGCCAGCACCGATGCCAATATCCTGATCCTCGGCGAATCGGGCACCGGTAAAGGCGAATTGGCCAGAGCGATCCATGGCTGGAGCAAGCGCGCGAAAAAGTCCTGCGTCACCATCAACTGCCCGTCACTGACCGCCGAACTGATGGAAAGCGAACTGTTCGGCCATAGCCGCGGGGCCTTCACCGGTGCCAGCGAAAGTACGCTGGGGCGTGTCAACCAGGCCGACGGAGGTACGCTGTTTCTCGACGAGATCGGCGATTTTCCACTGACATTGCAACCCAAGTTACTGCGTTTCATCCAGGACAAGGAATATGAGCGGGTAGGGGATCCGGTCACCCGTCGTGCCGACGTGCGGATTCTCGCGGCGACCAACCTCAACCTCGAGGACATGGTGCGCGACGGGCGTTTTCGCGAAGACCTGCTGTATCGCTTGAACGTCATTACCTTGCATCTACCGCCGCTGCGCGAGCGCGCCGAAGACATCCTGACCCTGGCCGACCGCTTCCTGGCCCGCTTCGTCAAGGAATACGCACGCCCGGCCCGGGGCTTCAGCGACGAAGCACGCGAAGCGCTGCTAGGCTATCGTTGGCCAGGCAACATCCGGGAACTACGTAACGTGGTCGAACGCGCCAGCATCATCTGCCCCCAGGAAAAAGTCGAAATCAGTCACTTGGGCATGGCCGAGCAGCCGGTCAACAATGCGCCGCGCATCGGCGCCGCCCTGAGCCTGGACGAACTGGAAAAAGCCCACATCGGCGCGGTGCTGGCCACGGCCGACACCCTCGACCAGGCGGCCAAGACCCTGGGGATCGATGCTTCCACGCTGTATCGCAAACGCAAGCAGTACAACTTGTGAGCAGCACCTCATGAAACTGGCGATGAAGCTGCGCACACGACTGTTTCTCAGTATCTCGGCCCTGATCACGGTGGCCTTGCTGGGACTGGTGCTTGGCCTGGTCAGCGTGATGCAGATGGCCAACACCCAGGAACAATCGGTACGCGACAACTTCATCCTGCTGGACCTGGGCCTCAAGCTGCGCCAGACCCTGGGCGATCAGTTGATTATCATGCTCGACGACAAGCCCGACCTCGCGGCGCTGGAGACATCCAAACAGCAATACCTGGCGTTGATCGACGAGGGGATTGCCCACGAACGGGAACTGGATGAGTCGACGAACAGCTTCAGTAAGGCCAAGGCCGACTACATTGAGTTTCTCGAGGCCTTCACCGCATCTCGCCAGCAGCCGAGTCAGCTCTCGGGCATCAAGGACCTTACCGAAAAATTCAACGTACTGCGCAATGGGCTGATCGAGGGCTATCGCCAGGCCCTGACCAACATCAGTGAAACCCAGGACCGTGCCCGTGAACGGGCGCTGTGGATTTCCGGACTGCTGGGGCTGGTGGGGTTTGCGGTGCTGATCATCGGGTTTATCACCGCCCATGGCATCGCCCGGCGTTTCGGCGCGCCGATCGAGGCGCTGGCGGCAGCGGCGGACGACATCGGCCAGGGCAATTTCGAGGTCACGCTGCCCATATCCTCCGCCGCCGAGCTGAATCTCCTGACCCGCCGCTTCGGCGTCATGGCCCAGGCCTTGCGCGAGCACCAGGCCACCAATGTCGACGAGCTGCTCGCCGGCCAGCAACGCTTGCAAGCTGTGCTCGACAGCATCGATGACGGCTTGCTGATGATCGACCGCCAAGGCCGGCTGGAACACCTCAATCCGGTGGCCCAGCGGCAATTGGGTTGGGATGAGGCGCGCCTGGGCCAAGGACTCGGCGAGGCGCTGGGACGCCTTGAACTGGATGAAGAACTGCACCTGGTCCTGCGTGGCGGAAGCCTGGAGCGCGTGCCGGAGGACCTGAGCATCGAAGTCGATGGCGAGTCGCGGGTGCTGACTTACAGCCTCACGCCGGTCAGCCACACCCAGGGCCACATCCTCGGCGCGGTCATGGTGCTGCATGACGTGACCGAACAACGCGCCTTCGAACGGGTGCGCAGCGAGTTCGTCCTGCGTGCCTCCCATGAACTGCGCACGCCAGTGACGGGCATGCACATGGCGTTCGGCCTGTTGCAGGAGCGCCTGCATTTTCCAGAGGAGTCACGCGAGGCGGACCTGCTCAACACCGTCACGGAAGAAATGCAGCGGCTGATGCAGCTGATCAATGACCTGCTGAACTTCTCTCGCTACCAGAACGGCCTGCAAAAGCTGACCCTGGCGCCTTGCTCCATCGACGATCTGCTGGAAGCCGCCCGGCTGCGGTTTACCAAACAGGCCCAAGCCAAGGGCATCGAGCTGCTCGTGGCGATCCAGGGCCCGCTCCCGCGACTGCATGCCGACGCCGCGCAGCTGGACAGAGTGCTCGATAACCTGATCGACAACGCCATGCGCCACACTGCCGAAAACGGCCAGATTCGCTTGCAGGCCCGACGCCATGGCGAGCGGGTGATCATCAGCGTCGAAGACAACGGCGAAGGCATTGCCTACGGCCAGCAAGGACGGATCTTCGAGCCTTTCGTCCAGGTCGGACGCAAGAAGGGCGGCGCGGGCCTCGGCCTGGCGCTGTGCAAGGAGATCGTCCAGCTCCACGGCGGACGCATGGGCGTTTATTCAAGGCCGGGGCAGGGCACGCAGTTCTACATGGCGCTGGCGGTCTGAGCAGACTCAGGCTTCGTCATCGAAACGGCGCCCAAGCAGGCGGCGGCCACGGGTAATCAGTTCGATGAGCTGCACCGCACTGAGAGCATGGGCGAACAGCCAGCCCTGACCGAACCTCACCCCTTCGCTGCTCAAATAAGAGGCCTGGGCTTCATGCTCGATGCCTTCGGCGATCACCTTGAGTTCCAGCGCATGGGCCATGCGAATGATGTGCGGAGCCACGCCGCTGCTGGCGGCATCGTGGCCCAAGGCATCGATGAAGGCCTTGTCGATTTTCAGGCAGTCCACCGGCAGGGTTTGCAGGTAGGCCAGGCTGCAATAACCGGTGCCGAAATCGTCGATCAACACCTGATGCCCGACATCGCGCAGCGATTGCAGGTTATCCCGGGCGACCAACACATCGATCAGCCCGCGCTCGGTCACTTCGAAGGCGATCTGATGGGCCGACACGCGATGCAGCGCCAGCAGGCGGGCGATCACTTCGCCGATACGCGGCACCATCACATCGCAGGCCGCCAGATTCACCGAGATGTACAACTGCGGATTGGCCCGCAGCAACTGGCCCAATTGATCGAACAGCCGCTGCAAGACGAAATCGGTGATCTGACGGATCTGCCCGGTGTTCTCGGCCATCGGGATAAACAAGTCCGGGCTGGTCAGGGTGCCGTCGGGTCGGCGCCAGCGAAGCAAGGCTTCGGCACCGACGCAATTGCGGCTGTTGAGGTCGAAAATCGGTTGGTAAAGCACCTGCAACTCACCGCGGCGAATGGCCCCGTGCAGTTCGGCATCCATGGATTGGCGCTGGCGCGCCAGCAGAAACACCTGAAAACCAATCCCCAGGCCCAACATCAGGCTGATGGGCAACATCCACCAGGCGTTGGCCGGAACCGTGAAACCGTTGCGCTGGGCAATCAATACCAGTTGATATTCCGGGCTGTCGGTGGGCATCCGATAGATCAGCCGGGTTTGCGTCGCTTGCAAGGCATTGTGGCTTTTGGGTGGCCAAGGCTCCGTGGGCGGCCAGTGTTGAGGGGGGCCCAACACGGGAATGGCTCGCTCGCCATGATCCAGGACCACCAGCAGGCTGCTGCCCGGAGGCAGGTCGACCACGTCGGCCAGATGCCCGCGGGAAGTGGCGACCCGAAAATTGCCGCGCCCCAGCATCAATGCCGCGCGGTCTTCGTTGGGTTCGGTGGTGGTATTGAGCCAGTAACTGTAGGTCGGCCCCCGGAGATCGGGTGGGCGGGTCACCGACAATCCGCTCTGGCGCGGACGATTGGAACAGACGCCGCTGCCATCGATATACACCGCCTCATAAACGAAACGGTAATTGAAACTGACCTCTCGCAAGGTCGCGATCATGTCATCGTCACACCCACGCAACGGCTGGTTTTGCAGGTCGTCGAGGCTTTCGCGCAGTTGCCCGAAAAGCTGTTCCAGCCGTTGCAGAAAGCGCTCGCCCTGGGCATTCATCTGGTCGCTTTCGCGTTGCTGGATCTGTTGCATGACCACGAACAGACTTCCCGCCAGCAGCAGGACGGTACTCAGGGCAGCCGCTATCATCGCCAAAAAAAGCGGGCGATGGAGCCAGCTCTGCAGGGTTTCACGGGCAGCCGTCATCATGGGTAATCCGAAAGTTACCAGTGAGTTATAGCTTCTGATTTGGATTTGGCCCGATTCGTCAGACGGGCGTCATTATTTTGTCTGGTTGAGCACCTGCAGGATCGCCGCGCTTTGCGCGTCCGGCGTGCCATCGAAACGGGTGGGCCGATAATGCATCTGGAAGGCGGCCAGCACATGGTGGGTGGCCACGTCCCATTCGCCGGTCTGCGGCGTCGGGTAACCCAGGCGGGCCAGCTCGGCCTGGAACCAACTGGCAGGCGGCAGCTGTGGCGCGAAGATGGCCTGCTGGCGAGCCACTGCCTGCTCGTCCGGCCAAACCCCCAAGCCGGCTTGCGCCAGGCGCTTCCAGGGAAACAGCGGGCCGGGATCAAGCTTGCGCAGGGGCGCGATGTCGCTGTGGCCGATGATGCTGCGCGGGTTGATTCCGTTGCGCTGGATGATGTCCTTGAGCAATACGATCAAGGCCTGGACCTGGGCTTCGCTGTAGGGATACCAGAGGCGTCCGGTAGGCGTGTCGACGAAACCCGGATTGACGATTTCGATGCCGATGGAACTGGAGTTGAGCCAGGTCCGGCCTTCCCATTCACTTTCCCCGGCGTGCCAGGCGCGTCGACTTTCATCCACCAGTTTGTAGACGGTCGCGCCTTTATCATCGCCGATCAGGTAATGGGCACTGACTTCGCCATGGGTCAGCAGGGCCAGTGAACGCTCCAGGGAAGCCGAGGTGTAATGCACCACCACGAATTGGATGCGGTTGTCATGGTTGACGGAAGGGTGACTGGTGTCGAGCCGCGGGCCGCTGGTGCAGCCGGCCAGGATAAATAAAGAAACAATGAGGGAAAGAAATTTCATGGTGGAGGGCATTACGCGCTGGAAGTAATGCAACAGTGTAACGTATCGCCCCGCGATGATCCGATGCGCGCGCCGATATTAAACAAATTGGAACAATTAGCCTCTCAGCCCAGCTCTACACGGTTGCGCCCGGCATTTTTTGCCCGATAGAGCGCCTGATCGGCTCTTTTAAACACCGAATCACTGTGTTCGCCCGGTTTGAAGGCCGTCAGGCCAATGGATACCGTCACTGTCACCGGCTCCCCCTTGAAATGAAACGGGCAGGCTTCGATGGCCAGGCGCAGCGCCTCGGCCAGCTTCGCGCCGGCGGCCAGGGGCGTGTCGGGCACCAGCAGGACAAACTCCTCGCCCCCGAAACGCGCAATGAAATCGCCGCCACGCAGGCGTTTGCGCAAGACCGAGGCAATGAGTTTCAACACCCGATCCCCGGCCAGATGGCCGTAGTTGTCATTGATGCGCTTGAAATGATCGAGATCGAGCATGGCCAGCAGCAAGCTGTTGCCGTGCTGCTGCCACTGGCCGACTTCATGCTCCAGGCGCTCGGACCAGGCCGCGCGATTGGGCAGCCCGGTGAGCGGATCGACCAGTGCTTTCTGCCGCTGCTCCTCGAGATTCTCCCGCACGACCTGGGCATCCTGCTCCATCAGCGCGACGCGATCGGCCAGGCTTTTCAGGCGCGCCGAGACTTCTTGCTCGCGTTGATCACGTTGCTGGCGGTGTTGATCCATCGTGCCGAGCAAGCCTTCGAGGTGATTCTCGAGCACCTGCTTGAGGCCTTCCAGGTCATCGGCTTGTTGCACGCTGCTTTGCAGGCCGTCTACCTGTTCGCGAATCTGCGTGTCCATTTCCCTGGAGGCCGACAGGTTGTCGGCGTGGTCTTCACTGGCCGCCTGCAGGCTGCTCTGGAATGACTCGAGCCGGTCATTGAGCCGTTGCAGGTACGCTTCGAACTCATGCTGGCCGGTGTCGGTGATAGCCAACATCAATACTGCAAGATCGTCGAGGATCGGCAGCAGCTCGTACCAATTCAAGCCATTTCGCAACCGCTCACGCATGGCTTCGGCTTGTGGCCGATGCCGCTCGGGCAAGGTCAGGTCGCCCAACAGGCCCAACAACGTGTCTTCGATGTGCTTGGCGACCGAACTGTAGGACGGTTCCGGCGAGTCGGGCAGGGCGTACTGGGCGTCAGCCACATCGACGGCTTCCAGCGGCTCGGTGGGCTCCTCTGGAGGTAGCGAGGGGGGCAGGGCCTGTGCAGGCTCCTCGGGCATAAGTTCGTCGGGATTCTCCAGCGCAGGTGCCGCTATCGGAAGTTCTTCGACGACTGGCGTCGGCAATGGCGCGGGTTCGGTTGCTTCATCCGGCTCACTGATGGGCTGAACCACTTCGGCTTCAGGTACGGGAGCGGGCTCGATCTTCGGTGCAGTCGGGACAACCGGTTCGGGCGCTGCCTCCAACGTGGGAGCTTGCTCCGCGACCGATGGCTGCGGTGCTGGTGCTAGCGCGACGGATTCTGCGTCGGTTGCCGGCTCCGGGACTACGCGCACGAACGTTTCTGCCTCAGGCGCTACGCCGGCCTGGGCATGCTCGTGGGGCTGGGGCGCCGCTTCTTCATGGCCTTGGCCACCAAACAGCCGTTGCAGCAGGCCAGGTCGACTCGGTTCGACAGGAGCGTCCAGGGCGCTCAGCGCCTTGCCTTGCAAACCGCTCAATTCGCTGAGCAGCAGCGGAATCTCCCGGGCCTGGCCGACCCGCTCCTCCAACTGCTTGGAAAATTTCTTCAGTGGCCGGCTGACTTCCTTCGGCAGCGGCAGGCTCTGCAACTGGGCAACCAGGGCCGTCAACGCCGTGCTCATCTGCTCGATCCGGGTTTCGCGGCGCTGCTCGGAATCGAGTACGGCTTTCTCCAGGCGCGGCAGCAGGGCGGCGAGACCGGCGTCCATTTCATCGGTGCGCACCACCTCGCGCATCTCTTTCATGCATTGGTCGACAGCTCGGTCAGTGCCCTCGGCGGCCAGGGTACTGCGCACCAGGCCACGACGCAGCAAGTCGAGCCGAGCAGCCCAACGGCGCTCGAGCTTTTCCTGCTGTTCGATACTCTTGAGGTACTTCTCTCTCCAGCGTTCGGCGTCGTCGCTCATTCATCGGATCCGCGAGGGGCAGGACTCAGCGCGGGAAAGGCATCAGCCGTGAGCGAACCAGGCAAACGAATTTCTACCGCGACCGGCAGGTGATCGGAAATGGGTTGGGCCAGCACCTCGACGCGTTCGAGGGTCAGGGTCGGGCTCAACAGGATATGGTCCAGGCAACGCTGGGGACGCCAACTGGGGAACGTCGCTTCCAGCTGTGGAGCGAGCAGACCAAGATCGCGCAGGGGCGAGGTCTGCAGCAAATCGGAGGCATGGGTGTTCATGTCACCCATCAGTATCTGGTGCTTGTATCCACCGATCAGTTCGCGAATGTACGCCAACTGCATCGTCCGGGTACGCGCCCCGAGCGCCAGATGCATCATGACCACCACCAGCGCTTCCGGACCTTCGCCGAACCGCGCGAGGATCGCCCCGCGCCCCTTGGGCCCGGGCAGCGGATGATCCTCGATCGCCCAGGGGCGCAAACGACTCAACACGCCATTGCTGTGCTGGCCGAGCCGTCCGAGGTTGCGATTGAGTTGCTGGTACCAGTAGGGAAAGGCGCCCAGTTGGGCCAGGTGTTCCACCTGATTGACGTAACCTGATCTCAGGCTCCCGCCGTCAGCCTCTTGCAGGGCCACCAGGTCGAAATCTTTCAGCAGGTCGCCGATTTTCTGCAGGTTACCGGCGCGTCCGGTGTGCGGCAGCAGATGCTGCCAGCCCCGGGTCAGGTAATGCCGGTAGCGCTCGGTGCTGATGCCCACCTGGATATTGAAGCTGAGCAGCCGCAAGCGGCTGTCGCCAGGCAGGCCCGTGGACGTGACATGGTGCTCGTTGACCCGCGGTTCATGCAGGCCAACGATGCGTTCGGTACTCCAGCGGGCCATGGGCGTGAGCCGCGCTTAGTTGGCGGCAGCCTTAGGGGCTGCTCGCTCTTTGGCGATCAGCTGGTCGGCCAGTTGCAGCGCTTGTTCGGCACCGCCGGCAGAGCCGATGTCAAAGCGATATTTGCCGTTGACGATCATGGTCGGTACGCCGGTGATTTCGTATTTCTTCGCCAGCTCCCGGGCCTTCTTGATCTGGCCCTGGATGGCAAAGGAGTCGAAGGTGGCGAGGAACTTATCCTTGTCGACGCCTTGGGTCGCGAGGAAGTCAGCCATGTCTTCTTTCTTGACCAGCTTCTTGCCTTCTTTCTGGATGGCATTGAATACCGCCGCGTGAACCTGATGCTCGACGCCCATGGCTTCGAGGGTCAGGAACATCTGGCCGTGGGCGTCCCATGGGCCGCCGAACATGGCGGGGATGCGTACGAAGTTCACATCCTTAGGCAGCTTCTCGACCCATGGGTTGATAACGGGCTCGAAAGCGTAGCAATGCGGGCAGCCGTACCAGAACAGCTCCACCACTTCGATCTTGCCAGGCACGGCCACCGGAACCGGATTGGTCAATTCGACGTAAGGGGCCTTCGATTCTTCCGCGTTGGCTTGGGCGGCCATGCCGAACAGGCTGGCGACGACGAGCGCGGCGCTGGTGATCAGATTACGCATGCTTTACTCCTGGACAATGAGGGGACCTCGCGAGGCCTGTTTTTAAGACTGACCGTGGCGGGTTCTAGTTCGCTAGTGTAACGGCAGCGGCCACAAAAAAGGGCGGCCAAAGCCACCCTTTTGATGCTCGCATCGACAGATTAATCGAGCGTTAACGTTACAAGCGGTGTATCCCCTCGCAACGCTCGCCAATGGCCTTAGTGCAGGCCCTGGATGTAGCTCGACACGGCTGCGATATCTTCGTCGCTCAGCTTCTTGGCGATGCTCTGCATGGGCTTGGTGTCGCCATCGTTGGTCCGGCCGCCTTCTTCTTTGCGGAAATCGGTCAGTTGCTTGCCGACGTACTGGGCATGCTGGCCGCCCAGGTGAGGGAAACCGGCAGCGGCGTTGCCCTTGCCGTCAGGCGAGTGGCAACCGGTGCAGGCTGGAAGCCCTTTGTCCAGGTTACCGCCGCGGAACAGCGCTTCACCACGGGCCACGAGTTTCGGATCGGCAGCGCCGACGCTACCTTTCTGGCTGGCGAAATACGCCGCGATGTCCGCCAGGTCCTGATCGCTCAGGTTGTTCAGCAGGCCGGTCATCTCCAGCACCGTGCGCTTGCCGGACTTGATGTCGTGCAGTTGCTTGTTCAGGTAACGCTCGCCCTGGCCCGCCAGTTTCGGAAAGTTGGGCGCCATGCTATTGCCATCCGGGCCATGGCAGGCCCCGCATACGGCCGCTTTCGCCTGACCGGCAGCGGCATCGCCAGCGGCGTGGGCTACGCCGGATATCCCCAAGGTCAACAGCAGACTCACGATCAGTTTGTTCATCAGCTAATCCAACTACGGCTAAGGGTTAAAGAGTTATGGACCGGGTTCACTCGCTCATCCACTGGATGATGGCTCGGTAATCCTCGGCACTGCAGTCCATGCACAAACCACGCGGCGGCATCGCCTTGAAACCCTGGGTCACGTGTTGCACCAGCGTCTCCATACCTTTCGCCAACCTCGGCGTCCAAGCTTCCTGATCGCCCTTGCGGGGCGCCATGGGGAGTTGGCCGGAATGACAGGCACCACAAACACGGTTGTACACAGCTTCCGGATCCTGTGTAGCCTGAGCGCTGTAAAGCGGCATCAAGACACCGGCAGCTAGCAGCCATTTCGTCATAAAACGACCTTTTCAGGGTTGGGAACGAGCTGCGTTCTAATGCGCAATTTCGGTCGGTCGCTCCCGTGTGCTTCATCCTACGCTGGGACAAAGCGCACACAAAATCTGCGGCATTATATACTGGCGTCACTGAAACGGAAACGACACTGCTTGCCGCGTCCATTCCCGACGCCGCCCACATCGGAAATCCCATGCAACTGAAGAACCCCATCCTTGGCCTGTGCCAACAGTCCACTTTCATGCTCAGCGCCGCCAAAGTCGATCAATGCCCCGACGACGAAGGTTTTGAAGTGGCTTTTGCCGGGCGTTCCAATGCCGGCAAATCCAGCGCGCTGAACACCCTGACCCATGCCAGCCTGGCACGCACTTCGAAAACCCCAGGTCGCACGCAGCTCTTGAACTTCTTCAAGCTAGACGATGAACGGCGTTTGGTCGACCTGCCCGGTTACGGCTACGCGAAAGTGCCGATCCCGCTCAAGCAACACTGGCAGCGCCACCTGGAAGCCTACCTGGGCAGCCGCGAGAGCTTGAAAGGCCTGATCCTGATGATGGACATCCGCCATCCGATGACCGACTTCGACCTGCTGATGCTCGACTGGGCGGTCGCCAGTGGCATGCCGATGCACATCCTGCTGACCAAGGCCGACAAGCTCACCTACGGCGCGGCAAAAAATACGTTGCTCAAAGTGCAGTCGGAAATTCGCAAGGGCTGGGGCGATGCGGTCACCATCCAGCTGTTCTCGGCCCCCAAGCGCATGGGTCTGGAAGAGGCCTACACTGTATTGGCCGACTGGATGGAATTGGCGGACAAGGGCAGCGAAACGGCGGAATAAGCCAAATCGCAGGCAAAAAAAACCCCGGACTTCTTATGGGGAGGGGGAAGTTCGGGGTCCAAGTTCCGGACCGCTAGGGCGGGGTCCAGATATCTGCCAACACTTAACACAACATAGGAGCATTGAAGGGCTTCACCAGCCATTCAAAATCTCTGAGTGGCAATTCACCGGTTTAGTTCAGATTATTTTTGGAAATAGCCTTAGGAAGTTTCCGAACTAATAAACCGGGTGATTCACTGTGGCGAGGGGATTTATCCCCGCTGGGCTGCGCAGCAGCCCCCAAAAAAGCCGAATGCAATCAGCTGACACACTGAGGTGAAAGGTCTTAGGGCTGCTTCGCAGCCCAGCGGGGATAAATCCCCTCGCCACAGGGCTCACCCTATCCCCAGTTCGTTCAGTCCAGCCGTTACGACTCAGTGCGCCTCGTCCCAGTTATTGCCCACGCCCACCTCCACCAGCAGCGGCACGTCCAGGGTGGCGGCGGCGCTCATGTGCTGGCGGATTTCCTCGCGCACCTGATCGACCAGGTCTTCCCGCACTTCCAGCACCAGTTCGTCGTGTACCTGCAGGATAACCTTGGCATCCAGCCCTGACGTGGTCAGCCAGCGATCCACCGCCACCATGGCTTTCTTGATGATGTCGGCCGCCGTGCCCTGCATCGGCGCGTTGATGGCAGTGCGCTCGGCGCCTTTGCGCAGGGCCGGGTTTTTCGCGTTGATGTCCGGCAGGTACAACCGGCGGCCGAAAATGGTTTCGACAAAACCTTGCTCGGCCGCCTGGGCGCGGGTGCGCTCCATGTACGCCAGCACACCTGGGTAGCGGGCGAAGTAGCGGTCGATGTAGGCCTGGGACTGCTTGCGATCGACACCAATCTGCTTGGCCAGGCCAAACGCGCTCATGCCATAGATCAAGCCGAAGTTGATCGCCTTGGCGCTGCGACGCTGGTCATGGGTGACTGCCTCCAGCTCGACACCAAAAACCTCGGCCGCCGTCGCCCGGTGCACATCCAGATTATTGCGGAAGGCATGGAGCAGGCCTTCATCCTTGGCCAGGTGCGCCATGATCCGCAGTTCGATCTGCGAGTAGTCCGCCGCCAACAGCTTGTAGCCTTTCGGCGCGATGAAGGCCTGGCGGATGCGTCGACCTTCGGCGGTGCGAATCGGGATGTTCTGCAGGTTCGGGTCGATGGACGACAGACGCCCGGTAGCGGCCACGGCCTGTTGATAATTGGTATGAACGCGACCGGTGCGGCTGTTGATCTGTTCCGGCAGGCGATCGGTGTAGGTGCTCTTGAGCTTGCTCAGCGAGCGGTACTGCATCAGCACCTTGGGCAGCGGGTAATCCTGCTCCGCCAACTCGGCGAGCACCGCTTCGGCGGTGGACGCCTGGCCCTTGGCGGTTTTGCTGAGCACCGGCAAGCCGAGTTTTTCGTAGAGGATCACACCCAATTGCTTCGGCGAGCCCAGGTTGAATTCCTCGCCGGCGATGGCAAACGCCTCACGCTCCAGCGCCACCAGCTTCTCGCCCAACTCGACACTCTGCACGCCCAGCAGGTTGGCATCGACCAACGCACCCTGGCGCTCGATACGCGCCAGGACCGGCATCAACGGCATTTCGATTTCAGTGAGCACCTTACCCAGGCTCGGCGTGGCCGCCAGCTTCTCCTGCAAGGCCTGGTGCAGGCGCAAGGTCACGTCCGCATCCTCGGCGGCGTAAGGGCCGGCCAGTTCCAGGGAGATCTGGTCGAAGGTCAGCTGTTTGACGCCTTTGCCGGCGATATCCTGGAAATCGGTCTTGCTCTGGCCCAGGTACTTGAGCGCCAGGCTGTCCATGTCGTGGCGGGTCGCGGTGGAGTCCAACACGTAGGATTCGAGCATGGTGTCGAAGGCGATGCCCTGGACCAGGATGCCATTGCCTTGGTCGCCACCGATGGCGCAGTTGGCCAGGATATTGGTTTCGAACTTGGCGTGCTGGCCGACCTTGAGCTTGTTCGGGTTTTCCAGCAGTGGCTTGAGGGCCTTGAGCACCGCATCGCGGTCCAGTTGCTCCGGCACGCCCATGTAGGAGTGGGTCAGCGGGATGTAGGCGGCCTCGAACGGCGCAACGGCGAACGACAATCCCACCAGCTGCGAATGCTGGGCGTCGCTACCGTTGGTTTCGGTGACGAACGCGAACAGCGGCGCTTTGTCGAGTTTGGCCAGCCAGGCATCGAAGCGCGCCTGATCGAGGATGACTTCGTACTTGGCCTCGGCGGCGCCGGGTTGTTCGTCGCTGACTTCAACGATCTCCTGGCCGGCACGCTTGGCGTCGCGCTGGTTTTCTTCGAACCAGCTCTTGAACTCCAGCAACGTGTACAGCTCGGCCAGTTTCTCGTGATCTGGCGTGCCCATTTGCAGGTCGTCGAGACCGACGTCCAACGGCACGTCGGTCTTGATGGTTGCCAGCTCATAGGAAAGGAACGCCATTTCCTTGTGCTCTTCAAGCTTGGCGGCCAGGGTCTTGGCACCACGGATCGGCAAAGTGGCGACGATGTCCAGTTGCGCATACAGCTCGGTCAGGCCGCCATTGACGCCCACCAGCAGGCCGGAAGCGGTCTTCGGTCCGATGCCCGGGACGCCCGGGATGTTGTCGGACGAATCGCCCATCAACGCCAGGTAATCGATGATCTGCTCGGGAGCGACGCCAAACTTCTCCTTCACGCCAGCCACGTCCAGGGCGCTACCGGTCATGGTATTGACCAAGGTAATGTGCCCATCGACCAACTGCGCCATGTCCTTGTCGCCGGTGGAGATCACCACTGGGCGGTCGGCCGCGGCGCTGCTGCGGGCCAGGGTGCCGATTACGTCATCGGCCTCGACGTTGTCCACGCACAGCAGCGGGAAGCCCAGGGCCTTGACGCTGGCATGCAGCGGCTCGATCTGCACGCGCATGTCGTCGGGCATGCTCGGGCGGTTGGCCTTGTATTCGGCGTACAGCGCATCGCGAAATGTCCCACCCTTGGCGTCGAACACCACCGCGAACGGACTGTCCGGATACTGCTTGCGCAGGCTCTTGAGCATGTTCAGCACGCCCTTGACCGCACCGGTCGGCAGGCCTTTGGAGGTGGTCAGCGGTGGCAGCGCGTGAAAGGCGCGGTACAGATAAGAAGAACCGTCCACCAGGACGAGGGGGGCTTGGCTCATGAGCAGGATCAACCTTTTCGGCGGGTCCGGGGCTAGAATAGCGGGACCGTTGACGACAAAGGGACAAGGTTATCATGCGTACACTAAATCGCCTGTTACTGGCTGGCTTGTTTGCAATTACACCGTTGGCCGTCATGGCAGCGGATGACGCACCCTCGGCGGACCCGGACGTCACCATCCGCACCGAAGGTGATAGAACCATTCAGGAGTATCGGCAAAACGGATTTTTGTACGCGATCAAGGTCACGCCCAAGAACGGCAAGCCTTATTTCCTGGTACGCGCCGATGGCACTGATGCAAACTTCATCCGCTCGGACCAGCCGGATATGCTGATTCCGTCGTGGAAAATCTTTGAGTGGTAATACCGCTCGCGACTTCAACCGGCGCCCGCTGAAGGGCGCCCGTACTGGCAGTTTTAACCATGTCTGTGTTCACCCCCCTGGCTCGGCCCGAGCTGGAAACCTTTCTCGCCCCTTACGGGCTTGGCCGTCTGCTTGATTTCCAGGGGATCGCCGCCGGCAGCGAAAACACCAATTTCTTCATCAGCCTGGAGCAGGGCGAATTCGTCCTGACCCTGGTCGAGCGCGGCCCGGTGCAGGAAATGCCGTTCTTCATCGAACTGCTGGACGTGCTGCATGACGCCGACCTGCCGGTGCCTTATGCCTTGCGCACCACCGATGGCGTGGCGCTGCGGGAACTGGCGGGCAAACCGGCACTGTTGCAACCGCGCCTGGCGGGCAAGCACATCAAGCAGGCCAACGCGCAACATTGCGCCCAGGTCGGCGAGTTGCTGGCGCACCTGCACCTGGCGACCCGGGACAAGATGATCAAGCGCAAGACCGACCGCGGCCTGGACTGGATGCAGGAGGAGGGTGCCAAGCTGCTGTCGCACCTCGATACCGAGCCCCGTAGGCTCCTTCAGGTTGCGCTGGACGAAATTTCGTCGCAAAAGGTAGGCATCCTGGCGCTGCCCCGGGCCAACATCCATGCGGATCTGTTCCGCGACAATGCAATGTTCGAAGGCACGCACCTGACCGGGTTGATCGACTTCTACAACGCCTGCTCAGGGCCGATGCTGTATGACGTCGCCATTGCCTTGAACGACTGGTGCTCGGACGACGACGGTGTGCTCGATGGCGCGCGGGCGCGGGCGTTGCTGGGGGCCTATGCGGCGCTGCGACCGTTCACTCCCGCCGAGGCCGAACTCTGGCCGACCATGCTGCGCGTGGCGTGCGTGCGGTTCTGGCTGTCGCGGTTGATCGCCGCCGAATCGTTTGCCGGGCAGGATGTGTTGATTCACGATCCGATGGAGTTCCAGCAGCGGCTGGCGCAGCGGCAGACGGTTCACACACCGTTGCCTTTCGCTTTATAGCAGCAGGCAAGCGCGAATCTGAATGCTCTTGTGGCGAGGGGATTTATCCCCGCTGGGGCGCGAAGCGGCCCTCAAGAAATATCTGCCGCCGCAGCTCATCAGACCGAAAGCAAGGGGCTGCTGCGCAGCCCAGCGGGGATAAATCCCCTCGCCACAGGTTTTGCGTTGGCAGGCTATAGCGACTCCAGGCACCCCGCCAAATCATTGCCCAACTTCTCCAACAACTGCTCATACCCCTGCGCCGTCGCCGGGGTATAGCCGCCCAGTGCATCCAGTTCCGCCAGCTTCACCGGCAACCCGGCCACCAGGGTTTCGGCCAGGCGCGGGCGCAGCGGTGGTTCGCTGAACACGCAGGTCTTGCCCACCGCTTGCAAGCGCGTGCGCATCGCCGCCACGTGCTGGGCACCGGGCTGGACTTCGGCAGCCACGGCGAACACCCCGGCGTGCTTGAGGCCGTAGTTGTCTTCGAAATAATCAAACGCTTCGTGGAACACGAAATACGGCTTGCCCGCGACCCCGGCCAGGCGCGCCTTCAAGCGTGTATCCAGGGCGTCGAGACGCTGGTTGAAACCCTTGAGGTTGCTTTGATAGCGGGCAGCGTTGGCCGGATCCGCCGCGCTCAGGTCAGCCGCCATTTTTGCCGCGATCACCCGCGCATTGAGCGGCGAGAGCCACAAGTGGGCATCCACGCTGCCGGGGCGATGGTCGTGATCGTGTTCATCGCCGTCATGATCATCGTCCTCGTGGGAGGCGCTGTCCTGGGCGAAGTGACGCAACTTGAGCCCCGGCAGATCCTGCACCGCGACGGAGGGCAGGGTACGACCGTTCAACACTCGCGGCAGGAAACCTTCCATGTCGGGCCCAATCCAGTACAGCAAGTCCACTGACTGCACCTTCCGTACGTCGGATGGCCGCAAGGCATAGTGATGCGGCGAAGCACCGGGAGGCAGCAACACTTCCGGAACCGCCACGCCGTCCTGTACCGCAGCGGCAATCAGCTGTAACGGCTTGATGCTGGTGAGCACCTTGACGTCGGCCTGGGCCGGGCCAATCAATAGAAAACTTGCGACAAAAACGACAAAGAGCGAAAAAAATCGGGACACGATGACCACTCGTAGAGGCGAGAACGGGTAACATAATAACGTCTCTCACTAAACTCGTCGCTGCCCATGCCTATTACACCCCTTGCCAGTCGTCCCCACGATCACTCCCACTGCGTGCACAGCGCGCTGTCCGAGGCCGATGCCATCTGCGCGCGCCAGGGGTTGCGCCTGACCGCCTTGCGTCGGCGCGTGCTGGAATTGGTCTGGCAGAGCCACAAGCCGCTGGGCGCCTACGACATCCTCGCCGTGCTCAGCGAGCAGGACGGCCGCCGCGCCGCGCCGCCGACGGTCTATCGGGCACTGGATTTCCTCCTGGAAAACGGCCTGGTACATCGCATTTCGTCGCTGAACGCCTTCGTCGGCTGCAACCATCCGGAGCACGCCCACCAAGGCCAGTTCCTGATCTGCCGCGAATGCCATGCGGCCATCGAGCTGGAGCAGAAGTCCATCAGCGATGCGATCATCGCCAGCGCCAAAGAAGTCGGCTTCGTGGTCGATACCCAGACCGTCGAAGTGGTCGGTCTGTGCTCCGGCTGCCAGGGGGCCTGATGAGCAATGCGTTGATCCGCCTTGAGCAGGTGGCCGTGACGTTCGCCGGGCAGAGCGTGCTGGACAACATCCAACTGAGCGTCGAGCCGGGGCAGATCGTGACCCTGATCGGCCCCAACGGCGCCGGCAAGACCACACTGGTGCGCGCCGTGCTCGGTTTGCTCAAGCCCGACAGCGGCAGTGTCTGGCGCAAGCCAAAGCTGCGGGTCGGCTACATGCCGCAAAAACTCCACGTAGACCCGACGCTACCGCTGTCGGTGTTGCGCTTCCTGCGCCTGGTGCCTGGCGTGGACCGCGCACGGGCCTTGGCGGCGCTCAACGAAGTCGGCGCCGAACAGGTAATCGACAGCCCGGTGCAAAGTGTTTCCGGTGGCGAAATGCAGCGCGTGCTGCTGGCCCGCGCTCTGCTGCGCGAGCCTGAACTGCTGGTGCTCGACGAACCGGTGCAAGGTGTCGATGTAGCGGGGCAGGCCGAGCTGTACAGCCTGATCACGCGCTTGCGCGACCGTCATGGTTGCGGCGTGCTGATGGTGTCCCACGATCTGCACCTGGTGATGAGCACCACCGACCAAGTGGTCTGCCTCAACCGCCACGTCTGCTGTTCCGGGCATCCCGAGCAGGTCAGCGGCGATCCGGCCTTCGTCGAGTTGTTCGGAAAGAACGCACAAAGCCTGGCGATTTATCACCACCACCACGATCACGCCCACGACCTGCATGGTTCAGTGGTCAGTGCCCCTTCTGCTTCCAATCATGTTCATGGAGATGGCTGCAAGCATGGCTGATTTTCTGTTGTACGCCCTGCTCGCAGGCCTGGCCCTGGCGCTGGTGGCCGGCCCCTTGGGCTCGTTCGTGGTCTGGCGGCGCATGGCTTATTTTGGCGACACCTTGTCCCACGCGGCGTTGCTCGGCGTGGCCCTGGGGTTTCTGCTGGATGTCAGCCCCGCGGTGGCGGTGACCGTTGGCTGCCTGTTGTTGGCGGTGTTGTTGGTGACGTTGCAACAGCGCCAGCCGCTGGCGTCCGACACACTGTTGGGCATTCTGGCGCCGAGCACCCTGTCCCTCGGGCTGGTGGTACTAAGCTTCATGCATGACGTGCGAATTGACCTGATGGCCTATCTGTTCGGCGATCTGTTGGCGATCAGTCCGACAGACCTGTCGTGGATCCTCGGCGGCAGCGCGGCGGTGCTGTTGTTGCTGGTGGCGCTCTGGCGGCCCTTGCTGGCCGTCACCGTGCACGAGGAACTGGCGCGCGTCGAAGGCTTGCCGGTGGTGGGTTTGCGTCTGGCACTGATGCTGCTGATTGCCGTAGTCATCGCGGTGGCGATGAAGATCGTCGGTGTCTTGCTGATCACTTCATTGCTGATCATCCCGGCGGCTGCGGCACAGCGTCACGCCCGCTCCCCGGAGCAAATGGCCCTGGGCGCGAGCCTGCTGGGCATGCTCGCGGTGTGCGGTGGATTGGCGTTGTCGTGGTTCAAGGACACCCCGGCCGGTCCGTCGATCGTGGTCAGCGCCGCTGCGTTGTTTCTGCTGAGTTTTGTCCTGCCTCGTAGAGGGGTGTAGACTTGCTCGCTTTTTGCGCAAATAGAGAGTCGCAGGAATGAAGCCGTTCGCCTCCCGTTATCTGCTCCTTGTCGCATTTTCCCTGCTGCTGGGCGCTTGCCAGAGTACACCGCCGGTCATCCAGGCCCCCGATACGCGGGGCCCGGCCATCGCGCAGCTCGAGCAAAGCCTGGCCAGCAATGAGCTGGCCACCGCTGAAGACCAGTTGGCCGCCTTGCAAGCCCAGTCGCCCGAAGACCCGTCGCTGGAACCCTACCAGCGGCAACTGGCCGAGGCGTACTTGCGTCGCAGCCAGATCGATCTGCAAAAAGGCGATGTCAACGCCGCCGCCACGGCCCTGAGCCGTGCCCGAGCCTTGATGCCCAAGGCCCCGGCGCTCACCGGCGAGGTCAACAGCGCCATTGCCGAAGCGCGCAAGGCCGAGCTGGATAAAGCCGAGGCCGCCCTCCAGGCCGCCGAAGCCAAACCGGTCGCCAAAGTGATCGATCCGAGCGCCGAAAGCACCACGGTGGCACTCAACATCGCCGATATCCAGCAACTGCGCCGTCAATTGGATGCCATCGCCGCTGATGTGGTGAATTTTCAATGTGACGTCAGCATCCAGGCGCCACGCACCGATGATTATCCGTGGTTGGCGACGTTGCTGACCAAGCGGGTCAAGAAACTTGATCCTGGGTTTGACCTGAAGTTGCAAAAGCAGATTTTGCGCAGCGTGCCGGCGCAGATGGTTCTAACTCCGCGTAAGCCTTAAAAAGCATCGCGAGCAGGCTCGCTCCCACAGTGATTTTGTGTCGATCACAAAACCCCATGTGGGAGCGAGCCTGCTCGCGATAGCGTCCTACCAGCAAACAATCTCTTTCAGACAACCCTCAAGCCGGAACCGCCTTGGCCTTAGGCTCCCGCGCCCAAACCCGATGCTGAGCAATCGCCGCAAAAAACCGCGAAAAACCGCTCGCCTCCGCGTCTTCGATCAACCCCGCATCCACTTCCAGCTTCAACTCCACCAACAACTGCCGGGCCTCACCATGAAGCCCAATGGCTTTCAGATGCTTGTAGGCCTCCAGCACGTAATGCAACGCCACGCCGTCGCGACTCAAGGCCTTGATCGACTCCGCGCCACCCGGTACGAACACCGCGTCAAAGGCAATCGACGGCAAGCCTTCCATGGACGCATCCACCGCTAGCTTTTTCCCATCGGCCGTAGTCACTGGCGCCGAAGTCGGCCCAAGTACTTTGGCATGGGCGCCCTCAGCCTTCAGGGCTTGCTTGAGCGCATCGATGATCGCGCCATCGACACCGTCGGCCACCAGCACCGCCACCTTGCGGGTCTTGATGTCCCCGGACAGCAGGTTCGCCTGGCTCAAGGCCGGGGACTGCTCCAGCGAAGGCTTCGGTACATCGACGGTGCCGGCGGTGGGTGCCGGCAAGCCGAGGTTCTTCGCGACCCGTCCGGCCAGTTCCAGATCGATGTTGGCGAGGATTTCGTTGACCTGCCGCGCCCGGATGAACTCCCGCTCCACCTTGCCCAGTTCGAAGCTGTAGGCGGCGATGATGTGCTCCTGCTCATGAGGGCTCATGCTCTTGTAGAACAACCGCGCTTGGGAAAAATGGTCGGCGAACGAATCGCTGCGTTGGCGGATCTTGTAGGCGTCGATGCGCTCTGGATAGCTTTCGAAGCCACCGTCCTCAGGGCCGGGCGGGGTTTCTTTCGGCCAACCGCCATCGATGGAGTTCGGCTCGTAGGAAGCGCGCCCCTTGTCGATGGTGCTGCGGTGCATGCCGTCACGCTGGCCGTTGTGCACCGGGGTAATCGCCCGGTTGATCGGCAGCTCATGAAAATTCGGCCCACCGAGTCGGCTGATTTGCGTATCGGTGTAGGAAAACAGCCGGCCCTGCAGCAATGGGTCGTTGGAAAAGTCGATACCCGGCACGATATGTCCGGGGCAGAAGGCAACTTGCTCGACTTCGGCGAAGAAGTTGTCCGGGTTGCGGTTCAACACCATCTTGCCCAGGGGCGTGATGGGAACCAGCTCTTCAGGGATGATCTTGGTCGGGTCGAGCAGGTCGAAATCGAACTTGTGCTCGTCTTCCTCGGCGACGATCTGTACGCCAAATTCCCATTCCGGGTAGTCGCCCATTTCGATCGATTCCCAGAGATCGCGACGGTGGTAGTCGGTATCTTTACCCGCCAGTTTCTGGGCTTCGTCCCACACCAATGAACAGGTGCCGACTGTAGGGCGCCAGTGGAATTTGACGAAGCTGCTTTTGCCTTCGGCGTTGATCATGCGGAAGGTGTGCACGCCAAAGCCCTGCATGCTGCGCAGGCTTTTCGGAATGGCCCGGTCGGACATCGCCCAGATCACCATGTGCGCCGATTCCGGCACCAGCGAGACGAAATCCCAGAAGGTGTCGTGGGCCGAACCGCCGGTAGGTATTTCATTGTGCGGTTCGGGTTTCACCGCGTGGACGAAGTCTGGAAACTTCACCGCATCCTGGATGAAAAACACCGGCATGTTGTTGCCCACCAGGTCGAAGTTGCCTTCGTCGGTAAAGAACTTCACCGCAAAGCCACGCACGTCCCGCACGGTATCGCCGGAACCCCGCGGCCCTTGCACGGTGGAAAAACGCACGAACACCGGGGTTTTCTTACTCGGATCCTGTAGGAAACCGGCTTTGGTCAAGGCCGAGTGCGCATCATAGGTCTGAAAATAACCGTGGGCCCCGGTACCACGAGCGTGGACGATGCGCTCCGGGATGCGCTCATGGTCAAAGTGCGTGATTTTTTCACGCATGATGAAGTCTTCCAGCAGCGAAGGCCCGCGAGCGCCGACGCGAAGGGTGTTCTGGTTATCGGCGATCTTCACGCCCTGATTGGTGCGCAATGCTTGTTCGGTGGCGTCGGAGCGAAACCGTTCCAGGCTCTCGAGCTTGGCGTTGGTGTTGCCGCGATCCAGCGTGTCGGTCCCGGCCAGTTGGCTCTTGTTGACCGTGGGCTTTTCGGTACTCATCAGGCATAACTCCTCTTTGCGATCCCCGCCGTGGCCAGGACTCTTGAGTTCGATACCGCAGGTCGGTACCTGGGCATTTTCGAGTTGCTTAATGAGTGACCGATGCCGTTTGGCTGTGTTCCTTTTTTATGGCCTTTGATCGCGTTATTGCCAAATGACAGGTCCGATCGCAAATAAATGCTAAGAACCTCTATACGGACAGGCTAAAATGCGCGCCCGGCTAACCGCTGACCCTTTTCCAACGCGCCCCACAAGGTTCGCTACGTGATCGAGTTTCAAAACGTTTATAAAACCTACCGGGTCGCCGGTAGGGATATCCCCGCCCTGCATCCGACCAGTCTGACGATTGAGAACGGTCAGGTCTTCGGCTTGATCGGCCATTCCGGTGCGGGAAAAAGTACCCTGCTGCGTCTGATCAATCGCCTGGAAGATTCCACAGGCGGCAAGATCATCGTCGACGGCGAAGAAGTCACCGCCCTGGACGCCAGCGGCCTGCGGCGTTTCCGCCAGCAGGTCGGGATGATTTTCCAGCACTTCAACCTGCTGGCATCCAAGACCGTGGCCGACAACGTCGCGCTGCCACTGACGCTCGCGGGCGAACTGTCCCGCAGCGACATTGACCGCCGAGTGGCCGAGTTGCTGGCGCGGGTCGGGCTGTCCGACCACGCCCGCAAGTACCCGGCGCAATTGTCCGGCGGCCAGAAGCAGCGCGTCGGCATCGCCCGCGCCCTGGCGACCAAGCCGAAGATCTTGCTGTGCGACGAGGCCACCAGTGCCCTCGACCCGCAGACCACCGCCTCGGTGCTGCAACTGCTGGCGGAAATCAACCGTGAGCTGAAGCTGACCATCGTGCTGATCACCCATGAAATGGACGTGATCCGCCGCGTCTGCGATCAAGTAGCGGTGATGGACGCTGGCGTGATCGTCGAGCAAGGCCCGGTGGCCGAGGTGTTCCTGCACCCCAAGCACCCGACCACCAAGCGTTTCGTCCAGGAAGACGAGCAAATCGACGAAAGCGAACAGCGCGACGATTTCGCCCACGTACCCGGGCGCATCGTGCGTCTGACCTTCCAGG
Source organism: Pseudomonas sp. 43mfcvi1.1 (assembly GCF_900115935.1). Lineage (NCBI taxonomy): Bacteria > Pseudomonadati > Pseudomonadota > Gammaproteobacteria > Pseudomonadales > Pseudomonadaceae > Pseudomonas > Pseudomonas sp. 43mfcvi1.1. The sequence continues at coordinate 442,789 of NZ_UETT01000003.1, read as the reverse complement.
GCGACGCGACCTACGCGCCATTGCTCGGCACCATCGCCCGGGAAACCGGCGTGGACTACAGCATCCTGGCCGGCCGCATCGACCGCATCAAAGACACCCCCTACGGGCAACTGACCCTCGCCATCACCGGCGGTGACATGGAGGCGGCGTTTGCCCGCTTCACCGCGGCCGATGTCCACATGGAGGTGCTGCGCTAATGGAACTGTTGAGTTCGTTCTTCTCCAACATCGACTGGCTGGAAATCTGGCTGGCGACGGGCGACACCTTCCTGATGCTGTTCGGTTCGCTGTTGTTTACCGTGCTGCTCGGCCTGCCGCTGGGCGTGTTGCTGTTCCTGTGCAGCCCGCGCCAGTTGCTCGAAGCCCGCGGCGTTTATGCGCTGCTGTCGCTCATCGTCAACATCCTGCGTTCGCTGCCGTTCATCATCCTGTTGATCGTGATGATCCCGTTCACGGTATTGATCACCGGCACCTCCCTGGGCGTGGCCGGCGCGATCCCGCCGCTGGTGGTCGGCGCGACACCGTTCTTTGCGCGGTTGGTGGAAACCGCCTTGCGCGAAGTCGATCGCGGCATCATCGAAGCGACCCAGGCCATGGGCGCGACCACGCGGCAAATCATCGTCAACGCCTTGCTGCCGGAAGCCCGCCCAGGCATTTTTGCAGCGATTACGGTGACAGCGATTACGCTGGTGTCCTACACGGCGATGGCCGGTGTAGTCGGTGCCGGTGGTTTGGGCGACCTGGCGATCCGTTTTGGTTACCAGCGTTTCCAGACCGATGTGATGGTGGTCACGGTGGTGTTGCTGCTGGTGCTGGTTCAGGTCCTGCAAACCGTGGGCGACAAACTGGTTGTGCATTTTTCTAGAAAATAAGGCCTCGCGGCCAATAAACCATGAGCCGGCCATTCGCTGGCAGGCGCCGAGAGCAGGCGCTTCAAAAGGAGTTAGCTGAATGAAGAAACTACTGGTTGCCTTCGCTGCCGCCGCAGCATTTTCCGCCCACGCCGCCGACACCCTGACCGTCGCCGCCACCCCGGTGCCGCACGCGGAAATCCTCGAATTCGTCAAACCGGCCCTGGCCAAAGAAGGCGTGAACCTCCAGGTCAAAGTCTTCACCGACTACATCCAGCCGAACGTACAAGTCGCGGAAAAACGCCTGGACGCCAACTTCTTCCAGCACCAGCCGTACCTGGATGAGTTCAACAAGGCCAAGGGCACGCACCTGGTAAGCGTGGCCGGTGTGCACCTGGAACCCCTGGGCGCGTACTCCAGCAAGTACAAGGCCCTTACCGAACTGCCGGGCGGCGCCAACGTGGTCATCCCGAACGACGCCACCAACGGCGGCCGTGCGCTGTTGCTGCTGGCGAAGGCTGGGGTGATCAAGTTGAAGGATTCGAACAACATCCTGTCCACCACCAAGGACATCACCGAGAACCCGAAGGATCTGAAATTCCGTGAACTGGAAGCCGCGACCATTCCGCGGGTGCTGACCCAGGTGGATCTGGCGTTGATCAACACCAACTATGCGTTGGAAGCCAAGCTTGATCCTTCCAAGGACGCGCTGGTGATTGAAGGTAGCGACTCGCCTTATGTGAATATCCTGGTGGCTCGTGAGGATGACAAGGACAGTGAGGCGATGAAGAAGCTGGTGGCGGCGCTGCATACGCCGGAAGTGAAGGCTTTTATTCTGGAGAAATACAAAGGGGCGGTTTTGCCGGCGTTTTGAGCTGATTGAGTGGTAAAAAAGGGCCTGCATGGGAATGCAGGCCCTTTTTTTTGGGGGGACGTCAAATCATCCGTGGGTTCGCTCCCGATCAGTGGAAAGAGAGACTGCGTCGGGATTACGTCCCCATCGCCCTATCGTGGCCAACGACATCTCCCTTGATTAGCTACTGGATATCAAAGGCTGGCGAGCAGGCCTTCGTTGTCAATGATTTTATGAGGAAGGACTGGCCTGAGAGGAGCGCATTATTAGACTCCTCCGGTTTTCGAAAGCAGATGGAAATCCCAAGCGCTTAGGGCTCAGATAATTTGTATCCCGGTAAATAATGTAGAAGCAGACGCTGGACAGAATGATGGCGAAATAGTAGCGTTCAGTTAGCGGCGCAGAAACAGATGTCTGTGCCAAAAAACTAACTCGCCAAGGACGCGCCCCATGCACCGCATTGTTAACGCCCATTTAAATAACTTTGCCAAAAGCTTTGGATTTGAGTCAGACCCGCAAGATAAACAATTTGAATATTTTTGCAATTATGCGGTGTTGTATTCTAGGTGCGCATCCGGCTTTGATTTAGATGACGTGACCACTAGTTCGGGAGATGACGGCATAGATGGAGTAGCAATAATCTTAGACGAAGAAGTAATAGTCTCAGATGAGGATGCACGTTCAGCTTTTAATACAGAACGCAAAAATCATGACGTGGAAGTTGTTTTCATTCAGGCAAAAACATCCGATGGATTCGACCTTGGAAATTTTTTGAAATTCAAGGAGTCAATTCTACGCTTTCTTAATGAAGAACCGTATCTAGCTACAGATTCAATTCAGAAAAATACTAGAAATGTTTTTGATGAATGCATTGGAAACGTTCCAAAAATTCGTAATGGCAAACCGCGTCTGACCGCACGTTTCATAACTACTGGAAATTACCTTTCCCCGAAAGAGTTTAGCGCTGCTATTATTGCTTTTGAAAATCAAATTAATGATTTTGGCTACTTTTCTGAAGTTGATATAAAGTGTTTGGGGCGTAATGAACTAACGGAGTTGTGGATATCTACCTATTCTGGCATTACAGCACAGCTCCCGCTATTTGGGTCGGCGCCGCTTCCTACAATCGCGGGTATCGAAGAAGCATATTTGGTAGTCGCCAGAGCCGTAGACGTCGTTGCCAACCTGCTAGTCGCTGAAGATGGCAGTTTACGGACTCAAGTTTTCGAAGAAAACGTACGGGCATATTTGGGGGGAGATAATATAGTTAACCAATCAATTGCCGACACGCTTAATAGCAGCACTTCATCCACTAGATTTCCAGTTCTGAATAATGGGATAACCATTGTCAGTCCAGATGTTCGCCTACAAGGCAACACATTACACTTGGAAAATTTTCAAATCGTCAACGGGTGTCAAACCTCAAATATCCTTTATGAGAATAGAGGAAAATATGACGATAAGGTAATGGTTACTCTTAAGGTAATTGAAACCTCCAGCGAAGATGTATTTTCAGAGTTGGTCAGAGCGACAAACAGCCAATCCAAGGTTGATGAAACGCAGTTCTTGACTCTTCGCCCCATAATAAAGCGTGTTGAACAGCTATTTAATTCATTTGAAGGACAGGATGGGCGCTTATACTTCGAGCGCAGAGAGAAACAATATTTCGGGAAAGAAGTGCCTGCTATCCGCACCTTCAATATTAATACTGTAGCTAAGTGCGTTGCCTCAATGTTCTGCCATCGCCCTGACCTAGCTTATCGCTACCCTAAGAAAATGTATGAAAGTCTCTCCGACATTATGTTCGATGAGGAGAACAAGGAAATAATTTTTTATGCGTCATGCTTGACATTGTATCGACTACATTTGTACGTAGCTAGCAGCAACGTCCCCCAAAACATGAGAAGATTTAAATGGCATATCCTAGTTCTGGTATGCACCATTATTGCTGGAAAAGATAAACCGGCGTTGAAATCAAAAAAAATGGACGCCTACTGTCAAAAAATCATCGACAAGCTCACCAAGCCCGGCGAACAAGCACTAGCCCCATTCAAGCAAGCAGTAGAGATTTTGGATACTCTTGGGGAAATTTCAGATGATAGGCTCAAACGACAAGCTGTACTTGATGAAATGCTTGCAGCAATACCCGACCCAACTCCAGTTAAAAAAACTAAACGCCCGGTAAAAGCCTAGGGCTCGGTCAACCTTATTTTCATTCTAAGCGAAGAAGCGGATGGGCCATATTTTTATACAGTATGTTCGTCCCGTTTACTCTGATGTAAAGCGAGCAAAAGCAGGTCGCGGCTTTCCATTGTCTGCTCCCGATAGCTACATTGTTCGTAGGGCTCAACGCTTAATATACCCACCACTTAGTGCATTAAATACATCTGCTGACTATGTAGAATTATTACAAAGGATTCAAATGAGCCCTCTTAAAAAAATTAGTATTGCCGGAACGGAATGGGTCTGCGATGAAGGTACAGGTGTAGAAACACTTCACGTAAAAGACCCGCACGCTTTGATAAAGGCTGCTGGGTATCTAAAGTTCACCCATGCAGGGATACAAAAAAGTGAGGCCATATATTTTCGTGGAGAACGAAAGTTATACGAAAGCCTATCTCCGACTTTATTCCGGGGAATACATCAATCAAAAACGAAAGAAAGAAAAACAATCGCAGTTCAAGATATAATAAAGTCATTTCAAGAAAAATGCAGGATATTTAATTCATTTGGCCAATATTCACACGAGCCGCTTCTACAACATTACGGTATTTCGACGAGCTGGGTTGATGTAGTAGATAACATATGGGTCGCCCTTTGGTTTGCCTGCCATCAGGCAAAATCATCAGGCGAAGGTGGTCACTACTTACATTTTGAGAAGCGGATACCGGCCTCTAGCAGTGACTACGCATACATCTTGCTAATAGGCGCTGACATAGAAAAAAGAAATGGACAAAAGCCAGGTTACTACTTTGGAAAAAATACGGAATTAGTTGATTTAAGAATGGCTGCACCATCGGTTTTTCTTCGTCCACATTCGCAGCATGGACTACTATTCCGATGCAAAGGAGCGGATAACGAAAGGCCTAACGATTACTCTCGGCAAATTCGAGGAATTGTTCGGGTCTCTCTTAAGGATGCCTTGGCCTGGCTTGGCGAGGGAAAAATTGTAGGCACACATTCATTATTCCCACCGCCATTTTATGATGATGGCTATAGAATTCTATTGGAGTCAGGTGTCAGTATCGATAAGAGTATTGGCAGCATTTCTATGGTTGGCGCTTAAATAGCAGTAACCTAACAAACTTAAATAGCAGTAACCTAACAAAAAAGGGAGACAGCAAAAAATTAAACCCCTTGACTTTTGCCGCCACAAAATAAATCCGCTCTTTTTTAATTTTATATACAATAAATTAATATTTTGCTTGGGTACATCCAAAGGAAGGCGCTAGTGATTGATAATAAATTCCCATCTGCGCAAGAGTTCTGCTCAGAGCTACCATTGTATTATTATTATGAAGTCAACGACAGCAATCTTGAAAATTTCGTCTCCTTTGCCCGAAAAACAGCAACCATTGATGTATTTTGTCCTGCATGTTTAAAAGATAGCACTTTTAAGTTGCGGGAGAATAACTACGGTAGAAATAGTATAGATATTGACACGTGGTGGGAATATTATCCATTTTACGAGATGAGATTTATTTGCTCACGAGATCGTGAACATGAAATCAGCTATACGTTTCAATTTGATAAAAATAAGGGGGTGCAGAAGATTGGGCAGTACCCCTCGGTATATGATGTGGCAATCCCTAAAGTGAAAAGCTACAGAAAAGTTCTAGGAGAGGAGCAATATAAGGAGTTCATCAAAGCTATAGGTTTGTTCTCGCATGGTGTAGGAGCCGGAAGCTTAATCTATCTTCGCAGAATTTTTGAAAACTTACTTGAAAAAGCCCATTTGGAGGCAAACCAATCGGAAGAATGGCTAAAGGTCCACTCAGCAACTTATACCAGAGCAACTGTCTCTAAAAAAATCGAAGCTCTCGCTGACTATCTTCCCGAATACTTAGTTGGGAATAAAAAAATTTATAGTATTCTTAGCCTTGGAGTTCATTCGACCCCAGAAGAGGAATGTCTTCATTTATTTCCCTTAATGCGCGTGGCAATCGAATTAATTCTTGATCAAAAAATTCAGACTGCACGACGCAAGCGTAAAGAAGCAGAGATCGCAAGTTTGTTACATCAAATTCCTTAGTTGTTCCTGCCTGCAGGATAGAGGGCTTTAACGCTCCGGAGGACAAAAACTTCTAGCTATATAATGAGATAGCTGAGCAGCAACGTTTATTAATTAAAACAAACCCGACACAAGATGTCGGGCTTGCTTTTTAGGGAGGGTGTTTATCTGCTATCGCGGATCGACGTTATCCAACACTCGATTCGCCAGCAATGAACTCAACTCAATCAACTGTTGAATGCCGAGGAGGATGTGGCGGCGAGGACCTTCCAGGTCAAAGGCCAGGTTGCTGACCATCGCGTCGGCTGCCGCCAGGGTTTCGCTAAGGTTAGCGAGGAGGGATTCGTTGTCGGCGTTTTTTGCGACGGTGAAGAGCTGGCCTGGTTGGGACGCATCTTCGGACTTTTCCGGTTTTGGGAGCAGGTAGTGATCCAGGACGCGTTTGGTGGCTTCGTCGTGCTTTTTGGCCTTGGATTTAGCATGGCCTGTCTCGGGCGGATTTGGAGTAGGTTTGAACATTGGGACTTTCCATAGTAGGGCCGCCACTATCTCGCTACTAAACGAAAGGAGGCAGCTGTGCGCAAGTTAGTAGACCGGTAAAGTCACCAAACCCGGCGCGCCCGAAGGCGCCTTGCGCACAGCCACCATCAAGTGCAGGCAAACGCCTGACTGGATGACACTCATGCAACCGTAGATGACTAACCGAGCTACTAAACCCGACCACTGATGGGCAGTGGCAGGAAAACGATAGAACCCGGAGGCAAGGCGCACAAGCGGGCGGATTCTGGCGTAGTTGTAGGCAATGGCGCAAGGTTAGGTAGCCTGGCGGACGGGGAGTGGTGAGGAGGATAAACAGGGCTTGGTTTTGGCCCGTAAATTGGGGCTAGACGGGTTTACGGTTGAGGTTTGAAGTAGGTGGGGCTGCGTTGCAGCCCAGCGGGAGCAAGCTCCCTCGCCACGAATGTTTGACCGGCTTGGGGATGTTTGGGGATGCTGCAAAACCTTTTTATCCGAATGCACTCATGAATTCATTACGCGAAAACAATCGAAAGCGCTTGATACGACTCATCGACCAGATCCCTGTCGATGAGAATCCCGAGGGCTGGAGTCATATTGCCTCGATAGCCGTCGGCGGGCTGCTATCGGTAGGGTTTTCGCAAAAAGGCCCCTATTTGCTGGTCGTCTCAAGCTCGGGTCGAAGTGTTGTGCACTGCGACACAGGCGAAAAAATTGAGCGCGACTATGAAGAATATGCGGGCTTGAGCGAACTTGGGTTGCATTGCCAGGGCATTGGCGTGATCGCCGATGAAGTCATATCGCTGTGTGGCATAAACGGCGGTGGCTTGCCAACCGGCAACATCGCCGGGGAAGGGCTGGAGCTGGTTTCCCCGGATTGGCCCGAGAACAGCCTTGTTCTGAGCAAACCCTTCAAAAATGCGCTGATTGAGGGTCATCAAGCAGATTGCACGGTGATCTACAGGGACCATGTGAGGGCATTCGGATTTTCTTGGTGTGGGAACTACATCGTTGCGGCGTGCGGCAGCGACCTCGATCTTTGGTCGAGAAAATCAAAGTTGTAGCGCAAGGCAGTCGCGGCCGATCGTGGGCCATGGAAAACATGAAGGCGGTAGGATCCGCTTCATTGTTCGACAACCCTCATGATAAATTCCCCGCCGCGACCTCTAATCAATAGAGGGCATTCAGGGAGAGAAGTAAGTGATCAAGTCTTTGTTGGTTGGGGCATTGCTGGCAATGGCATCAGCATCGGCATCTGCGATGAGTTGCGATAACCCTAGAAATGCCTATGACAGAACCTATTGCGCGTCGCTGAAAATGGTTCAGTCGGATCAGGAAATCAACGAGCAATACAAGAAGACGATGGGTGCTCTGAACCCGGAGCAAAAGAAAAAAGTAAAAGCCGCTCAAATCCAGTGGATCAAAAATCGTGACAGCGCCTGTTCCAACGATGGCCTGCTCTACCTGGACTGTGCCAATGAGAAGACCGAGGCGCGTATCGTCATACTCAAGGCTGTCGAGCGCGAGTGCCGTGCTGCCGGTTGCGATGACGCCAAGCTGTCGCAAGTCGAGTAACCCGTAAACAATGAGCACGTCGGGCTTGCTCTCGCTCATTCAACATAGCGCTCCATCCCTTTTGCACCCGTGACTCACTTGCGGGTCGGAATAAGCTGCGTTTGAGTGGCCGTTTTTGGCCGATAGCAGTCTGCCAAGGGCCGCTGACCTCTATCGCTAAGAAGAAGCGATAGGACAAGCGAAAGTCGTACCCCACGAAAAACCCGACGTAAAGCGTCGGGTTTTTCTTTTGGCGGGATTGATTCCAGCTTGATTGCCTCTTCCTTGTAAAACAGAAGATGCGGTTTGTCTGCGCAATGGTTAAGGCTGCTTTGCATCCCAGCGGGAGCACGCTCTCATGGAACAAATCACAACCTGCTGATTTTAAAAATAAAATTTTCTGCTAAACACAGTTCGACAACGTGATCTCAGTTAGGCGAGCACCTCCCTTTGTGGCGAGGGGATTTATCCCCGCTGGGCTGCGCAGCGGCCCCAAACCCGGCAACTCGGTGTGCCAGAAAGATTGAGTTCACTGCTTTAGGGCTGCTGCGCAGCCCAGCGGGGATAAATCCCCTCGCCACAGGGCCTAGTTCACTGCGCGACAGCGCAGCGTCGAAGACGCGGCGGGGACTCCCTCGCCACTGGGTTCAGTTTTAATCGAGATATTGGAACCTGGTTGGAGCCAAGAGCGTAATTCAGTTGTTTGCGCTAATGGCAGGGTGCCACAATCGTTTTTTTGTTGCGTCATAACCAGGTGGTTCAAATGGATGGCCCAAGATTGCGCAATGGCCAGGATTTTGTAATAGCCGAGCAAGTGCGAACTGACCGCTTGCAGCAACTGTTTCGCCAATCCGTTTCTGCGGTTTTCGGTAGCTACCTCGCAGCCATCATGCTGAGCTGGCTGTGCTGGGATCGGTTTGAGCACAGCGTCATTCTTTGGTGGCTGGCCATCCTGACCGCTTCGACGCTGTTGCGTATCGCGCTATTTGTGGCCTATTTCCGCAGCGACGAAAGTCAGCGCACGCCTCAACGTTGGGAGCGCAAGTACTGGATCACGCTGGTGTCGTCCGCCAGCATCTGGGGCGGAGGCGCATTGGCTGTCATGCCGGCAGACGATCTTTTGACGCAGGCACTGGTCATGCTCTTTGCTGTCGGGATGTCTGTCAGCGCGGTGTCGTGCTACTCGGCCTACCGTGATATGACACTGGTCTCCATCGGCCTGGTGCTGTTGCCATGCACCGCCTGGCTGCTGTTTCAACCATCCCCGATCCAAGTCGGCATGGCCCTCTCGATTCTGGTGTTCGCGGCATTCGCTGCCCGCGCTACGCACAAAATGTCCCAGGCACTGGAAACCGCCTTCCGACTCACCCGTGAAATGGAACAGGCGAACAGCATTTCAACCCGCGCCGCTCAAACCGATGAGCTGACTGGCTTGAAGAGTCGGCGAGCATTTTTCGAGCATGCCCAGCGGCTTTACAACGAATGTAAGGCCAAGCGGCAAGGGTTGTGCGCGGTCATGTTGGATATGGATCACTTCAAGCACATCAACGACACCTACGGCCATCAGGTCGGGGATCAGGTTTTGCGCCAAATGGGGGAGGTCATCAGCTCGTCGTTTCGCACAACGGACATCCATGGCCGGCTAGGTGGGGAAGAATTCGCCATTCTGCTGCCCAACACCTCCATCGAAGTCGCCACCCAGATTGCAGAGCGGCTTATCGATACGCTCGCAGCCTTGGTGATCGAGCCTGTGCACTGCATATCAGCCAGCCTCGGCGTTGCATCGACGGAGGCCTGTAATAAGGATCTCCACAGCTTGATGAACGATGCGGATAAAGCGCTGTATCGAGCGAAGGCGTTGGGGCGCAATCGAGTGGCTGTGGCTTAGTCAGGTTGGCTTTGCATCGTTAGTCGGGAGTTGATCGTCCCCACGCACCGCGTCATGTTCCAGAAGCGGAACGCGGAGCGTCCCCGGCGGCATTCCCACGCAGGAGCGCGGGAACGATTGAAAATCCCATGATTCTGCTTGTGGATTCCCCTCTCTTCGAAGGCCAGCTATTGCGCGGGCCCTGTTGATCCCCCAAACACCTCCTTCGTCCTGGCTCACTTGCGACCCAAACAGGTTGGCGGTACTGCGACGAGAAAATTAATTTCCTTTCAGATCAATTGGTTAATTAAAAGTCGGAAAATTTTCAAAAAATTATCTTGCGCGCAAACTATTTGTTCGTTAATTTTATCGCAACTGGTTAGCGCACAAACATTTAGCGCAATCCAAACCCGACACTCGATCAAACCAATCAGCAAGAGAGGAAACACCATGAACGTTCTCTATACCGCAGTCGCAACCTCCACCGGTGGCCGTGATGGCCGTGCTGTTTCCAGCGACAAGATTCTCGACGTGAAACTGGCCACTCCCAAAGCCTTGGGCGGCGCTGGTGGTGAAGCCACCAACCCTGAGCAGTTGTTTGCCGCCGGCTACTCGGCTTGCTTCATCGGCGCATTGAAGTTTGTCGCCAGCCAGAGCAAACGCAGCATCCCCGCTGACGCCTCGATCACGGCACACGTTGGCATCGGCCAGATCCCTGGTGGTTTCGGTCTGGACATCGACCTGCACATCAACCTGCCGGGTCTGGATCAAGCCGATGCTCAAGCGCTGGTCGACGCGGCTCACCAGGTTTGCCCGTACTCCAACGCGACCCGCGGCAACGTCGACGTCCGTTTGCACGTCACCGTCTAACTCACTCCATCTACGAATAAAAAGGATCAGGACATGAACACTTTCAGCAAAACTCTCGTTGGCTCGCTTCTGGCACTGTCCCTCGGCAATGCGTTCGCGACTTCTTCTGTTCAACCTACGTTCGCTGAGGGTGGTTCTGATCGCCTGATCGAAAAACGTGTGGCTGAAGGCGGCTCCGATCGACTGATCGAAAAACGTGTAGCCGAAGGCGGCTCGGATCGACTCATCGAAAACCGTGTAGCTGAAGGTGGCTCGGATCGACTCATCGAAAACCGTGTAGCTGAAGGTGGCTCGGATCGACTCATCGAAAACCGTGTAGCTGAAGGTGGCTCGGATCGACTGATCGAGAACCGCGTGGCCGAAGGCGGCTCGGATCGACTGATCGAGAACCGCGTGGCCGAAGGTGGCTCGGATCGACTCATCGAAAACAGGGTGGGCTGAACTGTCCCTTCACCGCTCCAAAAATCGGTTGAATCAACCCATGTTGCTTCCAAAAGAAAAAACGCCGCTTATCTCTCATGAGAAAGCGGCGTTTTCTTGCGACCTGTCATAGGACCCTAAACGATGCTATCCACCACACCACCATCCACACGCAACGCCGCACCGGTGGTGGCCGAGGCCTGTTCCGAGCTGGCATAGATGATCATGTTGGCGACTTCCTCGACGCGTGCCGCACGCTGGATGATCGAGGTGCTGCGGTGCTGATTGACGAAATCCGCCGCGACTTTTTCCAGGCTTTCCCCGCTGCGCTCGACATCTGCCTGCAGCATCTGGGCAACACCTTCGGAAAGCGTCGGCCCAGGCAACACCGAGTTCACCGTCACGCCCGTGCCGGCGAGGCGCTTGGCCAGGCCGCGAGCGATTGAAAGTTGCGCGGTTTTGGTGAAGCCGTAGTGGATCATGTCAGCGGGAATGTTTACGCCCGATTCCGACGAGACAAACACAATCCGCCCCCAACCGCGCTCGACCATGCCTTGGGCGTAAGCCCTGGAAACCCGCACGCCGGACATCACGTTGGTTTCGAAGAAGCGCTGCCATTCGCTGTCCGGCGTTTCGAAAAAGTCTTCCAGTTTGAAAATGCCCAGGTTGTTGATGACGATATCGAAACTCGGGTGCTTGGCGATCAGTGCCTGGCAGCCAGGCGCGTTGCTCAGGTCGCCCACAAAACCGGTGGCATTTGAAGCAAGGGCGCCCAAGCGCTGCAACGCGTCCTCCACGCTGCTCTCGCTGCGACCGTTGATGACCACGTGGGCGCCGGATTCGAGGAAGCCTTTGGCTGTGGCAAAACCGATACCGCTGGTGGAGCCAGTGACCAGGACGTGACGTCCGGTGAAGTCGATTTTCATGAGGGGACTCCTTGATTAATGAACCAGAGGAAGTGCGATATGGCTGGCTGGACAGTCATCCGACGGGTTAAGAGATGACTTTGTCATGCCAACGTCGCCGATCGCAGGCCCTTAATCATGGACACGATTGAGGTTTTGCGCCTCTTTGTGATCAATCGACCATCAGGAAGCCGACCACACGGCCAGTTCATAGCCATCCGGATCGACAAGCTCCAACCGGCATTCATGCGAATGTGCCGGCTTCTTCACGAGCAGGCTCGCTCCTACAGGTTTTCAGGCCTGCGCGCTGAATCGCTGGGCTGCACGCCGTTCAAACATCGCCGCTTCCGTCTCTCGCGTAGCGAGTTCGCCTTTGTATGCCAGCTGGTTGAAGAACAACCCGTCCGAAAACTCCTGGGGCGGTACCGAGCCGGGGCGCTTGAGCATCGGCGCCAGGTCGATGGTGTTGGCGAAGTTTTCCTTGGTCAGGTTGTAGCGGCCCAGGTAGCTGCCGGACCAGGGCGAGTCGGCGTCCACCATGTCGATAGAAGCATCGCGGAACGCCACGGCGGCGGCTTTCAGATCAGTGGATTCATTGAGCAGATCGGTCAACCGCTGGGTGTCCGAGCTGCTGAGCTGGCCGGCGGTGTTGAGCACCTTGAGCTTGCCATCGGCCTCGACGGTGAAGCCGTATTTCTTGCCGGCCAAATCCGGATGGGTGGCCGAGAGCGTTGTCTGGAACGTCTCGAAAGAGCTTTTCAGAGTATTTTTCGCGCTCTCGGTGATCGCAGCAAATCGAGGGAAATCTGGCGATTGGGAGCGACCGATCCAGGTTTCGATGACCACTGGCGACTCCACCATGATCTGGGCTTCTTCACTGGGGTGGTAGATAGCCGCTGGGCCGGCCTCTGCCAGCTGCTTTACGGCGTCCGCTGGAGGATTGCTCACCAACTTCTGGTCGGAGCGGGTGAGGTTGGTGTTGGCGGGCGGGATATTGGCAGCGTTCAGGGAGAGTTCCATTTCATCGGTCCATGATTGGCGGATACATTAGGTTATCGACAGCGGGGGACCAAGCTTTAGGAGGGGGCTGTTCTGCGCAGCCCAGCGGGAGCAAGCTCCCTCGCCACAGAAGTTGGATCAGGTAATTATTGTGGCGAGGGGATTTATCCCCGTTCGAGTGCGAAGCGCTCGCCTGTGGATTGTGGCGCTGCGAGGAATAGGGGGGTTGCTGCGCAACCCAACGGGGATAAATCCCCTCGCCACAATTAGGACCCCTTGCAGAATTGATTCCCGGCGTTCAGTACCACCGCGCCTCACCCGGCGGGCGTTTCTTGAAGCGTTTCATGCTCCACATGTACTGGCTCGGGTAGGCCCGCACGTAGCGTTCCACCACTTGGCTCATGGCGGCGCAGGCGGTTTCGGTGTCGGTGCTGTACATCGCGTCCGGGGCGGCTTCGAGGATGACTTTGTAGCCAGAGCCGTCCGGCAGGCGCAGGGCATGGAGGAAGACGCCGACTGCCTTGCCGCCGGCGAGCATGTTCGGTACGAACTTGCTGGTCAGGGCCTGGGTGGCGAAAAAGGGCACGAAGATGCCGGCGGATTCGGCCGGTTCCGGGTCGGCGGGGATGCCCACCTGGCCGCCTTTGCGCACTTCCTTGATGACGCTGAGGATGCCTTCCTTGGTCGATGCGGCGACTTTGTTGCCCAGTTGCACGCGTTGCTTTTGCAGCAATTCATCCACCGCCTTGAGCTTGGGCGGGCGATAGAAAATGATCGGTTTGCACTGGCTGCAATAGAAGTGGTTGAGCACCTCCCAGTTGCCCAGGTGGCTGGTGATGCCCACCACGCCTTTGCCGGAGGCCAGCGCTTCTTTCAATACTTCCAGGCCTTCGACTTCACGCACCAGTTCGATGGAGCGCTGGGCCGGCCAGATCCAGGCGCAGGCGCTTTCGGTCAGGGATTTGCCGATGTCCTTGAGGCTCTGGCCCACCAGGCGTTCGCGCTCGGCCGGGTCCATCTCGGGAAAACATTTGGCGAGGTTGATCCGCACCACATCGCGGGAGCGGTTGGGCAGCTTCCACATGAGCCAGCCAATGGCCGAACCCACCGCTTGCACCGCGCGCCAAGGCAGCAGCGCAAACAACCGCAGAGCGCCGACCAGCAAGGCGCCTTTCAACTTATCCACAGGTCACTCCTGAATGTATGGGCCGTGTTGCGAGCCGGCTATTCTAACCACCGTTTGCCAGCTCGGCGTAGCGGTCGCAGTCCTGGGTGTGGTCCATGACCATCCCCGAGGCCTGCATCAAGGCGTAGCAAATGGTCGGGCCGACGAAGGTGAAGCCGGCTTTTTTCAGGCCTTTGCTCATCGCCAGCGCCTCGGGCGTGATGGCCGGCACTTCGGTACGGTCCTTGAAATGGTTGATGATGGGTTTGTCACCGACGAACGACCAGAGGAACGCCACCGGGTCTTCCAGGGCCAGCCAGGCCTGGGCATTGCGCCGGGCGGCCTTGAGCTTGAGGCGGTTGCGGATGATGCCGGGGTCGAGCATCAGGTCGTCGATTTCCGCATCGCTCATCTGCGCCACCCGTTGCACATCGAAGCCGTACAGCACTTCCCGGTAGCGCTCGCGTTTGCGCAAAACGGTGATCCAGGACAGCCCGGCCTGGAACCCTTCGAGCAAAAGCAACTCGAACAAACCCTGCGCATCGCGCAGCGGCGTGCCCCACTCCTGATCGTGATAAGCCATGTACAACGGATCTTCGGAACACCAAAAGCAGCGTGGCATAAGGCTCCAGGGGGCGTGCGCACGAACGAATCGGGTATACTCCCGCTCTTTAAATCGCAGCCCAAGAAACAGGTGAATTTCGTGAGCCAGCCTACGCCAGCCGTGCGTACCTTCCAAGACTTGATCCTCGCCCTCCAGCAATACTGGGCCGAGCAAGGTTGCGTGGTACTTCAGCCCTACGATATGGAAGTAGGCGCCGGCACTTTCCACACTGCCACGTTTCTGCGTGCCATCGGCCCGGAAACCTGGAACGCCGCTTATGTGCAGCCCAGCCGCCGCCCGACTGACGGCCGCTACGGCGAAAACCCGAACCGTCTGCAGCACTACTACCAGTTCCAGGTGGTTCTGAAGCCGAACCCGGAAAACTTCCAGGAGCTTTACCTGGGCTCGCTCAAGCACGTCGGTCTCGACCCACTGGTGCACGACATTCGTTTCGTCGAAGACAACTGGGAATCGCCAACCCTGGGCGCCTGGGGCCTGGGCTGGGAAGTCTGGCTCAACGGCATGGAAGTGACTCAGTTCACTTACTTCCAGCAGGCCGGTGGCATCGAGTGCTACCCGGTGACCGGCGAAATCACCTATGGCCTGGAACGCCTGGCCATGTACCTGCAAGGCGTGGATTCAGTCTACGACCTGGTGTGGGCCGACGGCCCGTTCGGCAAAGTGACCTATGGCGATGTGTTCCACCAGAACGAAGTGGAGCAGTCGACCTACAACTTCGAACACGCCAACGTCGACAAGCTGTTCGAGCTGTTCGATTTCTATGAAAGCGAAGCCAAGCGCCTGATCGAGCTGGACCAGCCGCTGCCGTTGCCGAGCTACGAAATGGTGTTGAAGGCGTCCCATACCTTCAACCTGCTGGACGCACGCCGGGCGATTTCCGTGACCGCGCGCCAGCAATACATCCTGCGTGTGCGCACCCTGGCGCGTTCCGTTGCGCAAGCCTATCTGCTGGCCCGTGCCAAGCTGGGCTTCCCGATGGCAACCCCGGACCTGCGTGATGAAGTGTTGGCTAAGCTGGAGGCTGCACAATGAGTGCTCAAGATTTTCTGGTTGAACTGGGCACCGAAGAACTGCCACCCAAAGCCCTGAACACCCTGGCCGATGCGTTCCTGGCCGGTATCGACAAAGGCCTGCAAGCCGCTGGCCTGAACTACGAAGCCAAGCACGTCTACGCCGCACCACGCCGCCTGGCCGTGCTGATCACCGCCCTGGCGACCCAGCAGCCGGACCGCAGCATCAACCTCGACGGCCCGCCACGCCAGGCCGCGTTCGATGCCGATGGCAACCCGACCCAGGCCGCCCTGGGCTTCGCCAAGAAGTGCGGCGTGGACCTGAGCGAAATCGATCAGAGCGGCCCCAAGCTGCGCTACAGCCAGAACATCAAGGGCAAGCCGACCGCCAGCCTGTTGCCGACCATCGTCGAAGACTCCCTCAATGACTTGCCGATTCCCAAGCGCATGCGCTGGGCTGCGCGCAAGGAAGAGTTCGTGCGTCCGACCCAATGGCTGGTGATGCTGCTCGGTGACCAGGTCATCGACTGCACGATCCTGGCCCAGAAGGCCGGTCGCGATTCCCGCGGCCACCGCTTCCATCATCCGCAGAGCGTGCGCATCACCTCGCCGGCCAACTACCTGGCCGACCTGCGTGCCGCCTACGTGCTGGCCGACGCCAACGAGCGTCGCGAGCTGATCAGCAAGCGCACCGAGGAGCTGGCGACCCTGCAGGAAGGCACCGCCATCGTGCCCGCCAACCTGCTGGATGAAGTGACCGCGTTGGTGGAATGGCCAGTGCCGCTGGTGTGCTCGTTCGAGGAACGTTTCCTCGAAGTGCCCCAGGAAGCGCTGATCACCACCATGCAGGACAACCAGAAGTACTTCTGCCTGCTGGACGCCGAAGGCAAGTTGCTGCCGCGCTTCATCACGGTCGCCAACATCGAAAGCAAGGACCCGCAGCAGATCATCGCCGGTAACGAAAAAGTCGTTCGCCCGCGCCTGACCGATGCCGAGTTCTTCTTCAAGCAGGACAAGAAACAGCCCCTGGAAAGCTTCAACGAGCGCCTGCGCAACGTGGTGTTCCAGGAAAAACTCGGCAGCGTCTACGACAAGGCCGAGCGCGTATCGAAACTGGCGGCGTACATCGCCCCACGCATCGGCGGCGACGCCCAGCGCGCGGCCCGTGCCGGCATCCTGTCCAAATGCGACCTGTCCACCGAGATGGTCGGTGAGTTCCCGGAGATGCAAGGCGTCGCCGGTTACTACTACGCCCTCAACGATGGCGAGCCACAAGACGTGGCCCTGGCGCTGAACGAGCAGTACATGCCGCGCGGTGCCGGCGCTGAATTGCCGACCACCCTGACCGGTGCGGCCGTGGCCATCGCCGACAAGCTCGACACCCTGGTCGGCATCTTCGGCATCGGCATGCTGCCCACCGGCAGCAAGGACCCGTACGCTCTGCGTCGCGCGGCCCTGGGCGTGCTGCGGATCCTGATCGACAAGCAACTGGACCTGGACTTGAACGACGCCGTGGCCTTCGCCGTCAACGCGTTCGGTAGCAAGGTCAAGGCTGTCGGCCTGGCCGAGGCGGTGCTGGAATTCATCTTTGACCGCCTGCGTGCGCGTTATGAAGATGAAGGCGTCGAGGTCGCGACCTACCTGTCGGTGCGTGCCCTGAAACCGGGTTCGGCCCTGGACTTCGACCAGCGCGTACAGGCGGTGCAGGCGTTCCGCAAATTGCCGGAAGCCGCAGCACTGGCGGCGGTGAACAAACGAGTGTCGAACCTGCTGAGCAAGGCCGAACCTTCGGTCAAGGCCGTTGAAGCACGCTACTTTGATAATGCCGCGGAGTTTTCGCTCCACTCGGCAATTCAACAGGCGTATGCGTCGGTACAACCGCTCATGGAGAAACGCGAGTATGCCGAAGCACTGGCCCGCTTGGCGGCACTGCGCGAGCCTGTCGATGCGTTCTTTGAAGCCGTGATGGTGAATGCGGACAACGAAGACGTGCGCAAGAATCGCTATGCGTTGCTGGCACGTCTGCGCAGCCTGTTCCTCAATATTGCCGATATTTCCGTGCTGGGTTGAGGAGTTGCTGTTGAAACTGCTGATTCTCGATCGGGATGGCGTGATCAATCACGACTCCGACGCATACATCAAATCGGTGGAGGAGTGGTTGCCACTGCCCGGTTCGATCGAAGCCATCGCGCAGTTGAGCAAGGCCGGCTGGACGGTGGCGGTTGCCACCAACCAGTCGGGCATTGCCCGCGGTTATTATGACCTTGCCGTGCTCGAGGCCATGCATGAGCGCTTGCGCGAATTAGTGGCCGAACAGGGCGGGGAAGTCGGGCTGATCGTTTATTGCCCACATGGGCCGGATGACGGTTGCGATTGCCGCAAACCCAAGCCGGGCATGTTGAAGGCCATCGCCGAGCATTATGCTGTGCCGCTGGCGGGTGTGTGGTTCGTCGGCGACAGCCTCGGTGACCTGGAGGCAGCCAAGGCCGTCGACTGTCAGCCAGTTTTGGTTAAGACCGGGAAAGGCGAAAAGACCCTGGGCAAGACTCTTCCGGTGGGCACCTTGATTTTTGACGACCTGGCGGCCATTGCCGCTGAACTTATCCACAATTAGAGCTCCCAAGACATCCTGATCAAGGATTGTTCGGGAAGCGCTTGAACAGGCGGGCATTGCCCGCAACGGTAAACGCCGCTATGTCGATATTGCAGGCCATCAGAACCTTTCTCTTTTACCTGCTGCTGGGCACCAGCTCCTTGCTGTGGTGCACCCTGAGTTTTTTTATCGCGCCGTTCATGTCATTCAAGGCGCGCTATCGCTTCATCAATGTGTACTGGTGCCGTTGCGCACTGTGGCTGAGCAAGGTGTTCCTGGGCATCAGCTATGAAGTGAAGGGCGCCGAGAACGTGCCGGACCGGCCCTGCGTGATCCAGTCCAACCACCAGAGCACCTGGGAGACATTCTTTCTCTCGGCCTATTTCGAGCCGTTGAGCCAAGTGCTCAAGCGTGAGCTGCTGTTCGTGCCGTTCTTCGGCTGGGCCATGGCGATGCTGCGTCCGATCGCCATCGATCGCGACAACCCCAAGGCTGCGCTCAAGCATGTGGCGAAGAAGGGTGACGAGTTGCTCAAGGACAATGTCTGGGTGTTGATCTTTCCCGAGGGCACTCGTGTTCCTTACGGAACGGTCGGCAAGTTTTCCCGGGGCGGTACCGCATTGGCCGTGAACGCCGACCTACCTGTGCTGCCAATTGCACACAATGCCGGCAAATTCTGGCCCAAGGCGGGCTGGATCCGCACGCCAGGGGTCATCACCGTGGTGATCGGCGCGCCAATGTATGCCGAAGGCAGCGGGCCCCGCGCCATTGCCGAGCTTAACGATCGTGTCCAGGCCTGGAATGAACAGACACAACGGGAAATGGGTTCGCTGCCACCGGCGCCGGCCACTCCGGCCAGCACCGATCAGATCGCCGTCTGACATCTGTGGATAACCTGTGTACCGTTTTTTCGAAATCCGTTGCTTTTACGCTGTAGGTATATGTTTTTAATACATATTTCTTAAACACATAAAAGCCATTCCTAGGTGCATAAGTTTTTATAGCACCAAAAATTCACAGTCTTCGGTGGCCTCTACACGTATTGGTAGGAGCCGCCGAACGCTGTAATTTTTACTCTTCCAGCAACGGGAATTTCAGGCTAAACGTAGTGCCTTTACCTACCACGCTATGGCACTCGATTTTCCCCTCGTGATGGTCAACCACGGCCTTGACCATCGACAGCCCCAAGCCAATTCCATCGACCCCTTGGGCCGATGAAAACCGTCGGTACTGACTGAACAGCTCGGGTAACTCTTCGGCGCCGATGCCCTTGCCTTGGTCAGCGACATTGCAGATCAACCAGCCCGACGTGCAATGAACCTGCAGCGAAATGCAGGAGTCTGGCGAGCTGTACTTGATGGCATTTTCCAGCAGATTGAACAGAGCACGGGTCAGCAACGATTGATCCGCCCTCACCATCGCCTCTTCATCCTCTATTTCATGGACCAACTGGATACGCTTTGCCTGGGCGGTGGGCAGTGCCTGGTCGAACACGTCCAGGACCAACATGGCGAACAACGTCGGCTGGAATTGATACGCCTCGGATTCGGCCTTGGCCAATTGCACGAAGCCTTCGGTCAGGTCCAGGGCGCGACGCACCTGGCGCTCGATCTGGTCGAACAACGGATTATCCCCACCAGCCTGGTGCCGCTGCACATCGAGCAGCGCAAGAATCGCCGAATGCGGGGCGCGCAAATCATGGGAGAGGAAACGCAGCATGACGCTGCGCTGTTCTTCCGCTTCACGTTCGGCGCTCAGGTCAGTGAGGCTCAATAACCAGCCAATCGGCGCATCGCCATCAACCGGCAACAGCGCCGCCCGTTCCAGGCGCAAGCTGCGCTCGCGAATGTCGCGAAACTCCACCAAGGGCAATGTGGATAACCGGTGATGCGCCCCATGCTCCAACCCTGGATAGCCCAATTGCCCGAGATGCTCCAGCACATCGCCGCCCGCCAGGCCATGGCCGAACAGCTCGCGCGCCTTGCGATTACCGAGCAACAGCTTGCCTTGGGGATCGCTGATCATGGTCGCCACGGGCAGGTATTCCAGGCCATCGGCAATGAAGCGACGAGTGTCGCGGGTTCGGCTCATGGCTTGCTCCAGGGCCATGATCTGGCCCTGCAAACGGTCGCTACCGGTGTAGGAAGCACGACGACGTTCCGGAAAGACCTTGGGCTCCGCGTCCAGGCGGGCCAGCTCCCAGCCAAAATAAGCCAGCACTACGCTCAGGCGTCGCCAATTCCAGATCAGGTAGCCGAACATAATCCCCAGCACACTGGCCATGGGCGACCACCACCAACCTCGCGCGCCCAGCACGGCGCTGATCAACAAGGCCAGGCTCATGCCACCCACCGTCGTCCACAGGGCCAGGCGCGGGCGCAACAGCAGCAAACCCAATACACAGGCCACCAGACACACCGACACCAGCGCAGCACCTGAACGGTTGCCTGTTGATTGGCTACTCAACGACAACAAGGCTGTCAGAGGCAACAGCAGCAGACTTATCCACAACCACTCTCGCACCAACTGTCGAAACAACCGCTGGACCTGGGTTGGCTCACGACTTTCACGGCGACGCTGGTTACTCATAGGCATCCTGGCCGAATTCAAGGGTTGGGGGATTTCTTCGCAGGCCTGCATCAAGCCCATAGCCGGAAAAGCCCACGACTATAGCGGACTCGATGGGTGGCGCGCTGCTGCCTTTCCCTCTGTGCCGCGAGCCGGTATTGTCGCAGCCAGCGACAGGTCAATGACAACAAATCAGCCGCTGGCTGCCTTTCATTGCCACCTGAAGATGTCCGTTACTCTCGAGATCAAGGAATCGCATTGCATGCGTGTCGCCATACTGGACGATGAACCGGCCGAGCTGCGCCGGGTAGAACAGACATTGCAACAAATCCCCGGCAGGGGCGAGCAAGCCTGGACCCTGCACAGCTTTGAACGAGGCGAGGACCTGTTGCGACAACTGCGCCGGGAAACTTTCGACCTGTTGATCCTCGACTGGCAACTGCCGGACATCAGCGGCCTTTCATTGTTGCGCTGGACCCGCGAGCACATGGATTCGCCACCGGCCGCCATCATGCTGACCAGCCGCGATGGCGAGCATGACATCGTCCAGGCCCTCAACGGCGGTGCCGACGACTATGTGAGCAAACCCTTCAGGCCCAACGAACTCAAGGCCCGGGTCACCGCCGTGCTGCGCCGCCACAACCTGCAACGCGCGCCCGCCAGCGACGTGCTGGTGTTCAACGACCTGGCGTTCGACGACGCCGAACTGACCATCACCCGCGCCGGCATTCCCATCAGCCTGACCGAACGGGAATATCGCCTGGCCCGATGCCTGTTCGCCAACCTGGGCCGGCCGCTGTCCCGGGAGTATTTCTACGAACGTTTCTGGACCCACGAGGAAATGACCTCGTCACGACCGCTCGACACCCACATTTATCGCCTGCGCAACAAGCTCGGGCTGACGGCGGATCGCGGTTGGCAACTGCTGACGATCTACGGGTATGGGTATCGGTTGGAGAGTGTGGCGGCGGGAAGCGAGGCGTCTGTCGCGAGTTAGGGTTGCATCCGTGGCGAGGGAGCTTGCTCCCGCTTGAGTGCGCAGCACTCATCAAAAGGGGCCGCTACGCAGCCCAGCGGGAGCAAGCTCCCTCGCCACAGATGGAGATCACCCTATGGTCTGTACCAAGCTGCCTGTCTTTGTGATCCGGCGACGCTGTATCAGCACGCCGGACAGCACCACCAACACACTCAACAGCCCCGTCGCCAGGATCTCCACACGATGGGCTTCCTGGAACAGCATGATGGTCAGGGCCCCTACGATGAAGACAATCACCGCATAGGTCAGGCCGGGGAACAGCCACATGCTGAAGGCGATTTTTTCACCGCGAGCCATGCGCTGTTTGCGCATACGCAGCTGCGAAATCGCAATGACCAGGTACACCAGCAGCGCAATGGCGCCAGAGCTGGCCAACAGGAACTCGAAGACCGCTGCCGGGGCCACATAGTTGGCGAACACCGCGAGGAAGGCCGCCCCGGTCGACAACATCACGGCCCAGTAAGGCGTGCCGCTCTTGTTGGTGCGCTGGGAAACCGCTGGCGCATCACCGCGTTTGCCCAGCGAGAACATCATCCGCGAAGCCGTATACAGCGCCGAATTCAGGCAACTCGTAACCGCTACCAGAACCACGATATCGACGATCAGCTTGGCGTTGGGGATGCCCATGCGTTCCAGCACCGTCTGGTAGGAACCCACGCTGGCCAGCAGCGGATCGTTCCACGGCACCAGGGCTACGACGATGAAAATGGAGACGAGATAGAACAAGCCAATCCGCCAGATCACCGAGTTGGTTGCCTTGGAAATCTGCTGGCCAGGGTTCTTCGATTCGGCCGCCGCGATGGTCACGATCTCAGTGCCCATGAACGAAAACATAGTGGTCAGAATCGCGCCCAGCACTGCGCCCATGCCGTTCGGCAAGAAACCTTGCGTGTCGAACAGGTGCGAAACACCACTGACCTGGCTGGTAGGCAGCAAGTCGAAGATAGCCATGATGCCGAGGCCAATGAAACCAATGATCGCCACGACCTTGACCAAGGCGAACCAGAATTCGAATTCCCCGTAATTCTTCACGCTGAACAGGTTAGTGACCGTCAGCAGCAGGGTGATGACCAGGGTGAAGGCCCAGATTGCCACGTTCGGGAACCAGGCGTGCAGGATAGTTGCGGCGGCGTTAGCCTCCAGCGGAATGACCAGGACCCAGAACCACCAGTAAAGCCAGCCGATGGTGAAACCGGCCCAATGCCCAATCGCACGGTCAGCATAAGTCGAGAAGGAGCCGGTGTCCGGCGACGCCACTGCCATTTCGCCCAGCATCCGCATCACCAGCACCACCAAGGCACCCGCGGCGGCGTAGGCCAGCAGCACAGCCGGACCCGCCGCTGCGATAGCGTGGCCGGAGCCAACGAAAAGGCCAGCGCCGATCACGCCGGCGATGGATAGCATCGTCACATGACGGGGCTTGAGCCCTTGCTCCAGATGATTGGAAGTTTGCGTACCGCTCATTGAGACTACCCTTGGTATTTGGATTTATTCGTACCGCCTCGTCCCATCGTTTTCTGTAAATTTAAAAAAACGATGTGTAAGTTATTTAACACGCAAGTTTTGCGCCAAAAAACCGCAAGCCCCCGGTATCCGCGGCTCTCGTCCAGTTCCTAACCTATTGAGCAGGAAGGCTTTGTTCCAAAGTGTTACCGAGCTACCCCATTTTCGACCACAGGGTCTGAAAGTGGGCATCGATTTTTGAGCGTAAAAAAAAGCCAACGCATGAGCGTTGGCTTTTTTGGATGTGAGGCGCGCTTAAGGATCAGAAATCCAGGTTGGACACCGCCAACGCATTGCTCTCGATGAAGTCACGACGAGGCTCGACCGCATCACCCATCAGGGTGTTGAAGATCTGGTCCGCGCCAATGGCGTCTTCGATGGTGACTTTCAGCATCCGGCGCGAGCCTGGGTCCATGGTAGTTTCCCACAGCTGATCCGGGTTCATTTCACCCAGACCTTTGTATCGCTGGATGGTGTGGCGCTTGGTGCTTTCGGCCATCAGCCATTCAAGGGCTTCCTTGAACTCGGTCACGGCTTTCTTGCGTTCGCCCCGTTGGATGTAGGCGCCTTCGTCCAGCAGCGTGCTCAGTTGCGCGCCAAGGGATACGACGGTCTTGTAGTCGTTGCTGCCGAAGAAGTCGCGGTTGAAGGTGACGTAGTTCGACAGGCCGTGGGAGATCAGTTCGACCTCCGGCAGCCAGACGTTACGCTCACGGTCTTCGCGCAGGCTGGCTTTGTAGACCAGGCCGGATTTTTCGACGGTGCGCAGGCGAACTTCGTACTGAGCCAGCCAATCCTGCATCGCCGCGTGATCGGACAACTGTTCCATGCTGACCGCTGGCAGGTAGATGAAGTGCTCGGTCAGCTCCTGCGGGTACAGGCGCGACAGGCGCTTGAGGGTCTTCATCACCAGGCGGAAGTCGTTGACCAGGCGCTCAAGGGCTTCACCGGAAATGCCTGGGGCATCTTCGTTCAGGTGCAGGCTCGCGTCTTCCAGGGCCGACTGCGTCATGTACTCTTCCATGGCGTCGTCGTCTTTGATGTATTGCTCTTGCTTGCCTTTCTTGACCTTGTACAGCGGCGGTTGGGCGATGTAGATGTAGCCGCGCTCGATCAGCTCCGGCAACTGACGGAAGAAGAACGTCAGCAGCAGGGTACGGATGTGCGAACCGTCGACGTCAGCATCGGTCATGATGATGATGTTGTGATAGCGCAGCTTGTCGATGTTGTACTCTTCGCGGCCGATGCCACAGCCCAGCGCGGTGATCAGCGTACCGACCTCCTGCGAGGAGATCATCTTGTCGAAGCGCGCCTTCTCGACATTGAGGATCTTGCCCTTGAGCGGCAGGATGGCCTGGGTGCGACGGTTACGACCCTGCTTGGCGGAACCGCCAGCAGAGTCACCTTCCACCAGGTACAGTTCGGACAGGGCAGGGTCCTTTTCCTGGCAGTCGGCCAGTTTGCCCGGCAGGCCGGCGATGTCCAGCGCACCTTTGCGGCGAGTCATCTCACGGGCCTTGCGCGCCGCTTCACGGGCACGGGCGGCGTCGATCATCTTGCCGACCACCAGCTTGGCTTCGTTCGGGTTTTCCAACAGGAAGTCGGAGAAGTACTTGCCCATTTCCTGTTCGACCGCGGTCTTCACTTCGGAAGAGACCAGCTTGTCCTTGGTCTGGGAGCTGAACTTCGGATCCGGCACTTTCACCGAAATGATCGCGGTCAGGCCTTCGCGGGCATCGTCACCGGTAGTGGCGACTTTATGCTTCTTCGCCAGGCCTTCCTGTTCGATGTAGTTGTTCAGGTTACGGGTCAGCGCCGAACGGAAGCCCACCAGGTGAGTACCACCGTCGCGCTGCGGAATGTTGTTGGTGAAGCACAACAGGTTCTCGTTGAAGCTGTCGTTCCACTGCAGGGCGATTTCCACGCCGATGCCGTCTTCACGCTGGACGTTGAAGTGGAACACCTGGTTGACCGCCGTCTTGTTGGTGTTCAGGTACTCAACGAACGCGCGCAGGCCACCCTCGTACTTGAACAGCTCTTCCTTGCCGCTGCGCTCGTCCTTGAGGACGATGCCGACACCGGAGTTGAGGAAGGACAGTTCACGAATCCGCTTGGCCAGGATGTCCCAGCTGAAGTGGATGTTCTTGAAGGTTTCGCTGGAAGCCTTGAAGTGAATCTGGGTGCCGGTGGTTTCGCTGTCGCCAACGATAGCCATCGGTGCCTGGGGCACGCCGTGAATGTAAGTCTGTTCCCAGATCTTGCCGCTGCGGCGGACGGTCAGGACCAGTTCTTCGGACAGCGCGTTCACCACCGATACACCTACACCGTGCAGACCGCCGGAGACCTTGTAGGAGTTATCGTCGAACTTACCGCCGGCGTGGAGGACGGTCATGATGACCTCGGCGGCGGAAACGCCTTCCTCTTTGTGCACGTCTACCGGGATGCCACGGCCGTTGTCGCGAACGGTGATGGACTCATCCGGGTGGATGATGATGCTGATGTCGTCGCAGTGGCCGGCGAGGGCTTCGTCGATGGAGTTGTCGACCACCTCGAACACCATGTGGTGCAGACCGCTGCCATCGTCGGTGTCACCAATGTACATACCGGGACGTTTGCGTACGGCATCCAGGCCTTTCAGCACTTTAATGCTCGTTGAGTCGTACGTATTTTCTTCGCTCAATGCCTTCACTCCCGATGGTCGTGGGTCTGGGTGATACGGCCCTGTTCCACGTGGAACAGAGCGACTGGCGTTTCCGTCTGCCAGCCTTCCCTCAATAATTCGTGGTCTACACAGGTGATGAACACCTGGCAGCGTAAGTCTTCCAACAAGCGGCAAAGCGCGCGACGGTGGGCTTCGTCCAGCTCGGACGGCAAGTCATCCACCAGATAAATACACTGACCGCGACGGGCCTGGCTGACCAGATGCCCCTGGGCTATGCGCAAGGCACACACCACCAACTTCTGCTGCCCCCGGGACAAGATGTCCGCGGCGTTATGGGCGCCCAATCTGAGGCGCAAGTCAGCGCGTTGTGGTCCAGCCTGGGTATGGCCCATCTGCTGGTCCCGCTGCAGCGAGCCGGCCAGTACGGTGCTCAATTCCCGGTCCTTGTCCCAGCCTCGGTAATAGCTGAGCGTCAGGCCCTCAAGCTCAACCAGTTCGCTCAAGGTCTGCTCGAAGACCGGTTTCAAGGCTTTGATGTAAGCGCGGCGGTATTCATCGATTTCAGCGCTGGCCTGGCACAGTTCCCTGTCCCAAACCGCTTGCGAAACGGCGTCAAGTGTACCATGTCGCAGCCAAGAGTTTCGCTGGCGCAGCGCCTTCTGCAGACGCTGCCAAGTGGTCATGAAACGCGGCTCTACGTGAAACACGCCCCAATCGAGAAATTGCCGACGAATCTTCGGCGCGCCCTCCAGCAGGCGGAAGCTGTCCGGGTTGATCAACTGCAACGGCAGGATCTCGGCCAACTGCGCAGCGCTGCGCGCGTTCTGCCCATCGATGCGAATCTGGAACTCACCTTGCCGGTCCCGTGATATCCCCAGGGCGCTGTGGCCGCCTTCGGCCAGCTCCACCTGCCCAAACACCGTGCACGCCAGTTGATCGTACTGGATGACCGGTAACAGGCGGGTGCTGCGAAACGAACGGGCAAGCCCGAGCAGGTGCACGGCTTCCAGGACGCTGGTTTTGCCGCTGCCGTTGGCGCCGTAAAGGATATTGATGCGGGGGGAAGGGGAGAAGGTCACCGGGTGCAGATTGCGCACCGCGGTGACCGAGACGCGACTTAAGGACATCTAGTGGCCAGGATTACAGACGCATCGGCATGACAACGTAAGCCGAATCGTCGTTATCGGACTCCTGCACCAGTGCGCTGCTGTTGGAGTCAGACAGGATCAGACGTACTTGCTCGGTGGTCATCACGCCCAACACGTCGAGCAGGTAACTGACGTTGAAGCCGATTTCCAGGGAGCCGCCGGTGTATTCCACACCCACTTCTTCCTCCGCCTCTTCCTGCTCCGGGTTGTTCGCCTGGATTTTCAGCTGACCATTGGCCAGTTGCAGGCGGATGCCACGGTACTTCTCGTTGGAGAGGATCGCAGTGCGGCTGAAGGCTTCGCGCAGTGCCTGGCGATCGCCCAGTACCAGCTTGTCGCCACCTTTTGGCAGCACACGCTCGTAGTCGGGGAATTTGCCGTCCACCAGTTTCGAAGTGAAGGTGAACTCGCCAGTGGTGGCGCGAATGTGGTGCTGGCCCAGCACGATACTGACGTTGCCGTCCGGCTCGGTCAGCAGGCGGGCCAGCTCCAGGATGCCTTTACGCGGCACGATCACCTGGTGGCGATCCGGCTGACCGATATCGGCCTGCATCGAGCACATGGCCAGGCGATGCCCGTCGGTGGCGACGGCGCGGATGACCCCGGCGGACACTTCAAGGAGCATGCCGTTGAGGTAATAACGCACGTCCTGCTGGGCCATGGCGAAGCTGGTGCGTTCGATCAGGCGACGCAGTTTGCTCTGGTCCAGGCTGCAGGTCAGCGAACCCGGGCCTTCTTCCACAGTCGGGAAATCGTTGGCGGGCAGTGTGGACAAGGTGAAACGGCTGCGGCCGGCCTTGACCACGAGCTTCTGCTCATCGACCTTGATGTCGATCAGCGCGTCGTTGGGCAGGCTCTTGCAGATGTCCATCAGCTTGCGCGCCGGCACGGTGATGGAACCCGGATCGGCCGGTTCTTCAAGTTGCACACGACCGACCAGCTCGACTTCCAGGTCGGTACCGGTCAGCGACAATTGCTGGCCTTCGACAACCAGCAGCACGTTGGAAAGTACCGGCAAGGTCTGGCGGCGTTCGACGACGCCTGCGACCAGTTGCAGGGGTTTCAACAGGGCTTCGCGTTGAATGGTGAAATGCATGGTCTAGTCCCTTGCCTTAATAAGCTGCGCTGGTGGTCATCAAGTGGTCAGTGTACGCAGCAGGTTCTTGTAGTCCTCGCGGATGTCCGCGTCGGATTCCTTAAGTTCGTTGATCTTGCGGCAAGCGTGCAGCACGGTGGTGTGGTCGCGTCCGCCAAACACATCGCCGATCTCCGGCAGGCTGTGGTTGGTCAGTTCCTTGGACAGGGCCATGGCCACCTGGCGCGGACGCGCCACCGAACGCGAACGACGCTTGGACAGCAAGTCGGAAATCTTGATCTTGTAGTATTCAGCAACAGTTCGCTGAATGTTATCCACAGAAACCAATTTGTCCTGAAGCGCCAACAGGTCCTTCAAGGATTCGCGAATCAGCTCGATGGTGATGTCGCGGCCCATGAAGTGCGAGTGAGCGATCACCCGCTTGAGGGCACCTTCGAGTTCACGCACGTTCGAGCGAATACGCTGAGCAATGAAGAATGCCGCATCGTGAGGCAGCTCGACCTTGGCCTGGTCGGCTTTCTTCATCAGGATCGCAACCCGGGTTTCCAGCTCCGGTGGCTCGACGGCCACCGTCAGGCCCCAGCCGAAACGAGACTTGAGGCGTTCTTCGAGACCTTCGATCTCTTTCGGGTAGCGGTCACTGGTGAGAATGACCTGCTGTCCGCCTTCAAGCAACGCGTTGAAGGTGTGGAAAAACTCTTCCTGGGAACGTTCCTTGCGGGCGAAGAACTGAATATCGTCGATCAGCAAGGCGTCCACCGAACGGTAGAAACGCTTGAACTCATTGATCGCGTTCAGTTGCAGCGCCTTGACCATGTCGGCCACGAAACGCTCGGAATGCAGGTACACGACCTTGGCATTCGGGTTCTTCTTTAATAGGTGGTTGCCCACTGCGTGCATCAAGTGGGTCTTACCCAGACCTACGCCGCCATAAAGGAAGAGCGGGTTGTAGCCGTGCTTGGGGTTGTCTGCGACCTGCCAGGCGGCCGCGCGGGCCAGCTGATTGGATTTACCCTCGACGAAATTCTCGAAGGTAAAGGTCCGGTTCAGGTAGCTGGTGTGCTTGAGCGCACCTTCAACCTGGACGGTACGTTGTTCGGCACGCACCGGCGCCTGCTGGGAACTGGCACCGGCCATCGGGTCGAAGCTGTCCCGGGAGGGCTCTTCGCTGACCTCGGCGACCTTTTGTGCGTTGCGTTTGCTCGGGGCAGGCGCGGGCGCCGGGGCAGCATGGTTGTTAACCGGTGCCGTGGCCGCTTGCTGGGCCTGTGACGCGGCGGCTGCCAGTGGCGCATTGGGTGCGGCGCGTGGTGCCGAGCTGCGCTTGCTGCCTATTAATAAGGACAGCGCAGGCGCCATGCCATTGCCATGCTCGTCGAGCAGTTCCATGACCCGGCCCAGGTACTTTTCGTTGACCCAGTCGAGAACGAAACGGTTCGGTGCATAGACACGCAACTCGTCGCCTTCGGCTTCGACCTGTAGTGGACGGATCCAAGTGTTGAATTGTTGGGCAGGCAGCTCCTCGCGCAAAAGCTCCACGCACTGCTGCCAAAGTTCCACTGACACGGATATCCCCTAAGTTGAAAGCCGGTGAGGCAAAAACAAGCGGCCATTGTAGCGAGCAGGCGTCCACTTATCCACATGCAGGTTGCCCATCGCGCATGATTTATCAATGCTTTAACTCAGAAAAAGACGACAGGCGGTCGGTGGATAAGCTCTGTGGATAACCGACCCTGAGGGCATTGCACAAGTGGGGGCGAAAGTCGGTGGATAACCGCCCTGTGGATAACTGACCATTCCACGCACAGCTTATCCGACAGTACAGCACAGGCTTGCCACCGTTTTCCCCTGTAGTTGTCATTCCCTGTACATGGCGGATTACAAGGTCTAGGAATGGTTATCCACAGCTAGGTGCCGGCCTTGCTTTTATAAGCTTTACAGAAAAGCTTTAAATAATTCCCTTCTTTATTTCTATATCTAGCGTGGTGTGATGAATCCGCCCAAGCAGCTGGATATCTATTTAAAGGAAACGCTGGTTGGAAATTGACCTAGAGGCTTGCTTTCTCTAGAATCCCCGGTCTCTTAAAACGGGGGCCATTCCGGCCCGTTGTGGACGAACCAGGTAACACGACATGAAACGTACTTTCCAACCAAGCACTATCAAACGCGCTCGTACCCACGGTTTCCGTGCTCGCATGGCTACCAAGAACGGTCGTGCCGTCCTGTCGCGTCGTCGCGCCAAAGGTCGTGCGCGTCTGGCAGTTTGATAATCCGGCACTGGAGGTGAGTCAGGACTTCAGTCGGGAAAAGCGTCTGCTTACACCCCGGCATTTCAAGGCAGTCTTTGACTCCCCTACCGGCAAGGTTCCGGGGAAAAATCTCCTGCTCCTTGCGCGCAGCAACGATCTCGATCACCCCCGACTAGGGCTGGTTATTGGGAAAAAGAGCGTCAAGCTCTCCGTTCAGCGCAATCGCCTCAAACGTCTGATGCGCGAATCGTTTCGCCTGAACCAGGATTCACTGGTTGGATGGGACATTGTTATCGTCGCGCGCAAAGGTTTGGGTGACGTAGAAAACCCCGAATTGATTCAGCATTTCGGCAAGCTCTGGAAGCGTCTGGCACGCAACAAGCCAGTACCAGCAGTCAACACCGAAACTGTAGGGGTAGACAGTCCCGATGCGTAAACTGGCACTCGTTCCGATCCAGTTTTACCGCTATGCCATTAGTCCTTTGATGGCCAGTCACTGTCGTTTCTACCCCAGTTGTTCCTGCTACGCGTACGAAGCCATAGAAAATCATGGCCTACTGCGCGGTGGCTGGCTGACCTTTCGTCGTTTAGGTCGCTGTCATCCGTGGAATCCCGGCGGTTATGACCCGGTTCCGCCTATCCCTACCTCCCGTTCTTCTTCGATGGCCGAGTAATCATGGATATCAAACGCACGATCCTGATCGTCGCCCTGGCAATCGTGTCCTACGTCATGGTCCTTAAATGGAACCAGGACTATGGCCAGGCTGCCTTGCCGACTCAGAATGTTGCAGCCAGCAATACCGCACCGAGCCTGCCGGATGCCCCTGTTGGCAACAACGCCGCCAACAATGACGACATCCCGCGCGCGGCAAGCGATACCAGCGCTCCTGCCGAAGCCCCAGTGGCCGTAAGCAAAGATCTCATCCAGATCAAGACGGACGTGCTCGAGCTGGCAATCGATCCACAAGGTGGTGATGTCGCCCAGCTGAAGCTGCCGCTGTACCCACGTCGCCAGGATCATCCGGAAATCCCGTTCCAGTTGTTCGACAACGGTAACGAGCGGACCTACCTGGCCCAAAGTGGCCTGATCGGTACCAATGGCCCGGATTCGAACCCGGCCGGTCGCCCGGTCTACTCCGCCGAGAAGAAGGCTTATCAACTGGCTGACGGTCAGGACCAACTGGTCGTGGACCTGAAGTTCAGCAAGGATGGCGTCAACTACATCAAGCGTTTCACCTTGAAACGTGGCCTGTATGACGTAACCGTCTCCTACCTGATCGACAACCAGAGCGCCCAGCCTTGGTCTGGCGCGATGTTCGCGCAACTCAAGCGTGACGCCAGCGACGATCCGTCCTCCAGCACCGCCACCGGTACCGCGACTTACCTGGGCGCTGCCCTGTGGACAAGTTCGGAACCGTACAAGAAAGTGTCCATGAAGGACATGGACAAGGGCCAGCTCAAGGAAACCGTCCAAGGTGGCTGGGTTGCCTGGCTGCAGCACTATTTTGTAACAGCCTGGATCCCGCAGAAGGGCGAAAGCAACGTCGTCCAGACGCGTAAAGACAGCAAAGGCAACTTCATCATCGGTTACACCGGCCCGACATTGACTGCCGCGCCAGGTGCGAAAGCCGAAACCAGCGCCATTCTGTATGCCGGTCCGAAAAGCCAGGCGGTGCTGAAAGAGTTGTCCCCAGGCCTGGAACTGACTGTGGACTACGGTTTCCTGTGGTTCATTGCCCAGCCGATCTTCTGGTTGCTGCAACATATCCACAGCATTGTCGGTAACTGGGGCTGGTCGATCATTTTCCTGACCATGCTGATCAAGGGGATCTTCTTCCCATTGTCGGCCGCCAGCTACAAATCCATGGCGCGCATGCGAGCAGTGGCCCCGAAACTGGCTGCCCTGAAAGAACAACATGGCGATGACCGGCAGAAAATGTCCCAGGCCATGATGGAGTTGTACAAGAAAGAGAAGATCAACCCGCTGGGTGGATGCTTGCCGATTCTTGTGCAGATGCCGGTGTTCCTGTCGCTGTACTGGGTTCTGCTGGAAAGCGTGGAGATGCGTCAGGCACCGTTCATGCTGTGGATTACCGACCTGTCGATCAAGGATCCGTTCTTCATCCTGCCGATCATCATGGGCGCGACCATGTTCATCCAGCAGCAGTTGAACCCAACGCCTCCGGACCCGATGCAGGCGAAGGTCATGAAAATGATGCCAATCATCTTCACCTTCTTCTTCCTGTGGTTCCCGGCAGGTCTTGTGCTGTACTGGGTTGTGAACAACGTGCTGTCCATTACTCAGCAGTGGTACATCACGCGTAAGATCGAAGCGGCTACGAAAAAAGCCGAGGCGTAACTTGCTCTGTGGATAACCACACAAAACGCCCCCTAGTGGGGCGTTTTGCTATCTGCCACTTTTGTCTGGATACCGGTTTATGAGCGCACCGCGTGAAACCATCGCCGCTGTTGCCACCGCCCAAGGTCGCGGCGGTGTCGGCATCGTCCGTATTTCGGGGTCCTTGGCCAGTGTCGCGGCCAAGGCTATCAGCGGTCGTGAACTCAAGCCGCGGTTTGCGCATTACGGCCCGTTTTTCAGTGATGACCAGCAGGTGCTCGACGAAGGGCTGGCGTTGTATTTCCCGGGACCGAATTCGTTTACCGGCGAAGATGTGCTGGAACTGCAAGGACACGGCGGGCCCATCGTGCTGGACATGCTGCTCAAGCGCTGCCTTGAACTGGGCTGTCGCCTGGCCCGGCCGGGGGAGTTCAGCGAACGGGCATTTCTCAACGACAAGCTCGACCTGGCCCAGGCCGAGGCGATTGCCGATCTGATCGAAGCCAGTTCTGCACAGGCTGCCCGCAACGCATTGCGTTCCCTGCAAGGAGCGTTTTCCCAGCGTGTGCATAACCTCACCGAACAATTGATCGGCCTGCGGATCTACGTCGAGGCGGCCATCGACTTCCCGGAGGAGGAGATCGACTTCCTCGCCGATGGCCACGTGCTGAGCTTGCTCGATAAGGTACGCGATG
Source organism: Pseudomonas sp. 43mfcvi1.1 (assembly GCF_900115935.1). NCBI lineage: Bacteria > Pseudomonadati > Pseudomonadota > Gammaproteobacteria > Pseudomonadales > Pseudomonadaceae > Pseudomonas > Pseudomonas sp. 43mfcvi1.1. The sequence goes on along the minus strand of NZ_UETT01000003.1, from coordinate 409,036 downwards.
AGTTATCCACAGTGCTTCGTGAAGCCGGGCAAGGCGCCTTGTTGCGCGATGGGATGACTGTGGTGATCGCCGGACGGCCCAATGCTGGCAAATCCAGCCTGCTGAACGCCCTGGCCGGTCGCGAGGCAGCAATTGTCACCGAGATCGCCGGCACCACCCGGGACATTCTGCGTGAACATATCCACATTGATGGCATGCCACTGCACGTTGTGGATACCGCAGGTTTGCGCGACACCGAGGACAAGGTGGAAAAAATCGGCGTTGAACGGGCGCTGAAGGCCATTGGTGAAGCCGACCGGGTATTGCTGGTGGTGGACGCCACCGCGCCGGAAGCGGACGATCCATTTGCCTTATGGCCTGAATTCCTCAAAGTCCGCCCGGATCCGGCAAAGGTCACGTTGATTCGCAACAAGGCCGACCTGACCGGGGAAGCGATTGTTCTCGAGGTCAGCAACGACGGCCATGTGACCATCAGCCTGAGCGCGAAATCGGCGGGCGAGGGCCTGGAACTGCTGCGCGAGCACCTCAAGGCGTGCATGGGCTATGAGCAGACATCGGAAAGCAGCTTCAGCGCCCGCCGGCGGCATCTTGAAGCCTTGCGCCACGCCAGCGCCGCCCTGGAACACGGGCGCGCGCAGTTGACCTTGGCGGGGGCAGGAGAGTTGTTGGCCGAAGACCTTCGCCAGGCACAACACTCCCTTGGGGAAATTACCGGCGCCTTCAGTTCCGATGACTTGTTGGGGCGGATCTTTTCCAGCTTCTGCATCGGTAAATAGCCCCACCTTTCAAACCGGGTTTGTCCTCGAAGCCTATCGAGTCCAACGCAAACCCGGTCGCTCCTTCTCCTTTTTTAGAACGATTGCCCTTGATGGCGGCTTGCCTGTGGGCACCGGCCTGCCCATCACGGCGGCTTTCTGTGGATTAAGCCCTGTGAATAACTGCCACTGAGGTCGGTTGATAACCCCCCTTCAAAACTGAAGATAAGCGCCTCTGTGGATAACAGGCCCATTCATCCACAGGCTTACACCGGTTATCCAAGCCCCTCAATGTCACATGACCACAGGGTTTTGAATCTTTGTACACATTGAAAATAAAGGCTTATAAGACCTTATCCACAGATAGTGAGCTCAGTAAGAATAAACATAAAAACAAAGATTCTATAAATTTCTTTCTTTTTTATTTTTTTAACCGCGAGTTCTCCACAGCTGGTTAAATTTTGTGCAAAGGGTTCTTTAGAAAGGGCGAAGTCCCTATACTTGCCGACCTGGTTCGAAAAACGCCCAGGGCCAGACTCAAAACCTATTCCGAATTACCTGAATAAAGCAGGCACGAGGTGCGTGGTGGATTTCCCTTCCCGTTTTGAAGTGATCGTCATCGGCGGCGGTCATGCCGGTACCGAGGCAGCACTTGCATCAGCACGCATGGGGGCAAAGACCCTGTTGCTGACGCATAACGTGGAAACCCTTGGCGCCATGAGCTGCAACCCTGCCATTGGTGGGATCGGCAAAAGCCACCTGGTCAAGGAAATCGATGCCCTTGGCGGTGCGATGGCCATGGCCACCGATAAAGGTGGTATCCAGTTTCGCGTGTTGAACAGCCGCAAAGGCCCCGCCGTGCGCGCTACTCGCGCCCAGGCCGACCGAGTCCTGTACAAGGCTGCTGTCCGTGAAATCCTGGAAAACCAGCCGAACCTGTGGATATTTCAACAAGCGGCCGATGACTTGATCGTCGAGCAGGACCAGGTGCGCGGTGTCGTCACGCAAATGGGCCTGCGTTTCTTCGCCGACTCCGTGGTGTTGACTACCGGGACCTTCCTCGGCGGACTTATCCACATCGGTTTGCAGAATTTTTCTGGCGGTCGCGCCGGTGATCCGCCGTCGATTGCTCTGGCTCACCGTCTGCGTGAGTTGCCATTGCGTGTCGGGCGCCTGAAAACCGGTACACCACCTCGCATCGACGGCAAGTCCGTGGATTTCTCGGTGATGACCGAGCAGCCTGGCGACACGCCGATCCCGGTGATGTCGTTCATGGGCAACAAGGAACAGCATCCACGGCAAGTCAGTTGCTGGATCACCCACACCAACGCCCGCACCCACGAAATCATCGCGGCGAACCTCGATCGTTCGCCGATGTATTCCGCTGCCGGTGAAATCGAAGGTGTCGGTCCGCGCTATTGCCCGTCGATCGAAGACAAGATCCATCGCTTTGCCGACAAGGAAAGCCACCAGGTGTTCATCGAACCGGAAGGTTTGACCACCCATGAGCTGTATCCGAACGGGATATCCACAAGTCTGCCGTTCGACGTGCAATTGCAGATCGTGCAATCGATCCGGGGCATGGAGAACGCGCACATCGTGCGTCCGGGTTATGCGATCGAGTACGACTACTTCGATCCGCGCGATTTGAAGTACAGCCTGGAAACCAAAACTATCGGCGGTCTGTTCTTCGCCGGGCAGATCAACGGCACCACCGGTTACGAAGAGGCCGGTGCCCAAGGGCTGTTGGCCGGTGCCAACGCAGCGCTGCGCGCCCAGGGCAAAGACAGCTGGTGCCCACGCCGCGATGAAGCGTACATCGGGGTGCTGGTGGACGACCTGATTACCCTGGGTACCCAGGAGCCGTATCGGATGTTCACCTCCCGTGCCGAATATCGCCTGATTCTGCGTGAAGACAACGCCGACCTGCGCCTGACCGAGAAAGGTCGTGAGTTGGGGTTGGTGGACGACGTGCGCTGGGCCGCGTTCTGCAAGAAACGCGAGAGTATCGAGCTGGAAGAGCAGCGCCTGAAAAGCACTTGGGTTCGTCCCGGCACCGAGCAAGGTGATGCCATTGCGGCGAAATTCGGCACGCCACTGACCCATGAATACAACCTGCTCAACCTCTTGAGCCGTCCGGAAATCGACTACGCCGGGCTGGTGGAAGTGACTGGCCAGGGCGCGGACGATCCACAGGTGGCCGAACAGGTTGAGATCAAGACCAAATACGCCGGTTACATTGACCGCCAACAGGACGAAATCGCCCGTCTGCGCGCCAGTGAAGACACCAGGCTGCCTGTGGATATCGACTACACCGGCATTTCCGGGCTGTCGAAAGAAATCCAGAGCAAGCTCGGTGCGACCCGTCCAGAGACCCTGGGCCAGGCTTCGCGCATTCCCGGCGTCACGCCGGCGGCGATTTCCCTGTTGTTGATTCATTTGAAAAAACGCGGCGCGGGCCGCCAGTTGGAGCAAAGCGCTTGAGTTCGATGGTCACCTCGCAACACGCTGAAGAGTTATCCACAGGTGCCCGTCAGCTCGGCGTCAGCCTGACCGAAGCCCAGCATGCGCAACTGCTGGGTTATCTGGCGTTGTTGATCAAATGGAACAAGGCCTACAACCTGACCGCCGTGCGCGATCCGGATGAAATGGTCTCGCGGCATTTGCTCGACAGCCTCAGCGTCATGTCCTTCATCGAAAACGGTCGCTGGCTGGATGTCGGCAGCGGCGGTGGCATGCCGGGAATCCCGCTGGCGATCCTGTTTCCCGGCTCGCAAGTGACCTGTCTGGACAGCAACGGCAAGAAAACCCGCTTCCTGACCCAGGTCAAACTCGAACTCAAACTGGATAACCTGCAAGTTATCCACAGCCGCGTCGAAGCGTTCCAACCTGCGCAGCCGTTCAACGGGATCATCTCCCGGGCGTTCAGCAGCATGGAGAACTTCAGCAACTGGACTCGCCACCTGGGCGACGCCAATACGCGCTGGCTGGCAATGAAGGGCGTTCATCCGGCCGATGAGCTGGTAGCATTGCCGGCAGACTTCCACCTCGATAGCGAACACGCCTTGGCCGTACCTGGTTGCCAAGGCCAACGCCATCTGCTGATACTGCGCCGCACGGCATGATTGGGAACACAAGCAAGAATGGCTAAGGTATTCGCGATAGCGAACCAGAAGGGTGGTGTGGGCAAGACCACCACCTGCATCAACCTCGCAGCATCCCTGGTCGCGACCAAGCGCCGGGTGCTGTTGATCGATCTCGATCCACAGGGCAACGCCACCATGGGCAGCGGTGTGGATAAACATGGCCTGGAAAACTCCATCTATGACGTCCTGATCGGCGAATGCGATCTGGGCCAGGCCATGCACTTCTCCGAACACGGCGGTTATCAACTGCTGCCGGCCAACCGTGATTTGACGGCGGCCGAAGTGGTGTTGCTGGAAATGCAGATGAAGGAAAGCCGCCTGCGCAGCGCCTTGGCACCGATCCGGGAAAACTACGATTACATCCTGATCGACTGCCCGCCGTCGTTGTCGATGCTGACCCTCAACGCCCTGGTGGCGGCCGATGGGGTAATTATCCCCATGCAGTGCGAGTACTTCGCCCTGGAAGGGTTGAGCGACCTTGTGGATAACATCAAGCGCATCGCCGAACTGCTGAACCCGGATCTGAAGGTCGAAGGCCTGCTGCGGACCATGTATGACCCGCGCCTTAGCCTGATGAACGATGTCTCGGCCCAGCTCAAGGAACACTTCGGCGAGCAGCTCTACGACACTGTCATCCCGCGTAACATTCGCCTGGCCGAAGCGCCGAGCTACGGCATGCCGGCCCTGGCCTACGACAAACAATCCCGTGGTGCGCTGGCCTACCTGGCCCTGGCGGGCGAGATGGTTCGCCGTCAGCGCCGTAACCCACGCACCGCTGCAGCCCAGCCAACTTAAGGAAACCCCATGGCCGTCAAGAAACGAGGTCTCGGACGTGGACTGGATGCACTGCTCAGCGGTCCGACTGTCAGCTCGCTGGAAGAACAGGCCGTCCAGGCCGATCAGCGCGAGTTGCAGCATCTGCCCCTGGACCTGATCCAACGCGGCAAATACCAGCCGCGCCGAGACATGGACCCGCAGGCGCTGGAAGAACTGGCCCAGTCGATCAAGAGCCAGGGCGTGATGCAGCCGATCGTGGTCCGTCCGATCGCCAATGGGCGTTTCGAGATCATCGCCGGTGAACGCCGTTGGCGCGCCAGCCAGCAGGCCGGCCAGGAAACCATCCCGGCCATGGTGCGCGATGTGCCGGATGAAACCGCCATTGCCATGGCGCTGATCGAGAACATCCAGCGTGAAGACCTCAACCCGATCGAGGAAGCCGTGGCCCTGCAGCGTTTGCAGCAGGAATTCCAGCTGACCCAGCAACAGGTCGCCGAGGCGGTGGGCAAGTCCCGCGTGACCGTGGCCAACCTGCTGCGCCTGATTGCGTTGCCGGAAGTCATCAAGACCATGCTGTCCCATGGCGACCTGGAAATGGGTCATGCCCGGGCATTGCTCGGTTTGCCGGAAAATCAACAAGTTGAAGGGGCGCGACATGTTGTCGCACGAGGTCTGACTGTGCGCCAAACCGAGGCACTGGTTCGTCAGTGGCTCAGCGGTAAACCGGCCCCCGTCGAAGCCCCCAAAATCGATCCTGATATCGCTCGTCTGGAACAGCGCCTGGCCGAGCGCCTGGGCTCTGCGGTGCAGATTCGCCACGGCAAGAAGGGCAAAGGGCAACTGGTGATCGGTTATAACTCCCTCGATGAACTGCAAGGTGTCCTTGCACACATTCGCTGAAACAATTGCTCTTGTAGCGCGCAGTCGGAAATCACTACCTGACAGTTGAATAGGGGCAGAACCGCCCCTATACTCTGCGCGCATTTTGTCGGCACAAATTATGCCAAGTTATTGAATTATGGCGGCCGACCCTTGGAGAGCAAAAGCGATGGAAACCCGCACGCCAAACCGCTTGCCGTTCCATCGTCTGGCAGTTTTCCCGGTTTTGATGACTCAGTTCATCGTTGTACTGATCGCCGCATTGGCGCTCTGGCAATGGAAAGGAGTCGTCGCCGGATACTCAGGTCTTTGCGGAGGCCTGATAGCCTTGCTCCCCAATATTTACTTCGCTCACAGGGCATTTCGGTTTTCCGGCGCCCGAGCAGCCCAGGCTATCGTCCGGTCTTTTTATGCCGGCGAGGCGGGGAAACTGATTTTGACGGCAGTGCTGTTTGCGCTGACGTTCGCAGGTGTGAAGCCATTGGCACCACTGGCTGTATTCGGTGTCTTCTTGCTGACCCAACTGGTTAGCTGGTTCGCTCCCCTGCTAATGAGAACAAGACTTTCGAGACCTTAGGGCGTTTGAGGCAACCATGGCAGAGACAACCGCTTCGGGCTATATCCAGCACCACTTGCAGAACCTGACCTTCGGTCAGCTACCCAACGGCGGCTGGGGCTTTGCCCACTCCGCAGCAGAAGCCAAGGAAATGGGCTTCTGGGCTTTCCACGTCGATACCCTCGGCTGGTCGGTCGCACTGGGCCTGATTTTCGTTCTTCTTTTCCGCATGGCGGCAAAGAAAGCGACCTCCGGTCAGCCCGGCGCACTGCAGAACTTCGTTGAAGTACTGGTCGAATTCGTCGATGGCAGCGTGAAAGACAGCTTCCATGGCCGTAGCCCGGTGATCGCACCGCTGGCACTGACCATCTTCGTCTGGGTGTTTCTGATGAACGCCGTCGACCTGGTACCGGTCGACTGGATTCCTCAGCTGGCCATCCTGATCTCCGGCGACCACCACATCCCATTCCGCGCCGTGTCGACCACCGACCCGAACGCGACCCTGGGCATGGCGTTCTCGGTCTTCGCACTGATCATTTTCTATAGCATCAAGGTCAAGGGCATCGGCGGCTTCATCGGCGAACTGACCCTGCACCCGTTCGGCAGCAAGAACATCCTGGTTCAAGCCCTGCTGATCCCGGTGAACTTCCTGCTGGAATTCGTGACCCTGATCGCCAAACCAATTTCTCTGGCACTGCGTCTGTTCGGCAACATGTATGCCGGCGAGCTGGTGTTCATCCTGATCGCTGTGATGTTCGGCAGCGGCCTGCTGTGGCTCAGCGGCCTGGGTGTAGTCCTGCAATGGGCGTGGGCTGTATTCCACATCCTGATCATCACCCTGCAGGCGTTCATCTTCATGATGCTGACCATCGTCTACCTGTCGATGGCGCACGAAGAAAACCATTAAGGCCAGTCTCGACTAGTCTGATGTCCTTCCCGGTCAAACGGGAAGGAGCCCGAACCGGGCTGAGAAACGATTTGTTTTACCGCTTTAATCTAAAAAACCTAAACCATACGACGTAAAAGTCGGGAGGAAAGATGGAAACTGTAGTTGGTCTAACCGCTATCGCTGTTGCACTGTTGATCGGCCTGGGCGCACTGGGTACCGCAATTGGTTTCGGCCTGCTGGGCGGCAAGTTCCTGGAAGGCGCAGCGCGTCAGCCAGAAATGGTTCCAATGCTGCAAGTAAAAATGTTCATCGTGGCTGGTCTGCTCGACGCCGTGACCATGATCGGTGTTGGTATCGCTCTGTTCTTCACCTTTGCGAACCCGTTCGTTGGTCAAATCGCTGGCTAATTACTCGGATGTCTCGAGTAGATTGGTGTGATGGACAACGTAACTGCGAGGTGTTGGCGTGAACATTAATGCGACCCTGATTGGCCAGTCCGTTGCGTTCCTGATTTTTGTACTGTTCTGCATGAAGTTCGTATGGCCTCCGGTCATTGCGGCATTGCACGAACGTCAAAAGAAGATCGCTGATGGTCTGGACGCTGCCAGCCGTGCAGCTCGCGACCTGGAGTTGGCCCATGAGAAAGTGGGTCAGCAACTGCGCGAAGCGAAGGCTCAGGCAGCTGAAATCATCGAGCAAGCCAAGAAACGCGGTACCCAGATTGTTGACGAAGCCCGTGAACAGGCTCGCGTCGAAGCTGACCGTGTGAAGGCTCAGGCTCAAGCCGAGATCGAACAGGAACTCAACAGTGTCAAAGACGCGCTGCGTGCCCAAGTGGGTGCCCTGGCCGTTGGCGGTGCTTCGAAGATCCTGGGTGCCACAATCGATCAAAACGCGCACGCAGAGCTGGTAAACCAACTGGCTGCTGAAATCTAAGCGAGGGCGATCATGGCAGAACTGACCACGTTGGCCCGACCTTACGCTAAGGCGGCCTTCGAGCACGCTCAGGCCCACCAGCAACTGGCCAATTGGTCAGCCATGCTCGGCCTGGCAGCAGCGGTGTCGCAAGACGACACCATGCAGCGCGTGCTCAAGGCCCCGCGACTGACGAGCGCAGAAAAGGCCGCCACGTTCATTGACGTGTGCGGCGACAAGTTCGATGCCAAGGCACAGAATTTCATTCATGTCGTTGCCGAAAACGACCGTCTCCCGCTTCTGCCGGAGATCGCCGCTCTTTTCGACCTGTACAAGGCCGAGCAAGAGAAGTCGGTAGACGTGGAAGTGACCAGTGCTTTCGCATTGAACCAAGAACAGCAAGACAAACTCGCCAAGGTTCTCAGTGCACGACTCAACCGGGAAGTGCGCCTGCAAGTCGAGGAAGACAAGTCCCTGATAGGGGGCGTTGTAATCCGCGCCGGCGACCTGGTTATCGATGGCTCGATTCGCGGCAAAATCGCGAAACTTGCCGAAGCATTGAAATCTTGAGTTTGAAGGGGCAGCAGAGCAATGCAGCAACTCAATCCTTCCGAAATAAGTGAAATTATCAAGGGCCGCATCGAAAAGCTCGATGTGACCTCCCAAGCCCGTAACGAAGGCACTGTCGTCAGCGTATCTGACGGCATCGTGCGGATTCACGGTCTGGCCGACGTCATGTACGGCGAGATGATCGAGTTTCCGGGCGGCGTCTACGGTATGGCCCTCAACCTGGAGCAAGACTCTGTAGGTGCCGTGGTATTGGGCGCATACACGACTCTGGCTGAAGGCATGAGCGCCAAGTGCACCGGCCGCATCCTCGAAGTTCCGGTTGGTAAGGAACTGCTGGGTCGCGTAGTCGACGCACTGGGTAACCCTGTTGACGGCAAAGGTCCGCTGAACAACACCGAGACCGACGCGGTCGAGAAAGTTGCTCCTGGCGTGATCTGGCGTAAGTCGGTAGACCAGCCTGTACAGACTGGCTACAAGGCTGTCGATGCCATGATCCCTGTCGGCCGTGGCCAGCGTGAGCTGATCATCGGTGACCGTCAGATCGGTAAGACCGCTCTGGCGATCGACGCGATCATCAACCAGAAAAACAGCGGCATCTTCTGCGTCTACGTGGCAATCGGTCAGAAGCAATCGACCATCGCCAACGTGGTTCGCAAGCTGGAAGAGAACGGCGCCCTGGCCAACACGATCATCGTGGCTGCCAGTGCTTCGGAATCGGCCGCGCTGCAATTCCTGGCACCGTACTCCGGTTGCACCATGGGCGAATACTTCCGCGACCGCGGTGAAGACGCGCTGATCGTCTATGACGATCTGTCCAAGCAAGCAGTGGCCTACCGCCAGATTTCCCTGCTGCTGCGCCGTCCACCAGGCCGTGAAGCCTACCCAGGCGACGTGTTCTATCTCCACTCCCGTCTGCTGGAGCGCGCTTCCCGCGTTTCGGAAGAGTACGTAGAGAAGTTCACCAACGGCGCAGTGACTGGCAAGACCGGTTCCCTGACCGCTCTGCCGATCATCGAAACCCAGGCTGGCGACGTTTCCGCGTTCGTTCCGACCAACGTGATTTCCATCACCGACGGTCAGATCTTCCTGGAATCGGCCATGTTCAACTCGGGCATCCGTCCTGCTGTGAACGCCGGTGTTTCGGTATCCCGTGTGGGTGGTGCCGCTCAGACCAAGATCATCAAGAAGCTGTCCGGTGGTATCCGTACCGCCCTGGCTCAGTACCGTGAACTGGCGGCATTCGCCCAGTTCGCTTCTGACCTGGACGAAGCGACCCGTAAGCAACTTGAGCATGGTCAGCGCGTTACCGAGCTGATGAAGCAGAAGCAATACGCACCAATGTCGATCGCTGACATGGCGCTGTCGCTGTATGCCGCTGAGCGTGGGTTCCTGACTGACATTGAAATCGCCAAGATCGGCAGCTTCGAACAAGCGCTGATTGCTTTCTTCAACCGCGATCACGCCGATTTGATGGCCAAGATCAACGTTAAAGGTGACTTCAATGACGAAATCGACGCTGGCCTCAAAGCCGGTATCGAGAAGTTCAAGGCCACCCAAACCTGGTAAGCCGCAGCGGGAGCCGCAAGGCTCCCGCTTGCTAACCTGATAGGTGTTACATGGCAGGCGCAAAAGAGATTCGCAGTAAGATTGCGAGCATCAAAAGCACGCAAAAGATTACCAGCGCCATGGAAAAAGTGGCGGTCAGCAAAATGCGCAAGGCACAAATGCGCATGGCTGCTAGCCGTCCTTATGCGGAGCGCATCCGCCAGGTGATTGGTCATCTGGCCAACGCCAACCCGGAATACCGCCACCCGTTCATGATCGAACGCGCCATCAAGCGCGTCGGTTACGTTGTGGTGAGCAGTGACCGTGGTCTGTGCGGTGGCTTGAACACCAACCTGTTCAAGGCCCTGGTCAAGGACATGGCGGTAAACCGCGAACAAGGCGTCGAGATCGATCTGTGCGTGGTCGGTAGCAAGGGTGCGGCTTTCTTCCGTAACTTCGGCGGTAACGTCGTCGCTGCTATCAGCCACCTGGGTGAAGAACCGTCGATCAATGACCTGATCGGCAGCGTCAAGGTGATGCTGGATGCTTACCTGGAAGGCCGGATCGACCGCCTGTCCGTGGTATCCAACAAGTTCATCAACACCATGACGCAACAGCCGACCGTGGAGCAGTTGATTCCACTGGTGGCGACCCCGGAACAGGAACTCAAGCACCACTGGGACTATCTCTACGAACCGGACGCCAAGGAGCTGCTCGACGGCTTGATGGTCCGCTACGTGGAGTCGCAGGTCTACCAGGCGGTGGTCGAGAACAACGCAGCTGAACAAGCGGCGCGGATGATCGCGATGAAGAACGCTACCGACAACGCCGGTGATTTGATCAGCGATTTGCAGCTGATCTACAACAAGGCGCGTCAGGCTGCGATCACCCAAGAGATCTCGGAAATCGTCGGCGGCGCTGCCGCGGTTTAACGGTTCAAATATTCAGAGGATCCTGCTATGAGTAGCGGACGTATCGTTCAAATCATCGGCGCCGTTATCGACGTGGAATTTCCACGCGACAGCGTACCGAGCATCTACGACGCCTTGAAGGTTCAAGGCGCCGAAACCACCCTGGAAGTTCAGCAGCAGCTGGGCGACGGTGTGGTTCGTACCATTGCGATGGGCTCCACCGAGGGCTTGAAGCGCGGTCTGGACGTCAACAACACTGGCGCAGCCATCTCCGTACCGGTCGGTAAAGCGACCCTGGGCCGGATCATGGACGTACTGGGCAACCCGATCGACGAAGCTGGCCCGATCGACACCGAAGAGCGCTGGGGCATTCACCGTCCTGCGCCAACCTTCGCTGAGCAGGCAGGTGGCAACGAGCTGCTGGAAACCGGCATCAAGGTTATCGACCTGGTTTGCCCGTTCGCCAAGGGCGGTAAAGTCGGTCTGTTCGGTGGTGCCGGTGTAGGCAAGACCGTAAACATGATGGAACTGATCCGTAACATCGCCATCGAGCACAGCGGTTATTCCGTGTTCGCTGGTGTGGGTGAGCGTACTCGTGAGGGTAACGACTTCTACCACGAGATGAAGGATTCCAACGTTCTGGACAAAGTGGCACTGGTCTACGGCCAGATGAACGAGCCGCCGGGAAACCGTCTGCGCGTAGCCCTGACCGGCCTGACCATGGCCGAGAAGTTCCGTGACGAAGGTAACGACGTTCTGCTGTTCGTCGACAACATCTACCGTTACACCCTGGCCGGTACCGAAGTATCCGCACTGCTGGGCCGTATGCCTTCGGCAGTAGGTTACCAGCCGACCCTGGCTGAAGAGATGGGCGTGCTGCAAGAGCGCATCACTTCGACCAAGCAAGGCTCGATCACCTCGATCCAAGCGGTATACGTACCAGCGGACGACTTGACCGACCCGTCGCCAGCGACCACCTTCGCCCACTTGGACGCCACCGTCGTTCTGTCCCGTGACATCGCTTCCCTGGGTATCTACCCAGCGGTTGACCCACTGGACTCGACTTCGCGCCAGCTGGACCCGAACGTGATCGGCCAGGAGCACTACGACACCGCTCGCGGCGTTCAGTACGTGCTGCAGCGTTACAAGGAACTGAAGGACATCATCGCGATCCTGGGTATGGACGAGCTCTCGGAAGCCGACAAGCAGTTGGTAAACCGTGCTCGTAAGATCCAGCGCTTCTTGTCGCAGCCGTTCTTCGTGGCTGAAGTCTTCACCGGTGCCTCGGGTAAATACGTTTCCCTGAAAGACACCATTGCTGGCTTCAAAGGCATCCTCAACGGTGACTACGACCACCTGCCAGAACAAGCGTTCTACATGGTCGGCGGCATCGAAGAAGCGATCGAGAAAGCCAAGAAACTGTAATCCCGGCGCCCGGCAACGGGCGCTAATTTAGGTTGAGGCAATCAGATGGCTATGACAGTCCATTGCGATATCGTCAGTGCGGAAGGGGAAATCTTCTCCGGTCTGGTCGAGATGGTGGTTGCGCATGGTGAGCTGGGTGATCTTGGTATCGCTCTGGGTCACGCACCGCTGATCACTAATCTGAAACCGGGTCCGATCCGCTTGATCAAGCAGGGCGGGGAAACCGAGGTGTTCTACATCTCCGGTGGTTTCCTCGAGGTTCAGCCGAACATGGTCAAGGTCCTTGCCGACACCGTGCAACGTGCTGCCGACCTGGACGAAGCCTCCGCTCAGGAAGCCGTCAAGGCTGCCGAGAAGGCCCTGAACGAAAAAGGCGCAGACTTCGACTACGGTTCTGCTGCTGCACGTCTGGCCGAGGCCGCAGCCCAGCTGCGCACCGTCCAGCAGATCCGCAAGAAGTTCGGCGGCTAAGCCGTCTGCTTTCTGTGCGATTGATTAAAAAGGGTAGCCTCGGCTACCCTTTTTTCATTTTTCCGACACTCATCATCTGGTCGCAGCCGCTGACCACCCAGGATTGGTAGCCAGTCATGTCTCTCGAAATCGTTATCCTCGCGGCCGGTCAAGGCACCCGCATGCGTTCGGCGCTGCCCAAGGTATTGCACCCGGTAGCCGGCAATTCCATGCTCGGCCATGTTATCCACAGCGCGCGGCAACTTGATCCACAGCGCATCCACGTGGTGATCGGCCATGGTGCCGACGCGGTACGCGAACGCCTGGCGGCGGATGACCTGAATTTCGTCCTGCAGGACAAACAACTGGGCACCGGCCATGCCGTGGCCCAGGCCGTGCCGTTCATCACGGCCGATACAGTGCTGATTCTCTACGGCGATGTGCCGCTGATCGAAGTCGAGACCTTGCAGCGCCTGCTCAAGCATGTCGCGCCACAGCAGTTGGGCCTGCTGACTGTCGAGTTGGATGACCCCACCGGTTACGGCCGCATTGTGCGTAACGCCGACGGCCAGGTGACGGCGATTGTCGAGCAAAAGGACGCCAACGAAGCCCAGCGCGCGATCACCGAGGGCAACACCGGTATTCTTGCCGTGCCGGCTGAACGCCTGGGTGACTGGATGAGTCGTCTGTCGAACAACAACGCCCAGGGCGAGTACTACCTGACCGATGTGATCGCCATGGCCGTTGCTGACGGCCTGGTCGTCGCCACCGAGCAGCCGCTGGACGCCATGGAAGTGCAGGGCGCCAACGATCGCCGGCAACTGGCCGAGCTGGAGCGCCACTATCAATTGCGCGCCGCCCGCCGGCTGATGGCCCAAGGCGTGACCCTGCGCGATCCGTCCCGCTTCGATGTGCGCGGTGACGTCAGCGTGGGTCGCGACGTGGTCATCGATATCAACGTCATCCTCGAAGGCAAGGTTGTCATCGAAGACGACGTGGTGATCGGCCCGAACTGTGTGATCAAGGACAGCACCTTGCGCAAAGGCGTGGTGATCAAGGCCAACAGTCATATCGACGGTGCGATCATGGGCGAAGGCAGCGACGCCGGCCCGTTTGCCCGCCTGCGGCCAGGCTCTGTGCTGGAGGCCCGTGCCCATGTGGGTAACTTCGTCGAACTCAAGAATGCTCACCTGGGCGAAGGCGCCAAGGCCGGGCACCTGACCTACCTCGGTGACGCTGAAGTCGGCGCCCGCACCAACATTGGCGCTGGCACCATCACCTGCAATTACGATGGCGCCAACAAGTGGAAAACCGTATTGGGCGAAGACGTGTTCATCGGCTCGAACAACTCCTTGGTCGCGCCTGTGGATATCTCCAGCGGTGCCACCACGGCGGCCGGTTCGACCATCACGCAGAATGTGGATAACGCTCAATTGGCGGTTGGACGCGCTCGCCAGCGCAATATCGATGGTTGGAAGCGACCAGAAAAAATCAAGAAACCCTGAAGTTATCCACATTCCCCTGTGGGAGCGAGCCTGCTCGCGAAGCGGTGGGTCAGAAGAGCAGTATTGGCTGACTCACCGCTTCGCGAGCAGGCTCGCTCCCACATTTCATTAGGATATTTCTGAATTTTTCTTGTTGCGCCTTGACGATATCGCTCCAATAGGTTTTGATTGCTTACGTTATCTTTCGAATCGAAACTTATCCCGCCATGTCGAAACGCAACACGCCACAACGCCGGCACAACATCCTTGCCTTGCTCCAGGAGCAGGGTGAGGTCAGTGTGGATGAACTGGCCAAGCGCTTCGAAACCTCGGAAGTTACGATTCGCAAGGACCTCGCCGCCCTGGAAACCAACGGCCTGCTGCTGCGGCGCTACGGTGGCGCGGTGCCAATGCCGCAGGAATTGGTGGCCGATAACGGGCAGACCGTCTCCAAGTACAAACTCGCCATTGCCCGGGCCGCTGTGAAGCGGATCCGCGAACATGCGCGCATCATCATCGACAGCGGCAGCACTACGGCGGCCATGATTCCTCAACTCGGCCAACAGCCAGGCTTGGTGGTGATGACCAATTCCCTGCATGTCGCCAATGCCTTGAGCGAATTGGAGCATGAGCCGGTGCTGTTGATGACCGGCGGCACTTGGGACCCTCACTCCGAGTCGTTCCAGGGCCAAGTGGCCGAGCAGGTCCTGCGTTCCTACGATTTCGACCAGCTGTTCATCGGCGCCGACGGCATCGATCTGGTTCGAGGTACCACCACCTTCAACGAACTGCTGGGCCTGAGCCGCGTGATGGCTGAGGTGGCCCGCGAAGTGATCGTGATGGTGGAGGCCGACAAGATCGGCCGCAAGATTCCCAACCTGGAGCTGCCGTGGAGCAGCGTCCATACCCTTATTACCGATGATCGCCTGCCCGTAGAGGCCCGCGATCAGATTCAGGCCCGCGGCATCACCTTGATCTGCGCGCCTGTCAGCCAGGAGAAATAGCATGTGTGGAATTGTCGGCGCCGTTGCTGAACGCAACATCACTGCAATCTTGCTCGAGGGCCTCAAGCGCCTGGAATACCGCGGCTACGACAGCGCCGGTGTAGCGGTGTTCACCAACGACGAGAAGCTCGAGCGCATGCGTCGCCCAGGCAAGGTCAGCGAGCTGGAACAGGCCCTGGAGGCCGAACCGCTGATCGGTCGCCTTGGCGTTGCCCACACTCGCTGGGCCACCCATGGCGCGCCATGCGAGCGTAACGCTCACCCGCACTTTTCCGGCGACCTGGCGGTGGTGCACAACGGCATCATCGAAAACCACGAAGCTTTGCGTGAACAGCTCAAGGCGCTCGGCTATGTGTTCAGCTCGGACACCGACACTGAAGTCATCGCTCACTTGCTCAATCACAAGCTCAAGGACCTGGTGGACCTGACTGTGGCCCTCAAGGCCACCGTCAAGGAACTGCACGGTGCCTATGGCCTGGCGGTCATCAGCGCGAAACAACCCGATCGCCTGGTGGCGGCCCGCAGCGGCAGCCCTTTGGTTATCGGCCTGGGCCTGGGGGAAAACTTCCTGGCCTCCGATCAGTTGGCGCTGCGCCAGGTCACCGATCGCTTCATGTACCTGGAAGAAGGCGACATCGCCGAAATACGCCGCGACAGCGTGCAGATCTGGGATCTGGCCGGCAAAAGCGTGGAACGTGAGACCGTCCAATACCGCGACGGTGCCGAAGCTGCCGACAAAGGCGAGTTCCGCCACTTCATGCTCAAGGAAATCCACGAACAACCGGCTGTGGTGCAACGCACCCTGGAAGGCCGCATGAGCCAGAGCCAGGTCCTGGTCCAGGCATTCGGTCCACAGGCGGCGGAGTTGTTCGCCAAGGTCCGCAACGTGCAGATCGTGGCCTGCGGCACCAGTTATCACGCCGGCATGGTCGCCCGTTACTGGCTGGAAGAACTGGCGGGTATCCCGTGCCAGGTCGAAGTCGCCAGCGAGTTCCGCTATCGCAAAGTGGTGGTGCAGCCCGATTCGCTGTTCGTCACCATTTCCCAGTCCGGCGAAACCGCCGACACCCTGGCCGCCCTGCGCAATGCCAAGGAACTGGGGTTCCTCGCCAGCCTGGCGATCTGCAACGTCGGCATCAGCTCGCTGGTGCGCGAGTCCGACCTGACCCTGCTGACCCAGGCCGGTCGTGAAATCGGCGTGGCGTCGACCAAGGCGTTCACCACGCAACTGGTGGGCCTGCTGTTGCTGACCCTGTCCCTGGGCCAGGTTCGCGGCACCCTGGGTGAAGGCGTCGAGGCCAAGCTGGTGGAAGAACTGCGTCGCCTGCCTGCCCGCCTGGGCGAAGCCTTGGCCATGGACAGCACCGTGGAAAAAATCGCCGAGCTGTTCGCCGAGAAGAACCACACCCTGTTCCTCGGCCGTGGCGCGCAATTCCCGGTGGCGATGGAAGGGGCCTTGAAGCTCAAGGAAATCTCCTACATTCACGCCGAGGCCTACCCGGCCGGCGAGCTCAAGCACGGCCCGCTGGCGCTTGTGGATAACGACATGCCCGTCGTCACCGTCGCGCCGAATAACGAGCTGCTGGAAAAGCTCAAGTCCAACCTGCAGGAAGTCCGCGCCCGCGGCGGCCAGTTGATTGTCTTTGCTGACGAAAAGGCCGGCATGACCAATGGCGAAGGTACCCACGTGGTGCACATGCCACACATCCACGACATCCTGTCGCCAATCCTCTACACCATCCCGCTGCAACTGCTGTCGTACTACGTTGCTGTGCTCAAGGGCACGGATGTGGACCAGCCGCGGAATTTGGCGAAGTCTGTGACGGTGGAGTGAGTCGTCCCTGCTGATTCCAAGTAATAAGTCCTTTCGGGTTTAGCGCTGCTAAACCCGATCATCAAACCAGACACTCCGTACTGTCGAGCCTGGGGTAACCACGCCGCTGCGTGTTACTCCTGCCGTCGCCTTAGCCGTCAGGCCAGTAACGTCTGGGCTGATCCCTTCGATTTAGCAAGCACAGTCTCTATACAAAGTATTTTTTTATTTAGCGCTATTTTTTGAAGAAATACTTTCATAAGCTGCCCTTCCGAGCAGATCTAGGAGAGATGTATGCTAGTATTTTTTCAAATTCATGCAGAAATTGAAAAAATACAGCCATGCCTAAAAAAACCGCACCCCTCATGCCGTCAGCCGAGCGGCTCCTGCGCCAGTTTGGTGAACGCATTGAGCTGGCTCGTAAGCGCCGTAAGATAACGGCGGCGCAAATGGCGGCGCGGGCAGGCATGAGCGCCCCCACGTTGAGAGCGCTGGAGAGTGGCAGCCCCGCTGTGACCATCGGCGCCTACGTTTCAGTGCTAGTAGCCTTGGGGTTGGAGAAGGACCTCGAATTGCTCGCACGCACAGATGAGTTAGGCCGTGATCTGCAAGATGCTGAGTTGAAAGGGCGCTCTGCGGTCGAGCACATCAAGCCAAAAGTACGGCTGCCCAGTGAGTTTCATTGGAACAACCTGGTCAGCGTTTCAGCGAAAGAGAATATTTCTACATCGCCAGCCGCTGACAGTCGGAGCCAGACAAGCTCTGAACTGGCCAAGAAACTTTTAGGGGACGACGATGCCTGAAAGGATTTTCGTCTACGCAGACTGGGATGAAACAGCACCGGTACTGCTTGGGACCCTTCATTCCCGCAGATTGGCAGGATCCGAGCGTATGGAATTTGAATACGCGCGGGCTGTTCTTCAATCCATCCACACTCAAATCGCCATCGACCCTCGGATTCAGCCTTACGAAGGACGGCAATATCCAGCGAGAAATTGCTTTGGGTGCGTATCGGACTCCTCACCTGATCGATGGGGGCGACTGCTGATGGATCGTCGCTTGGAGCGGGATAAAAGAGCAGGAGTTGTACCGCAGGACGCACGGCTATTTGACTCGGACTACCTCATCGGTGTCCACGACGTCTACCGGGTAGGGGGACTGCGTTTCAAAGTCGAGGAAGAGGGAGAGTTCCTTGATGACCATGTGGAGCAAGCCGCCCCACCCATGGCCCGCATGCGTGAGCTTGAAGAGGCTTCGCGTCGATTTGAAGCTGGAGAGGATCGGGGGGCTCAGGGTCAGGACTGGATTCGAATGCTCATTGCCCCAGGTGGCTCCCTGGGTGGAGCGAGGCCCAAGGCAAGCGTAGTAGATGACGATCACGCTCTCTGGATAGGAAAGTTCCCCAGTAATAGAGATACCCACGACGTAGGCGCTTGGGAGATGGTCGTCAACACATTGGCCCAAGGCTGTGAGCTATATGTTGCCGAAGGAAGAGCGCAACGATACGCAAGTGATCACCACTGTTTCATGGTTAAGCGTTTTGACAGAACAGCAGAGGGTGGGCGACTTCACTTTGCTTCAGCGATGACCCTGACGGAGCACCAGGATGGTGATGGGCATGAGACAGGGGCAAGCTATCTGGAGATTGCAGAGGTATTGATAAGGGCGGGTGCCGCACCCGAAGCAGATCTTCGCGAGCTTTGGCGAAGAATAGTCTTCAACATGCTGGTTTCGAATACTGACGATCATCTACGAAACCATGGCTTCCTATTAGTGCCAGGGCGCGGTTGGCGTCTTTCGCCTGCATATGACATGAACCCTGTCCCTGGCGACACTGGCTTGAGGCTCAACGTTTCAGAGGCAGATAACGCCATAGACCTTGATTTGGCAATGAGCGTGGCCGGCTACTTCCGCGTGTCTGCTGACGATGCCAGACAAACCATCGAGAGATTCCAGGGGGTAGTCAGGAAATGGCCCAGAGTCGCGCGCTATCTGGGAATTTCCTCTAATGAGCAGGAGCGGATGGCGCCAGCATTTGCGCTTGCCCGCTAAGCGCTACTCCAGAAAACAACGATCAAACAGGTAAACGCTACCCGGTTTGAGATTTTCCACCGTGCGTTGCGGGCGGCCGCCTTCGCCGCTTTTCTTGCGACCGGTTTCCTGCAGGTAACCGGCCTCGGTCATCTTCAGCAACCGCTGGCGCATGCTGGTCTTGAGCACCGGGCGGTCGAGCACCACGGAGAAAATATTCACCGCTTCCGGCGCGCTGAATTCCGGACCCAGGAACATCAGTGGCAGGCTGCTGTAGAGGGCCTTGGACAACAACCGCTCCTGGACAGCCGCCACCAGGCTGTTGTGATCGAAAGGAAGTTTGATCGAGGCGTCAGCGACGTCCTTGAGGGGGAAAAATCCCTGGTGTTCGGCGAGCTGGACCGCATCGCTGACAATCGCCAGGTAGAACGTCGAGGACGACCAGCAGCGTGGATCGCGGAATGCGTCGCCGACGGTGCCCACCTGTTCGATCCAGGCCAGCGGCATGCCGACCTTGTTTGAATGACGCAGGCGCTCCACGGCGTCGTTCAGTGTGAGGTCTTCGACACCACCATTGACCACGATCCCGGGCAGGGCCCAATGACCGGTGAACGGCTCGGCTTCCCGTCGGTTCAGGAGGATTTCCAGAGCCTGGGTCTCCCGGCAGAAGCGCAGCACACAGAGGTCGATGGTGTGCAGATAATCGCGCGCGGGGGCTGTGTTAGTGGGCATGTCGATTTCCGTGGGTAGCGTAAAGGTCATAGTTTAACGGGTTCATGCCGGGTGCCATCCAGTCGATGGGAAGCGGCTTGCCCAAGGCCAGTCGTTCGCGAACCCCTGTGCTGCGCACGTGGATCTTTTCCTCCACGCAAAGGATGGAAAAACGCTCCAGCAATTCCTGGCCGCGATAGAAGGTCGGCAGCTGATCCGCGACATCCCGACCCACCACCAACGCGATCCGCTTGCCGTCCAGGGCCAGGCTGTCGGCGAGGTGGGCGAGCAGGGTGTAGCTGTAGATTGCGCCTTCAACGCCACGGGCCACGACCTGTTCCACCCGGCTTGCCCGCACTTCGGCGCGGCACAGCGGCTGAACCTTCTCGACGATCGATTCCAGCCAGCTCAGGCGCACCTCATAGTCAACCATTTGCTTGCCGCAGGGATGCCGCAAGCTGGGGACCACCAGCACGCGTCTGGCCTGGCATGAGGCCTCGATCATCACCTGGGCGTGACCGGCGTGAGGAGGGTTGAAGGCACCGCCATAAAGGGCTATCTCGAACATGGCTTATCCTCTATTGGTACATGACATGTACTCTATCAGTAAAATCTTTCTGGTGAAAATCAACTGTTAGCTAAGCCATAGGCACTGATTAGAGAAGGATCAGCAAAAATATTTTCTGCGAGTGGCTTGTTATGAAAGTACATCTTATGTACTCTCGTGGCCATGAAGAGGAGAAACCCAGCATGAACAGCCTGACCCGGAAAACCGCTTCCTTCGATGTCGATGCGCAAAAGAGCTTCACGCCGCTATGCCCCGATGAGCTTCCAGTGCCGGGCGGTGACCAGATTGGCGGCGAGCTGAATTTCATCGCGTCCCTGGCCAGCCTCCGTATCGGCAGCAAGGACGCCCATACGCCCCTGGCCCCGTGGGTAGTCGCCGATCACGCGCAAATGTTCGTGCCCACCGGGCTCGAGCACGCCGACATCACCTGGGTCAGCCACTGCGTTCCTGGTACCGAAGGTTTCGCTTTGCTGGATCAACTGCCGACCCCCTACGACTACGACTATTTCGTCTGGAAGGGTGTCGAGCCGGATTTGCACCCGTACGGCGCCTGCTACCACGACCTGCACGGCAAGCTGTCCACCGGGGTGATCGAGTACCTCAAAAGTCTGGGTGTGGAGCAGGTCATTGTCGGTGGGCTGGCGCTGGATTTCTGCGTCAAGACCACCGCGCTGCAACTGGCCGCCGCCGGCTTCGAAGTGATCATTCACCTTCCGGCCTGCCGGGCCATCAGTGAGGAGGGGGCTCTTCAAGCCATTCACGACATGCAGCAAGCAGGCATTTCGGTTGCCGCGACTCGCGAAGAAACCATCCGCCTGGCAAACGCATAAGGACGAACCATGGACAGTGCATACGATTCAAGCAACGGCGTCATCCAGAGCCTTCTGGATACCGACTACTACACCTTCACCATGATGCAGGCGGTCTTGCACCAGCACCCGAATGTCGAGGTGGAATACCAGTTCATCGTGCGTTCCAAAGAGCGGCTCGGTCACCTGATCCCGGACATTCGTGTGGAGCTGGAGAAGCTCGCCGGGCTGCAGCTGCGCGAGGGGGAGCAGCGGTTTCTGTTCAACAAGCGTTTCCGTGAGTACCTGACACCGGACTTCGAACAGTTTCTCGGCCTGTTTCGCTTCAATTTGCGCTACATACATGTTTCGGAAGTCGACGGCCAACTGCACATCCGCGTCCGTGGGCCGATGCTGCACTGCATCATGTTCGAGCAACCGGTGTTGGCAATGGTCAGCGAACTGCGCAACCGCGAGAAATACCCCGAAGTCGAGTTGGCCGACGTCACCCGCAAGCTGTACCAGAAGTTCGAATGGCTGGAGAAAAATGCCAGTCGTGAAGAGCTCGCCGAGTTTCGCGTTTCAGACTTCTCCACCCGGCGGCGCCTGTCGTTCAGGGCCCAGCGTGAAGTGGTGAATGTGATGCGCAGCGATTTCCCCGGGGTCTTTGTCGGCACCAGTAACGCTCACTTGGCCTACGAGTTCGATCTGCCTCTGATCGGCACCATGGCTCACCAATGGTTGATGGTGCACCAGCAACTGGGGCGGTTACGCGAGAGCCAGAACGCAGCGTTGGAAAACTGGGTGCACGAGTATCGCGGCCGGCTCGGTATCGCCCTGACGGACTGCATCAGCACTGACTTCTTCCTCAAGGATTTCGACCTGTATTTCGCCAAGCTTTATGACGGCCTGCGCCAGGATTCCGGTGACCCGATTGTCTGGGCTGACAAGGTGCTGGGGCGCTACCAGGAACTGGGCATCGATCCACGTACCAAGGACCTGATGTTCTCTGATGGCCTCAATTTCGAAAAGTGCCTGCCGATCCTGCGTCATGTTCGCGGCAAGGCCAAATTCGGTTTTGGCATGGGCACCAGCCTGGCCTGCGATGTCGACGGTGTCGAACCGCTGAGCATCGTCATGAAACTGGTGCGGGTCCACGGCGAGCCGGTGGTGAAGTTCTCCGACGATCCGATCAAGAACGTCTGCGAGGATGCCTCGTTTCTGCGGTACGCCGCCCAAGTGTTCAACGTTGCCCTGATCAATCCACAGTTGGGAGCCTGATATGACTACGCTTGCGCAAGACCGCATTGCCCGGGAACTGGGTATCGACCGCCAACTCACCCGGGGCGACGAAGCAACCGAGATTGCCCGCCGCATCGAATTCATAAAGCAGATATTGCGCGCGTCGGGTTGCAAGTCCCTGGTCCTGGGTATCAGTGGCGGCGTCGATTCGCTCACCGCCGGCCGTCTATGCCAGCTCGCGGTGGAGCAACTGCGGGGTGAAGACTACGCGGCGCGATTTATCGCCGTCCGGCTGCCGTACAAGGCCCAGGCGGACGAACAAGACGCCCAGGCTTCCCTGGACTTCATCCGCCCGGACTCGATCACCACCAGCAACATCGCTGCGTGTGTCGACGGGCTGATGGGCAGTATCGAAATCGATGGCTTGCAGCCTTCGGCCGAGCTCACCGACTTTGCCAAAGGCAACGCCAAGGCCCGGGCACGGATGCTGGCGCAATACGCTATTGCCAATCTGAGCAACGGGTTGGTGGTTGGCACCGATCATGGGGCAGAGGCGGTGATGGGGTTTTTCACCAAGTTCGGCGACGGCGCGTGCGACCTGGCACCGTTGTCCGGGCTGACGAAGACTCAGGTGAGAGGGTTGGCCGACGCGATGGGTGCCCCCGCGTACCTGGTGCGCAAGGCGCCGACCGCGGACTTGGAAGACCTGGCACCCGGCAAGTTGGATGAAGTGGCGTATGGCTGCAGCTACGAGGAAATCGATGCGTATCTGATGGGTGAAGAAGTGTCGCCTCAGGCGCGACAGATCATCGAACGTGCCTATCTCAAAACGGCCCACAAACGAGCATTGCCACGGGTCCCGCCAACCCGATTCCAATGATGTTCAGATTCTGAAGGTGTTGACCATTTGTTGCAGGCGGCGCGACTGGTTTTCCAGTTCGGTGCAGGCCCGCAAGGTGGATTGCAAATTGCCGACCATTTCCTGGTTCAGGTCATTGATGTGGCTGATGTCGCGATCCAGATTGTCCACCACTGAGGTCTGTTCTTCGGTGGCGGTGGCGACGGACAAGTTGATCTCGTCGATCTCGCCGATGCCCAGCAGCACGCGATTGAGTCGCTCGCCCGCGAGCTTGGCGGCACTGACGTTGTCGTCGCTGTGACGCTGGCTTTCGAGCATGGCGCTCACGGCGCTGCCAGCACCTGCTTGCAGCTCCTCGATCATGCTGTGGATTTCCTGAGCTGATTGTTGGGTGCGATGGGCGAGCGTACGTACTTCGTCCGAGACCACCGCAAAACCGCGTCCGGCATCCCCGGCGCGGGCGGCCTCGATGGCGGCGTTAAGGGCCAGCAAGTTGGTCTGGTCGGAGATGCCTTTGATGACGTCGAGGATACGTCCGATCTTCAGCGTTTTTTCATTAAGGCTTTCGATGTCCCGGCGGGTATTGACCACTTGCGACGAGAGCTGCGACATGGCGCTGATATTGCGCTGCACCACAGACTGGCCTTCCTGGGTCTGATCCCGGGTATCCGAGGCGCGGCTTGACGCATGGGCGGCGCTGCGGGCGATTTCCTGGGCCGCGGCCCCCAGCTCATTGATTGCCGTGGCGACGTTATGGGTCAGGGCCGATTGAGTGTCAGAGCTTTTCAGGGAGGCGTTTGACGCCTGGCTGACCTGTGCCGCCAATTGGGTGAGCTGGATACTGGACGCCAGGACTTCCCGGATCGATTGCTGGATACGTTCGACGAAGCGATTGAACCCTCCCGCCATCATGCCGAACTCATCCCGGGACAGGCTGTGCAGGCGCTGGGTCAGGTCGCCTTCGCCATCGGCGATGGATTGCATGGCCAAGCCCATGCTGCGCAATGGTCGCATCAGGGCGTTGATCAACAGGCCTAGCAAACCGACCGTGACCAGCATGGCGATCAATGTGGCGACCAGCGCCGAGGTGCGGAATTCGTGGAGTGCGGCGTAGGCTTTGTCTTTATCCACCGAAAGACCGATGGACCAGTGCAATGAGGGTAGGCCATTGATCGGCGTAAACGTGACGATCCGTGTTCGGCCGTTTTCCTGCACTTCATTCAAGGCGTTGTTGATGCTCGGCGGGCCTTCGGGGAACGCTTGTGTGAGAGTCTTGGTCACCAGTGTGTTGTCCGGGTGCACCAGGATCTTGCCGTCGTCGCTGACCAGGAAGGCATAGCCTATGCCGTTGAGGTCCACGGCATTGATGATTTTCGCGAGCTGCTCCAGGCTCAGGCTCGCACCCAGCACACCGACGGCCTTGCCATTGACCTTGATCGGAGCCGCCTGGGTCATGATCAGATAATCAATACCGGCACCGATGTAGGGTTCGGTCAGCACCGGTTCAAGGGTACGCGCCGCGTCTTTGTACCAGGCGCGCTGGCGAACGTCGTACCCGTCGGGCATTACCCGGTCGGGATGAATAAAGAAACGACTGTCTTCAAGGCCGGCGTAGCTGGCGATGAAGGTCTTTGTAATGATGTCCTGGGAGAGAATCGCGCCAATGGTCTGCGGGGTGGGATTGGCGGCGATGGTTTGGGCGGCACCTTCGATCAATAGGATCCGACCGGCCAGCCAGCTGTCGAGGTTCGCGCCTAGCAACTGGCCGGTGGCTTGTAAGTTGCGGTGCAGTGCTTCGCGGGTGCTGGCTTGCTGGCGATGGTCGTTGAACAACGAGAAAGACAGGAATACCGCCATCACAATGACGCAGGCACCCAGAAGAATCTTGTGCCCGAATTTCAGATTGATGCCCATGAGGAATTCTCGTCTGGTTTGTTTTTTTATGGATGGAACCCCCGCAGGCTCAGGGCTGGTCGAAGATTTAATGAGCGGGCAGATTTTGTCGAACTAGAAAAAACGATGGGCCATCGTGAGTTTTTTTGTGGGTATGAAAGAGGTGCGAATGGAGTTTTCAAAGTGGACCACTGGTCCCGAACGGAGTGGGCAAATGACACAGGCAACCAGCACCAAAGATCGCGTACGCATCAAGCACGTCGAAGTCCTCTCGGACAATTGGTACGTGCTGCGCAAGACCACCTATGACTACCTCGGTCGCAACGGCCAATGGCGCGAGCTGACGCGCGAGACCTACGACCGTGGCAACGGCGCCACCATCCTGCTGTACAGCAAGGCCAAGCAGACCGTGGTACTGACCCGGCAATTCCGCTTCCCGGCCTTCGTCAATGGCCACGATGACCTGTTGATCGAAACCTGCGCCGGCCTGTTGGACAACGACGACCCGCACACCTGTATCCGCAAGGAAACCCAGGAAGAAACCGGCTATATCATCCAGGACGTGCGCAAGGTGTTCGAAGCCTTCATGAGCCCGGGTTCGGTGACTGAGCGGTTGCATTTTTTCGTCGGCGAGTACTTTGACGAAGACAAGCAGCACGAAGGCGGTGGCCTGGAAGAAGAAGGTGAAGAAATCGAAGTGCTGGAGCTGTCCCTCGACCAGGCCCTGGGCATGATCGAGACCGGAGAGATTTGCGACGGCAAGACCATCATGCTGTTGCAGTACGCCAAGCTGCATCGGTTGCTGGATTAGCCCCAGGCCTTCTGTGGGCGGACCTCAGCGCAGCCGTGTTCAAGGGCTGCGCGTTTTTTTGTTCAGCTGGATTGGGCCTCGCTGTCTTCCTGCATATCGTCCAGGTATTGCGGCTGGTCCGTCTGCTCCGGCAGTTCGGTCACGACGCTGAAGTCGCTGATTTCGATGGCGCCGACGCCATGACCGAGCAAATGAAAGGAAAACGCCTTGCGCTGCTGCGGGTTGTCGAAACTGATGTTCATCACCAGCGGCTGGTCGGGTGTCACCGCGACGTCGGTGGGCAGGTCCATCAGCACTTCCTTCTCGAACTCCTTGGCCTTGAGGGAAATGTAGGCGGCATGGTCAGCCTCCACGGTGCGGATGGTCAGGCTGACGCGGGTCTGTGAACCCTTGGGCATTTCCAGGTATTGGGCGCCGATCAGGTTGTCGGTCCAATCGTTGGTGACCTGGGCCGGCAGCGGGATTTTATCCGTGCTGCCGAATTGATAATGCTGGTTCAAGGGTGTGCGCATCAGGGTCTGGCCCAAGGCCATGGCCTGGGCTCCAATCAGCCTGGCGCGCTGGCCGCTGTATTGCCCGCCGTAGGTGGCGCGGTCGGCGATGAAGCCTTCGCTGGTGTAGTAACGGCAATGCTGGAGGAAGTCGCACTCGGTAAACGTGCCCTTGCCGTCGTGATAGCGCAGCTTGCCGTTGGTGAACGACATGATCTCCCGGCCCGTCGGGTAGTCCCTGAACAGCGAGCGGCCGGACAACGACGTGGGCACCGCAAAGCCGAAGTAATCGAGGATCGAGGCGGTCAGGTCGACGTGGCCGTAGGTCCCTGACTTGATCCGGGGCAACGGTTCCGGGGCCAGGGTCAGGTTGAATCCCCAGGACGACGCCAGGCGTACGTCGTCGATGCCGTGGGATTCGTCCGAGGTGATGACCACCAGGGTGTTCTCCAGGATGCCTTGGCGTTCCAGGCCCGCCAGGAAGCTCGCCAGTGCGTCATCCAGATAACCCACCGCCGCCTGCTTGGCGGTGTCGTAGCGTTGCAGGTATTCATCCGGCGCCGAGTAGGGCTGGTGCGTGCCCACGGTCAGCAGGGTCAGCATCCAGGGCTTGTCCGTTTGTTGCAGTTGCCCGACATAGTCCAGCGCGCCTTCGAAGAAGGTCCTGTCGTCCTTGCCCCACGGGAATTCCAGGTAGGCGGGACGAGTGAACCACTCCATGCCCAGGGTCGTGTCGAAGCCGATGTGCGGCATGATCCGATCCTTGGCCATGAACCGCAGGCCCGCGCCCTGGAGGAAATGCGTGGAAAAGCCGTTCTGGCGCAACTGGGCCGGTAGACAGGCCTGGTTGCGCTGGGTCTGGTTGAGCATTTCGACGCCTTTGGGCGTACCGTCGTCGAGTTTGTCGTAGTCGCCACACAGCATCGCGTACAAGCCACGAATGGTCTGATGGCTGTGCAGGACGTAATCGGGGGTGTTCATGCCGCGCTCGGCCCAGGCACTGAGGTGCGGCATCAGGTTCTCCTGATAGCTGCTTTTCAGGGCCTGACGGTTGGCGCTGACGTAGGCCCCGGGAATGCCCTCCAGGGCGATGACCAGGACGTTGCGTGCACGCCCCGGTTCGGCCAGCAACCTGTTGCCATCGAGGTCCAGGCGGGTCAGCCCTGCCATGGCCGGGGCTGGGTCCACTGTATCGCCGTCGAGCCATTGCCGGGCTTGATCCTGCCCGGCGGCGATACCCGCCGTGACGAGTTGGTGAGGCAGGTTGAACACATTCCATTGGTCCGCCTCGCTGGGGCGCCAGGACTGCAACGCGCCGTGGCCCATCAGGAGCAACACGGGCACGGCCCAGGCGTGACGAGGCAAGCGTGGCGCCTGGCGTGGGCGGTGGGTCCATTGGATCGCCAGCCAGAACACCAGCGCGGCCAACTGGAGCGCGGCCAGCCACGGATGAGCGAAGCCGCCGCTGGTGGAATTTTCAACGAACTGCGGGTCGGTCAGATAATGAATGTCCGAAGGATTGGGCATTCGCCCGACCGCGCTGACCAACTCGATGCTGGCCAGGGTCAACGCACTCCAGGCCAGCAATACCGGCAATGCCAGCCACCAGGGGCGACGGTAAAGCAACGCGATCAGTAGCCCACCGATGCCCAGGTCCGACAGATAGCCCAACGGGTCGGACCAGCCCAGGGCCAGGCGCAGGATCATCGGGATCAGCAATACGCATCCGACCAGGGCGATAAGGGGGGCGAGGGGATGGGTTAAGTGGCGGTAAAAAACTTTCACAGCAGGTCTTCCAGTTGAAGCCAATCCATTAAACAGCACGCAAACCCTGTGGGAGCGAGCCTGCTCGCGATAGCGTTGTGTCAGTCGATAAGAATTTGTGCTGATCGACGCTATCGCGAGCAGGCTCGCTCTCACAAAGGGGGTTCTCCCACAGGGTGGTCTTACAGTCATTAAACTGTCACAAAAATGGATGGTACCAAGCACAGTCGCCAGCGGTCGGGCCAATGTCCCAGTGTCCGGCGGCGTTACGCTGTGGTTCACTGGCCCAGGTCTCTACAATGGCCGTGTAGCGCGGCTTTGGGCCGGGTAAAAAACTTGTATCAGGATTTCTCATCGGGGGATGGATGGACAGGTTCCAGGAAATGCAGGTTTTCCTTGCCGTGGCCCAGGAGTCGGGGTTTTCGGCGGCGGCGCGGCGCCTGGGGCTGTCGGCGGCCAGCGTCACGCGGGCGGTGGCGGCGTTGGAGCAACGCATCGGCACGCCCTTGCTGGTGCGCACCACGCGCAATGTGTACCTGAGCGAAGCTGGCCAGCGTTTTCTCGAGGACTGTCGCCGGATCTTGAGCGATTTGCAGGAAGCCGAGGATTCGGCGGCCGGTAGCCACGTCCAGCCCCGTGGGCAGTTGACGATTACCGCACCGGTGCTGTTCGGTCAGTCGTTCGTCACGCCGTTACTGGTGGATTACCTGCAGCGGTTTCCCGAGGTCTGCATCAACGCCTTGCTATTGGACCGCACGGTCAGCCTGGCCGAGGAGGGCATCGACGTTGCCCTGCGTATTGGCGAACTGCCGGATAGCAACCTGCACGCCGTGCGTGTCGGTGAAGTGCGGCGGGTGGTGTGCGGCTCCCCTGATTTCTTCGCGCGCCATGGGCGGCCCCGGCATCCGGATGACTTGGAACGAATGCCCGTGGTGGCGTCATCGGCCATTGGCCAGGTCAAAAGCTGGACCTTCGTCGACTCGGGCCAACCGTTGGCCGTCCGGCCCGTGCCTAGGCTGGTGGTGACGGCCAACCAGGCCGCGATCACCGCCGCCTGCCAGGGACTGGGGATGACGCGAGTGCTGTCTTATCAGGTGGCGGGCAACGTGGCCGCTGGTGAACTGGAAATCGTCCTGGCCGATTTCGAATTGCCGCCTCTGCCGATCCATGTGGTGTACCAGGGCGGACGCAATGCGCCCGCGCGGGTTCGAAGCTTTGTCGACTTCGTCGTCAGTGCGTTGCGCGAACATCCGGCTTTGAATGGCTGAAGCATTATTTCTTTGGGCGAAACAATGGATTGCGTTTCTGGGTGATTCTCTTGTTTTTGCCTGGAGCGGAAGATGACTCCATCGACGCCGTTGTGCTGATGGCGTCACTTGCAGCGGAGTCGACCATGAACCCTATCAAGCACTATCACTTCCCGCTTTCCGGCCATTCCCATCGCGTTCAACTGATGCTTTCGTTGCTCGGGCTACCTGTCGAGGAGATCTTCGTCGACTTGGCCAAAGGGGCGCACAAACAGGCGGATTTCCTGGCGCTCAATGCGTTTGGCCAGGTCCCGGTCATTGACGATGACGGTGTGGTGTTGGCGGATTCCAATGCGATCCTGGTGTACCTGGCGCTCAAATATGGCGAGGGCCGTTGGTTGCCGAGCGATCCAATCGGCGCCGCCCGGGTGCAGCGCTGGTTGTCGGCGGCGGCCGGGCCGATTCATGCGGGGCCGGCCACGGCGCGGCTGATCACGGTGTTTGGCGCGCCCTACAACGCCGAGGACGTGATTGCCCGTTCCCACAACGTGCTGAAAGTCTTTGATCAGGAATTGAGCCGCCGCGCTTTTCTGGCGGGTGACGCTGCGACCGTCGCCGACATCGCCGGCTACAGCTACATCGCCCATGCACCGGAAGGTAATGTGTCGTTGGAGGACTATGCCAATGTACGGGCCTGGCTGGCGCGGATCGAAGCCTTGCCCGGGTTCGTGGGCATGCCGCGTACGATTGCCGGGTTGCAAAAGCAGGCCTGAGCATTTGAATGGGGGGCTGTGTGGCGAGGGAGCTTGCTCCCGCTGGGTTGCGAAGCAACCCCTTGAAAAGGGCGCGCGGTGTGCCTGGCATGGCTGCGGTGTCGGCTTTGGGGCTGCTGCGCAGCCCAGCGGGAGCAAGCTCCCTCGCCACAGGGTGAGCTATGTCCCGGTACAAACACGGATCCAGTTGGGGGATCAGGCGTAGGAAAGCGCCTTTTCCTCCAGCAGTTCCTCGTACAGTCGCACCCACTTGTGGCCCATCTCCTCGGAAGTGAACAACTGCCGGTAACGGGCTTCGGCCCTGGCACCCATGGCCTGGGCTTGTGCCGGGTTTTCCCACAGGGTGCGCATTGCTTCGCGGAACGCCTCGGGATCGCTCGGTGGCACCACCAGGCCGGTTTCGTCGTGGATATTGATGTAGCTGGTACCGGTGCCGATTTCGCTGGAGATCATCGGCTTGCCGAACATCGCGCCTTCGAGCAGGGAGATACCAAAGGCTTCGGAGCGCAGGTGCGAAGGAAACACGATGGCATAACTCAATTCCAGCAGCGCGACCTTGTCTTCGTCCCCCAGGCGTCCGAGGAAATGCAGGTTGCGCAGGCCCAAGGCTTTCGCCTGGGCGTGCAGTTGTTTCTCCAGGGGACCGGCGCCCACGATGACCACGGGGTACTCCACGCCTTTGAGGGCGTCGAGCAGAATGTGCAGGCCTTTGTAGTAACGCATCACCCCCACGAACAAAAAGAACCGCTCCCCTAGTTTTGCCTTCCACTCCGCCATGCGCTCGGGGTCAGGCTGTGGATAACTCGCCTTGTTCAGGCCGTAGGTGATGATCCGGGTCTTGGCGCGATATTCCCTGAGCACATCACTGGTGTGCACATAGTTCGGCGACGCCGCGACGATGCGTTCGGCGCCGTCCAGAAAGCGCCGCATCAATGGGCGATAGAGCTTGAGCAGGTGCCGCTGACGAACGATGTCTGAATGGTAGGTCACGACATAGGGTTTTTTCACGGCGCTGCAAAAGTGCACCAGGTCCATGAATGGCCAGGGGAAGTGGTAATTGATCACGTCTGCTTCAGCGGCCAGCTCACGGAATTTCTTGAATACGCTGTAGGAGAAGCCGGTGGACGCCAGTTGGAAGTTCATTCGGGCCTGATGAACGACATGCTGGCGGATCTTGATCGGCTCGGGGGCCGGCTGGCCGCTCAGGGCCAATACGGTGTTATCGATACCCAACCGGTCAGTGCTGTCGCACAGCTGGAAGATGACCTGTTCTATGCCGCCCATGGAGTCAGGCAAATAGGTTTTGTAAAAGTGCAGGACTCGCATTCAACCTCCCAATACCTGGCGATACGCTTGGGCGGTAACCTTTGCACAGCGTTCCCAGGAAAACAGCGCCGCTTGTTGCAACCCCGCCTCGCGACACGCTTGCCAGTGCGGGTGATCTTCCATCAACCGGCTCATGGCGTCGCGCATGCCTTGCGGATCGTCCGGCTCGCAGTAATTGCCAGCGGGTCCCGCCACCTCGGGCATCGCCGAGTGACGGGTGGTAATCACCGGTGTGCCACTGGCCATGGCTTCAAGCACCGGTAGGCCAAAGCCTTCGTAGTAAGACGGGAAAATCAGTGCCCGTGCTCCCGCCAATAGCTGGGCGACCTGTTCGTCAGGCAGGTAACCCGCCAGGCAAACATGACCGTCAGCCAGGGCGCATTTCAACTCATCATTGAGCTGTGCCTGTTGCCATCCGCTCATTCCTACGATGAACAGGGGAAAGGTCTGACGCACTGATTCCGGGAGCCCGGCATGGGCGCGCAGGGCCAACGACAGGTTCTTGCGGGGTTCCAGGGTGCCGACACAGAGAAAATAACGGCGGTGCTCCAGGCCATGGGCCTTGAGCACGGCGTCAATCGCTTCCGGTTCGCGTGGGTGGAAACGTGCCGCCACCCCCAGCGGCGCGACCCTCAGGCGCTCGGCAGGCAGGCCAAAATGCTGCTGGGCTTCATCGGCGATGAACTGCGAATCGGTCAGGATCAGTTGCGCCTGTTCCACCGCGCGACCGAGCCGTCGCTCGATTTCCTTCAGGCGTGCCGGCGGTTGTGTTTCGGGGTAGCGCAGGTGCGTGAGGTCATGGAGGGTGATCACCATCGGCCCTTCGAAATCCAACGGCCAGAGGCTGGGTTCGTGATACAGGTCGATGGCCTTTGAACGGCCTTGATCGAAACGTTTCTGCTCCAGCCAGCGCCGTGCCTGATAGGCGCCCGGAACCCGTCGCAGCAAGGGGCTTAGCTTTGAATAACCAGGCTTGGCTGTTTGCGGCAATTGCGGGCTCCAGCCCCAGCCGTGGAACAGTGACAGCTGTACATCCGG
The DNA here is from genome assembly GCF_900115935.1 of Pseudomonas sp. 43mfcvi1.1. Lineage (NCBI taxonomy): Bacteria > Pseudomonadati > Pseudomonadota > Gammaproteobacteria > Pseudomonadales > Pseudomonadaceae > Pseudomonas > Pseudomonas sp. 43mfcvi1.1. The sequence goes on along the minus strand of NZ_UETT01000003.1, from coordinate 376,375 downwards.
TTCCCGGGTCAAGGCAGTCGCCAGCTCGGCTACGTAGTGGCCGATGCCGGTGCGTGGTGCCTGGAGAATGCGCGCGTTGAGGGCTATCCGCATGCTGTTTCCCTGTCGGGGACCACTTCACTGATGTGGCACTCGATCCGCTCCACCAATTGCGCACTGGCCTGGCGCCAGCTCAGCCATTGCCATTGATCCAGGTTACGAGTGGCCGGGAATACTCCGGTACGTTCCATCTCGATGACCAGGTTCGCCAGGCTTTGCGGATCGTCGAGATCGAAATAGGTCATGAACTCGCCGCCGATTTCCCGAAACACCGCGATATCGCTGCCCATTGCCGGCAAGCCGCGCTGCATGGCTTCCACCAGCGGCAGGCCGAAACCTTCCACGTAGGATGGGAACACCAGTGCAGTAGAGTGTCGATAGGCGTGTTCCAGGCTTTGGTCCGTCAGGTTGTTGAACATGAACAGGCGGCTGTCGAGTTGTGGATGACGTTGGATACGCTCGATCAGGGGGGCGCATTTCCAGCCGATTTTTCCGACGATGCATAACCGTGCCTGTGAACCGGCGGCCCAGGCCCGCTCGAATGCGTCGATCAGGTAGGCGTGGTTTTTCCGCGGTTCGATGGTGCTGACCATCAGGAACACCGGCTCAGGGCGTTTGAATAGCCGCAGCAAGCTCGGATCGACGGCGTGAGTGGCGTCGATCAGGTCCAGTTCGCTGCCCAGGTGGAAATAGTCGAACCAGCGCTTGCGCACTTCTTGCTCGCCGATGCGCCGGACCATTTCCTGGCGAAGCTGGTCACGAATGGTGGTGGAGATAGCGATATAGCCGTCGGCGGTGCGGGCGATCCAGTCGAACCAATAGTTGAACACCTTGACCAGTCCGGCGTCGCAGAATTGTGGATGGGTCAGGGGAATCAGGTCGTAGATCACCGAGATGATCCCGACGCCATCGCGCTTGAGCTGTTCGGCCAGGGGGAAGAAGCCTGAGTGCCAGGAAGAGTCCAGCAATACCAGTTGATCGCCGGCCCGATGTGCCAGCGGTACGCTGCGCGCCGGCGCTGGCTTGCGCTTGAGGAGGCGATCGAGGATTCGAATGGGCAGGCTCAGGCACCCCAGGGCGAACAGTCGGCAGGCAACGTACAAGAAGCGGCGCGCCCAGATCGACTGGCTGAAGGGGCGCCGCCGTTCGAGGGTCCGCTGCCTGAGCCAGAACAGATTGGCGAACTGTACCAAGCGTGCTCGCAGGCCGGCCAGATCCCACCCATTCGTAGGCAGGGGGGCCAGGCTTTTCACTTCGTACAGCTTGCCCTGCAGCATCGCCACGGGGATGCATTCGCGATCCTGGTCCTTGGCCGGCAATTCGCGAATGACATTGCGCACCACTCGCTGAATGCCGGAGTTGTCATTCGGGTGGTCGTATACATAGGTGCAATCCACCAACAGACGGCTCATGGCAACTCCTTTTGCGGCACCGCTTCGACGGCAGTCTGGCTCGAACGCCGGATGCTGGTTTCGGCCTGGAGCCAGGAACAGCCGACGAAATCCTCCTGGCGATTATTGATGACGTGAAACACCAACCCGTAGTCGCGCCATTCGAAATTACGGTCCAGGTGCGAGTCCAGCCGCGACAGGCTGAGCGCGACGGAGTAATTGCCCTTGCCCAGGCGCATGTCGAAACTGAAGCGGAAGGTGATCTGTTCGCCGGCCTTGAGGTCGGTCACGGCTTTGTCCTGGCGATGGGTGTTGATCCCGTACATGGGCTGGCCAAGTCGGTCCTTGATCAAGAAGCCCAGCACCAGCCGCTCGATGTCCTGGCGGATTTCAACCCGCACTTGCAACACCATGGGCTGGCCGATCTCGGCCACTTCCACCGACTGCCCCTGGCTGTTGAGCAGTTGTACATCGATGATGCCCGCCTCGCCGGTGCCGGAAATGGTGCGCACCTGGCCGTTGGCGAGCATCTCCTGGCGGACCACCTGGCCCTCGCGCTGGGCCAGCATCGCGTTGTAGTAATCCATCACTTCTTCCGGCTTGCCGCGCATGGCCATGCGCCCGTGTTCGAGCAGGATGGCGGTGTCGCAGATCGACTGGATCGCCGAGCGATCGTGAGACACGATCAGCAGCGTGGTGCCGGCCTTGCGGAAGCTGCGGATGCGTTCGAAGCTCTTGTGCTGGAAATAGGCATCGCCCACCGACAGCGCCTCGTCGACGATCAGGATATCCGGGCGCCGGGCGGTGGCGACGCTGAACGCCAGACGCATCTGCATGCCGCTGGAATAGGTGCGCACCGGCTGGTCGATGGCTTCACCGATTTCGGCAAACCCCTCGATCTCGGGCATCAAGGCTTCGATTTCCTCCACCTGCATGCCCAGCAACTGACCGGCCATGAACGCGTTCTGGCGGCCGGTGAAGTCCGGATGAAAGCCCATGCCCAATTCCAGCAACGCGGCGACGCGGCCTTGCAACTGGATGTGGCCGCAGGTCGGTTGGGTGGTGCCGGTGATCATTTTGAGCAAAGTGCTTTTGCCGGCACCGTTGACCCCGACGATGCCGACGGCTTCCCCGGGCTGGATCTCGAAATCCACACCTTGCAGGATCCAGTGCAGTTGATGGCGCGGGCGGGAAAAGGGGATCAGCCATTCGAACAGCCGGCTCCAGCGGTTCGGATACTGCTTGTAGGCTTTGCCCAGGCCGGTGACGCGCAAGTGTCCCATCAGAGTTCATCCACCATTTCACCGCCGCGTCGGCGAAACATGCGCAGGCCCAAGGTGCATAACAGCAGGCCGGCCACCAGCAACGGCACCAGCGAGCTCCAGACCGGCCACTGGTTGTAGAGAAACAGGTTCTGGTAGCTCTGCATCAGGGCGGTCATGGGGTTGAAGGCGAGCAGTTGCTGGATCGACGGCGGCAGGATGGTCATCGGGTAAACGATCGGCGTGAGCCAGAACCAGAATTGCAGGCAAATGCCGAACAACTGCCCGACATCGCGGAAAAACACATTGAGAATCCCCAGCAGCATGCCCAGCCCGGCGGCGAACAGCACTTGCAGGGCCAGCAACGGCACCAATGCCAGCAAGGTCATGCCCGGCCAGCGCCCGGTGATCAGCAGGAAACCGAGAAACAGCCCGAGGATGATCGCGAAGTTGATTCCGGCGTTGAACAGTACGATCACCGGCAGGCAGATCCGGGGGAAGCTGATTTTCTTCAGCAGGTTGGCGTTTTCCAGGAACATGCCCTGGCTGCGCGTGGTGATTTCCGCGAACAAACCCCAGGTCAGTAGCCCGGCACAGAGGTAGACGCTGTAGGCCATGCCGTCTTCCACCCCGGGCAGACGGGCACGCATGATGTGGGAAAAAATCACCGTGTAGACGAGGATCATCGACAACGGGTTGAGCACCGTCCACAACGCGCCGAACAGCGAGTTGCGATAGCGTGCCTGGAACTCGCGCTTGACGCTGCCAAGGACGAAACCGCGGTAGCTCCACAGTGTGCGTTGCAAGGCCAGCAGCATCAGACGGCCCTGCCATAGTGATCTTCGAAGCGGACGATGTCGTCTTCCCCCAGGTATTCGCCGCTCTGGACCTCGATGATGACCAGGTCGATGACACCGGGATTCTCCAGGCGGTGCTTGTGGCCGGCGGGGATGAAGGTCGATTCGTTCTTGGCGACCAGGTGCGAGCCCGAGCCGTTGTTGGTGACCTTGGCCATGCCCTCGACCACCACCCAGTGTTCGTTGCGATGGTGGTGCATTTGCAACGACAGCGACGCGCCAGGCTTGACCACGATGCGCTTGATCTTGAAGCGTGGCCCCTCTTCGAGGACGGTGTAACTGCCCCATGGCCGGCTGACCGTGCGGTGCAGGCGATAGGCTTCGTGGTCCTTGTCCTTTAGCTGCCGGGCGACGCGGCGAACATCCTGGGCGCGGTCGGCATGGGCCACCAGCACGGCATCGGCGGTGTCGATGATGATCAGGTTTTCCACGCCCAGGGCGGCCACCAGACGGCCTTCGCTCTGGACGAAGTTGTTCTGGCTGTCGATAAACAGGGCCTCGCCGGTGGCGCGGTTGTTTTGTGCGTCGGCGGGTACCAGGTCGGCGACGGCGCTCCAGGAACCGATATCGCTCCAGTCGAAGGCGGCCGGAATCACCACGACATTGGCGGAGCGCTCCATCAGGGCATAGTCGATGGAGATGTCTGGCATTTCGGTGAAGTGCGCCGCGGATAATTCCTGCTGCACACAACCTGAGGTTTCCACCGCGGTACTGGCCGTGACACAGGCGCGCGCCTGTTCCAGCAGCTCGGGGGCGTGGGCTTGCAGCTCCGCCAGCAGGGTCTTGACCGAGAAGCAGAACATTCCCGAGTTCCACAGGAAGCGACCGCTTTCCAGATATTGCGTGGCGGTCTGCAAGTCGGGTTTCTCAACGAAACGCACGACCTTGGCAGCGCCCTTGGTATCCAGGGGCTTGCCTCGTTCGATATAGCCGAAGCCGGTTTCCGGCGCCGAGGGCAGCACGCCGAAGGTCACCAGATGGCCGTTTTCAGCCAGTTCCACCGCGTGTTCCACGGAGGCCTTGAAGGCGGCCTCGTCCTGGATCAGGTGGTCGGCAGGCATGACCACCAGGATCGCGTCGTCACCGTGCTGGGCCTGCACCGCGAGGGTGGCCGTGGCAATGGCCGGCGCGGTATTGCGCCCTGTCGGTTCCAGCACGAAGTGACCGCGATAACGCTCCAGGTGAGCGCTTTGATAGTGATCGCGGCTCTGGAAGTAGTACTCGCGATTGGTGACGGTGACGATGTCGCCGCGGCCATCGAACAACCCCGCGGCGCGCCGATAGGTCTTGCCCAGCAGCGACTGGCCATCGGGCAAGATCATGAAGGGCTTGGGATGACCCTCGCGGGACACCGGCCACAATCTCGTCCCGGCACCGCCGGAGAGAATCACGGGAATGAGCATGGCCTACTCCTTGGCGACGCGTTTCATGTCCGCATCCATCATCATGCGGATCAGGGTGTCGAGGTCGGTCCGGGGTTTCCAGCCCAGGACGCGTTGTGCCTTGGCCGGGTTGCCGAGCAACACCTCGACTTCGGCCGGGCGGAAAAACGCCGGGTCGATCTTGACGAAGTCACGGTAGTCGAGGCCCACGTGGTCGAAGGCAATCCTGCACATCTCGCGCACGGTGGTGGTGACGCCGGTGGCTACCACGTAATCGTCGGGCTTGTCTTGTTGCAGCATCAGCCACATGGCCTCGACGTAATCGCCGGCAAAGCCCCAGTCGCGCTTGGCGTCGATATTGCCCAGGCGCAATTCCTGCTGTTTGCCCTGCTTGATGCGCGCAGCGGCGTCGGTGACCTTGCGGGTCACGAACTCGATGCCGCGCAGCGGTGATTCGTGGTTGAACAGGATCCCGCTGCTGGCATGCAGGCCGAAGCTTTCCCGGTAGTTGACGGTGATCCAGTGGCCATACAGTTTCGCCACGCCATAGGGGCTGCGCGGGTAAAACGGGGTGTGTTCGTCCTGTTGCTCGGCCTGGATCAAGCCGAACATTTCGCTGGTGGAGGCTTGGTAGAAACGGGTATGCACACTGAACTGGCGAATGGCTTCGAGCAGGTGGGTGACCCCCAGCCCGTCGACGATTCCGGTGGTCACCGGCTGGTCCCAGGAGGCCGCGACGAAACTTTGCGCCGCCAGGTTATACACCTCGTCTGGCGCTGACTTGATCACAGCCCGTTGTACCGAGCAGGCATCGGCCATGTCACCGTCCAGGTAAACGATGTCCTGTTCGATGCCCATCTCTCGCAGCCGCCAGCGCGAGTCACTGCTTCGTCGCGCCACCAGGCCGTGGACCTTGTAACCCTTGTCGAGCAGCAACTTGGCCAGATACGCGCCGTCCTGGCCGGTGATCCCTGTGATCAATGCACTTTTCATTCTTGTTGTACCCGTATCTCCCAGTCGGACAGGATCGCCCGCAAGGATTGTTGTGTTGTTGTTTCAGGCGTCCATCCGGTGGCCTGTCGTAGCTTGGCTGGGCTACCACAGACACGACGCTGTTCTGCGCGACGAAGACGCGCAGGGTCCTGGATCAGTTGCACATCGACCTGGGCGATATCGCCCAGTTGTTCGATCAGGCTGCGAATGCTCTGCTCGCGGCCCGAGCAGATGTTGTAGATCTGCCCCGGGACGCCTTTGTCCAGGAGGGTCAGGTAGGCCGAAATCACATCGCCGACATCGAGGAAGTCGCGTGTCACGTCGATATCGCCCACCTGTAGCCGAGCCGGTTGCAGGCCCAGCTTGATCCGGCTGATTTGCCGGGCGGCGCTGGCAATGACGAAGCTGTCCTTCTGACCGGGACCGATGTGATTGAACGGGCGGGCCACCAGCACCGGCCAGCCTTCGCTCATGCCCCATTGCAGGCTCAGCAGTTCGGCCGACAGCTTGCTCACGGCATACGGGTTGCGTGGAGCGGGCGGTTGCAGTTCGGTGATTGGCAGTTGCTCTTCGCTGACCTGGCCATAGACATCACCGGAGCTGACATACAGGAACGTTCCGGTGAAACCCCGGGCCTTGAGGGCCTGGAGCAGGTTCAAGGTGCCCAGTAGGTTGATGTGCAGGGTGCGCGCCGGATCGCGGAAGGCTTCCGGGACAAATGTCTGGCCCGCCAGGTGGATCACGGCGTCGGGAACCTCGGGCCACAGGCCTTCCAGGGTCTTGGCATCCGTCAGGTCGTAGCGGGCAGCGACAGGCATGACCTGCCACGCCGAATCATGACCGTTCAGTCGAGATTTGATGTGACGTCCCACGAAACCGTTGAGGCCCGTAACGAACAGACGTTTTTTCAAGCACCAGCTCCCTTGACGGTTGCTTCGTCTATTGCGAACTGAGTGGGAAATTTCCGTAAGATCGGGGAAAAATCACTCAACGTTCAGCCTAGAGAAGCATTTGTTGTAGTTGTTTGGTTGCCAATCTGTGCCAATTTTGTCGCAATTTCAACAGGGCAAACCGTGACTGGTCAGTTCTCATATTTATAGACGGTTTATTCTCGCCAAGCGGTTCACGAACCCTTGGCGGATGTGTTTAGAATGCCCCTCGTCACGCTGCCCCTGGCGCCGATCTTCGGATCGCCCCCGGGGGCCTGACCACAAAAAAACAAGAACGAGACGGGTAGCAAGACGAACGACGAGCGGCGGCCTCCGGACCGGTTCGATGCGTGACTCGACCGTCATGAAGTGGGGCTGCCGGGATGGCGGCGCCATGATGGGATGCCATGAATTTCATTCTTTACTCGGACGTAAACGATCACTCCATCAGCCAGAGCCTCGGTCGCCCTGAGTACAGCTATTACTTCGTGCTCAAGGCCTATCGTCCCGTGCTGGAAAGCCTGGGGCCGGTGCATGTGGTGTCGTCGGTCGCCGAGGTCGATCCGCTTTATCAAACGTTGCAGCAGGCTGGGCAGGACTGCTTGTTCCTGTCGTTTTCCCCTCCGCACAAGACGCCGCTCGACCTGCTTTGCCCGATGGTCTGCGTGGTGGCCTGGGAGTTCGATTCGATCCCGGCCGAGCACTGGGACGACGACCTGCGGCATGACTGGAGCCGCACGCTGGCTCGTCATGGCCGGGTAATTACCCTGTCCAGCCACACAGCCGAGGCGATCCGCCGGACCTTGGGCGAGGATTTCCCGGTACTGGTATTGCCCACGCCGCTGTGGGAGCGTTTCGCGGCGGTTCGTGAGCAACACCCGAGCTTGCCGATCAACCCGGGAACGACCTTGCAGATCAAGGGCTGCATCATCGACAGCCGGCCGCTCGGGCTGTCGGCTGACGGCTTGATCGCGCCGATCTTCGAAGAGACGCCTGAGCCAGAACCGGAACCAGAACCGATCATCGAACCGCCGCCCCTGACTTGGCGGCGGCGGGCATTCGTTTCCCGCCATTACCTGCGTGAAGTCATCCGTGCTTTTACCGGCAAGACCGAGCAGGGCCCCGTGTGGCTGTTCAAGCACAACCTGTTGTGCTGGTATCGCGAGGCGGTCCGCGACCTGGTACCGGTGCCGGTACGCGTTGCGATCAGCAGGATCCTGAGAGGGCCGGCCCCGCCGCCGGTGTTCGTCGAGGAGCCCACTCCCGAGCCCGCGCCACCGGAACATCCCCAGGCCATCCTGCCGGACACCAGCCAGGTGGTGGAGACCGACGTCAGCGGGGTGGTGTACGTCAGCGTGCTCAACCCCGATGACGGTCGCAAGAACTGGCATCACTTGATCACCGCCTTTTGTTGGGCCCTGCGCGACGTCGAGGACGCCACGCTGGTGCTGAAAATGACCCAGAACGACCTGTCGACCTACTACGTCGAGCTGCTGACGCTGCTGTCCCAACTGTCGCCGTTCAGTTGCCGGGTGGTGGTGATGCACGGTTACCTGGAAGACGAACAATTCGCGCGGCTGTATGGCGCCGCGAGTTTCTACGTCAATGCGTCCCGCTGCGAAGGCCTGTGCCTGCCGTTGATGGAGTTCATGTCCTGCGCCCGCCCGGTCATCGCACCGGACCACACGGCGATGCGCGATTACATCGACGCCGAGGTGGCCTTCATCGTCAAGTCCAGCCGCGAGCCGACCATCTGGCCGGAAGACTCGCGCATCTTGTATCGCACCCTGCGCCATCGGCCTGACTGGGGTTCATTGAAGCTCGCCTACCAGCAGAGCTACGCCATGGCCAAGCACCAACCGCAGGCCTATCAGGCCATGGCGGTTGCCGCGAACGAGCGGATGCGTCGCTATTGTGCGTTCACCCCGGTACAGCAGCGCCTGGCGGATTTCCTGGCTGCGCCGGGCTGTGACGAAAGGTTGCCGCTGGTGGTCCAGGCAGGTACCGCCTCATGCTGATCATCATTTATTCGGAAACCAACCAGAGCAACATCCTGGAAAACCTCGGCAAGCCCGAGTACAGCTATTACTTCGTGCTCAAGGAGTTTCGCCCGGTGCTGGAGCGGTTGGGGCGGGTCGTCGAAGTGACTCGGCCTGACGAAGAGGTCGATCAGCTGTACGCCGATTGCCTGGGGCGGGGCGAGGATTGCGTATTCCTGTCGTTTTCACCTCCTCATTGCACCGCCGCCCACTACGCCTGCCCGACGATTCCAGTGTTCGCCTGGGAGTTCAGCACCATTCCCACCGAAAGCTGGCAGGGCGAGCCCCGGCACGATTGGCGGGTGGTTTTGGGCGCAACCGGCATGGCGATTACCCATTCCAGTTTCACCGTCACGTCCGTTCGTGAGGTGATGGGCGTGGACTTCCCCATCGCCGCCATCGCGGCGCCGGTATGGGACCGCTTTGCCGCTCGCGGCGCGATGCTGGCCCAGCGGCCGACGGTGGATCACATGCGCCTGCAATTGCGTGGCCTGTTGATCGACAGCCGCACCACGGATCTGCGGCCTTATGGCCCGCCGGCGCACCAGGCCGGTACGCCGCTGGTGCTGGACGGTCCGGCCCAGGATTGCGAGTTGCTCCTGGACGGCGTGATCTATACCTCGGTGTTCAACCCTTACGACGGGCGCAAGAACTGGAAGGACATGATCAGCGCGTTTTGCACGACGTTCCGCGACGTTGCCGACGCAACCCTGGTGCTCAAGCTGACGCATCACGACGTCACAGCCGCGCTCGTCGACATGCTCCATCACGTCTACAAGAACCAGTCGTACCGCTGCCGCATCGTGCTGATACATGGCTACCTGGCGGATGCGGACTACGAGCGGCTGGTGGAAGCCACCCGGTATGTGGTCAACAGTTCCTATGGCGAAGGACAGTGCTTGCCGTTGATGGAGTTCATGTCTTGCGGCCGTCCGGCGATCGCGCCGCTGAACACGGCCATGGCCGACTACATCGACCACGATAACGCCTTCGTGGTGGATTCCACCGAGGAACTGACTGCCTGGCCCCACGACCCGCGTGCGGCGTACCGGACCCTGCGTTATGTCACCGATTGGGACTCGCTGTGTTCGGCCTACCGCGCCAGTTATGACGTGGCTAAAAACGACCCCGAGCGTTATCGCCGCATGTCGGCCCACGCCGTGCGCAGCCTGGAGAAGTTCTGCAGCCAGGCCAACGCCGAGCAGCGTTTGCGGGCGTTTTTCGAAGACCTGACTGAGCGGCGCCGGAACGCGCAGCAGCCATGATCCGGCGATGGCTGGCCGGGTTCAGACCCGCGGTGGAGCCTTCACCACTGCCGGCGGTGGCCGTTTCGCCCCGGGATGTTGGCCTCTACGACGCGATGCTGGATGGCTGGTTTCGCAGTGAAACCGGCGAATTGCTCAAGGGTTTTGCCATCACGGCCGCCGATACCTTGCTGGATGTCGGTTGCGGCGAAGGTGTGGCGACGCTGTTTGCGATGCGCCAGGGCGCGTCCGTGATCTTTACCGACAGCGAACAGGACAAGGTGCGCGACCTGGCCCGCCAGGTTGAGACCCAGGCCGTCGCGCCGTTCCTGGGCCTGGTCAGTAACAGCCTGCCGCTGCCCTTGGCCGATGGCTGCGCGAACAAGATCGTCTGCATGGAGGTGCTCGAGCATATCCATGAGCCAGAGCCGTTCATGGCCGAACTGGTGCGCATGGGCCGGCCAGGGGCGCAGTATTTGCTCAGCGTGCCGGCGTCGGTGGGCGAACATTTGCAGCAAGGCATCGCACCGCCGGGCTACTTTCGAGCGCCCAACCATGTGCAGATTTTCAGCGCCGAGCGATTCGCTGCGCTGGTGGAGGAGGCCGGGCTGGTGATCGAGCATCGCCAGGCCAGCGGGTTTTTCTGGGTCATGGGCATGATTTTCTTCTGGGCCAGCGAACAGGCGGCAGGCCGGGACCTCGAGGGTGCCGTGCGCGACCGTATCCAGGCACCGTATCCCGCGTTGATGGAGCGCTGGGCGAGCCTCTGGCAGGGCTTGTTGGCGCAGCCCGACGGCCTGGCGATCAAGCAGGTGCTGGACCGGTTCATGCCCAAGAGCCAGGTCATCATCGCGCGTAAACCCGATCCTTTCTCCGGGAGTACTTCATGAGCAGCAAGCGGATCATGGACATCGAGTTGCTGCGCGCCGTCGCGGTGATCGGCGTGTTGTTCCATCACCTGCAAGGCATGCCGTTTCCTGGTGGATGGCCGCGTCTGGCAGCCCTGGCCGAGAGTTTCCAGCTGTGGTGGGGCGTGGATCTGTTCTTCGCGATATCCGGGTTCGTCATCGGTCGCAGCCTGATCCCGCAATTGCGTCGCTGCGACAGCCCTCGGCAATTCTGGGCCGTCACCCGGGAGTTCTGGATTCGCCGGGCGTTTCGCCTGCTGCCGTCGGCCTGGCTCTGGCTACTGCTGGTGTTGTTCGCGGTGTTCTTCCTGAACCGCTCCGGCGCGTTTGGCTGCGTGCAGGCCAACCTGCAGGCGACCCTGGCCGGTTTCCTGCAATTCGCCAACCTGCGTTTTGCCGATGCGTTCATGCGGTATGAATACGGCGCGAGCTTCGTGTACTGGACGCTGTCGTTGGAAGAGCAGTTCTATTTGATCCTGCCGCTGCTGGTGTTCGTCTCGCGCCGCTATCTGGTGTGGGTGCTGCTGGCTGTGGTGCTGGTGCAGTTTTTCACCTGGCGGGCGCTGTGGTTGTCGGTGATTCGTACCGATGCCTTGGCGTTGGGGGTGTTGTTGTCGATCTGGAGCCTGCGGTCCAGCTATTGGCGCTTCGAGCCCACATGGTTGCGCCGCCCGCCCTTGGGGGTGTTGTTGGTACTGGCCCTGGGCAGCGTGATGGCCTGGATCGCGACCGAGCACTTCAATTTGTCGTTCTACCGGCTCGGGGTCATTGCTGTGCTCAGCGCCGTGCTGGTCTGGGTGGCCTCTTACGATCGGGATTACCTGTTGCCCCGCAGCCGATTGAAAACCGCGCTGACCTGGGTGGGCAGTCGTTCCTATGGGATCTACCTGATCCACATCCCGGTATTTTTTCTGCTGCGCGAGTTGTGGTTTCGTTTCGCGCCCTTGGGTTCGCCGGACCCGGCCAGCCATCCCTGGCTGGCCCTGGCTTGCGCCCTGTCGCTGATCGGGCTGTTGAGCGAACTCAACTACCGCTGGGTCGAAATGCCCATGCGCAATCGTGGCGCCCAACTGGTTGAACGCCTGTCCGCCGCCCGAACTGTCCTTCCTGTCTCTGGAGCCCCGTCATGCTGAGCCTTTTGAAGAAACTCACCACGGGCACGCCCGCGCCTGCCGAGCCGGTGGCCGACAAGGTCGATCCGTACATGCTCGGGCTGCACGATGCGATACTCAGCGGCTGGTTCAACCAGCAAACCGGCGAACTGTTCACCGGTTTCCCGGTGACGCCTGAAGACACGCTGCTGGACGTGGGCTGCGGCGATGGCGGCAACGTGCATTTTTGTGGGATGCGCGGGGCGAAGATCATCATCGCCGACATCGATGCGGCCAAGGTCGAAGCCACTCGCCAGCGCTTGAGCGACACTCCCGCGCGGGAAGTCGAGTGCCACGTGACCGACTGCAACCCGCTGCCGATTGCCGACGCCACGGCCACCCGGGTGGTGTCCACCGAAGTCATCGAGCATGTCGACGACCCGGCGCAGTTTCTCGCCGAGCTGGTACGGGTCGGCCAGCCCGGCGCGCTGTACCTGCTGAGCGTGCCGCACCCCAGTTCCGAAGACCTGCAAAAAGACATCGCCGCGCCGGAGTATTTCCGCAAACCCAACCACATTCGCATCATCAGCGAAGAGCAGTTCAAGGCGATGGTCAGCGACGCTGGACTGGAGGTGTTGAGCCACAGCCAATACGGTTTCTACTGGTCGATGTGGATGCTGTTGTTCTGGGAGGCCAAGGTGGATTTCAGCAACGCCGACCACCCGTTGCTCAATCATTGGGCCGACACCTGGCAAGCCGTGCTGAACTCGCCCCGTGGCGCGCAGATCAAGCAGGCGTTGGACGCGGTGGTGGCCAAGAGTCAGGTGATTATTGCGCGTAAGCCTGGTGGCCTTTCATAACACTCATTGTGGCAAGGGCGCTTACTGTGGCGAGGGAGCTTGCTCCCGCTGGGTTGCGAAGCGACCCCTTTTGGTGGGTGCTGCGCACCCAAGCGGGAGCAAGCTCCCTCGCCACAGAGTTTCTCTTCGACGCGGGTGGCGGTAATCTGCCGGGCTTTATGGGTGGTAAGGCTTCATGACGTTTCTTTTCCGGCTCTCCCTGGCCCTCGCCATGTTGCTTTTGGGGGGCTGCGAAAAGCCTCCAACCCCGGCCCTCGATCAACAGGTCTATATCTGGCAACGCCAATGGACGCCTGCCCATGAGTTGGCGCTGCGCCAAAGCCAGGGCGATTTTTCCGCGCTGCGGGTGCTGGCGTTGCAGGCTTTTCCCGGAGCGGGCTGGAGCCGTGCGCGGATCGATCCGGCGCTGCTCAAGGCTGACGGCCGTCCGCCGATCGCCGTGATTCGCCTGGACGGCCAGCTCAAGGCCTTGGATCAGGACGAGGTGATCGCGCAAATCCAGCAAGTGCTGAGTGATTGGCAAGCCCAGGGCTTGGCGCCGATAGGGATAGAGATCGACCACGATGCCGGCAATGCACGGTTGCCGGCCTATGGAAAGTTTCTCGGGCAACTGCGGCAAGTCCTGCCCGCCAATCTGCGGCTAAGCATCACGGCGCTGCCGGCCTGGCTCGACAGTCCAGCATTGCCGGGGCTGTTGGAAGCGGTGGACAGCAGTGTGTTGCAGGTCCACGCGGTGAGCGACCCACGGCAAGGACTGTTCGATCCGAAACAGGCCCGGCACTGGGCGCAACGCTGGGGCAAGGTCACCCAGAGGCCGTTTTATCTGGCCCTGCCGGCCTACGGCGTGGCGCTGCTGACCCAGGAGAGCGGCGTGCCGGTGGTGGAAAGCGAAGTGCCGATCGATCGCGGTGGCGAGCGGCGTGAGCTGCTGGCCGATCCGCAGCAAGTGGCCGGGCTTGCGGCGGATTTGCGGGCTGATCCGCCGCCACATCTCGCCGGGCTGATCTGGTTTCGCCTGCCCTTGGCCGGCGACCGACGGGCGTGGAGCCTGACCACACTCGGCGCCGTCGCCCGGGGCGATCATCTGGACAGTCGCCTGGCGTTGCAGTGGGGAGAGCAGGGCGGTTTGTACGATATTCGTCTGGTCAACCAGGGCAATCTCGACAGCCCCTGGCCCCAGCGTCTGACGCTCGCCGTGGGCGCGTGTGACGGCGTCGATGCCTTGGCCGGTTATACATTGCAACAAACCCCCGGACTGCTTACCTTCACCCGCATTCAGGAAGGCCGCTTGGCGGCCGGTAGCCAACGGGCAATCGGCTGGGCGCGCTGTACGAAAATCGACCAAGGAGGTTTCAATGTTTACCCGTAAGTGGCCTCGTCACCTGCTGTGCCTGAGCCTGTGCCTGCCGCTGGGCCCGGTGCTGGCCTGCGGGCCGGATTTCCCGATGCGCCTGCTGGATAACCGCGCCCAATCGCTGGCCGAATTGCCCGAAGGCAGCTTTCGCTTCGAGGTCAGTCGACTCGGCCAGGCGATTGCCGGGCTCAAGCCAGCCACCGAGGCGACGCGCAACCCGGATTACAGCTATGACGATCAGTCTTCCTACGTTGAACAACGCACCAAGGCCGAGCAGATTGGCCTGACCCCGCCGCAGCAAGCGGTGGTGGAGCGCCTGCGGGCCTTGACCGATGTAGACCAGGTGGCAGCCGAAGCGGCCAACCTGCCCGATGAGCTGCGTCTGTATGCCATTGGCGCGGCGGCTTTTAACATCGGTGAGCATCAGCGCGCCGTGGAAGCGTTCCAGCAGCTGCTGGCATTACCGGCCGACCAACGTCGGTTGCGCAGCACCTGGGCCGCGTACTCCCTGGGCCGGGCATTGTTCGCCGTGAGCACCGAGGCTGGCAGCGGTGACCCTGTGGTCTTGCAGGACCAGGCGCGAGCTGCGTTTCGCCAGGCCCGGGAAATGAGTATTGCCGGCTTCAGCGATCCGCTGGAGCTGGGCATCGCCAGCCTTGGCGAAGAAGCCCGGGTGGCCTACACCGCTGACGACTGGGACAGCGCTATCGGCCTGTACGCGACCCAGAACCTGCAAGGATCTGCGGTCGGCTACAGCTCGTTGCTGCAATTGGCTGGTGATTTGAGCGTCCAGCCCGATGAGCGCTTGAGCGAATTGCTCAAGACTAAGGCGGTGCAGCGGCTGGTCACCGCCTACTTGCTCAGCCGCGTCGGCTGGTGGGACGGAGAAGAACCCTCGGGCGAGAAAAGGCTCTTCGAGCTGTTGCAGGCCAACGCCCGGGACAACCTGGACGACTCCGACCGTTTGGCGGCGGTGAGTTACCAGCACGGCGATTACGCCAGCGCCCAGGCTTTTGTGCAAAAAGCCGCTGACACCGGCCTGGCCTGGTGGGTGCGGGCGAAGCTGGCATTGCGCGATGGCGACAAGGTGGCCGCAGCGGCGGCTTATGCCAAGGCGGCCCAGGCCTTTCCGAACGATGAATCCTGGGGGCCGCGGCGCACAGCGGATTGGAATTTCGAGTCGGTGCAGCCCAAGTGCCGGGTCGAAGGGGAAAGCGCGATCCTGGCCTTGCAGCGGGGTGATTACCTGCAAGCCTTCGATCAGCTCTATCGCGGCCAGAGCAACTATTGGTACGACGCGGCCGCAGTGGCCGAGCGTGTGCTCACGGTGGATGAGCTCAAGCAGTACGTCGACGCCCAAGTCCCGGCGCCACCGGCGTTGAGCCAGGAGGATCGGGACAACTACGTGCCGCTGCCGGTGGCCGCGAGCCTGCGCAATCTGCTGGGCCGTCGCTTGCTGAGGGAAGGGCGCTTCGATGAGGCACCGGCTTATTTCGATAACGCGGACCTGCAGAACAAGGCCCGTGCCTATGGGCAATTGCGCCAGGATGCCGAGTCCAAATGGTGGCCAACCCGGCGGGCCGAGGCGTATTTCCATGCGTCCCGGATGGCTCGCGAGTGGGGCATGGAACTGCTTGGCTATGAGATGGCGCCGGATTACGCCAGCCTGGGAGGCAACTACAGCCTGGAACCGGTCGAGCTGAGCGTCGGACCGCTGGTGGCCGAAGGCGAAGTCCAACGCCAGCAAGCCAGCGCGGCGCAGCCGGATGTGCGTTATCACTATCGCTTTGTCGCCACGGCGCTGGCCAGCCAGGCTGCGGATCATTTGCCGCATACCAGCCAGGCGTTTGCGGCGGTGCTGTGCAAAGCGGTGGGGTACAACTCCAGCCTCGAAGAGCAAAGCGCGTTGTATCAACGCTATGTGAAGGAAGGTCCCTATGTGGATTGGGCCGGGGATTTCGGTCATCAATGCCAGGAGCCGGACTTCGGCAAAGCGAACAAACGCTACGTGACCCAGGCCCTGGACCCGATTCGTTCGGCGCTGCGACCTTACAAGGTTTGGCTGGAAGTGGGCGGGGCCGTGCTGGTGGTGGCAGTGGCGTTGGGATTGATCAGTCGGCGCCGGCGCAAGGCGCGGATGGCGGCCAGCTAAGCTAACGGCCAGCCGAACACAGCCTGTGGCGAGGGAGCTTGCTCCCGCTGGGTGGCGCAGCCGCCCCAAATGGGCTGACGCGATTTTCAGGCAAATCGCATCAGCCGGTTCTACGACGGCTTCGCCGCCGAGCGGGAGCAAGCTCCCTCGCCACAGGTGTTCATTCCCGCTTTGCGTCGTCCCTACATCTGCGTCGCCATCCCCTCCACATTCATCGCCGCCTGGCGCAATGCCTCCGAGCGGGTCGGGTGTGGGTGGCAGGTCAGGGCGATGTCCTCGGCCGAGGCACTGAACTCCATGGCCACGCAGTATTCACCGATCATCTCACTGACGCTCGGACCCACCAGGTGCACGCCCAGGACTTCATCGGTACGTTCATCGGCCAGGACTTTGGCGAACCCTTCGGTCTCGTGGTTGATCTTGGCCCGGCTGTTGGCCGTGAATGGAAACTTGCCGACCTTGTAGGCGCGGCCTTCGGCCTTGAGCTGTTCCTCGGTCTTGCCGACGCTGGCCAGTTCCGGACGGGTGTAGATGACGCTGGGAATCAGCGCGTAGTTGACCTCGGCGGCCTTGCCGGCGATCTGTTCGATGCAGGCCATGGCTTCGTCCTCGGCCTTGTGGGCCAGCATCGGTCCGGACGTCACATCGCCGATCACCCAGACACCCGGTGCTTCGGTGCGGTGATGCTGGTTGGCGAGCATGCCGCGCTGGTCAGGGCTCAGCCCGACGTTCTCCAGCCCCAGCCCTTGCGTGTAAGGCCGTCGACCGATGGCGACCAGCACGTAATCGGCGTCCAGGGTCTGTGATTCGCCGCCCGCCGCCGGTTCAATGTGCAATTGCACGCGGTCGGCCGAAGCAGCGGCGCCCGTGACCTTGGAACTCAGCTTGAACTGGATGCCTTGTTTACCTAAGGCGCGCTGCAAGGTCTTGCCGGCCTCGCCATCCACCCCCGGGCAGATGCGGTCGAGATATTCCACCACGGTGACCTGGGCACCCAGGCGTCGCCAGACCGAGCCCAGTTCGAGGCCGATGACGCCGGCGCCGATCACCACCAGATGCCGGGGCACCTCACTCAGGGACAAGGCGCCGGTGGAGTCGAGGATGCGCTGGTTATCGATTGTCACGCCTGGCAGGGGCATGGGCTCCGAGCCGGTGGCGATGACGATGTCCTTGGCGCTGAGTTCGGTCTTGGTGCCGTCGTCGCTGGTGACGGTCACTTTGCCCGGCCCATCGATGTGGCCCCAACCTTTGATCCAGTCGACCTTGTTCTTGCGAAACAGAAATTCGATGCCCTTGGTCAGGCCCGCCACGCTTTCGTCCTTCTGCTTCATCATTTGCGCAAGGTTGAGGGTGGGGCTGACTTCAATGCCCAGGTTGGCGAACTCCGCTCCTGTGGCGGCCTCGTACAGTTCCGAGGCGTGCAGCAATGCCTTGGAGGGCATGCAGCCGACGTTCAGGCAGGTGCCGCCGAGGGTGGCTCGGCCTTCGACACAGGCGGCTTTCAACCCTAGCTGCCCGGCCCGAATTGCCGCGTTATACCCTCCGGGTCCGCCACCTAGAATGACCACATCGTAATTGCCCATCGCTGTTCTCCCGCTTGGCCTGATAAAAAATTATGCTCGTAATATGAGCGTTTCCAGAGATTTCGGTCAAGGCTTAAGTCAAGAGGTCGGCGCGGACCTTGTCATGAAGAATTCAAAACGGAAATTTCACAGGAACCGTTATAAGGTAACGGCATATAACGGAGTGTCGGTGGCATCTGTCACGGGCCGGATTTTGATCGCCACGAGTGCTGGGGTGGTATGCAAGTCGATCTTGATGTCGAAGGGGCACAGGTGGCCGAATGGCCGCGTTTTCAGCGAGCGTCGTTCCAAGGGCGCCGCTTGAAGCAAATCGCCTTCGCCCTGGGAAGCGTGGCGGGTTTGGGCCTGGTGCTGGCATTTTTTATCGGGGTGTTTTCACCGCAATCGCTATGGCCGGCTCTGCTGGTCAGCCAAGCGGCGGGACTCTTGGTGTTGGTAGCAGGTTTGCAATCGGCCTGGTGGGTGTCGCAATGGCGTAGCAGGGCGCTGTTGCCGGTTGTGGATAACTTGCCTGCGCAAAGCGAGCCTGTTGATAACTTGGGTTGGTATGAGCGACTGCTGGAGCGAATCGGCGCGCGCTGGGTCGGCCTGCTCAAGCAAATCGGTGCGCCTGCGTTGTGGCTGGCCGGTTGGGCAGTGCTGGTGTTGCTGAGCCTGGAGCAAGCCTGGAACTTGACGCTGCCCGCTGCCGCCCTCGGTGTCTCGGCCAGTGTGGGGGCGGTGCTGTCGTTGCTGTTGGCGTTCGGATTACTGGTGTTCGAGCGGCAATTGGCCCAGCAATCCCCCGTGGAATGGCCGGAAGCGCCGCCGTTGGCGCAACTGACGCGAGTGGCGATCATCGTGCTGGTGCTTGGCGCCTTGTGCCTGTTGTTCGCCGCAGAAACGTCCATCTGGCCGATGCGCCTGGCGGTGTCGATGGGGCTGTTGCCGGGGCTGGTGGCGGCAGAGTTGTTGCTGCGCGCCGTGCTGTCGTTATTCATCCCGCGCCGGGACGCCCTGGAACCGTCGCTGTTGGGCCGAAGTGTCATCGCCGATCTGCTGCGTTGGCCACCGCAACCGTTGCTCGCTTTGCAACATGAACTGCACAACCGTTTTGGCATCGACCTGCGCCAGATCTGGGCCTTCAGTTATATGCGCCGGGCTTTTTTTCCAGTGTTGGCGCTGGTGGCGTTGGTGGGCTGGTTGTTGACGGGCGTGCACGAAGTGCCACTGCAGGGGCGTGGCATCTATGAGCGTTTTGGTAAACCGGTGGAGGTCTTCGGCCCGGGTTTGCATGTTGCGTTGCCTTGGCCGTGGGGCAGGGTGCTCAACGTCGAGAATGGCGTTGTGCATGAACTGGCGACCAGTGTCGTCGATAGTCGGGCGGTTGCCGAGGCTGAACCGGCGGAGGGGCCGGCTCCGGCAATTGCCAATCGGCTGTGGGACGCCAGCCATGTGAACGACAAGTCCCAGGTCATTGCCAGCCGCCGTGCCGACCAGCAGAGCTTCCAGATCGTCAACATGGATGTGCGCTTTGTCTATCGCATCGGCCTGACTGACGCCGCAGCACTGGCGGCGACCTACAACAGCGCCGATGTGCCGACGCTGATCCGCAGTACCGCCAGCCGCATCCTGGTGCATGAGTTCGCTTCACGCACGCTGGACGGTTTGCTGGGCGCGGACCGTGTCAGCCTGGCCGACGAAATCGGTCGCGCCGTCCAGGCGGACTTGCAAGCGCTCGATAGCGGTGTGGAAATCCTCGCGACGGTCGTGGAGGCGATTCATCCGCCGGCCGGTGCGGCCAATGCCTACCACGGCGTGCAGGCGGCGCAGATCGGCGCTCAGGCGCTGATTGCCCGAGAGCGTGGCGCGGCGGCGGAACAGACCAACCAGGCACAACTACAAGCCAGCATCGCCCATGACCAGGCTAATGCCACTGCTCGGGAAATCAACGCGACCGCCCAGGCCGCCGACTTGCGTTTCAACGCTGATCGCAAAGCCTACGCCACGGCGGGGCACGCTTTTGTGCTGGAACATTATTTGAGCCAACTCAGCCAGGGCCTTGGCAAAGCCCAGTTGCTGATTCTCGATCACCGCCTGGGCGGCAGCGGCAACGCGCCGACTATCGACTTGCGAACCTTCACGCTGCCGGCAGACCCCGCGTCGCCGCGTAACCCTGTCCAGCCAGGAGCTGCCCATTGAGCCAGTCCTCTTCACACGGTCACCACGACCACGCCGGTCACGATCACGGTCATGCCGGTCATCATCATGGACATCATCACCACCATCATGGCGATCCGCAGCAAACCGGTCCGTTCCCCTGGCGGCGGATGGGCTGGGCGGTGCTGCTGGTGGCGTTTGCCGTGGCGGCTGCGAGCCTGGTGCAGGTGCGCTCGGGGGAGGCCACCGTCATCACCCGTTTCGGCAACCCGGCACGGGTGCTGCTGCAACCCGGTCTCGGTTGGCGCTTGCCGGCGCCGTTCGAAGCGGCGATCCCGGTGGACCTGCGATTACGCACCACCTCCAGTGGCCTGCAGGATGTCGGTACCCGTGATGGGCTGCGGATAATCGTCCAGGCGTACGTGGCTTGGCAGGTGCAGGGCGACCCCGACAACGTGCAGCGTTTCATGCGCGCAGTGCAAAACCAACCAGACGAAGCTGCGCGGCAGATCCGCACTTTCGTCGGCTCGGCGCTGGAAACCACGGCCGCCAGTTTTGACTTGGCGAACCTGGTCAACACCGATGCCAGCCAGGTGCGCATCGCCGATTTCGAAGCGCAGTTGCGTCAACAGATCGATCAACAATTGCTTACCACTTATGGCGTGCGGGTATTGCAAGTTGGCATCGAGCGCCTGACTTTGCCCTCGGTGACGCTGACGGCGACGGTGGATCGCATGCGGGCCGAGCGCGAGACCATCGCCACCGAACGCACTGCCATCGGCAAGCGCGAAGCGGCGCAGATTCGCTCCGCCGCAGAACGTGATGCGCGAGTCGTGCAGGCTGACGCTACCGTGAAGGCTGCCGATATCGAAGCGCAGTCGCGGGTAGAAGCGGCCGAAATTTATGGCCGGGCCTACGCTGGCTCTCCACAGCTCTACAACCTGCTACGTTCGCTGGACACCTTGGGCACCATTGTCAGCCCAGGCACGAAATTGATTTTGCGCACCGATGCCGCGCCATTCCGTGTCCTGGTGGATGGTCCTGTTTCCGTGGAAGGCAAAGGTGGAACACAACCATGAGTTTGGTTCCACGTGGAACAAACGAGTTATCCAGCCCGTGGATTCAAGCCGGGCGCCTGGCGTTTCTGGCGCTTTACGCCGTCACGGTGCTGGCCGCATTGGCCTGGGTCTTTTCCAACGTGCGGCAGATCGATCCGCAGAATCGCGCGGTGGTGCTGCACTTTGGTGCCTTGGATCGAATCCAGAATGCCGGCCTCTTGTTGGCGTGGCCGCGTCCTGTGGAACAGGTGATCCTGCTGCCAGCGGCGGATCGAGTGCTTGAGCGGCGAGTGGAAAATCTGCTGCGCTCGGATGCGGCCCTGCAGGCCGACCGGGTGGCCAGTTTCGCCACGCCGGTCAGCGATGCGTTGGCCGGCTCTGGTTATTTATTGACCGGCGATGCCGGTGTGGTGCAGTTGGATGTGCGGGTGTTCTACAAGGTCACCGACCCTTACGCCTTCGTCTTGCAAGGTGAACATGTCCTGCCGGCCCTGGACCGGCTGGCGACCCGCAGTGCCGTGGCTCTGACCGCGGCCCGGGACCTGGACACCATCCTGGTGGCGCGCCCCGAACTGATGGGCAGCGACAACCAGGCTGCCGAGCGTCGCGAACGCTTGCGGGGTGATCTGGTGCAGGGTCTTAACCGACGCCTGGCTGACCTGGCGGCGACAGGGCAGGGGCTGGGCATCGAAGTGGTGCGGGTCGATGTGCAATCGAGTCTGCCCGGGCCGGCGGTGAGTGCGTTCAACGCGGTGCTGACCGCTAGCCAGCAGGCCGACAAAGCCGTGGCCAACGCCCGGACTGAAGCGGAAAAACTTACTCAGTCCGCCCGTCAGGACGCCGACCGCGCCGTGCAAGTCGCCCATGCCCAGGCCAGCGAGCGCCTCGCCAAGGCTTCGGCCGATACGGCCACGGTACTCGGCCTGGCGAAGACCCAAGGCAGCGATCCGCAAATGCTGCTGCGCCTGTATCGCGAACGCATACCGGCCATCCTTCGCCAGGCCGGTTCAGTGACCACGGTCGATCCGAAAGACGATTCCCGCCTGATCATCCAGGGAGCCGGCCAATGACCGCTCAAACCCCTGCGGTACCGATGTTGTCCTCGACCGAACAGCGCGTCGCCGCTCGGCAATTGACCTTGGCGATGCTCGCCCTCGGCCTGCTCGCATTGGGCCTGGTATGGCGCGCCTGGTCGCCGGAGCAGAGCGGTGTCAGCCAACTGTTGTTGGGTTTTGCCTCGCTGCTGGTGGCGGTGCCGGTGATGCGTTCGGCCTGGTACAGCTTGCGATACCCGAGCCTGCACGGGATCACTGACCAACTCATCGCCCTGGCGATGCTCGGTGCCTGGGCCACCGGCGATCTGCTGACGGCGGCATTGTTGCCGATCATCATGATCTTCGGCCATGTGCTGGAAGAGCGCAGTGTCATCGGTTCCCAGGAGGCGATCCATGCCCTGGGTCAACTGACCCGCAGCCAAGGTCGCAAGGTGCAAGCCGACGGTTCCATCATTGATGTCGACAACGCGACGCTTCGAGCCGGCGATATTGTGGAGGTGCGTGCCGGCGACCGGGTGCCGGCCGATGGCCGGGTGTTGTCCGGCCAGGCCAGCCTCGACACTGCGCCCATCACGGGTGAGTCGGTGCCGTTGGAGGCTGTGGTCGGCACTGAAGTCTTCGGTGGCGCGATCAACCTCGATGGCCTGCTGCGCCTGGAGGTGACCCGTACCGGTGAAGAATCCACCCTGGGCAAAGTCATCGCCCTGATGCAAAACGCTGAACGCTCCAAGCCACCCATCACACGCTTGTTGGAGCGTTACGCCGGCAGTTACCTGGTATTGGTGCTGCTGCTGGCGGCGGTGACCTGGTTCGTGACCAACGATGCCCAGGCGATGCTGGCGGTATTGGTAGCTGCCTGTCCTTGTGCGTTGGTGCTGTCGGCGCCGGCCACCGCCATTGCCGGAATCGCGGTGGCGGCGCGCCACGGGATCCTGATCCGCAGCTCGGCCTTCCTGGAAGAGCTGGCGGACCTGACCTCGTTGGTGGTCGACAAGACCGGTACCTTGACCTACGGCGTGCTGCGCCTGCAATCCATTGAACAGGCCCAGGATGCTCACGCACCGTTGCTGCTACCGTTGGCCGCCAGCCTCGGTTCGGCCAGCAGCCATCCGGTCAGTCGCGCGTTGGCAGGGTTGGTGGAACAGGAAAACTGCCTGCCGCTGACGGATATCCATGAGCGCCAAGGGCTGGGTGTGGTCGCCATGACCGCGCAGGGTGAAGCGGCGCTTGGTCGGCCAGAATTGTTTGCACAGCTGGGGATTCAAACATCAGCGGTCCCTGAACACGACGGTCCGATTGCCGGCCTGGCCCTGGACGGGCAATTTCTCGCCTGGCTGTTGTTGGCCGACAGCGTCAAGCCGGAGGCACGGGTTGCCATGGCCGAGCTGCGCGAGCTGGGTCTGGGGCGTCAGTTGCTGTTGACCGGCGACCGCCAGAGCGTGGCCACGACCCTGGCGCGGGATGTCGGTATCGGCGATCTGCAAGCCCAGGCTTTGCCGGAAGACAAACTCAAACGGGTCATGGCCGAAATCGACCATGGTTTCCGCCCTATGGTGGTGGGCGATGGCATCAACGATTCCCTGGCGCTCAAGGCCGGGGTGGTGGGCGTCGCAATGGGCGCGGGCGGTGCGGACATCGCCCTGGCATCGGCAGACATCGTACTGATCGGCAGCGACCTGCGGCGCCTCGGCACTTGCGTGCGATTGAGTCGCCAATGCCGGCGCACGTTGCAGGTCAACGTGATCATCGGCCTGGGCTGGACGCTGGCAATTGTCGCCTTTGCCGCCTTCGGCTGGCTCGGCGCGGCGGGGGCGATGATCGCTGCGTTGCTGCACAATCTCAGTACCCTGCTAGTGTTAGGTAATGCGGGGCGATTGTTGCGGTTCCAGGAGCCACTGCTGAAAATCCAGGCGAAGGGAACCGTTGGATAACGCTCGGCGAACTGTGCATCACCCTTGCAGTCTCTGTTGGAGAGGGCGTACCCATACTGGCCGTACCCGGCACAAGGAGTGAATTTGGGACAGTGATAGAGAAAGGCTATAAATTCGATAGCCTGCTATTTTTCTATGATGGTCTACCCTCATTTCAGACGTCTGGAAAAAGGGGGGATTACTCATGCTCGCGCAACTTCCACCGGCCTTACAGAATCTGCATTTGCCGCTTCGGCTGCGGCTCTGGGACGGCCATGAATTTACCCTGGGTGCCGATCCCAGTGTCACGATCGTGGTCAAGGACCCACAAATGGTCGCGCAATTTACTCATCCCAGCCTGGACGCGCTGGGAGCGGCGTTCGTTGAGGGCAAACTGGAGCTCGAAGGTCCGATCCACGAAGTCATTCGGGTCTGCGATGAGTTGAGCCAGGCATTGGTCGAGGACGATCCCGACAACCAGCCGGTGCGCTCGGTCCACGACAAGGAAGCCGACGCCAAGGCGATCTCCTACCACTACGATCTTTCCAACGCGTTTTATCAGCTATGGCTCGACAGCGACATGGCCTATTCCTGTGCCTATTTCGAGACGGGCAGCGAAACCCTCGAACAGGCCCAGCAAGCCAAGTTCCGCCACCTGTGTCGCAAGCTGCGACTGCAACCGGGTGACTACCTGCTGGATGTCGGTTGCGGATGGGGCGGCCTGGCGCGTTACGCCGCGCGGGAGTTCGGTGCCAAGGTCTTCGGCATTACCCTGAGCAAGGCGCAGCTGACGCTGGCCCGGGAACGGGTCAAGGCCGAAGGCCTGGAGGACCAGGTCGAGTTGCAACTGCTGGATTACCGCGATCTGCCCCAGGACGGCCGCTTCGACAAAGTGGTCAGCGTGGGTATGTTCGAACATGTCGGCCACGCCAACCTCGAGCAGTACTGCAAGACGCTGTTCGGCGCCGTGCGCGAGGGGGGACTGGTGATGAACCATGGCATCACCGCCAAGCACACCGACGGGCGTCCGGTCGGGCGCGGCGCGGGCGAGTTCATTGAGAAGTACGTATTCCCCAACGGCGAGCTGCCGCACCTGTCGATGATTTCCGCCCACATCAGCGAAGCGGGACTGGAGATCGTCGACGTGGAAAGCCTGCGCCTGCACTACGCGCGTACCCTCGATCACTGGAGTGAGCGCCTGGAAGACAACCTCGAAGCCGCGTCGAAGGAAGTACCGGAACAGGCACTGCGGATCTGGCGCTTGTACCTGGCCGGCTGTGCCTACGCGTTCGCCAAGGGCTGGATCAATCTGCACCAGATCCTGGCGGTGAAGGCCCACGCTGACGGTAGCCACGAATTACCCTGGACCCGCGACGACATCTACGCGCCTTAAAGTATCGGGGAAATAAGCCGGGCGACCCGCATGCCGACTTTCTGAAGGCGATGGGTTTCCCGGCTTTCCTGTATGTCGATTTCCTGGGCCTGGGCGAAGTCCTGCTCAAGCATTTGCTCGACCTCGGTGGCGAACGGAATGTCCACGGTGAGCAGCATGACTTCGAAGTTCAAGCGGAACGAACGGTTGTCCAGGTTCGCGCTGCCGATGGCGCTGATTTCCCGGTCGATCAGCACAACTTTCTGATGCAGGAAGCCCGGCGCATAACGGAACATACGCACCCCGGCCCGCACCGCTTCAAACGCATACAGGCTGGACGCGGCGTAGACGACTTTGTGGTCGGGTCGCGAGGGCAGCAGGATGCGCACGTCGACCCCGCGCAGTACCGCCAGGCGTAAGGCCGCGAATACCGCCTCGTCAGGGATGAAGTAGGGCGTCGTGATCCACACGCGTTCGCTGGCTGCGTGAATGGCCTCGACGAAAAACAGTGAGCAGGTTTCGTAGGCATCGGCCGGGCCGCTGGCCAGCAACTGGCAAAGCACCCCGTCGTCTGGATAGCTGTCGGGCAGGATCAACGGTGGCAGCGAACGGGCCGCCCAGAACCAGTCTTCAGCGAAGGATTCTTGCATGCTGGCCACCACCGGCCCGCGCACTTGCACATGGGTGTCGCGCCACGGCGCCAGGGGCGGTTTCTGGCCCATGTATTCGTCGCCCACGTTGTGTCCGCCGACAAACCCCAGCACACCGTCCACTACCACGATCTTGCGGTGGTTGCGAAAGTTGACCTGGAACCGGTTGAGCCAGCCGCTGCGGGTGGCGAATGCTTTTACATGGACCCCACCGTCGCGCAAGGCCTGTACATAGCGGTGGGGCAGGGAGTGGCTGCCGATGCGGTCATAGAGCAAATACACAGCCACGCCTTCGGCGGCTTTCTTCAAGAGCAGGGTTTGCAGGCGTTGGCCGAGACGGTCGTCATGGATGATGAAAAACTGAATCAGCACGGCCTGTCGAGCCTGCTCGATGGCCTGGAAAATTGCCTCGAACGTGGCAGGGCCATTGATCAGCAAACGCACCTGGTTATTCGCCAGGCACGGTGTGCGTCCCAGTTTTGGCATGGCCCGTAACGAGGCGTAGGCCTGGGAGGCGCGGGCGGTCAGGGCTTCTTCGACCCAGGGACGCCAGTTCAGCTCGGAGATTGCCCTGCGCATCTCTTCGTTGGCTTGGCGGCGAGCCTTGATGTAACCATCGAACGTGCTGCGGCCAAACACCAGATAAGGAATCAACGTCAGATAGGGAATGAACGTCAGCGACAGGGCCCAGGCAATCGAGCCTTGGGCCGTGCGCACCGTCAGGACGGCGTGGACGGCGGCGATGGAACCCAGGGTGTGAAGCAGCGCGATCAAGTAACCGAAAACATGCGGGCCAAAATAATCCATGGGGCAGCCTTGCTCCGGAAGTTTCAATGCTTAACAGACCATGTTCCATGGCGAATGTCGCTATTTAATTCACTCGTCCCGAGCCTGAACCGAAGCCTGTGGGCGGCGTCTAACGGCCACTTGTCCTCTGGAGTTTATGCAATGAATGTTCGTCTGCTGGGTGTGGCCTTGGCAATTGGTTTGTCGGTTCCGATGGCGGCTCAGGCGCAGATGCTCCAGCCGGGTTTGTGGGAACTGACCACCAGCAACATGAAGGTCGATAACCAGAACCTGCCGGATCTGCAACTGATCCTCGGCCAGCTGCAAACCCAGATGACCCCGGAGCAACGGGCGATGCTGGAAAAACAGGGCATCACCATGGGCGGTAAAGGCATTCGTGTCTGCCTGACCCCGGCGCAGGTACAAACCAATGACATCCCGCTGCAAGACCCGCAATCGGGGTGCAAGCAGCAGATCACCGAGCGCACCGGCAATCAGTGGAAGTTTCGCTTCAGTTGCCCGAAAGCCCAGGGTAACGGGGTAGCGACGTTCCAGAGCGATCGTGAATTCACCACAAAGGTCAACGGCACTTTCAATGCCACCGGCATCCAGCAGAACGGTAGCCTCGACACGCGCGCGGTGTGGCTGGGGCAGGATTGCGGGACGGTCAAGCCGAGGGCTTGAACCTCGTTTGAAGTAATCGCGTGGGGCAACCTGTGGGAGCAAATCTTGCTCCCACAAATGCCTGATCAAGGCCGACTCAATGCCTCATACAACGTGTTGAGGTTGTATTCGAAAAGGCCGGTGAAGGTGCTGGCCGGTCCGCTGGCTGCGAGGGCGTCGGAGTACAGCGTACCGCCGATGTGGGCGCCGCTCTCGTCGGCGATCTGCTTGAGCAAGCGCGCATCCTTGATGTTTTCCATGAACACCGCTTTGACCTTCGCTTGACGGATCTGGGTAATCAGCGCCGCGACTTCTGCCGCCGAAGGTTCACGTTCCGTGGACAATCCCTGGGGGGCCATGAACTCAATGCCATAGGCCTGGCCCAGGTAACCGAAGGCATCGTGGGAGGTCACGATCTTGCGATTACCGGCCGGCAATGTGCCGAGCTTGGCCTTGGCTTCGGCGAGCAGGGCGTAGATTTTCTTCAGGTACGCCTGGCTGTTGCGCTCGTAGTCAGCCTTGTTGGCCGGGTCTGCAGCTTCCAATGCCTTGGTGATGTTGCTGACATACAGCTCGGCGTTCGCCAGGTTGTGCCACGCATGCGGGTCGGGGACGGTCTCGCCATCCTCATCCAGTGACCGCGGGATTACGCCGCGGCTGGCGCTAATCACCGGCGCGCTGGTTTCGGTGCTGGTCACCAGGCGATC
Organism: Pseudomonas sp. 43mfcvi1.1; assembly: GCF_900115935.1. Taxonomy (NCBI): domain Bacteria; kingdom Pseudomonadati; phylum Pseudomonadota; class Gammaproteobacteria; order Pseudomonadales; family Pseudomonadaceae; genus Pseudomonas; species Pseudomonas sp. 43mfcvi1.1. The sequence goes on along the minus strand of NZ_UETT01000003.1, from coordinate 347,951 downwards.
CAGCCACGGCTCGAAGCCCAGTCCATTCTTGATGATCAGTTTTGCCTTGAGCAATGCCTTGGCGTCGTCTGGCGTCGATTCGTAGGTGTGTGCATCGGCGTCCGGCCCGACCATGTTGGTGATTTGGATATGCTCACCGCCGACCTGTCGGGTCATGTCGGCGAGGATGCTGAAGCTGGTCACCACCTGGAGCTTTTCGGCGGCGGACGCGGACATGGACAGCATCAGACTGATTAGCACGAGCAGAACGCGCATCGGGAAACACCTCATTGGGATGTGAGCAAAGGCGGGCGGCGCAGCAAGCCGTGCACCGGACCAAATACCACCGACAGCAGGTACAACGCACCCGCCACCAGTACGATGGACGGTCCGCTGGGCAGTGAGTAATAGAAGGACAACAACAGGCCAAGCCACACGGAGAGGCAGCCAGACAGTGCCGCTATCAACATCAGGAGCGGCAGGCGACGGCTCCAGAAGCGCGACGCAGCAGCCGGCAGCATCATCAGGCCGACCACCATCAATGCGCCAATGGCCTGGAAGCCGATCACCAGGTTCAACACCACCAGGGTCAGGAACACGCCATGGGCCAACGGGCCGAGACGGCTGACGGTTTGCAGGAACAGTGGGTCGAGGGTATCGAGTAGCAACGGTCGATAAATCAGCGCCATCGCCAACAGGCTGGCTCCTGAAACCCACAGCATGCCGGTGAGCGTCGGGCCGTCTACCGCCAATGCCGAGCCGAACAGCAGGTGAAGCAAGTCCAGGCGTTTACCGGCCATGCCGAGGATCAACACGCCGGCCGCCAAGGAAATGGGATAAATCGCCGCGAGACTGGCGTCCTCCCTTAGACCGGTACGCCGGGTAATCCAGGCGGCGAGCCCGGCCATGCTCAAGCCCGCGCCCAGGCCGCCAACGGTCAAGGCAGGCAGGCTCAGCCCGGCAAACCAGAAACCGAGGGCGGCGCCAGGCAGAATGCCGTGCGCCACGGCGTCACCAATCAGGCTCATGCGTCGAAGAATCAGGAATACACCCAATGGAGCCGTGCTACACGCCAGTACAAGACCGCCAAGCAAAGCCCTGCGCATGAAGACAAACTCTTGAAACGGTTGCCAGAGATGAGAGGCCGCAAGCATCAGGCCACCCACGTCTGAGGTTGTTGGGCGATCAAGTCGACGCTGCGCCCCAGCACGCAGCCCGTGCTACGAATCAGCAGGGTATGGGGGATGTGTTGGCGTACCGCTGCCAGATCATGACAGACCACCACGACGGTCCGGCCCGCGGCATGCCAGCGATGTATGTGCTTCCACAACAGCGCTTGGCCTTGTTCATCCAGGGCGGCGTGGGGTTCGTCGAGCAACAGCAGCGGCGCTTCGGCCAGGCTCAAGCGAGCGAGCAGGGCACGTTGCAGCTCGCCTCCAGACAACGCCATTAACGGCCGATGTTCGAGGCCGGTCAGCGCCCAGTCGGCCAGTACGTCCTGGAGCAACTGCCTGCGTATGGCCGGTGTGTGTTGATTACCCCAAGAGCCGGCGGCCACCAACTCCTGCAAACTGATGGGGAATTGCCGATCCAGATGTTGCTGCTGCGGCATGAACGAAACCCCGCCGCGCCGCGGAACATCCAAGGTAACTTTACCGGATAGCGGTTTTTGCAGCCCTGCGAGCACCTTCAACAGACTGCTTTTTCCAGAGCCGTTGGCACCGATGATCGCCGTGAGGCTGCCGGCCGGTCGCTCCATGGCCAGTGGCGGCGTGAGAGGTTGTCCGGGAGCACCCCAGCGTAGCGCTTGGCAGTTGATCATGACGCGCCTCGGGTCCAGCGACTTTGCGCCACGGCGTCATGGGCGTGCAGGCTTTCGGCGTGAACGACGCGTACATCCAGGGCAACGATGTCGGGGGAGCGACTCAGGGCTGTACTTAATCGCCGTGCGGCGTCTTCGCAGAACATCAGGTTTTGTCCATTGGCCAGGGCGAATGCCTGTTCATCGGCGCGCTTTACTGCGGTCTGGACAGCGGTGCCGAGGGCTGCTTCGGCTTCATTGATGAGCGACAGCAGCGGCAATTCGTTTGCGTTGGCGTTCAGGCGTAGGGTCAGGGTAGCGGTGCTGCGCTGACTATGAGGGGTAGCGACAATGCCGTTCGATGAACCCAGCCAGGACAGGATTTCGGCATGCTCGAGTTTCTTGTTGGCGAAGTCGTCGACGAACTGCTGCTGGATTAACTGTCGAGCAAGCGCGGCTGAACAGGGACAAGTCGAGGAATAAGCGATCTGAATTTTCAGTTCCACGTGGAACATTTTGTTTTTCAGATGAGCTTCGATGCTCACTGGATAGCTTTTCCAACCCACCAGCGGGCTGATTAACGCCGGACGTTTGAGGAGCAGATCTGTATGCACACTGAGTGATGCCGCGTGGGACAAGCCCTCATGGCTATCGAGAAATTGCTGCAGTATTCGGCGCAACAACGCTGGCGAAAGTGCCGTCTCTTCAAGCAGTTCAAGCGCCAGGTATAAGCGCGACATGTGAATGCCGCGCGCCTCACCGTTATCGAGGCTGACACCCGCGTCGGCCAATGCACTCAGACGCTGGCCGTCAATCAACACCGGCGTTGCGATGCCACACATGCCCACCCAATCAAGAGGTAGGGTTTGACGTGAAGCCTGCGCAGCGACGTCGGGCAGGGTTAACGCGTTCATGGTCAAGGTCCATCGAAGGTTCAAAATTAGATGTTATAGTATAACGGTTAATTTTAAGAAACCTTTTCCATGAAAGGAGTTTCATCTCGCCAAGCGTTCGCGTTCCACGTTAAACATCAGCGAGCAGAGTCCTGGCAGCCGTTCATGCGTCCGCATACAAATGCGCCCGCGCTCCCGCCTGAGCTTGAGAAACGATTGAGGGTCGTCCAGCCCACACGCCGGCTGTACCCGACCCAACTTTCTCCATCCGATGCCAAGCCAGTAAAAAATGTGAGCTGACCATAACGGCTATTCGTTTGCGCCCAATAGCGGTGACTGGCTGCTTCAAAACCTCGCAAATAAATGGTGTTTCCAGCCGTCGCGACGCTATAGGCATTGCCTTGGCTATCCACACACGCCAGCAAATTCGCACTGCGGGTGCAGTTCGCCAGGAGCGGGCTTTGGGCCGAAGCGCTTAACACCCACAGCAACAACGAGCTCGCCAATACCAATTTCAGAAGATTGCGCATGGATTGATCTCAGACCAATGGGGGACGGCGGGACTGGTTGAATTGTGTTGTTATACTATAACATAAAAATATCTGGATCCTGAACCAAGCCAACCCCTGGAAACGAGCCGTAATCGAAGCGGCCGCCCGATGAGGATATACCTGATGCCCAATCGTCTTCCTGTAACCGTCCTTTCCGGATTCCTCGGTGCCGGTAAAAGCACGTTGCTCAACCACGTCCTGCGTAATCGCGACAATCTGCGAGTTGCCGTGATCGTCAACGATATGAGCGAGATCAACATCGATGGCAGCGAAGTCCAGCGCGATGTCACCCTGAGTCGTTCCGAAGAGAAACTGGTGGAAATGAGCAACGGCTGCATCTGCTGCACGTTGCGCGAAGACTTGCTCGAAGAAGTCGGCCAGCTCGCCAGAGAGGGGCGTTTCGATTATCTGCTCATCGAATCCACGGGCATATCCGAACCGCTGCCAGTGGCGGAAACCTTCACCTTTCGTGATGAAGATGGCCGAAGTCTGGCCGATGTGGCGCGACTCGACACCATGGTGACGGTGGTCGACGGGGTGAATTTCCTGCTGGATTACCAAGCCGCCGACAGCCTTGCGTCACGGGGCGAAACCCTGGGTGAGGAGGATGAACGCTCGATCACCGACCTGCTGATCGAACAGATTGAGTTTGCCGACGTGATTCTGATCAGCAAAATCGACCTGATCAGCCAGCATGATCGGGAAGAATTGATCGCGATTTTGCAGCGCCTCAACGCCCAGGCGCAGATCATTCCCATGGTCATGGGGCAGGTGCCACTGGGCAGGATCCTCGACACGGGCCTTTTCGACTTCGAGCGCGCGGCCCAGGCGCCTGGCTGGCTACAGGAACTACGTGGTGAGCACGTGCCAGAAACCGAGGAATATGGCATCGCCTCGACCGCCTATCGGGCACGTCGGCCGTTTCATCCCGAGCGGTTCTTCAACTTTATCGACCGCCCATGGCCCAACGGCAAGCTCCTGCGCTCGAAAGGTTTCTTCTGGCTGGCCAGCAAACCTGAGGAGGCGGGCAGTTGGTCCCAGGCCGGCGGCTTGATGCGGCATGGCTTCGCCGGGCGCTGGTGGCGGTTCGTGCCGAAAAACCAATGGCCGCAGGATGAGGAAAGTACAGCAGCGATCATGAAGCACTGGCTCGCCGCCACGGGCGATTGCCGGCAGGAGTTGGTGTTCATCGGTCAGGACATCGACTTCAGCCAGCTCACCGCCGAACTGGACGCGTGCCTGCTCACCGATGCGGAAATGGCCCTCGGCGTTGAAAACTGGCGCTTGTTGCCGGATCCATTTGGCCCATGGCATGAAGAGGTCGCAGCATGATGCTGGCGCCCAGTCTTAAGAGGGCCACGCGAGCACGACAGGCCCACGGTGATACGCCAGGGATCTTCACGCAGATCCTGGAAGACGGCACCAACCTGGCGGTCTGGCAGCGTCAACTTCCCGCACACATCAGCGATTTTGCGGCCATGGTGTTGGCGATGGACCAGCCGCTGGCAGAATCACGCGTGCTCGACCTGCCGGAAGAAGATACCCCGCCGGCGCTACAGGGCCTGGCGGCAGGCTTCAGCGACCTGCAAGGCTACGAGGGCTTCATCGCCGATGTCACCTGGCTGGTCAGTGCGTTTGCCTGCCTGTTGGGTGCGCAACGTGTCGGCTTGCGCTTGCGCACGCTGGACAAGGCAATGTGCCCGCGCTTTCACGTTGACCACGTGCCGGTGCGGCTACTGACCACCTATGCCGGAGTCGGCAGCCAGTGGCTCAAGGAAGGCGCCATGGACCGCCGTCGCCTGGCACAGCCTGAGGCCGAACCCGTTGATCCGCAGGTCATCCAACAGTTTTGTTGCGGTGATGTCGGGTTGCTCAAGGGCGAAAAATGGCACGGTAACGAGGGGCTTGGCTTGATCCATCGCTCGCCGGAGCCCGCGCCGGGAGAGCGTCGGTTGATCCTCACGCTGGATTGGCTGGCCTAAGGTTTGAGCCAAGTGCCCTGGCTTTGCCCTTCGCAAAATGGCTGCAGATAAGCGGCATCGGTCGCTACGCCGTAATAGTGAATATCCTGGCGGTAAGGCATATTGGCGACTTGGGCGTTGCTGCAAACGCCGAACGCGCCGCCAGGGCACTGATCGACGTATTGCACCTCGACCTTCTGGCCGGCAAGGTTTGGCTGGCAGAAGCCCTCGGCAAACAGCTTCTGCGGAATGCTGCGGTTCTGCTGGCAGACTTTCACATCGAGCCGCTCTGCCTGGCTGTGAACCACACAGGCTTGCGCCAGTGCCTGGTTCGACGTCAGTGCCAGTAACAACCAGCCGATCATTCGCATTTTCACCTCCATCGAAAGCCGTCGATTATGTTGCAGCACATCCCCACCCATGTCATCGCCGGCCCCTTGGGCGCCGGCAAGACCAGCCTGATCAGGCACCTGTTGGCCCAGCGCCCGGCCAATGAGCGCTGGGCGGTGCTGATCAATGAGTTCGGTCAGGTCGGCCTGGATGCCGCCTTGCTGACCCAGGCTGGCGATGGTATCGCACTGGGCGAAGTGGCCGGTGGCTGCTTGTGCTGCGTCAACGGCGCGCCGTTCCAGATCGGTCTTGGGCGTTTGTTGCGCAAGGCCCGCCCGGATCGGCTGTTCATCGAACCCTCGGGCCTGGGTCATCCGGCACAGTTGATGAGGCAATTAAGTGAAGCTCCCTGGCTCGGCGTGCTGGCGGTGCAACCCTGCGTGCTGGTGTTGGATGCCCGGGCGATGGCCGACGGCAAGCCCTTGCCCGACGCACAGCAACAGACCCTCGCGGATGCCGGGCTGCTGGTGCTGAACAAGTCCGAAAGCCTCACACAAGCCGAGCGCGACCAAGTGACGGCGCAACTCTCGGGGCGTGCGCTGTATTGGACACAACACGCTGCGCTGCCGATCGAGCGATTGCCAGGCCATGCGGCTCGGGGCAGCGGAGCTGTGGATAACTTGAATTTACCCAAGAGCCTGGGCCAGATACCGGCCATCTGGCCTGACCCGACGCAACCGATCTGCCTGTATCAGCAGCAGGAAGGTGGCTGGAGCATTGGTTGGCGCTGGCACCCAAGCCAGCCATTCGACGCAGCGGCGCTGACGCGCTGGCTACAAGGCCAAGACTGGAAACGGGCGAAGATGGTTATCCACAGCCGCGACGGTTGGGTTTCAGCCAATGCGTTGGAGGGGGCGGCACTGGGCTGGCAAGCCAGTGAATGGCGCCAGGATTCTCGGATCGAGCTGATTTTCGATCAGCCGCAAGACGTTGATCGCCTGCAAGCCGGTCTGGCGAATTGTCGGCATCGCTGAGTCAGCGCTGTTTCAAGGCTTCCACTTGTTGTGTTCCTGGCGCCACTGGCTCAACTCGATGATCTCAGCCCTGGGCCGGGTCTGGACCGCTTCAATCGGCGGTGGCGGGGCTTCTTCGAAGGGCATCGGGTAGGGGGCCAGCTCGATGTACGCGCTGTGGGCGCCAAACTGGGTAATGGTGCCCAAATGGCGGCTTTCACCGGTGACGGTGAATTCGAAGGTGTAGACGCGTGCCAGGCGTCGTCGTCCGCTGGCATCCTTCACGAAACCGATTTTTTTCAGCGCTACGTTGCCGTCCAGCAGCTCGATCTTGAGGTTGGCACAATGCTGCATGACCCTCGCCAAGGCCCGTTCGCGCAAGCCATGGTTGTGCCACAGCCAGGCGCCGCCGGTAGCCAGCAGCATCAGCACGAAAATATTTCCAAGGGTCAGCATGAACGAAGTGCTCCAACAAGTTGCGGTCAGCTTAACTGTGTCGCTGGTCTGTCGTACAGGCTGCGTTTAGTCGCATACTGCGCGGCTTGAATTTCAATCGTTTTACGGAAACTTCCCGCATGAAACGTACACCTCATCTGCTTGCCATCCAGTCTCACGTGGTATTCGGTCACGCTGGCAACAGCGCGGCCGTATTTCCGATGCAGCGGGTCGGGGTGAACGTATGGCCGCTCAACACCGTGCAGTTCTCCAACCACACCCAGTACGGGCAGTGGGCCGGCGAAGTGCTCGCGCCAGAGCAGATCCCGGCCTTGGTCGAAGGCATCGCGGCCATCGGTGAGCTGGGTCAATGCGATGCGGTGCTGTCCGGTTACTTGGGCAGCGCTGCCCAGGGGCGGGCGATCCTGACGGGCGTGGCGCGGATCAAGTCTGCCAATCCCAAGGCGCTGTACCTGTGCGACCCGGTCATGGGGCATCCGGAGAAGGGCTGCATCGTGGCGCCCGAGGTAAGCGAATTTCTCCTCGAAGAGGCCGCTGCCGTGGCAGACCTCATGTGCCCGAACCAACTGGAGCTCGACAGCTTTTCGGGGCGCAAGGCGCAGTCTTTACTGGACTGCCTGGCCATGGCCCGGGCGTTGCTGGCCCGTGGGCCGAAGGCGGTCCTGGTCAAGCACCTGGCCTACCCTGGCAAACCCGACGACAGCTTCGAAATGCTGTTGGTGACCGACGAGGGCAGTTGGCACCTGCGCCGTCCGCTGCTGGCGTTCCCGCGTCAGCCGGTGGGCGTGGGCGACCTGACGTCTGGGTTGTTCCTGGCGCGGATATTGTTGGGCGACAGCCTGGTGGCCGCGTTCGAATTCACCGCCGCAGCGGTGCATGAGGTGCTGCTGGAGACCCAGGCCTGCACGAGCTACGAGCTGCAACTGATCCGCGCCCAAGACCGGATCGTCCATCCACGGGTACGGTTCGAGGCTGTGCCGATCAATATGTGATCAAACAGGGCTCACCCAGGTGGGAGCGAGCCTGTTCGCGATAGCGGCGGCGCAGCCGTCGTAAACCGTTTGGCCCTGCCGGTCAGACGATGGAATCGAGATCCAGCACGTAGGGTTTACCAACAGCGTACCCGTGAGCGCCGCAGATCAATTCACTGTCGTCATCCAAGGGCGGCGCCATAGCCAGTGGTTCGGCCACTCGGTTTTCCGGGTGGGCCTGCCAGCGAGCCAGGTTGTGTGCCAGCTGTTCGGGGTGTTCCGACAAGCTCCCGTAAACGTCTTTTTCACTGACCGACGCGGTACGCAGCGTAGCCAGGCGCGCACGGGTGCTGTGCAGCTTGTCCACCTCACGGATGAGCGCAATGTTGATCGATCTGTCGCTACGACCATTGGGTGCTGCTCGTCCAGCCAGGTAGCGCTCTTCATCGCGCAATTGTTGGGTAACCCGCGTCAGAGCATGATCGATCCATTCATATTCGCGTTTTGTCACCAGTGTGCTTGCGTTGCTGTGCGCTTGCTGCCAGCGGCGCAAGGTCGCCCAGCAAGCGGGAATGTAGCTGGGGAGCATGAAGTGATCGCCGGTCTGGATGAGTTGCGCCAGTAATGCCGGACGGTTCGGTAGGCCATGTTTATGCTTTAGGGCGACTTCGCAGGCGGCGTGTTGGGTGATGGTGTCGCAATGGGGCATCCACAGGATCGAAGAGCGTTCCTTGCGATCGAACTCCACCGGCAGGAAGTGCCGCAAGATGCCGTGGTGTTCGTAGGGCTCGCCCGTCAAGTTAGTGATGCCCGCCACGAACACGGAAAGGCCGACTGGTACGTTGGCGAACGTAAGGGCCAACCCTGTGCCATAAACACTGCCCTTGGTATTCATCCAACTGCCGGGCACGCTGGGTATCGGGTCGTTGTGGTTGACCATTCGGTAATGCACCAGGGCTTCGGCGTTTTTTGTGAAGGTGGCGTCGGCGGCTCGGGGGGCGCCATAGGTGTAGAGCTGGAGGGTGTAGCCTTCCGGTCTGCGCCGCAGCATCTCTGAAAGTAGTAACGCCACCGCGCCTCCCAGGCTGTGGCCGCAGATCAGCAGTTTTTGCCCTGCGTAGAACCTGTCCAGATAACTCGTCACGAAGGCCGCAGTTGTTTTGGCGGCGCCATAGAACCCTCGATGCACCTGGCCGACCCCTTCTTCAAACGGTACTTGGAGCGCATCGGCGTCGCGCAGGAAGTCTGCGGGTTGCTGGGTGCCACGTACTGCAATCAGGATCAGTTCGTCGTTGTGGGTGATGTAGGCCTGGGTATCAGTGCTTTCTTCTTTGTCGGTGTCGTCGAGAAAATGGACTTTGGCGGGATGCTCCTGATGTACACCCAATTGCGGATCGTTGACCGCGTAGAGGGCCGGGTCGAACGGCACGATCTCCAGGCGTTTGGAATAGGGCACCTCCTCGTACAGTGGATAGTAGGGTTTTGTTTGTTCCGGATAGAACTTCCCGAGTTCCTCGAACTTCGCCAAGGCGTCGGCGAACCAGTTGCCCACGCTTGGTTGCTCGGTGAAGCTCACCGGTGTTTTTATCGGAGCTTTGTCAGGCGTCTGGCCGAAGGGGCAATAGGTCAAGGTCGACATGAGCGCCAATTGGTACAAGTTGAGCGCACAGAATTCGGGAGCGGTGGACAGCATGGGCCGCAAGGCGCGCAACGGTCGAACTTCAAGCACCGTGTGTTTTTGCGGCATCAAGGTCACGCCGAGCTTGCCATGCTCGCCCATCAGACGTGCCGGCCCTGCAGGGAGTGGATAATGGCGGTACACCTCGGGAGGCAAATGCGCGACGTACTTGACCAGGTGCCGTACTTCCACTTGGAAGAAGTCGTCTGCACAGGCTTGTGCGGGATTTTCCCGGGTGCGCGTGGCGTTTGGGTTCAGGTAACGGGTTTGCTCGGCGCGGACTTGTAGTTCGGTGATCTTGAGAGGGTAGTGCGGTCTTGTTTGTAGAAATGAGTAGACCTCTTCAAACCCCTGATACGTCTGATCAAAAAGCAGGGCAATTGGTCCTGCATAGTGGTTGCTAACCTTGCCGACACCCATGACATCCAGGTTGCCAGGGTATTTTTGTCCTTCTGAATCGGTAGCGACATAAGCCAGCCCTGCATAAGGCTCACCAGAGCCAAACTCATCGACGAGCTGAAAACTGCTCCACTTACCCCCCACAGGGCAGGTCAGATTGCGATGGCTCAGCCGTGACTCCAATTCTTTTTGCAATGACGTCATACGCGGATCTCCTTATTCCGTACAACCGGGGTAAATAGTGCATCTCTGTCCGTCGGGCATTTGAAAACCGCTGAAGTCCTGGTAATTGCCATAACAAAATGCGTACTGGTCCTCAAAGTGCTTGCCCAGGCAGCGTTTCCAACCGTTAGGCACTTTCACCCAAGTGTCTCCAATGGCGGGTCTTTCCTCGTCCGCCAATTTGATTTTCATCCTCACGGTCTTACCCGGCAGTTGATCCAGGGTGTACGCCGAGAAAGGACGCCCACGCCCAAGCTCGCCCTGTGGGTTGGTTTTTTTGCAGTCGAGGATTTTTCTGAGAATGCGGGGCTTGCCTGAAGTACGGAACAGCCACTGGCATTGGCCGTAAAAAGTGCTTTCACCCGCTTCGCTGAACATGCCTTTGTATTGCGCTTCCAGCTCATCGCGAATCACCACGTTGGCTGAATCGTGACTGATATCGCTCCAGTCCTTGCCATAGGCGGAATAGATTTCGAGCTCAATGCGGCTGATCACCAGGGGGCAACCCATACGGGTTCGGCGAATAACGATTTCGGAATCAGGCTTGTACGCCTTACGCCACTCCCTATTGAACACAGGCGCTTTGTTATACCGGGTCTCGACGGTACAGGTTTCACCTGGCGCAGGTACGTAGTACACCGCAGCTTCGTAGGCAAAATCGGGCGGCAAATCTGCCGTAAAAGTAAACGTGTTCGGCTGTGTGTTGACGCACCCCGCCGACATCGCCAGACCGCTCAAACTTGCAATGCGCAAAACCTGTTTCATAGCGGCGCATCTCCCTGCCAGAACGCCGCCATCAGGCGCACCCGTTCAAAATGCTCATCGGGACTTTCAGCTGGGCGTACTTGCCAGTACGACACCGGAGTATCGGTGGGTGCTTGCAGGCGCTGAGTCAGCAAGAACTCCAACTGCTCAGGTGCTTGCCAGTGCCAGGCCTCGGCCTGATCGAGCGTGGCACGCAACCACACCTCCGGGTCCTGTTGCTCGGCCAGTGTGGCGAAGGCCAGGATATGCTCGGCCAGCAGGAAGCGGCGGGCATTGAGGAGGCGAGTCTGCATCGCTTGTTGCGGGGTAACAGGCACCTGCAGCCAAAGAGGCAAATCGGGCACCGGGTATGTCCCAGGGGCCGGGTTATAGGTGCTTGACCAGCGAGTGCCCTGCCAATAGCAGACACTGATCGCTGGCCCAAGGTAGGCCGGATAGGCTTCAACGGGCAGGTGCTTGAGCGCCCGGGCCAAGACACGGTTGTCATGGAAGCGGTACAACGCCTGATGGGGGCGCTCTCCGATGACCAGCCGTTCACGCCAGTGCTCCACCAGCGTTGGCAGGCCCCCTTTTGGAAGGCTGGCGAGCCATCCCCAGTGGCTGTCCGGCCGGTTGAGCAATTCATTGATGTGCTCGTCGCCGGGCCGATCGAAGGTGAAGACAAAGGGCCCGGCGTCAGCGAGATCAGCGACCAGCGTTTGGCCGTACACGCTCAGGTACTGGTCGGGGCGACTGTTCTTGAGCATTGCCTGGCGCGTGTGGTGTTCATTTTCTGAGTCCAGGACGACACACAAGGCGTGGCCGAGGCGTTGCTGTTCGATCAACCATTGATGGGGGAATGAGCGAGTCATGCGGCGGCCACTTCCGTTGGGCAGAGCCCTCCGCGGCAGGCCTCGCAGATCGGACAAAAATCCAATCCCGCTGCTTGGCTGGCCGTTATCAGCGAGCGTTGAGTGGGGGCGAACACTGGGGCTGGCGCCGCCAAGGGATCCGTCAAGCCAGGCGCAAATGATGAGGCGGTGGCGCCGACCATGGGGGCGCCGCCGAGCTGGATTTCACTGCTGCTGTAGACACCGCTGTGGTCGATCACGATGTGCTGGCCTCCGGCTTTCAAACTGAGGTTGCACCTGCTTCAAGGACCACATGAGCGCCTGCCTTGATCTGTATTTGCTGTCCGGTCTCGACCACCAATGTCTGATCGACGCGGGTGTGGCGGTTGGTGACGCGCAGGTAGTCATTGCCTTCGACTTGGACCGTGCGGTCGGCGGCGGTGGTCCGATGTTCCTCGGCGTGCAGGACGGTGAAGCTATTGCCCTTGATGGTCTCCCGCCGCTCGTTACCAATCTCCAGTCGGCTGTCGTTTTCGATCTTCTGTTCCATGTCACGCTGGGCACGCAGATAGATCAGTTCCTGACCGGCGCGGTCTTCCAGGTGCAGCTCGTTGAAGCCTTTGTTGCCCGGCGAGCTGCAAGAACGAAACACGGTGCGGGTCTTGTGCGCAGGCAACGGGTAGGGCGGAGCGTTGGCGCTGTTGGTCAGGCATCCGCTGATCAAGGGCTTATCGGGATCGCCTTCCATGAAGGTCACCAACACCTCCATGCCCACCCGTGGGATCGTGACGCCCCCGTAGCTGTTGCCCGCCCAATTGGAGGCGACTCGTAACCAACAACTGCTGCCATCGTCGAAGTGCCCCGCACGATCCCAGAAAAACCTGACCTTGACCCGGCCATACGGGTCGCAGTGGATCTCTTCATCCTTGGGCCCCGTGACGATTGCCGTCTGGCTGCCCCATACACGTGGTTTTTGGTAAACCCGCTGCGAACGAAAGACCGCATCCCAAGGCGTGGAAACGAAGTGATTGCGATAGCCCTGATAGAAATGATCCGCAGTCCTGCCAGTGTCGCTGGGCGTTATTTCCTCAAGCACCTGCGGCTGTTTGCCTTCGTGATGCACTTCGGTCAGGAGCCATAGATCATTCCATTCCTGGCGTGGGTGCTCACTCAAGCTCAGGAAGTGCCCCGTCATCAGTGCTGGCTGATTACTCTTTCCTTCGGCTTGGCAGTAGTCGGCGCGATGGCGTTCCAAGGCGCGGCGGCTCAGCGACTTGCCGCGTTTTTCCTGGGTAAAGTCACCGGGATAATCATAGGCCTCCAAGTCTGGCCTATTTTTTTTGATACCAGGCTGACAGCTAGTCTCCAGTAGGAATGTCGATTTCTTGAAATCGTAATCACGGCGCGTGACGCGACTGGTCCGGGTCTCCAGTCGCAGGCCAAATCGATGGATGACCGGTTCCTCGCTAGCCATGCCGCTGCCGTGTTTGTAAACAGTGCGGCCTTCAAGTCGGGGAAAGACGGTCTGGTCATCACCAAATACCAGGTAGTGACCGGAGTCACTGTGCTGGAAGTGATAATGCAAGCCTTCTTCGTGACACAGGCGCTCGATGAAGTGCAAGTCAGATTCGCGATACTGCACGCAGTAGTCACGAGGCGGATAACTTGCACTCAACTGGAAGCGATGAGCATCGGTGAGGATGCCGTGTTCCTTGAGGATCAATGTGATGATCTGCGGCACGCTGACCTGTTGAAAAATGCGCTGGTTAGTGCGGTGCTCCAAGTAAGCCAGTCGTGGAGCCACTCTTATTTTGTAATGCGTCAAGCGTTTACCGCTGTCACCTTGTTCAACACGATAAATCAGCCCGTGAACACCGTGCCCCTGTTTATTGAATGCAAGAAATACCTGCTGGTTTAACAAGTTCTCCAAGTCCATATCGCGTTGTTCACTGACGAGCTCGATATCGAACGAATAAGGTGTGCTGATGGCTTCGCAGCCTTCGAAGGCCAACACTTGAAGGTCATATTCGAGGTCAGGAATGGTGAGATGGAAGTCGTGTAAATCAGGGGTGTGGAACATACGAGGGTCCTTGGGCGTTGGCTTTGACTCCTGATTACATTGAAGCAGTCCTGCTGGGTGCGTGCGCAGAGGCCCGTAAAAAAAGAAAAGGATGTAGGAGTTCTCTTCGCAGCAAGTAAGAGTTGAGAGCGAAATGATTTGAAGTGGTTTTTAGGAGGTTCGATTGTGTATTCAGCCTTGACAGAAAAAACTTTCGCATTGGGGATTTTCGAAGGGGTAATTTTTTGAAAAAAAGGAAAGTTCCTACTTTTTTATGTTTAAAACCTTGGCATGCTTCGCAGCGTTCGGTTGATTGAAGGCGATGTGAGTTTTGTGGGTATGCCTTGATTGCACTTTTGCGAAACTTCCTACAAGCGAAGCCGAACATTTACCTTGATTAATCATGTCGCCAAAACTACCCGTGTCACAAACTGAACTGTTCTTAACAGGGTCGTGAATGTCGTATTCCGGAAAACTGTCCGCTCATTATCTGGCTCTTGCCAAAACTCCCATTTCCCAAGAGGACTTTGCGGGTGCGGATGTGCGTTTTTCGAATGAATACGAGGCGTTGGAAAGCGAGCTGGGCAAAGCCCAGTCGATGCACGAGAGCGGCCAGGTCGACTGGTTGAAGATCCGTGAAGGATGTGAAGCGCTGTTGCGTACCGAGTCGAAGGATTTGCGGGTGGCGGCCTGGTTGGTTTGGGCGCTGTATCAGCGTGAGTCTTTCCAAGGGCTGCTTGCCGGCCTCTGTCTTTTGCAGCACTTGTGTAAAGACCATTGGCCTGAGATTCATCCGGCCAAAAATCGAACCCGTGCCGCCAGTATCAATTGGTTGGTGCCACGCTTGGAGCAGGTGTTGGGCGATGACGTGGCGATCAAGGAGCAGTTGCCGCTGTTCCGTCATCTGACACAACAGCTTGAGGGGCTCGACGCCGCTTGCACTGCCCACTTAGGGGATGACGCTCCTCTGCTACTGCCGTTGTGTCGGCGCCTCAACACAATGATCCAGCGTGCCACTGACAACCTGCCGCAGGCGGGTGCCCTCGGGACGGTAGTGGCTCAGGTGAAGCAAGTTGCCACCCAACTGCTCACGCCCGGCGCTCCGATCGAAAACGAAAAAGAAGCCCACAAGGCCTTACGCGCCCAGCAGGAAAGCGCGGCTTCGTTATGCATCTGGTGGCTCAAGCAAAAAGCGACCGACGTTCGCGCCCTGCGTCTGAATCGTACTTTGACCTGGCTGACCATTGACGTCATGCCCGAGCGCAACGCCGAGCAGATCACGCCGCTGCGTGGGCTGCCGGCGGACAAACTCAAGGCTTATCAGGACAGCCTGCAACGGGGCGATTACGCGAACCTGCTTGTGGAGATCGAGGCCAGCCTGGCGAAGGCACCGTACTGGCTCGATGGCCAGAGGCTTGCCTGGGAGTGCCTGCAAGGGCTGAATGCCGAGTTGGCCATGCGTGAAGTGGAGGTCCATCTCGCACTATTCATCCAGCGCCTGCCGGGCGTTATCGAATTGCGCTGGCATGACGGTGTGCCGTTCGCCGATCCGGCCACCCGGGCCTGGATCGCTGCCCAGGTCATGCCTCACCTGCAAAGCCCCGGCGCGACACACGAAGTCGATGTCATTCACAACGATGCGCCTTGGGAGCTGACGCTGGAAGAAGCCCAGTCGATCCTGCCCAAGGATGGCCTCAAGCCCGCCGTCCAATTGCTCAGGCAAGGCATGCAAAACGCCCTTGGGGCACGCGAGTGTTTCCTCTGGCGGTTCGCGATGGCTCGCTTGTGCTTCTCGGCCAGGAAATACGAACTCGCCAAAGTCCAGCTGGAGGCCCTCGACCAGACACTGCAACACGCAGGCCTGAATACCTGGGAGCCCGCCCTGGAGTTGCAGGTGCTGCATTTGTTGCACAGCTGCTGCGAGTTATTACCCCAGAACCACTCCATACGCGAGTGCAAGGAAGAAACCTATCGCAGGTTGTGTCACCTCGACCTCGAACGGGTCATTGAATAGGCCTTCGGGTCGCAAATTGTAAGGAGAAAGTCATGGCCAAAGAAGGCTCGATCGCCCCTAAGGAACGCATCAACGTCACCTTCAAGCCTGCCACTGGCGGTGCCCAGGAAGGAATTGAACTGCCATTGAAACTCTTGGCGATCGGTGATTACACCCACCGCAGGGACGAACGCAAGATCGAGGACCGCAAGCCGATTGGCATCGACAAGATGAGCTTCGACGAAGTGTTGGCCAAACAGGAGCTGAACCTGACCCTGAGCGTACCGAATCGTCTTCAGGACGGGAGCGAAACTCAAGAGTTGGCCGTACAACTGCGTGTGAACTCGATGAAGGATTTCAACCCGGCGAGCCTGGTCGAGCAAGTGCCGGAGCTCAGCAAACTGATGGAACTGCGTGGCGCCCTGGTTGCGCTCAAAGGGCCATTGGGTAACGCACCGGCGTTTCGCAAGGCCATCGAGGGCGTACTCGCCAATGACGATTCCCGCCGCCGCGTACTGGATGAGCTGGGTCTGAACACCACAGCGAAGAGCGCTTGATTCTTTCAGCCAAGGAAGCCGAAACATGAGTACCCATGCAGTACAGAAGCAGGGCCAGAACAACGCCACCATTCTTGAAAGCATCATCGCCCAGACTCACCTGACTCCGGACGATGACGCCTACGACATTGCCAAGCGCGGCGTGTCTGCGTTCATCGAAGAGCTGCTCAAGCCGCAAAACAGCGGTGAGCCGGTCAAGAAGGCCATGGTAGACCGCATGATCGCCGAGATCGATGCCAAGCTCAGTCGCCAGATGGACGAAATCCTCCACCACCCGCAATTCCAGGCATTGGAGTCGGCATGGCGCGGTTTGCAACTGCTGGTGGACCGCACCGACTTCCGCGAAAACATCAAGATAGAAATGCTCAACGTTTCCAAGGACGACTTGTTGGACGACTTCGAGGATTCGCCAGAAGTCATGCAGTCAGGCCTGTACAAGCATATCTACACCGCTGAATACGGTCAGTTCGGTGGGCAGCCGGTAGGAGCGGTCATCGCTAACTACTTCATGTCCCCAAGCTCGCCGGACGTGAAATTGATGCAGTACGTGTCCAGTGTCGCCTGCATGTCCCATGCGCCGTTCATCGCAGCGGCCGGTCCGAAGTTCTTTGGCCTGGAGAGCTTCACTGGTCTGCCGGACCTCAAGGACTTGAAAGACCACTTCGAAGGTCCGCAATTCGCCAAGTGGCAGAGCTTCCGTCAATCGGAAGATGCTCGCTATTTTGCTCTGACCGTCCCGCGCTTCCTGTTGCGCAACCCCTACGATCCGCAAGAGAACCCGGTCAAGGCGTTCGTCTACAAGGAAACCGTTGCCAACAGTCACGAGCACTATCTGTGGGGCAACACCGCCTATGCATTCGGTACAAGGCTGACCGACAGCTTTGCCAAGTTCCGCTGGTGCCCGAACATCGTCGGTCCTCAAAGCGGTGGCGCGGTTGAAGACCTGCCATTGCATCACTTCGAAAGCATGGGCGAAATCGAAACCAAGATCCCGACCGAAGTGCTGGTGTCCGACCGGCGCGAATACGAATTGGCCGAGGAGGGCTTCATCTCCCTGACCATGCGCAAAGGCAGTGACAACGCTGCGTTCTTCTCCGCCAGTTCCGTGCAGAAGCCGAAGTTCTTTGGTATCGGCGCCGAGGACAAGCATGCAGAGCTGAACTACAAGCTTGGCACTCAGTTGCCATACATGATGATCGTCAATCGGCTGGCTCACTACTTGAAGGTCCTGCAGCGCGAGCAATTGGGGTCATGGAAGGAGCGCACGGACCTGGAGCGCGAGCTCAACAACTGGATCCGCCAGTACGTGGCCGACCAGGAGAACCCTAGCGCCGAAGTCCGTGGCCGCCGTCCGCTGCGTGCAGCGAAGATCATTGTCAGTGACGTGGAAGGTGAGCCTGGCTGGTATCGCGTTGGCCTGAACGTACGGCCTCACTTCAAGTACATGGGCGCCGATTTCACGCTGTCGTTGGTTGGCAAGCTGGACAAGGTGTAGGCGCGCTCATGACGTATGGCAGCCTTTTCGAGCGCCTGGCAGGTGATTCTGAAAAGCGCGCGGGTTTGAACCGCGAGGTTTGTGTCGTGACATCGGTGGCTGCGCATCTGGCCAAGATGCTCAGCACCCGGGCGGGTAGCGTGCAGACACTCTCCGATTATGGGCTGCCGGACCTCAATGACATGCGCTTGAGCCTGCACGACGCGAGGAGCCAGGCCCGCAAGGCGATCGAGATCTTCATCAAGACCTACGAGCCACGCCTCAGGAATGTCTGTGTCGTTTCAATGCCCAGTAACGCCGATCAACTTCGCCTGTCCTTCAGCATCGACGCTTTGCTGGACGTGGAGGGGGTCAGGCGGCAGGTCAGTTTTTCCGCATGCCTGGACGGCAGCGGCCAAGTCAAGGTCAGACAAGGATAGCCATACATGTCGTTCAATCATTACTACCAGAGTGAGCTGACGGCGCTCCGCCAGCTGGGTCGGTGTTTCGCCGAACGTAACCCAGCGCTGGCCCCCTTTCTGGGGCAGGCCGGACGGGACCCGGATGTGGAGCGGCTACTGGAGGGGTTTGCCTTTCTGACCGGGCGACTGCGCCAGAAGCTCGATGACCAATTGCCGGAGCTGAGCCATTCGCTGATGCAGCTATTGTGGCCGAACTACATGCGGCCATTGCCAGCCTTCAGCATCTTGCAGTTCGATCCGCAGCGGCGATCCGGCCCCGCGTTGCGGGTGGAACGCGATACGCCGGTCGAAAGTAAACCTGTCCAGCAGGTGCGTTGCCGTTTCCTGACGTGTTACCCGACCGAGGTGCTGGCGCTTGATCTGACCAGGTTGAGTTATTCAGTGAAAGGGGATGGGTCGCTGTTGAGCCTGCGTCTGGAGATGTGTTGCGACGGTCATTTGGGCGAACTGCAACTGAGCCATTTGCGTCTGCACCTGACCGGCGAGCGTTACATCAGCCAGATGCTCTACATCAGTCTGTTGCGCAACCTCGAGGGTATCGAGCTGATTCCGCTGGACGGCGCTGGCGCAGCTTTGCAGGCGGCAGACGGCAGCCCAATGACGTTCAGGATCCCAGCCGCTCGTGTCCAGCCAGTAGGCTTTGCCGAAGAGGAAGCGCTGATCCCGTATCCGCTGAATACCTTTCGCGGCTATCGCTACCTGCAGGAATATTTCGCTTTCCAGGACAAGTTCCTGTTCGTCGATATCCATGGCCTGGACGTGATCAACATTGCACCGCACAGCAGTGTCGAACAGATGCGGGGCCTGGAACTGCGCTTCGATATTGGCAAAAGTGGTATCCAGCGGATGCGTCCGACACTGGATAACATAAAGCTGTACTGCACGCCGATCGTCAATCTGTTCAAACATGACGCGCAGCCGATCCGCCTGGACAGCAAACAGGACGAATATCTGCTGCTGCCGGCCGATTATGACCAGGAGCACTGCGGCGTGTTTTCGGTCGAAAGCGTCACTGGCTGGAACCCCGGCGGCCTGGGTTATCAGGCCTATGTGCCGTTCGAATCCTTCGAGCATGATTCAAGCTTCGATGTGCCCCACAGCAGACCCTACTACAGCGTTCGTCAGCGTCCTTCATTGCTGCACGGTGGCCTGGACACCTGCCTGGGCTTCGGTGTCCGCCACACTCACCTCCATGAAACCCTGTCTATCGAGTTGATGTGCACCAACCAGAACCTGCCGCGCCAGCTAAAGCCGGGTGACATCGACCAGCCCGGTGAGAAAAGCCCTGAATCACTGAGTTTCCGCAACATAGGTCCGGTCACTTCGAGCTTCGCCCCTCCGCTCAATCGCGATTTCCTCTGGAAGCTGATCAGCAACATGTCACTCAACTACCTGTCGCTGGCGGACGTCAATGCGCTCAAGGTGATTCTCGAAACCTATGATTTTCCGCGTTACTACGACGAACAGACAGAGAAGGTCAGCAAGCGTTTGCTGGACGGGCTCAAGTCGATCAGGCACCAGCATGTCGACCGTCTGCACCGGGGCTTGCCGGTTCGTGGCTTGCGCACCGAGCTGACCATCGACCCGCAGGGTTACATCGGCGAGGGCGACCTGTTCGTCTTCGCGTCGGTCCTCAACGAGTTTTTCACGCTTTATGCCAGCCTCAATTCGTACCACGAACTACGGGTGAACAGCACACAAGGAGAGGTCTACCAATGGACACCCCGCATGGGCCAGCAGCCGCTTCTATAAGCGTGCTGACACGAGGGATACGCGAGTACTCGCTATTTCAGGCCGTGTTGTTGGTCGTTGATCGGCTGCGCGAGGTTCATCCAGCGCTCGATGATGACGCGCTGTATGACCGGCTGGAATTCCGAGCCAACCCAAGCCTGGGGTTCCCCGCCAGCGACATTGATCGTGTGGAGTTTTTCGAAGAGCACGGCCAGGTGCGGGCGCGCCTGAGCATGAATCTGGTCAGCCTGGTAGGGGCAGGGTCGCCGCTACCGGCGTTCTATGGTGAACAGGCCTTGGGGGATGGCAATCCGACGCGCGACTTTCTCGACGTTTTCCATCACCGCCTTCAACGGCTGATGCTACCGATCTGGCGCAAGTATCGTTATTGCGCAAGCTTTCAGAGCGGTGCTCAAGACCCGTTTTCCGAGCAGCTGTTTGCGCTGATCGGCCTGGGCGGCGAAGACATTCGCAAGGCCAGCCAACTGAACTGGAAGCGTCTGCTGCCGTACCTGGGCCTGCTGAGTCTTCGTGCTCATTCGGCGGCTCTGATAGAGGCCGTGCTGCGTTATTACTTCAAGCATGCCGAACTGAACCTTGAACAGTGCATCGAGCGGCGCGTGGACATCCTTGGCGAACAGCGCAATCGCCTGGGGAGCGCCAACAGCCTGCTGAGCCAAGACCTGGTGCTCGGCGAACGGGTGCGCGACCGCAGCGGCAAGTTCCGGATCCATATCAGCGAACTGGATTGGCAGCGTTTTCACGAATTCCTGCCCATCGGCACCGGTTACCAGCCGTTGTGCTCGCTGGTGCGATTCACCCTGCGTGATCCCCTCGAATATGACATTCGCCTGGTCCTGCGCCAGCAGGAAATTCGTGAGCTGTGCATGGGTGAACAGAATACCTGTCGCCTGGGATGGACCAGTTGGCTGGGGCACGAGCGCGCCGATGGCGTAGTGATCCTCGGCAGCAAAATTCACTAGGAATGGATGACATGATCAACGTAGACCTTCAGCAACTGATTCAGGCATTGGACGCCGAAACCAGGAGCGATCTGGAGCGCTCGGCCGAGCAATGCATCGCGCGTGGCGCAGACAAGGTCCTGGTGGAAGACTTGATGCTGGGCTTGCTGGAGCGTCCGCAAGGCCTGCTCGCGCGAGCCTTGCAAGATGCCCAGGTCAGCGCGGGTGAACTGAGCGCCGCCCTGCAACCACGGATGGGGCACAGTGCTTCGCGCAACCCGGTATTCGCCCCAGCGCTGGTGCAATGGTTACAGGATGCCCTGCTGGTGGCCAATCTCGAGCTGGGCCTTAGCCAGGTCGGACAAGCCGCGTTGATCCTGGCGTTGCTGCGCAACCCGCTTCGTTACGCAGGGAGTGCTTATCATGCGCTGCTCACCCGGCTGAATATCGATCGGTTGAAAGATTTCGCCTTGTCGCAACAGGCTCAACCGGTCGCCGATCAGACCGCCAAACCGGGCGACTCCCTGCTGGCGCGCTTTACCCATGACCTGACTCGGCAGGCCCGCGAAGGCCATCTCGACCCGGTGCTTTGTCGCGACGGTGAAATCCGGCAGATGATCGATATCCTCGTTCGTCGCCGCAAGAACAACCCAATCGTGGTCGGTGAGGCTGGAGTGGGCAAGACCGCCATCGTCGAGGGGCTGGCGTTGCGCATCGCCGCAGGGGAAGTACCGTCAGTGCTCGAAGATGTCGAGCTGCTTTCGCTGGATATGGGGCTGCTGCAGGCCGGCGCCGGCATCAAGGGTGAATTCGAGCGTCGTCTCAAGGGGGTGATCGACGAGGTCAAGACTTCGCCGAAATCCATCATTCTGTTCATCGATGAGGCCCACACCTTGGTTGGTGCGGGCAGCAGCGCGGGGGCCGCCGATGCGGCCAACCTGCTCAAGCCAGCCTTGGCCCGGGGCGAGCTGCGCACGATCGCGGCCACTACCTGGACCGAGTACAAAAAATACTTTGAGAAAGACCCAGCCCTGGCCCGTCGTTTCCAACCGGTGCAATTGCACGAGCCCACTGTCAGCGAGGCGGTGACCATCCTGCGTGGCCTGGCCCGCGTCTACGAGAACAGTCACGGCATTTACCTGCGTGATGACGCGGTGGTCGCGGCGGCGCAATTGTCGGCCCGCTACCTGGCTGGTCGTCAGTTGCCAGACAAGGCTGTGGATGTACTGGACACCGCCTGCGCTCGCGTACGCATCAGCCTGGCCGCTGCGCCGCAAAGCCTGGAGCGAATACGCAGCGAGCTGGCCGAAGGCGAGCGTCAGCGCCAGGCGCTGCGCCGTGATGGGCAGGCCGGTTTATCGATCGATCTTCAGGCGCTGGAAGCGCTGGAGGCCCGCCTGGAGGCCATCGAAGACGAGTGCCGAGCGCTGGAAACCCAATGGACCGAGCAACGTATTCTTGCGCAACGCCTGTTGTCGCTTCGTCAACAATTGGCCAGGGCACGGGAATCCGAGCAGGATCAAACCCACGGTGTCGAAGCCCTGGAAGCGGCGCTGCATGAAACACACGGCACGTTGGTGGCTGCGCAGGCTCAGGAGCGCTTGGTCAGCTTCGAAGTTTGCCCGCGACTGGTCGCCGAGGTCATCAGTGCCTGGACCGGTGTACCGCTGGCGCAACTGGCCCGAGAGCACAATTTGAAAGTCGCCAGTTTCGCGGCGGACCTGCGTGCGCGTATTCGTGGTCAGGAGCCAGCTGTACAGGCGCTTGATCGCGCGATGCGTGCCGCCGCCGCAGGCCTGAACAAACCCGACGCCCCAGTGGGCGTGTTTCTGCTGGTGGGGCCCAGTGGCGTCGGCAAGACTGAGACGGCGCATGCCCTGGCCGACTTGCTCTATGGCGGTGATCGTTTCATCACCACGCTCAACATGACTGAATTCCAGGAGAAACATACCGTTTCGCGGTTGATCGGCGCACCGCCGGGCTACGTTGGTTTTGGCGAAGGTGGCATGCTCACCGAAGCCGTGCGGAAAAAGCCTTATTGCGTGGTGCTGCTCGATGAAATCGAAAAAGCCGACCCGGATGTGTTGAACCTGTTCTACCAGATATTCGACAAAGGCTTGGCCAACGATGGGGAAGGGCGGGAGATTGATTTTCGCAATACCTTGATTCTGATGACGTCGAACCTGGGCAGTGAGCGCATCGACGAACTGTGCGAAAACGGCGCACACCCGAGCGCCGAAAGCCTCGAAGAGTCCATTCGCCCGATCCTCAGTAAACATTTCAAACCCGCTCTGTTAGCCCGCATGTGCGTGGTGCCGTACTACCCGGTCAGCGGGCCGGTGTTGCGTGAGCTGGTGACGATCAAACTCGACCGCATGGGCGAGCGGCTGCGCCGTCGTCACTTGGGCTTCAGTTACTGCGGCCAACTTGTGAACCATCTGGTCGCGCGTTGCAGTCGCAATGATCGCGGCGCACGACTGATTGACCAACTGCTTGACCTGCACCTGATGCCGCTGGTTGCCGACCGGTTGCTCGCGGCCATGGCCGGCGACGAACAGCTGCGGCATGTACACGCCGTGCTCAACGACGATGCCAGCATTGCGTGTGAGTTCTCCTGAGGTGGGTGCGATGTTCAAGAAACTCTCGCAACCGCTGGACTATGCCGAGGCACTTTTGGCGCAGTTTTCCAACCTTTCACGCTTGGTGGACGGTGCTGAGCTGGTGGGGAATTTCATTCAGGGGGTTGCGCGGCTCAGTGGCTGTGAACTGGTGCAGTTGTACCTGCTCGATGCCACTCGCGCCCGCCTGGAAATGAACACCGAGTATCTGGAAGGCCTGGTGCAATTTCGTGACCCGCAAAGCCTGTCCTCCGATTATCACGCTGAGCAATTGTTGCAATTTTCCCTACGCCAGAACCGTGTGGTATGCCTCGGCGCGCTAAGTGACAGTGTGCACGAAACCCGTTTTCTGCCCGCGCGGGCCACACCATGGCAGTCGCTGCTTTGTGTGCCCCTGGTCGACCCGCAGGATGAGGTTGGTGGCTTGTTGTTGTGCGCCAGCAATCAGCACCTCGACTTGCATGGGGTCGCTGAATCCCTGGGACGTCTTGGGACCTTTACACTTGGTCAGATGCATCTGTTGCAGCGCCTGCGCGGTCCTGTCGACGAGTCGGTGTCCGATGCCACAAGCTTGCCGAGCGGTATCAGTTACGGCCTGATCGGCAAGAGCGTCGCCATGCGCAAGACCTGCTCGTTGCTCAGTAAAGTACTGCATAGCCCCTATACCGTCCTGCTGCGGGGTGAGACCGGTACCGGCAAGGAAGTCGTGGCCCGGGTCCTCCATGATTACGGTCCGCGTCGATCCAAGGCGTTTATCGTGCAGAACTGTGCGGCGGTTCCCGAGAACTTACTGGAGAGTGAGCTTTTCGGCTATCGCAAGGGCGCGTTCACCGGTGCCGACCGAGACCGTGCCGGGCTGTTCGACGCGGCCAACGGCGGCACGCTGTTGCTCGATGAAATCGGCGATATGCCGTTGTCCCTGCAAGCGAAGTTGTTGCGAGTGTTGCAGGAAGGGGAAATCCGGCCGTTGGGTTCCAACGACACTCACCATGTCGACGTGCGCATCATTGCCGCCACTCATCGCGACCTGAAGCAGTTGATGGAGGAGGGCAAGTTCCGCGAAGACCTGTATTACCGCCTTGCGCAGTTTCCAATTCAGTTGCCAGCGTTACGTCAGCGCGACGGCGACATCATCGAGCTGGCGCGGCATTTTGCCGACAAGGCTTGCACACTCCTGAGGCGCGATCCGGTGCGCTGGTCAGACGCGGCACTCGATCACCTGGCTGCCTACGACTTCCCGGGAAATGTCCGTGAACTCAAGAGCATCGTGGAAAGGGCCGTGCTTTTGTGCGAGAGCGGCGAATTGCTCGTCGAGCATTTTGCGCTGCACATCCAGACCCCATCCGAGCGCGGCCGCGTGAACCTGCGTGAGCGGATGGAACAGATAGAACGTGGCCTGTTGATCGATTGCCTGCGCGAGAGTGCAGGCAACAAGACACGTGCCGCCCGCGAACTCGGCCTGCCGCTGCGCACGCTGATCTATCGTCTCGCGCGCCTGAACGTTCAGCGCAGTGATTTCAATGATTGATCCTTGCCCCTCATACCCATCCCAGCCGGCCCTTCATTACTGGAGAAGTTTCCATGCCTTTCTTTACCTGGCGAACCGTTCTGCTGACGCTCCTGATGTCATTCACCCTCGGCGGTTGTAGTGGCAACTACAAATTCAACGACAGTGATTATCGCCCTCTGGGTGATCCACAGGCGATCAATCGCGGCAAGTGACCCAAGGAGCCGTTAAGAGATGGATCTTGTTTTTGAAATGCTGAACGCCAACCAGTTCGTCCCTGTACAGCTGTGTCACAAGACCTTCGGGCCGGGCGGCGGAGTAATAGGACGGGGCGAGGGTTGCCATTGGATGATCCCCGACCGCGACCGCCTGCTGTCCAAGTGTCACGCGCAGGTCAGCTTCCGCGAGGGCGCGTTTTTCCTGACCGACACCAGTGGTAACGGTACGATCCATCGCGAAAGCGGCGCGCGCCTGCCTAAGGGCGAACCGGTCCGGATACAGGACGGAGACGCCTACATCATGGGTGATTTCGAGATCCTGGCGCGGCTGGTCGCCGGGCCGTCGAACAGCTTTGCCGAAGTCAGCCGCTCAATGCCGGTCGACAGTCTTATTCCCGACGATGCCTTCCTGGAACTCGACCCGCTCAAAGCGCTGGATCAACAGGAGCGGCTCTCGCTGGACATCGACGAGCTGATAAATCCTGCGGCGGTACCACCGGACACCCTTGGACGTGCGGATTATGCGCGTATCGACAGGGAAAGCCTGCTGTTGCCGGAGCTGGTCGAAGAGCCAGTTGAGCCAAGGCCTGCGCCCGTCCCGCCCGCCAACGCTATTGATCACTCGCACGACGTTTTTTGGCAGCGCTTCGGTACCGCCTTGGGCATGGATCTCGAAGGCCTGGACAGCGAGGCCCGCGAAGGTCTGGCGATCAACGCCGCGCTGTTGCTCAAGCAAAGCATCCAGGGTTTGCAACAGAGCCTGCGTACTCGCTCGGAGCTGAAAAGCGAACTGCGCCTGACCCAGACCTATGAAGAACAGGTTCGTCTGATTGCCGGCCTGCAAATCGATCACCACGGATGACGTTCATGTCCCACTGCACGATGCACTTATCCAAGCCTTTGACGGCGCTGGCCATGACCTTGTTGTTGGCCGGCTGCACCACGCTGTCGCCCTTTTCGACGATGACCAAGCTCAACCTCGCCCTGACGGCCAGTGAGCGACTCAACCCCGATATCAATGGGCGACCATCGCCGGTGGTGGTGCGGCTGTTCGAACTCAGGCATCCGGTGGCTTTTGAAAACTCAGATTTCTTCAGCCTCTATGAACGTGCGAGGGAAACACTGGCCCCTGACCTGGTTTCCAGCGAAGAGCTGGAACTGCGTCCAGGTGAAACCGTCGAGCTCAGGCTCGGTCTCTCTGGGGATAGTCGTTACGTCGGCATACTCGCGGCGTACCGTGACCTGCCACAGGTTCGCTGGCGCTACACACTGCCAGTGGCTGCGACGCAGTTGACCGAAGCGAACCTGACCCTTGACCAGGATGGGCTTGCCAACACGCTTGAAAGACAGGCCGGGGCAGATGACCGATGAATCACGATAAAGTCATCTGGCAAGAAGGCATGTTGTTGCGCCCGCAGCATCTACAGCACAACGATCGCTACATCGACCACCAATTGAAGGTCCGTACCCGGTTGCTCGGCAGTTACGCCTGGGGATTCCTGGCACTGGAAATCGATGTGCAGTTTCTCAATATGGGTCAGCTGGTAGTCAGCCAGGCCAGCGGGGTGCTACCGGACGGCAGTCTGTTCGAACTAGGTGGCAACGCCGAGCCGCTGGCGCTGGAAGTACCGTCCAATACCAGCAATACACCGATCTACCTCGCGCTGCCATTGGTGACCGGCAATCACATCGAGTCCCGTCGTCCAGAGCAGTCTGACGTGTTGGCACGCTACACCATCTACGAGACACAAGTGACCGACTCCAACGCCGGGGATTGCGGCGGGAGCCAGATCAGTTGCGGAAGGCCGGACCTGCGCCTGCTGTTGGGCGAGCAACAGAGCGACCATGCGTTTGTGAAGCTCAAGCTCTGTGAGGTGCTGGATACCACGGCCGATGGTGTGATCAGGCTCGATCCGGACTTTGTACCGACCTTCATCCAGGCACGCTCATCCCATTACTTGCTGTCGTGCCTCAAGGAGATCATCGGCATGCTTGCTCATCGGGGCGACAGCCTTGCCGAGCGGATCCGTTTCAATGGCAAGGCAGGTGGCGCGCAAGTCGGCGATTTCATGATGCTGCAACTGATCAATCGCAGTGAATTGCTGCTGCGTCATTATCTGGACCTGGAGCAAGTACATCCTGAAACGCTGTACCGAATGCTGCTGGCCCTGCTGGGTGACCTGGCGACGTTCTCCAGCGACAGCAAACGCCCACCGCTGACCCACCGCTACCAGCACAGCAACCAAGGCGCGTGTTTTCGAAGCCTGATGCAAGCGATCCGCCAGGTTCTATCGATGGTGCTCGAACAGCACGCGATCGAGCTGCAATTGCAGCCGCGCCAGTATGGAATTATCGTCTCGCCAGTGCAGGATCTCTCCCTGCTGGATACGGCTTCGTTCGTACTGGCGGCAAGTGCCAACTGTGACAGCGAAGAACTGCGCCATCGATTGCCGTCGAACCTCAAGGTTGGCTCGGTGGAGCGTATCCGCCAGTTGGTCAACCTGCATCTGCCCGGTATCAAGATCAGGCCTCTGCCCGTGGCTCCGCGGCAGATCGCATTTCACGCCAACAAAACCTATTTCATCCTTGAACCCAATACCGAAGACCTGGCGCAACTGAAGCGATCCGCAGGCTTTGCGTTCCATGTTTGCGGTGATTTCGCTGAGCTTGAGCTGAATTTTTGGGCCATCAGGAATTGAACGAAATGGATAAGGAAAATCCTCAGGACGAAACGACCGTCCTGCTCGACCATCATGGACAACGTCCTGCTTCCGGGCCCTTGACCGATGCTGCTTCGCCGCCGCGTTTCGAACAGTTGCAAGAGCGGATGATCTACGCCGCGCACCTGCCACGTTCCCAGTCACTCAATGTCAGCCTGAATCCGCTGGTCGCGGCGGCGTCCGGATTGCTTTCGCAAATGGTGCAGCTCAAACACGGCCGCGCACGCGAGGACCTGCAAGCCCTTAAAGGGGAACTGAAGCGAGGTCTGGAGCAATTCGAAGCCTGTGCCTTGCAGGGCGGTGTTGAAAACAGTCAGTTGATCGCCGCGCGTTACGTGCTCTGCTCAGTGATCGATGAGGCGATCGTCACCACGTCGTGGGGTCAAGGAGGCGGCTGGTCACAGATAAGCCTGCTCAGCACTTTCCACAACGAAACCTTCGGCGGCGAGAAGGTCTTCCAGTTGCTTGAGCGCCTGTCGAAAAACCCTATCAAGCACCTGCCGACGCTTGAACTGTTGTATCTGTGCCTATCCCTGGGCTTCGAGGGTAAGTATCGGGTTCAGGCCCGCGGGATGCTCGAACTCGAAAGCCTGCGCGACGCCCTGTACCGGCTGATTTGCCAGACCCGCGGCGACATTCCCCGCGAACTGTCACCTCGCTGGGAAGGATTCGATGGCGCGCGACGCAGTCCGGTGCGCATTGTCCCTGCCTGGACAGTGGCGGTTTTTACCTTGGTCTGCCTGGGAGTGATGTACTCGAGTTTCGCCTGGGTATTGAACGAGCAACGCCAAAGCGTACTGCAACCTTATCAACTGTCAGAGCCGGCCGCCGCTCGGCCGCTGCCGTAAACAGGGACGTGTCATGAAATTGCTTTTCAGGAAAGCCGGTGCCTGGGTGCGCCAGACGTGGATTTGGACGCTGCTGCTGGTGCTTTGTGTTGCGCTGCTGGTGTGGTTCGCCGGGCCACTTCTGGCCGTCAATGACTACAAGTTTTGGGCAAGCCCGACGGCGCGATTGCTGACCATCAGCGTGCTTCTGCTGGGCTGGGGCCTGGTCATGGTTTTCGTCAATGGGCGCGCCGGTTCAAGCGCCAATGCCCAGCAAGACGCCTCCGGGCATGCGCGGGCCCTGTACCAGGCCAGGATTGATGAGCAGCGCGAAGTACGCTCGCGCTTCAAGCGGGCTTTAACCTCGCTAAGGTCCTCAAGCGTCTATCCTGGCCGCAGTGACCGCTGGCGCAACGATCTGCCGTGGTATCTGCTGATAGGCCCGCCCGCCAGCGGCAAAACCCGTCTGTTGGATTGTTCAGGCCTTGAGTTCCCTCTCGACAGGCTTGAGCGCAAGCCAGTCGGCGACATATCGGGTACCCGTCATTGCGATTGGTATTTTGCCGAGCACGCCGTGCTGATCGACACCGCCGGGCGCTACCTGACCCAGGCGGACAGTGATATCGATAGCAGCGCTTGGGCCGTATTGCTCGAACTGCTGCGCAAACGTCGCCGCAGTCGTCCGTTGAACGGGGTACTGGTGACGGTTCCGACCGAGATCCTGTTGCTGGGCAGCGAAGATGAAATGACCACGCTGGCGTGCCAGATTCGTGGCCGCTTGCAGGAACTGCAAAGGCGGCTGCACATCGATGTCCCGATTTACCTGGTCCTGAGCAAAGCGGACAGCGTGCCTGGCTTCAATGAATTTTTTGATTCGCTGACGCGTGAGGAAAACGACCAGGTGTTGGGTGCGAGCTTCAGTCGAGACCAGCGGGGCAGTGACGTAGCCGTGTTACGTGCCGAGTTCGAGGCGCTGCTGCATAGACTCAACAGCCAGATGATCATGCGCATGCATCAGGAGCGCGACCCGCTACGCCGTAGCTGCATGCTTGATTTTCCTCACCAACTGGGACAACTCGGCGCCGGGCTTTGTTTGCTGGTCGAGCAGGCGTTTACTGGCAACGTCGGTACGCTGCGTGGTTTCTATTTGACCTGTGCATTGCTGCCGGGTCGAACAATGGAGCTGACTGCCGAACCCGGCAACGTGGCTTTGCGCGCCAGTAATACCGTGTCTGGTCGACGCTCGCGGTTCATTCATCATTTGATCAGCCGGGTGATTTTTCCGGAAGCCGATCTGACTGACCTCGTTCAGCGCGAACGCCGTCGTATCCATTGGAGACAGCGGGCCTTGTACCTCGGGGCGCTGACAGTCGTTGGCCTGTGCGGGCTGTTGTGGGCGAACGGTTTTTCGGCCAACCACGAGCGTCTGGATAGCTTGCGTATGCTGGCGCAACACTGGGACCAGCAGCAATCGGTCAAAGTGAACGCTGATGACTGGGCCGCAATGCTCGAGTCACTGGATATTCGTTTCGACGCCACCCGGGTTTTCCCACCCTACAGGGCCGTGCCATTGTACGAGCGTGCCGGCCTGTACCAGGGCGATGCGAGCAACCCTGCGGTGACCGAGGCCTATGAGCGTGAATTGCAGGCGCAACTGTTGCCGAAGGTTGCGCAGAGGCTGGAAGAGCAAGTCCGCAACAACTGGAGTGACCGCGAGCAATTGCTCAACAGCCTGCGCGCGTACTTGATGCTGGGTCTGCAAGAGCGTCGAGATGTTGCCTGGCTCAAGGATTGGCTGGCCAACGATGGGTCACTTCGTTACCCCGGCAACACGGCGCTACAGGAGGGCCTGAATGCTCACTTCGCGCGCCTGTTGGAGCTACCCTTCATTCATGCACTCAATGAACCGCTGGTAGCCCAGGCCCGAGAGGCCCTTCGTCGTGAGTCCTTGGCCGCCGTCGTGTACAAAATGCTGCACGAACAGGCCAGCCATCTACCGCCATATCGACTCGGCCAACACTTGGGTTCACAAGGAGGGCTGTTGGTCGGTACCGATCGTGTGATTCCTGGTTTTTATACCCGCCAGGGTTACGAACGTTACTTTTCGGTTCAGGGGACGGCGCTGATCAGCGAATTGTTGCAGGACAACTGGGTATTGGGTGAAGGCGAGGGCCTCAGCGGCATGGACATGCGTCGCCTGATGGTCGAACTGGAACAGCGGTATTTTCGTGACTATGCCGACCACTGGAGCGAAGCGGTCGGTCAGATCACCCTGCAAACCGTCAGCAATGCGGCTGAGGGCGCCGAGCAACTCGCGGGGCTGACTTCGGCTCATTCACCGATTTTGCGGATGCTGGTGCAGGTGCGCGAAAACACTCGACTCCAGGCGGTTGTCGAGCAACTCGACGACCTGACGCAAGCGGCCGGAAAGGGCGAACATGCCGTTACAAAACTAGCCGCTGTGGCAGGGAAAGCTTCTGCGTCCCTGACCGAACATCTGCCGGACAACGCACAAAAATCCTTGCGACGGCGTTTCGAACCGCTGCATCGCCTGCTGGATGGAGAGGGCGGGCCCACGGCTGATCTGGTCCAGGTCTTGCGGGCCCTTGATGAGGTGCAATTGCAATTGGCGAACCTGGCCCGAGCCAGTGCACCGGAACAAGCGGCGTTCGAATTGGCCAGGCACCGCATGGGCGGCGGGCGAGATGCGTTGAGTCACCTGCGCAGTGCGTCTGCTCGCCTGCCGCGGCCAATCAGTGGGTGGTTCAACGTGCTGGCCGAGGACAGCTGGCGTTTGGTGCTCAGCGATTCTTATCGATACCTGAACCAGCGTTATCAGAGCGAGCTGTACAGCTTTTACGGCAAGGCAATCGACAAGCGATACCCGTTCAGCGCCCACAGTGCCAGCGACGTGGCGCTCAATGATTTCCGAGAATTCTTCAAGGACCAAGGCATCGTCGGTCGCTTTTTCGACAATTATATGCAGCCCTTCGTCAGCGGTCCGGCGGGAGACTACCGCCTGCGCAGTATCGACGGGCAGAGCTTGCCGATCTCCCGGGTCTATCTCGATCAGATGGCAACAGCGCATACCATTCGCCGGAGCTTTTTCGCCGAAAACCCGACCGAGCCACAAGTGCAGTTCCAGCTTGAGCCGTACACCCTGGACCCGGCAGTAAGCCGTGCTGAATTCCGCTTTGGCGACCAGATGCTTGAATATCGCCACGGTCCGATCCTGCCGGTGGCGTTTACCTGGCCAAGCGACGCGCAGAATGGCCGAACCGCGCTGGTGCTGGACAAAATGGTTGGGCGAGGCGTGGGTATCGAGAAAAATACCGGGCCATGGTCGCTGTTTCGTTTGTTCGATTTGATGCAGAGCGAATACCTGACCGGGCGCGATGTACGCGTCTTGAAGGCGGATCTGGGTGGCCTGCGCGCCAATTATTTGCTGACGAGCCAGCGCACACCGAACCCTTTCGACATGAGCGTGCTCCGCACATTTCGTCTGCCGGTGCAGCTTTGATGGTGGCTAGTCCCTGGTACAGCGCGGCGCGCACCGACCCGGGCAAAGCCCGCGCACGTAATGAGGATGCTTTTCTCGACTGCCCACAACAGGGAGTATGGGGGGTGGCTGACGGCATGGGTGGCCACTCGGGCGGTGACATCGCCAGCCAGATGATCGTTGCCAACCTGACGGAACTGCCACTGTACCGGGACTTGGGGGAGCGTTCGAAAGCGGTGCGCCAATGCCTGCGCTGGATCAATCGACGACTGAGCCAGGAGCTTACCGTCACCGAAGATCGTCTCGGCATTATCGGCAGCACCGTGGTGGTGCTGTTGCTGGAAGGAAACCGCGGGGTCTGCATTTGGGCTGGTGACAGCCGTTGTTACCTGTGGCGCGGTCGACGCTTGTACCAACTGACCAAGGATCACTCGCTGCAACAGCAACTGATCGACAGGCAACACTTCAGCCGCGATGAGGCCTGCGCCCACCCTGCGGCCAAGGCACTGACCCGCGCGGTCGGTGCCGCGCCGGAGTTGACGCTGGAGGTGCTGGAGCTGGACGTTCAGCCGGGTGATACGTTTTTGCTGTGCAGTGATGGCCTGTACCAAGGCCTCGGCATAGAGGCCCTTGGCAGAGCCTTGGACCTGGCTTCGCCTCGTAGGGTGTTAGAGCATCTTTTTGACGACGTTTTGCGTGGCACGGCGCCGGATAACCTGACGGCCGTGGTGATCCGCCCGTGAGTGAAGAGGGTGCCTATCCCACGTATTTCGCCTTCGCCAACGCTGCACCTACTGCGATATCCAGCCAGCGTTGCATCAGCGAAACACCGGACATACTCGCAGGCCGCTATCGCCTGGAACGCTTGCTTGGCGCTGGCGGCATGGGCGTTGTTTACCGCGTACGGGATTTATTGCACGAACAATACGCTGATCCTGACCCGTACCTTGCCTTGAAGATGCTCAGTGAAGCATTCGACGAGTCACCTGATGCCAGTGCGTTGCTCTACAGCGAGTTCGCCCTGACGCGGCGATTGCATCACCCGAATATTCTGCGCCCCTACACCTTCGAAGTGGATGCAGCCCAACGACGGGCCTTCATCACCATGGAGCTGATGCGTGGCCTGACCTTGGACAAACTGCTTTGTGAACGGCCCCAGGGGGTGCCTTGGCCTGAACTGAAGGCTATCGCCGTGCCGCTGCTTGATGCACTGGCCTACGCCCACAGCCGCGGCGTACTGCATGGCGACATGAAGCCTAGCAACATCATGTTGAGCGAAGAAGGCCTGCGCCTGTTCGACTTCGGTTTGGGCCTGGTCGAGGAGGGGCCTTCGCAGCATCTGCCAAACCTGAATCGTGAACGCCTTAACGCTTGGACGCCCGGTTACGCGGCACCTGAACTGCTCGAAGGTGCGCCTCTGTCAGCCGCTGCCGATGTCTACGGTGTGGCTTGCGTGCTGTATGAACTGGCGAGCGGCAAACACCCATTCCGACGCTTACCCGCCACCCAGGCTCGCGATGCTCGGTTGGAGCGCTCACTCAAGGCGCCGCGCAACCTGCCCAGACACAGCTGGCCGGCGCTGCGTATGGCGCTGGCGTTTGATCCGGGGCAGCGGCGTATTGGCGCGGCTCGATTGCGTGATGTCTTGGGTGGTGTGTTGTCCTGGTGGTGACCCTCTCCCTGTGTGCGAGCCTGCTCGCGAAGGCGGCAGTACATACATAACTGGCCTCAAGATGTACGCGGTCCATGGCGAGAAAGGTTGCTCCCGCTCGGCGGCGCAGCCGTCGTAGACCAGTTAGAGCGGTCGGTTTGGAAGACTGCGCCGGCCTTTTGGGACTGCTGCGCAGCCCGGCGGGGATAAATCCCCTCGCCACGGGTGGTGTAGCGGCTAGCGTGGGTCGACGTTATCCAGCACCCGGTTCGCCAGCAATGAACTCAGTTCGATCAGTTGCTGGATGCCGAGGGCGATGTGGCGGCGGGGGCCTTCGAGGTCGAAGGCCAGGTTGCTGATCATCGCGTCGGCTGACGCCAGGTTTTCGCTGAGGTTGGCGAGCAGGCATTCGTTGTCGGCGTTTTTTGCCACGGTGAATAGCTGGCCCGGTTTGGATGCGTCTTCCGAGTTTTCCGGTTTTGGTAGGAGGTAGTAATCCAAGGCGCGCTTTTCTGCTTCGTCTTGTTTCTTCGTTTTGGATTTAGCGGACGCAGAGCTTTGATCTGCTTCGGGAGGATTCGGTGTGATTTTGAACATGGTGGAGCTCCTTTCGTAAGAGGAACCGTCACCGTCTGCCGCCAAGCAGATGGGGTGACGGATTACACAAGGTTGGCGGACCGGAACGAAAGGAACCCGGCATCCCCGAAGGGATCCTTGCGCAACCCGCCATAACATAGGAGTGCCAATGCCTGAGGCATCGCAATCATATTAAGGGGCTGTTGCACCTTTCGTGTACCGGGCCGCCAAACCCGACCACTGATGGGCAGTGGCAGGGAAACGATAGAACCCGGGAGCAAGGCGCACAAGCGGGCGGATTCTGGCGTAGTTGTAGGCAATGGCGCAAGGATGTGTAGCTGGGTGGAAGCGTTGTGGAGGGAGAATAAACAAGGCTTCGTATTGCCCTGGAATTCATGGTCAGAGATTGCTCTCGCACCGGTGATGCAGTGGTTTTTCTGTAGGAATGTGTCGTCATTTTTGGGGCGGCTTCGCCGCCCAGCGGGGCGGTGCGACGTTTTGCTAAATCCCCTCGCCGCAGGTTGATGGTGTGGCGGCTAACGTCGGTCGACGTTATCGAGCGTTCGATTCGCCAGCAGTGCATCTGCTCTCCCTTTTTCCGGTCTCGACCCATGGCAAAGCAGCTTGATCCCGTTCGATCAGCAGCAAGGACCAATCAGGTTCTTGAGTTTTAATCATTGACGTCTATACCGGTGATGGCGACATGCTATTTCTTCATGTCCCTCGGAGGCGTATGCACTTCAAGACGTTCATCTCTCTTTTCCCCGTTCTGGCGCTTATCGGAGGGTGCAGTGCTTCCAGGCCGGAGTCGGGCACGATGCTCAAGACTTGGTCAGAGAGCGTGGCGAACCTGGGTGTTAGAGCGGTATATCCGTTGCAGGAGGGGCTGTATCCGGGAAATTTTCTTTTGGTCCCCACCTACCCCGGGAAAAGCCGTTCTGATGAAAAGCCTTCGGCGTTTTACACCTATTACCCGGCGCCAGTAGGGTCGTTGGATCTGTGCAAACTGTATCTGTCGATCCGCAGTGCCCCGGAGTTGCCGCAAATCTCTGGCTACCCGGTCAAGGGCGGGGAGCCGGCAGGGGAGAAGACGGTAGCGCCCTGGCAGCCGACGGCTATCAACTATTCGCACTTCAAATGCAGCGGCTATAAAGAGGCGGACTTCAGAGTCAACCGCGTCACGGCGTTCCCGGCTTTTCAGTTCGGGTCACGTGTCGAGTCGGGAATGGGTGCAAATGTGATGGCGGGAACGGTGGGGGCGAAGGGCAGTGTGGTGGGCAAGGATGATTACCTTATGACGGTCTCGGTGCCGAGTGTCACGGTCATAAGGGTGGACGTTCCTGATCTTCTGAGCGCCTTGGGCGGCAATGGCTTCAAGACAAAGGACGGGTTTGGCAACTTACAAAGCGTTGTTGCCCGGATGATGCAGCTTCAAACTTTCGTCGACAAACAGGGCAATAGCTCGAAACCGGAGCTGCTGCTGGTTTCGGAAGTGTATTACGCGAACGCGATCGATATTTCCGTCACAAGCTCAGCGGGCCAGTCGGCGCAACTCGCCGTTAGCACTCAGGCTTTGGTCGAGCGGTTTGAAAAGCTGGCAGGTTTGCGTGATCAGATGAAATTGATGATGAAGGAGGCTCCTGCCACGCAAGGTAGCAGTCAGGGCCAGCCGAATACACAGACTCAGCAAACGGCCATGAACGAGCTTGCCCGGGAAATTGGCGAAACCGAGGCTGAGGTGGACAAGCTATCCAAAGCCCTTTTACCGGATGCGCCGGGGGTTACAGGTGCGGTGAAATCTGTTTCCAGCTCGGGCGTGACGTTGACCCAAGTCTTTCCGCGCCCGATGGCGATTGGGTATCGGGCCATAGGGCTCAATCCGGATCAGTTGATTGGTAAATGATCTTCAAGCAGCAAAAGAAACTGGCGCAGCGCCGGGAACGTCACGCTGCCAGCAAAATGATGCGGTTTGTCGGTGTTCCCTTAGGCCCGGCTTCCCGGTCCAGGTTCTGCCCCTGAAACCGCAGGTTGCCGCCCAGCGGGAGCAAGCCCCCTCGCCACGGGATTTGCGTTTCGGAGCAAATCCTGTGGCGTTCCCTGATTTATTCCTCGTCCAAATCTTCCTCATCGATCAGCCCTTGAACGAAGCGGAGGAAGTTCGAGCAAATAGGCTTCTCGGATTCAGCCTGGTTCTCTTCTGGGCTGAGGTCACTGTCAAACGTGTCAGTCGTGAAATAACTGATGGCCCCCGAATCAAGGTTCAAGCAAAAGAAATTGCCACCCAGGTCGTCTGCGAAAGGAAGGAGATGTGCAGGCAGAACTTGTTTCTTCAGCATCAATTGGTAGGTGGACAGTAGCGTGGGTTCACCGTAGGTAATCGGCCTGAAAGAGGCGACTTCGATGGGGTCGAAAAAGTCTTCGCTGACCCAATAAGCTCGTTCCGGCATGCCGCCGTTGTACTTGAGGTAATGGTTTCGAAAGGGAACCGGTAGCTTCTTGCCGATGGCGGACTCCAGCTGGTCCAGATCCGCTGAGGTAATGGCCTTTTCGTAATCTGAGAA
This sequence comes from Pseudomonas sp. 43mfcvi1.1, assembly GCF_900115935.1. NCBI lineage: Bacteria > Pseudomonadati > Pseudomonadota > Gammaproteobacteria > Pseudomonadales > Pseudomonadaceae > Pseudomonas > Pseudomonas sp. 43mfcvi1.1. The sequence goes on along the minus strand of NZ_UETT01000003.1, from coordinate 310,667 downwards.
TTTGTTTTCAAGCATCGAAATCTCCAATCATGAGCAGCGCCCAGGTTTGACTTTAGTGTTGGGAATTTTGTTGGCGAGCCAGCCTTTCTTGGACGCTGCTAGGACTGATTCGCTGCTGTCGTAATTAACTTTGAAATGTTTCTCATATTGTGCAACTGAACCGCCATGGGGATAGGTGGCTTCATGGGCAGATTTCCTGACAAGCTGCATCGTTGTGTTACCCGTTTTAGGGTCGAAGTCATCAACGTGGTGCCAGGTATAGTCCTTCTTGGCACTCCTTGGAATACCGGCTTCTTTATAGGCTTGAGTAAAGTCACGCGACCTGGAGCCTTGCATCTTGATCGTCACGATATTTTTTTGTGCGCCTTTAATCGGATACAGATCACTGCTTCCCGTGAAATCTACCCCGGCATACGCCCAGCCCCATGGATCCGCCCAACCGATAGGGTTCGGAGCGTATTGGTAAAGATTGAGTCCACCTTCCAACCCAATCGGATCCGGCGTAGTAAACCGCCCCACATCCGGATCATAAAACCTGAACGTATTGAAATGCAGCCCGGTTTCCCGGTCCAGGTATTGCCCCTGGAACCGCAGGTTCTGCTCTTCGATGTAATACGGCTCACGCACTTCTTCCAGCGTATTGCCCCAGACCCGATACGTGGCCTGCCACACATTGTGCCCGTCGGCTTCGGTGAGTTGTTCCGGCAGGCCGTTGAGGTCGTTGTGGTAGTAGCGGATCTTTTGCAGCGGGCCACTGCCGTCGACGCGGGCCAGGGGTTCGTAGCCGTCGTCTTCGTAGAGGTACAGGCTGGTTTGCTGGTGACGGTGTTCCTGCAACAGGCGCAGGCCGTCCCAGGTGAAACGGGTTTCGCCCAGCGGGTAGCCGTGGCTGTCGTGTTCGGTTTTTTCGATGCGCCGGCCCAGCGGGTCGTAGACCATTTTCACCACGCTGCCGTCGTCGTTACGCACTTCAATCAAACGGCTGTTGGCGTCATAGGCGAAGTGTTGCACGCCGCGTCTGGCGCTGCGTTTTTCGATCATCCGGCCGAAGGCGTCGTAGCGGTAGCGTTTGTCCTGGTAGGTCAGCAGTTTGTTGTGCACCACCAGCCCGGCCCCAGGGGCCGGGCCGTCCAGCAGGTTGGCGGCGGCGTCGTAGGTGAAGGTCTCGCGCTGGCCGTGCAGGCTGTCCTGGCTGGCGATGATGCGGCCGGTGGCGTCGTAGTGCAGGAGCTGGCGCTGTTGTGCGGTGGGTTGCTGGTCGAGTTTGCCGATGAGGTGGTCGGCGGGGTCGTACTCGAAGTGTTTTTGCACCGCCGCCGGCAGCAGCGAGGGTTGGCTGCTGTGGCGGCGTTGTCGCGCGCGCAGGCGGCCGCTGCGGTCGTATTCGCTGCGGGTGCTGATCTGCCCTTGGGTGCGCAGCACTTCGCGGTGCAGGCGGTCGCGTTCGAAGTCGCTGATGACCTGGCCGTCGAGGTTGATCTGGTGCAGGTGGCCGCTGCCGTAGTACAGGCGGTTGACCCAGCGGCCATCGGGCAGTTGGGTCTGGATCAGGTTGCCGAGTTCGTCGTAGTGGTGTTGCAGGCTGCCGGCGGCGCTGTTTTCGGCGAGCAACTGGCCGAGGGCATCGTAGGCGAAGCTCAGGGTTTGCGCGTTGCCCTGCAGGTCGGTGAAGGTGACGGCGGTGAGTTGGTCCAGCGGGTCGTAGGTGTACTCGGTGCGGCCATCGTCGGTGGTTTTGGCGATCAGCCGGCCCGCGGCGTCGCGTTCCAGGCGATGGACGATGGGGGCCGGCGGCGCTTCAGGAATGATCGCCAGGCCCGTGCCGTACGGTGCCGGAAGTGCCGTCACCGCCGCGACGTTGTCGAGGCGGTCGTAGCTGTAGCGCTTGGCGCTGCCATCCAGGTCTTGTTGTTCGGTCAGCCGATCCCCGGCATCCCAGGCGAACCGGTAGCTTTCGCCATTCTCGTTGGTCAGCGCTTGCAGGCGGCCGAAGCTGTCGTAGGCGAACTGCACTTGCCGGCCCTGGGCGTCGGTGCGTTGGCGAACCTGGCCGCGGCGGTTGTGTTGGTAGAGCGTGGTGTGCCCGGCCGGGTCGGTGTAGCCAGTGAGTTGGCCGGCGGTGTCGCGCTGGTAGTGCTCGGTGCGGCCGTCCGGCAGTTGGCTGCTAAGCAAGCGCCCCTGGGCGTCGTAGCTGAACTGGGTGCGTTCGCCGAGGGCGTCGGTGATGGTTTGCAGATAACCGCGCGTGTCGTAGCTGAAGCGGGTCGGGTAACCCGAGCAATCGACGTGTTCCACTAATTGGCCGAACGGGTTCCAGCGCAGCTTCTTGCTCTTGCCAGTGGCGTCGATGATTTCCACGACCTGGCCGTGGGTGTCGTAGCGGTAGCGGGTGACATGCCCCAGCGGATCGGTTTCGGCGATGTAGTTACCGCGCTGATCGTAGCGGTACTTCCAGCTATTGCCGGCGGCGTCGGTGTCCACCAGCGGCAGGGCCCAGTGTTCGAGCCAGAGGGTGGATCCGCTGCGGCCCAACGGGTCGGTTTCGCTGATGAGGTTGCCGGCTTCGTCGTAGCTGAATTGGAACTGGCCGCCCTGTGGATCGGTGGCGCTGAGCAACTGGCGCTCATCGTTCCATTCGAACAACCAGGTCTGGCCGAGGTTGTCGCTGAATTGGATGATCTGGTGCTGGCTGTTCCAGTGCCGGGTGCTGACGCGTTGCAGGCTGTCGCTGATGCGGGTGATGCCGGCCTTGAGGTCATAGTCGAACTGGTAGGCGTCGCCTTCGTCGGTCCAGTGCCGCACCACGCGCCATTCCTGGTCTTCGATCAGCGCCCATTCGTAGAAGCAGCGCAGGCCGGTGGGCAACTGATGCTCGACCATGCGTTGCCCGGCGTCGTAGCTGAAGCGCCGTTGTACCTGGCCGGTGGCGTCGCGTACTTCGGTAAGGCTGTTCGCCGCGTCGTAGGCGTAGCTGACCAGTACTTCCCGCGTCTGGTCGGGGTAGAGGCGTTCGATCTGGGTGACGCGCTCGCCTTCGCGAATCAGCTCGACATGCACCAGGTCGAAAGTGTCGCGTAGCCGCACCAGGCGCCCGGCGGCGTCGTAGTCGAGGTGGATGCGGTTGTCGTTGCGGTCACCCAGTTGGCTCAGGCGCAGGTGGGATGGGTTGGCTGGCGAAGGTTCGAACAAACGGTACAGGCCGTTTTCGCTTTCGATCAGCAATTGCCCGTTCACATGACGGCGCACGGCCAAGCCTTCGCCGGCGCTGAACACCGCGCCGCCCAACGGGATGGAGCCCATGTCGATAGGGCGGCCCTGTTCGTCGGTGTAGACCAGGGTTTCACCGCCATCGGGGTGGGGCAGGATTTGCACCTGGATTTCGTAGGCGACGCTCCAGCCGGCGCCGAACAGGCTGTCGCGGCGCTCGTCGCGGCTGTTGTAGACGCGCTGCCAGTCAATCGGCAGGATGCCGGGCAAGACGAAGTCCAGTTCTTCAGCGCCGCCCAGCACTTTGGCGCCCGTGGCGGCATGCACCGGGTTCGACGAACCCATGGCAGCGTTGGCGGCCGCGTTCGCCGCGCTGCTGGCGGCCATGGACACCGCGCCGCCCACCAGCATGCACGGCAGTTTGCTGAAGAACTTGCCCTTGCCGCCCTTGAGCATCAGTAGCGCCGTGACCGCCAGGCCCACGCCCGGGGTCTTGCCGCTGCGGATCTCGCGCACCACCACCGAACCGCCGCCAATGGTCACGTTGGGCGAAATCAACCCGGACGACACCACCGTCGCATCGCAGGTGCTGCGGTCGCCGCTGCGCACGGCGGGCTGGCCGTTGATGGTGACTTTGTCCGAGCCTTCGGCCATGAACTGCGGTGGCATGGGTGGGTGCTTGGTGCAGATGACCAGGTCTTCCGGTCGGGTCTCCGTACCGGGGGCGGGCGAGGCGACAGTGGGACGCCACATCTGCGAAAAGAAATTCCCGGCCATGTCCAGGTAGCTAGGCTCTTCTTCCGGCTCGGGCATTTCCAGTTCGGTGCCGGCCGGCGCGACATGGGAAACTACCGCTCCGGCGGCGCGGGCCGAGGGGATGTTGTTGGTAAAGGTGTCCTTGGAGCCGGTGAGGATGTTGGCCTGCACCGTGGGCGGAAAGAGGGCGTTGCCGATGCTCTCGCATAAATTGCTCAGGCCTTTGTCGGCCCCGGTCTTGCTCATGGCCAGGCCGACGATGGTGCCCACCACCAGGCCCAGGACGAAGCAGCCCAGGCCACCGGTGACGACGGTGATGCCCGTGGCCGCGACCACGGCGGCGGTCGCCAGGGCGGTGATCGCGATGTTGGCCGCCACCTCCAATACGCCGCCAAGAATGTCGGCCATCATCGAGGTGTGGTTCAGTGCATCGCCCAGGCGGGCGGCCCAGAGCGCGTCAGACATGCAGGGCGCTCAGGTGGTTGATGACCGTGTGTTCAAGCAATTTGATGCCTTCCATTGCGCCTGTTGTCCTTTGTGGGTTACGGCATGCTCGTTAATGCCATTTTCAGGCGCTTGATCCGCTTCGGTTTGTCCCTGTGGGAGCGATGATGCCTTCCACTTCCTTGACGCCACCAAACCCCTGTGGGAGCGAGCCTGCTCGCGATGGGGCCCTTTCAGTCAACCTCATCAGTGCCTGACCCACCGCTATCGCGAGCAGGCTCGCTCCCACAGGGATGGGGTGTCAGGCCGGAGTGTCGAACACCAGCGACCCCTTGATCGTCGCCCAATGCGCCGCTTCGGCATCGCCCAGTTTCTCTGCTTTCACGTAACTCAGGGCAAGCATCTTGCGAGTGCCGGGCAGTACCAGCGCGAGCTGATATTGGAAAACCTTTTCGTTGCCCTTGTTGAACTGGCTGCGCAATTCGATGGCTTCGACTTCCTGGTTGGCACCCACGCGTACGGTCGCGCCCGGTTGGCAGCGCAGTTGCTGGACCTGTTTTTCCAGGCGCTTGAGCTGGTCGTCGAGGTTGCTTTGCAGGGTCTCGCCCTCGGCCAGCAGGCTGCGGCTGACAATCAAGGAGGTGCCCAGCTCGGGGAACTTGAGAATGTTGATCGTCGCGTCCAGCAACTCGCTTGGCGGCAGCTGGAGCTGGAATTCATTGAGACGGTAAGTCATGGCGCATAAATCTCGAAGTTAGCCCTTGGGGAACGCGGCGCTGATGTTGGCATCGATGCTGCCCTTGACACCCTGGCCGTCCGGCGTGGCACCCGGGCCGCCGCCGTTGTTCAGGTGCAGCACGCCGCCGGTGTTGAACTCGGCATCGCCGCTGGCGTAGAAGCTGATCTGCACGCCGGTCAGGTTGATCTGGCCGCTGGCGTTGAGCTCCAGGATGCTTTCACCGCACACCAGGCGCAGGTTCTCGCCCACTTCGATGACGTAGCTCTGGCTGATGCTGTCGGTCTTGCGCTGGCCCACCGAGAGGATGTCCTCCTGCTTGACGATACGCAGGCGGTTGTTGCCGATGGTCACCGTCTCGTTGTGGCCGATGCTTTTGTTGCGGTCGTGGCCGACCGAATGGCTTTCATCCACCTCGACCACGATGTCCTGGTTACGCTCGGCGTGGATGTACAACTGCTCGGCGCCTTTCTTGTCTTCCATGCGGATTTCGTTGAAATTCGCTGGCGTGCCGCCCTTGCTCGAACGGCTTTTCATGCCGCTCTGGGTCGCGTTTTCCGGCAGGTCGTAGGGCACGGTCTGCTCGGCGTTGTAGACGCGACCGGTGATGATTGGCCGGTCCGGGTCGCCTTCGAGGAAGCTGACGATGACTTCCTGGCCGATGCGCGGGATCTGCATCGAGCCCCAATTCTTGCCGGCCCACGCCTGCGACACACGAATCCAGCACGAGCTGTTTTCGTTGGATTGGTCGTGCCGGTCCCAGTAGAAATGCACCTTCACCCGGCCGAACTGATCGGTCCAGATTTCCTCGCCCTTGGGGCCGACTACCAATGCGGTCTGCGGACCTTTGACAATAGGGCGGTGGGTGGTCGCCAACGGGCGATAGCTTTGCTGGGCATCGATGCAGGTCAGGCTGCTTTCGAACTGTGCGCTCGGCGCGCCGCCGTTGGTTTCGCCGCTTTCCTGGGAAATGTAATAGCGGGCCCCGACGATCAGGTATTCGCGGTTCTGGTCCTGGCGGCTGAAGCCGGTAAGCGTGAACAGATGCCCAGAGCCCAAGCCTCGCGCGTTACCCGCCAGCTCGACCTGTTCGTGCAGGGTCTGCAAGGCTTCGATGCGGGTGCGGGCGTAGTGTTCGCCGTCCTGGCTCTGCACATAAGTGCCAGGGTAGTCGTACAGCGGATAGTCGCCGGCGGTGTGCGGGCGGGGCATGGCCGAGCGTACGTCGATGCGCGCGCTGGGGCGCTGGAAATCGTAGTCGTTGAGCTCCAGCGAACCGGGCTGGACTTCCTGGGCCAGGTGCCAGTCGTGGATGTGGTCGCGTTCGCGCTGCTGCTCATTCTTCGGGTAGTAAGGCACCGAGCCGTAGCCGGGGGCCGTGGTGTGGGCGCCGTAGGCGTCGGCCAGTACCAGCACATGCCGGCCCTGCTCATGACGGAAAAAGTAATAGATGCCTTCCTGTTCCATCAGGCGGCTGACGAAGTCGAAGCTGGTCTCGCGATACTGCACGCAGTATTCCCACTCGCGGTAGGACTGGCTCAAGGCGTCTTCGAAATCGGAAAAGCCCAGGTCGCGGAACACCTGCTTGATGATCTGCGGGATGGTCAGGTTCTGGAAAATCCGGCAATCGGAAGTGCGGGTCAGCAGCCACAACCACGGACGCAAAGTCGCCTGGTAGCTGGCGAACTGGCCCTGGTCGACGTTCTGGCTGCAGCGGGCGACGATGCCATGGAAGTGCCGCTCGCCACCGCCATCGAGTTGCAAGCTCACGCACATGGGCTTGCCGAGCAACTGGTTGAGGTCGATGGCGTTGTCCAGCGAATGCAGCTGCAACTCGTAGTTGAACAGCCTGCCCAGCTCTTCACCGCCGCCCATGTCCTTGAGCAACAGCACCTCGGGTCCCAGGGGGCTGGTGATCTTGGCCAGGCGTGTGGCTTGGTTGAATAGCATCGGTTGTCCTTATCGCTGTCGCAGTCCATTTGACGCTGCGCAAGATTGCCGGCTTTTGACGTTGAAGATCAAGCGATCACGCCCTTTGACAGCGCGTGCACAGGCATGAAATCGCCAGAGTAGTGACGCTGATCGCATAATGTAGTTCGTTACTTGGGGCAGAGGAACCCGGTTCTTGATTGTTACCAGGCATTACTTGAATATCTGCTCCTTCGCGCGTCACCTCACGTCCATGGAAAGCGATTACTGTGACCTCTTACCGCATTCAAGAAGCCGATCTCGAAATCCCCGATGCCTGGCAGGACCAGAGCATCAATATTTTCAAGCTGCCGGCAGTCGGCCCTGCTAAAGAAGCCAGTTTCGTCATCAGCCGCGATGCCTCCCAGGGCGACGCGCCATTTGCGGAATACGTCGACCGCCAGCTCAAAAGCGCAGAGCAGCAACTGCCCGGCTTCAAGCTGGTTCAGCGCTGGGACACGGTGCTGCAGGGGCACACCACCACATTGCTGGATTACACCTGGCAACGCGAAGGGCGCGAACTGATGCTGCGCCAGGTGTTCATCGAGCGTAAGCCATCGGTGTTGATCACCACCTTGACCACCACACCGACCGACTTCGCCTATCACGAGCCGGCCTGGAAGCTGGCGATGCATTCGTTCAAGCCACAGCCTCCGATTGTCTGAGCATCGACACGTCCCACTGAGCAGTCATACGAATCAGTAAGGTAGATGCGCGCAATGGATGCACAGGCTGCAGCACGTCTGGGTGACGAAATAGCCCACGGGTTCGGGTTGGCCGCGATGGTCGCCGGAGCCGTGGCCGGTGCCTTGATTGGCGCCGCGGTCGTTGCCGCGACTGTCGCCACGGGCGGCGTGGCCCTGGCGATCATGGCCGGCTCGATTGCCGCGGGCGGCTTGTCGATGTTCCAGATCGTCAAGGGCCTCTCCACCATCTTCAACCTGCCCGAGCCCACCACGGGGGCGTTGATAATGGGCAGCTTCAACGTCTACATCAACGACCGCAATGCCATGCGGGCGGGCGAAGACATTTCGTCTTCCTGCACCGGGCTGCCGATGAACCATCCGATCTGGCCCTTTCCGGTGCTGATCGCCGAAGGCAGCGCCACGGTCTTCATCAACGGCAAACCGGCGGCGCGCCTGCACAGCAAAATGGTCTGCGGTGCCCATATCAAGAGCGGCAGCCCCAATACGTTTATCGGCGGGCCGACGGTGTCGGTGGCGTTTGTCCTGGATCTCGAAGGGTGGATGCATACCGGGTTGGAAGTGTTGGGGTTGTTGGCCGCCGGTGCTGCGTTGGTCATGGCGGCCATGGCGGGTATCGCCGTCCTCGTCGAATTCGTGGTGATAGGCGGGCTGATCCTGGGGGGCATGGAGCTTCTCGGCGATTTGGGCGACCGCCTGGGGCCAGGCTATCGGGACCTGCTGCAAGGTGTCGCCGGCATGGCCATGCTGGGGTTGAGCCCGAAAATGGCGAAGGCAGCCAAGCCTGCCGAACTGCCGCCGCCCAAGTACAAGCCTGGCGTGACCGAGGCCGACATCCTGGCCATGCCGAAGGGGTCTCGACCCGATGCCGACACGTACCTGTCACCGCAGTATGTGAAAGAACACTTGGCCCAGTTCGAGAACGGTGCCTCACGCTTCACTACGAAGGCCAACCTGGACAAGTACGGCATCGCCCAGCGCGACGGCACGACGTTCCTGATGCCCAAGGCTGAAGCCGATCAATTGATTGCCAATGCCAAGGGCGACAAGAGGGCATTGGAGAAGGCGCTTGGGCTTCCAGAAAATACCCTGGAAAGTAGTACCCTTGTGCGGGTCGATATTCCCGCGCCTAAAGACATGAACCTGCGGATTCCTTCAGGTAACGAGGCCGGTGCCAACGAGTTCTGGATTCCTGGCGGCAAGCTGCCGACCGGCGCCAGCGAGGCGGTCATCGATGCCGGAGGCATTTTGCCCAAAGACTTCAGTTGGACGCCATTATGACGGTAGAGGTAGGCAAGTCATGAAATTTCAAGATGTTCTGGTCAGTCGCGAACACATGTTCTCCGTGGGCATCGAGCAGGACTCGGGTCGGTTCTACGTGTCCATACCGGTCAGCAACGGCATGGCCGACTACGAGGAATATTATGAAATCAACCAGGCGACCTTTGAGCTGTTCAGGCGTGACCCGGATGCCGCGCTGCCGTTTGTGGCGCGTTGCAAAAAGCGCGAGCTGGACGAGCTGTTGATTGTCCAACCTGGAACGAACCGCGGCACCGCCATCTGATCGTCGAAGGGCAGGGGAGGCCGGCGATGCGCTTGCTCAAATCCCGCCCATCGAACGTCTGAGTCATCAATACGTCTCTCTGTGCAGTCATACAAAATCAGTAAGGTAGATGCACGCAATGGATGCACAGGCTGCGGCACGTCTGGGTGACGAAATAGCCCACGGGTTCGGGTTGGCCGCGATGGTCGCCGGTGCCGTGGCCGGTGCCTTGATCGGTGCTGCGGTCGTTGCCGCGACTGTCGCCACGGGCGGCGTGGCCCTGGCCATCATGGCCGGCTCGATTGCCGCGGGCGGCTTGTCGATGTTCCAGATCGTCAAAGGCCTCTCCACCATCTTCAACCTGCCTGAGCCCACCACGGGGGCGTTGATAATGGGCAGCTTCAACGTCTACATCAACGACCGCAATGCCATGCGGGCGGGCGAAGACATTTCGTCTTCCTGCACCGGGCTGCCGATGAACCATCCGATCTGGCCCTTTCCAGTGCTGATCGCCGAAGGCAGCGCCACGGTCTTCATTAATGGCAAACCCGCCGCACGTTTGCACAGCAAAATGGTTTGCGGCGCGCACATCAAGACCGGCAGTCCCAATACGTTCATCGGTGGGCCGACGGTGTCGGTGGCGTTTGTTCTGGATCTCGAAGGCTGGATGCACACCGGGCTGGAGGCGTTGGGGTTGTTGGCGGCGGGCGGAGCCTTGTTGCTTGCGGCTTTTGCCGGAGCCGCCGCTTTCTTCGGCGCCCTGGCCGTCGGTGGTGCGCTGTATGTCGGCATGGAACTGCTGGGGGATTTGGGCGATCGTCTCGGCCCCGGATATCGGGACTTGTTTCAGGGGGTGGCAGGGATGGCCCTGCTCGGTGCCGGGCCGAGGCTGGCACGCAGGCCCATGACTGCGGCCGAGCGGACGATCTTGGCTCGTCAGCGACAGGAACAGATGCTCAAGGACAATCGAGGGTTCAACATTAGCCCGACGGCGTGGGACGCCTATCCGACGATTGGCCGGGCCGGTACTTTTGTTTCTGATAAGAAAGGCATCACCGATGTTATTGGAAATTTCTCGGGGCGTTCCAAGGTGACCATCAGTGGTAAAAAAGCGGCGGAACTGGAACGCGCCTTTGGTTTGGAAAAAGATGCGCTTAAAGGCGGCTTCAAGATCAGGCAGGTCGATGATCTCGTGGGGCGGATGCCGAGAAGCCCGATGGAAGGAAACCAGTATTTCCTGGGGCCAGGTAAACACTTGCCGGGTGGCGCCCCGGAGATGGTCGTCGAGTCGATTCCGACAAAGGATGCGAACGGCATTAAAACTTTAACCGAGGTATTTGTCAGTGATTAATGATGTGCTGAAAGCGTACGTGGAAAAAGCGGACGGCGACGTGATTCGTGTTCAAGTCATCGATAACGCGTTGGATTCGCCCCTACGCGCTATCGGGTTTTCGACTGCGGCGCAGAAAGACATCTACGTTTTGCAGGTCGCGGACAACAGGCAGAAGGCTAAGGTATTCGACGCACTCCGTTCACTGGGCGTGGCCTTTTCGGCGGGCAAGGAGTGGTGTCCCTCCGAAGTTTTTGAATATCTTCGTGACGAGCAATTGCTGAGCGGTAAATATTTGCGAGTCGCGTGGACGCAGCCCGGTCAATACCGGCTTACGAATGAGTGAAATTTCAATATACCCTGGTCCATCGCGAACATAGGTTCTGCGTGGGTGGTAACGATGAACCCGTGGCGAGGGAGCTTGCTCCCGCTGGGCTGCGTAGCAGCCCTTTTTGGTGAGCGCTTCGCACTCAAGCGGGAGCAAGCTCCCTCGCCACGGTTGTTCCGGCCGTGAACCTCAGCCCTTGGCTTTTGCCGGAAAAAAAGCTTTCACCGCCGCATCGATCACTCCCTTGATGCCTTTGCCCTTGGGGTCTACGGCGCTTGCGCCTCCGGAGTTGAGGTCCAAACGCCCGCCGGTGTCGATGTTGCCATTGCCGCTGGCGTAGATGTTGAACGCCGTGCCCGAGATGTTGATCTCGCCACTGGCATTGAACTCCAGCACGCTTTTGCCGCACACCAGTCGAATCTGCGAGCCCGCTTCCACGAGGTATTGGGTACTGATGCTGTCGCTCTTGGCTCCGCCGACGAGCAATGCATCGTTGCGCTGTACCGCTCGCAGTCGGTCCTCGCCAATCCGTACGGTTTCGTTGTGGCCGATGCTTTTGTTACGGTCGTGGCCGACCAAATGGCTTTCATCCACCTCGACCACGATGTCCTGGTTACGCTCGGCGTGGATGTACAGTTGCTCGGCGCCTTTCTTGTCTTCCATCCGAATTTCGTTGAAATTCGCCGGCGTGCCGCCCTTGCTCGAACGGCTTTTGGTGCCGCTTTGAGTGGCGTTGGCGGGCAATGCATAGGGCACGGTCTGTTCAGCGTTATACACACGGCCGGTGACGATGGGCCGGTCGGGATCGCCTTCGAGGAAACTGACGATCACCTCCTGCCCAATGCGCGGGATCTGCACCGAGCCCCAATTCTTCCCGGCCCAAGCCTGCGACACACGAATCCAGCACGAGCTGTTTTCGTTGGACTGGTCGTGACGGTCCCAATAGAAATGCACCTTCACCCGGCCGAACTGATCGGTCCAGATTTCCTCGCCCTTGGGGCCGACCACCAACGCAGTCTGCGGACCTTTGACGATAGGACGGTGGGTGGTCGCCAACGGGCGATAGCTTTGCTGGGCATCGATGCAGGTCAGGCTGCTTTCGAACTGTGCGCTCGGCGCGCCGCCGTTGGTTTCGCCGCTTTCCTGGGAAATGTAATAGCGGGCGCCGACGATCAGGTATTCGCGGTTCTGGTCCTGGCGGCTGAAGCCGGTGAGGCTGAACAGGTGCCCCGAACCCAGGCCCCGGGCGTTACCCGCCAGCTCGACCTGTTCGTGCAGGGTCTGCAAGGCTTCGATGCGGGTGCGGGCGTAGTGTTCGCCGTCGGTACTTTGCACGTAGGCGCCAGGGTAGTCATACAACGGATAATCGCCAGCGGTATGTGGACGCGGCATGGCCGAGCGCACATCGATGCGCGCGCTGGGGCGCTGGAAATCGTAGTCGTTGAGTTCCAGCGAACCGGGCTGGACTTCCTGGGCCAGGTGCCAGTCGTGGATATGGTCGCGTTCGCGCTGTTGCTCATTCTTGGGGTAGTAGGGCACCGAGCCGTAGCCAGGGGCCTTGGTGTGGGCGCCATAGGCGTCGGCCAGCACCAGCACATGCCGGCCCTGTTCATGGCGGAAGAAGTAGTAGATGCCTTCCTGCTCCATCAGGCGGCTGACGAAATCGAAGCTGGTCTCGCGATACTGCACGCAGTATTCCCACTCGCGATAAGGCCGGCTCAAGGCGTCTTCGAAATCGGAAAAGCCCAGGTCGCGGAACACCTGCTTGATGATCTGCGGGATGGTCAGGTTCTGGAAAATCCGGCAATCGGAAGTGCGGGTCAGCAGCCACAGCCATGGGCGCAGGGTGGCCTGGTAGCTGGCGAACTGGCCCTGGTCGACGTTCTGGCTGCAGCGGGCGACGATGCCATGGAAGTGCCGCTCGCCACCGCCATCGAGTTGCAGGCTCACGCACATGGGCTTGCCGAGCAGCTGGTTGAGGTCGATGGCGTTGTCCAGCGAATGCAGCTGCAACTCGTAGTTGAAAAGCCTTCCTAATTCTTCACCGCCGCCCATGTCCTTGAGCAACAGCACCTCGGGTCCGAGGGGGCTGGTGATCTTGGCCAGGCGTGTGGCTTGGTTGAATAACATCGAGTGTCTCGTGCAGGTTGTAATTGCTGAAGCAACGCAATCCCAACTGTGGGAGCGAGCCTGCTCGCGATGGCGGTGTGTCAGTCAACATTGATGTTGAATGTAACTCCGCTATCGCGAGCAGGCTCGCTCCCACAGGGATATCTGCCACAGAAGTGACTGTGTTCCTGTCAGGTCAGGCCGCGTCGCTGAAATCGTACTGCAATTCGTTATCCACGGCGCTGATCCGCACGCCCGCCAGGGCCTTGCCTTCGAGCATGCGGGTCAGGAACTCGCGGCTCATGTCCGGCAGCAGGCTGTTGGTCAGGATGGTGTCGATCATGCGCCCGCCGCTTTCGGTTTCGGTGCAGCGCGAGACGATCAGGTCGATCACCGCGTCGTCGTAGTCGAAGGCCACCTTGTGGGTGCTCTCCACACGCTTCTTGATGCGGTTGAGTTGCAGGCGGGTGATGGCCTTGAGCATCTCGTCGCTGAGCGGGTAGTACGGAATCGTCACCAGGCGACCGAGCAGGGCCGGCGGGAAAATCTCCAGCAGCGGCTGGCGCAGGGCCTTGGCGATGTCCTCCGGCTCGGGCACGTTTTGCGGGTCTTTGCAGACGTCGGCAATCAACTCGGTGCCGGCGTTGGTGGTCAGCAGGATCAAGGTGTTCTTGAAGTCGATCACTCGGCCTTCGCCGTCCTCCATCACGCCTTTGTCGAACACCTGGAAGAAGATTTCATGCACGTCCGGGTGGGCTTTTTCGACCTCGTCCAGCAGCACCACGCTGTACGGTTTGCGCCGTACGGCTTCGGTCAGCACGCCGCCTTCGCCGTAGCCGATGTAGCCCGGTGGCGCGCCCTTGAGGGTGGACACGGTGTGGGCTTCCTGGAACTCGCTCATGTTGATGGTGATGACGTTCTGCTCGCCGCCGTACATGGCTTCGGCCAGGGCCAGGGCGGTTTCGGTCTTGCCCACGCCGGAGGTGCCGGCGAGCATGAACACACCAATCGGCTTGCTCGGGTTGTCGAGGCCGGCGCGGGAGGTCTGGATGCGCTTGGCGATCATCTGCAAGGCGTGGTCCTGGCCGATGATGCGTTTCTTCAGGTGCTGGTCGAGGTTGAGCACGGTCTCCAGCTCGTTGCGAGCCATGCGGCCCACCGGGATACCGGTCCAGTCGGCGACCACCGAGGCCACGGCCTGGTAGTCCACGGTCGGCAGGATCAGCGGGGTTTCACCTTGCAGAGCGGTCAGGCGCTGCTGCAGGTCCACCAGTTTCTCGCGCAGTTCGTGGCTGGTCTCGCTGCCATCCTCGCTGTCCACCACGCCGACGCGCTCGCGCAGGGTGGCGCGGGTGGCGAGCAGTTCGTCGACCAGGGTTTTCTCTTCGGCCCAGCGGCTTTCCAGCTCGGCCAGGCGTTCGCGCTCGCTGCTCAGCAGGTTTTCAGTCTGGGTCTGGCGGCTGCCGATGACCACGCCAATCGCGTGTTCACGGGCGATGATTTGCAGCTCGGTTTCCAGCGCTTCGATGCGCCGACGGCTGTCGTCCACTTCGGCCGGCACGGCGTGCAGGCTGATGGCGACGCGGGCGCAGGCGGTGTCCAGCAGGCTCACGGATTTGTCCGGCAACTGCCGTGCGGGAATGTAGCGATGGGACAGCTTGACCGAGGCTTCCAGGGCTTCGTCGAGGATCTGCACCTGGTGGTGTTTTTCCATGGTCGAGGCCACGCCACGCATCATCAGCAGGGCCTTGTCTTCCGACGGCTCGGCCACTTGCACCACTTGGAAACGCCGGGTCAGGGCCGGGTCTTTTTCGATGTGCTTCTTGTACTCGGCCCAGGTCGTGGCGGCCACGGTGCGCAAGGTGCCGCGGGCTAGTGCCGGCTTGAGCAGGTTGGCCGCGTCACCGGTACCGGCGGCGCCCCCGGCACCCACCAGGGTGTGGGCTTCGTCGATGAACAGGATGATCGGCTTGGGCGAGGCCTGGACGTCTTCGATAACCTGGCGCAGGCGCTGTTCGAATTCGCCCTTCATGCTTGCGCCGGCCTGCAACAGGCCAACGTCGAGGCTGCGCAGTTCCACGTCCTTGAGGGCCGGCGGCACGTCGCCAGCGACGATGCGCAGGGCAAAGCCTTCGACCACGGCAGTCTTGCCCACGCCGGCTTCACCGGTGAGGATCGGGTTGTTCTGCCGGCGGCGCATGAGGATGTCCACCAGTTGGCGGATCTCTTCGTCACGCCCGACGATCGGGTCGAGCTTGCCGCTGCGGGCCTGTTCGGTGAGGTCGACGGTGAAGCGCTTGAGGGCTTCCTGCTTGCCCATGGCGCTAGGGGCCATGGCGCCGCTGGCTTCGCCGGGCACGGCGCCGGCATTGAAGCCGTCGCTGGCGGTCAGGGCGTTTTCCGGTGAGTCGCCGACGTATTCGTCAAAACGCTCGCTCAAGGCTTCGACCTTGACCTTGTCGAACTCCGACGACAGGCCCAGCAGCGCATGGCGCAGGCTTGGTGTCTTGAGAATGCCCAGCACCAGGTAACCGGTGCGCACCTGGCTTTCGCCGAACATCAGGCTGCCGTAGACCCAGCCGCGTTCCACGGCTTCTTCCACGTGAGAGGACAGGTCGGTGATCGACGTCGAGCCCCGTGGCAAACGGTCCAGCGCTTCGGTCAGGTCACGGGCCAGGCGCGCCGGCTCGATGTTGAACTGACGGATGATGCGATGCAGGTCCGAGTCCTGCAGTTGCAGCAACTGATGAAACCAGTGGGCCAGTTCCACATAAGGGTTACCGCGCAACTTGCAGAACACGGTGGCGGCTTCGATGGCTTTGTAAGCCACGCTGTTGAGTTTGCCGAACAACGCGGCGCGACTGATTTCACCCATGCTCATGGCTCCTTGAGGTCTGTGAGGTGTTGGCCTGTTCGGCGTAATGCCGGGCCAGTATTAAATCGTTGGCATCTGTTTCGGGACGTCCCAGCCAGGTGTTGAAACCCAGGCGGAAATGACCGTTGAGTTGTAGCGCCGGGACTTCAGGCTGTTCCAGGACCAGGTTCAGGTCCCAGTCCAGTTCGTGGCCCAGGTATTCGGCGACCCAGGCCACCAGCTCGTTGAACGGCTGGCTGCCGGGCAGCATGCCCATGTAGTCGACGAGCTTGAGTGGCCCCAGGCGAATGCGGAATTTGTGCTGGCGATCCCACACGTAGCGGCCCAGGCAGAAGTCCACGCCCAATTGATGAGCGCTGACACCGACGCGGCTACGTTCCGGCAGTTCCAGCCATTGGCCGACGTACTCTTCGATCTCCACCGGCAGGCCGAAGTACTCGCTGAGAATTGCCTTCAAACCGTCCGGGTAACGGGTTTGTGCCGCCAGGTGGCCGCTGTAGTGCAGCTTCGCCGTGTCGGGGATCAGCCCTTGGTTGAGCAGGCTCGGCATGCCCCGGCCGCTGAGGGCGGCCAGGCGCGCCGACCAATAGTCATCGTCCGGGCGGTCATGGCTGACCGTTGGCCGCGCTTCGGCCCAGGCCCGGTAGAACAGGCTGAGCAGGCGATGGTGAAACACATCGAGGAAGCGTTTGCTGGTGCTGTCGGCGTTGTTGCGCTGGCGCTCGCGCACGTACTCGGTGATGTGCAGCGGCATCGGGCCGTTGGGGCCGCCAAGGCCGAAGAAGAATTGCTCCAGGCGCGCCGGTACACCGTCGCCGCCCGGTTGCACCGAGGCGAGGGTGGCCGGGGCGAAGGTGCAATCGGCCTGTTGCCCGAGGCGCAACGGGTCATCGGCCAGGCGCAGGGAATGGCCCAGGCGCGGCAGCTCGGGGGATTCGCACTCGATGCGCCGCAACGCCTGGAAGAAGTCGTATTCCCAGGGCTCCTGGTGCATCGCTTCCAGGGTACTCACAGGGTCGGACGACGTCCGGGC
Source organism: Pseudomonas sp. 43mfcvi1.1 (assembly GCF_900115935.1). Classification (NCBI taxonomy): domain Bacteria; kingdom Pseudomonadati; phylum Pseudomonadota; class Gammaproteobacteria; order Pseudomonadales; family Pseudomonadaceae; genus Pseudomonas; species Pseudomonas sp. 43mfcvi1.1. The sequence continues at coordinate 293,634 of NZ_UETT01000003.1, read as the reverse complement.
TTGGCTTTCCATCGCATGATCTCGCCGCGTTCGGTGGTACGGATCACCGTCTCGGTAAAACTGTTGATCGACACGTAGCGTGCCAGGAAGCGCTCGAACACGGCGCCGAGCAGGAACACCCCGGTGCCGCGAAACGCGTTTTCATCGAATTCCAGGGTGATCTCCAGGCCCCGACCGAACACGATCGGGCCGGGCATTGGCAAGCGCCGGGTGCAGGCCTTGCTGCTGACTTCGCGCAGGCCTTCGATCTGCAATTGCAGCGCCGCGTCGTTGCTGTCGCCGTACAGGCGCAGCAATTCGCGCAGGGCGGCGGCGCCTTGACCTTGTTCGCTCAACGACAAATAGTTCAGCGACAACTGGCTGATCAATCGCCAGGCCTTGGCATCGTGGGCATGGCTGGCCCGTGGGCGACTCGGCCCGGCCACGCAACGCACCGCACCAACCGGGGCGCTGTCGGCCAGGGTGAAGTCGGTCTTGCCGCTGCCCACGCTCATGAACAGCGGCAGGTCGCGGTTGGTGCACAGCGCGGTCACGCCCAGTTGGCGCAGGTCGTGGCGATAGGGCGCTTGCTGGCTGTCCACGAGGCTGACGAAGGTTTCGCTGCCGATGTAGGTCGAGCGTGGGCCGTTGCGCCGTTGGTCGCTGGACAGCACGCGCGGCTCGCGCCGTACGGTGTAGTAGGCCTGGTCGCGGCCGTAGCGGGACGGATCGCGCACGGCGTAGAACGGCAGGAACGGCTGCTCCGGCCCAGTGCCGTGGCCGGTGAGGCCGCTCAGTGAGTGCACCTCGAAGTCCATCGGCCGGGTGCGGTCGGCGATCACGTGGTGCTCGTTGACCCGCTCCGACAAGTGAATGCGATCCAGGCGCTTGGGAAACAGGTTGATGGCCGGGGTGCAGAACGGCAGGAACTGCGAAGCACCGACGCTGCCTTCCAGGCTTGGGTCGTGGCGGTCGAACAGCACGATCAACTCCAGCTCCTGGCCGTCGCAACGCTTGACCGCGCGGCTCAACTGGGTGAAGTCGACAAACAGGAAGCGGTGGGGCAGGGCGAAGTATTCCTGCAACAGGCGATAGCCCTGGAAGGCCCGCGGCACCACCGGCAGCGCGGCGTCGGCATCGTCGAAGCCACGTGAGCGCAGCGCGTCTTGCGGCAGGCGTTCGACCCAATTGCCGCCGGGCTTGCGGGCGAACACTGCGCAGGCGTTGCCCAGCAGTTGCTCGTAGAGGCGGAAGGGTTGCTCGTCGGCGCCGCTCAAGTACAGCGGCAGGTTGTCCAGGGCCAGGCTGTTGAACGGCAACTCGGCGCCGGTGCGCAAGGTGATGCGCAGGCCGGCCTTGGCTTTTGGTTCGCTGGCGGCCAGGCGCCCGAGCACGGCGGACGGGTTGCCAAAATATTCGGCCTGGCTGACCTGCAACGGCCACAACGTTACCGCGTGGGCGGTGCGGTACTCGCAGCAGGTCTGGGTTTCGCGACCCAGGGCCGCACGCAGGACTGTATCGCGCGGCAGCGGGAAACCACTGCTCAGCGAGCCTTCGTCCGGGTCGGCCTGCATCTGCACCACGGTCATCGACGGTGTTGGCGCCAGGTAATGCGGGTAGGCGATTTCCAGCAGGTTGTGGGTGAAGGTCGGGTATTCGGCATCGAGCTTGAGTTGCACCCGCGCCGTCAGGTAGGCAAAGCCTTCCAGCAGGCGTTCGACATATGGGTCGGCGCAGTCCATGCCGGACAACGTCAGCCGACTGGCGATCTTGGGGTATTCCTTGGCGAACTCCGCCGCGCTTTCGCGCACGTGGTGCAGTTCCTGGTTGTACAGCTCCAGCAGGCGCGGGTTCATGAGCGTCTCCGCTGGTCGGCATTGACCACGCGCACGTGGCCGGTTTCCAGGTCCAGGTCGGTTTGCAGCATCAGGCGCAGCGGCACGGGCTGGGCCCAGAGATCGCCTTCGATCTCGAAACTCAGGGCGTTGTGGTTCATCTCGGCGGTTGCCCTGGCACGCACGCGTAGGGTGTGGCGCAGGATCCGCGGTTCGAACGTGGCGATAGCCTGGTGGATCAGCGTTTCCAGGGCCGAGACGTCGACGTTCGACGCACTGTTGCCGGCCAGGGCCGGCAGGCCGAAATTCACCACCGAGGTGCCCGCCGGGGTATGCAGCGTGGCATCGGCGCTGAGCAATGAGGTGGTGTTGAGCAGCCAGGCCAGGTCACGCAGCACCGAGGCTTTCAATTGGGTCAGGGAGAGCACGCGCTTGTCGGCGCTTTCCTTCGGGTTGGTCGGATCGTCGTCGGTCAGCCGGTCCAGCAGGGACGGTTGCAGGCGATCACGGGTGGCGATTTCGGTTACCAAGTGAATAGGCCCGTGTAATTCTTCTGGTCACCTGTGCCGCGCATGCAGCTGGCATTGCGGGCGATTACCGAGGGTTCGAGTTGCCCATTGATCTGGCGTATGGCGCGGTACTCGGAGCGGCATTCCTGATTGTTTTGAGGGCCACCTGCCACATGGACAACGATGACAATGGGCACGTTGCCGAAGGTTTCGACGTGGGGTTTGCCTTGTCGATCGACCGTGAATTGGCAGGGCCACGCCAAGTCGAGTGGCATCAGGGTCTGGTCGGGCTTGCGCAGCGCGCAGCGCGCCTGGTCACTCTCCAGCACCAGGGTTTGCCCGCCCATCGAGACGACATGTTCCACCGCTGCGGTGGACGCTGCCGACGGAGATTGCTGCTGGGCACAGGCGGTCAGGCTGGTTAGCAGGCAGCCGACCCATATCGCGCAGTGAGCCTTGGTCATAGGAGCTCCCAGAACCAGATCGCTCGGGATCGATAGGCCGGATCGTCATACCCGAGGGTCAGGCCACGGTTCCAGAGATCGATATGATCGCCGGTGCGACTTTCCGAGGACTCTCCCATTTGCGGGAAACAATCCTTGAAGAAAATCAGGCCGGTCTTGTCTTGCAGCTTGCGTCGGTCCGCGGCAGTTCCGCCGAGGATCAACGGGCGTCCCAGGTGATGTTTCCACAGCCAGTTCGCCAGCGATTCGGCGCCCCTGGCGTGTTCATGGGCACACTTGGGTTCGGTGTAGGTGGACTTGTTGACCTTGATGGTCAGCTCGGTATTGAGCGTGATGCTCATGCGAATCGCACATTGGTTTGCCCAGGGTCCGTCGCAAGGTTTTGCATCAGGATGGGCCACCAGCAGATCGGAATACGCTTTCCACAAATTGACAAACGAAGGCTTGGCCATGACTCAGATACCGGGTGGAAAAGAATTGGATTCGAGCAAGCACCAAACACCCCCGGCGCGTGGCGCCGGGGGCGCGTTCGATTAAACCTTGACGTTCTGACGGATGTTCCAGCCGAACTTGACCGGACCGCCTTCCTTGGTGCCGTCGGCTTTCTGTGGCTGGTAGTCCACCAGCACCTTGGCGAAGTTCAGGGTGACGTTTTCGGTCAGGCGATCATCGCCACCCGAGCCGCCGGTGCTCAGGGAAGTGACCAGCACTTCTTCCAGGTTGATGATCATGTACTCGACCTGGCTTTCACCGCCGGCCTTGCGTACGGTCAGCTTGACCTTGTCGATGTGCTTGCCGCTGGCGCAGTGCATCATCAGGTTCGGCGACGCCTTGTCGACGTACTTGGTCAGGGACAGGTCCTGGACGTTGACCTTGCCCGCACCACCGCCGCTGCCCACGTGCATGTTGCCGGACTGGGACATGCCCCAGCTCCAGTTCAGGACATCGATCTCGTCCTTGTGGGCCTTGTCCATGGACTCGCCCTTGATGTCGCCGATCTTGATGAAAATATCAACAGCCATGTTTTCTCCCTGTGTGGTTTCTAACCACATTGTTTGGTTGACGCTGACCTTGCGAAATCTGTTTCTCCGAGCGGAGTCAGGGTGATCTCCAAGCTGCTGAAGATCCCCTGTGGGAGCGAGCCTGCTCGCGATGGCGGCGTGTCAGGCAACGCATGTAGCGACTGATCCAACGCTATCGCGAGCAGGCTCGCTCCCACATTTCTTACTGCGTACCGTTCAACTGGTTGTTACGCGCCCTTGGCCGACGGCAGTTTCGATACCAGGCGCAGCGACACGGTCAGCCCTTCGAGCTGGTAGTGCGGGCGCAGGTAGAACTTGGAGTTGTAGTACCCCGGGTTGCCTTCGACTTCTTCCACGATCACTTCAGCGGCAGCCAATGGATGCTGGGCCTTGGTGGTCTCGGTGGAGTGCGCCGGGTCACCGTCGACGTAGTTGAGGATCCAGTCCTGCAACCAGCGCTGCATCTCGTCCTTCTCTTTGAAGGAACCGATCTTGTCGCGCACGATGCACTTCAAGTAGTGAGCGAACCGGCAGGTGGCGAACAGGTACGGCAGGCGCGCGGCCAGGTTGGCGTTGGCGGTGGCGTCCGGGTCGTCGTATTCGGCCGGTTTCTGCAACGACTGGGCGCCGATAAAGGCAGCGAAGTCAGTGTTTTTCTTGTGCAGCAGCGGCATGAAACCATTCTTCGCCAGTTCCGCTTCGCGGCGGTCCGAGATGGCGATTTCGGTCGGGCACTTCATGTCCACGCCACCGTCATCGGTCGGGAACGTGTGGGCCGGCAGGTTTTCCACTTCGCCGCCAGACTCAACGCCACGGATGCGCGAGCACCAGCCGAAGTGTTTGAACGAACGGTTGATGTTCACCGCCATCGCGTACGCGGCGTTGGCCCAGGTGTACTTGGAGCTGTCGGCGCCGTCGGTGTTTTCTTCGAAGGCGAAGGCTTCCACCGGATCGGTCTTGGCACCGTACGGCAGGCGCGCCAGGAAGCGCGGCATGGTCAGGCCGATGTAGCGCGAGTCTTCCGATTCACGCAGCGAGCGCCAGCCGGCGTATTCCGGGGTGGTGAAGATCTTGGTCAGGTCGCGCGGGTTCGACAGTTCCTGCCACGAGCCCATGCCCATCACGGTCGGCGATGCCGCCGCAATGAACGGGGAGTGCATGGCCGCGCAGACTTTCGAAAGCTCGCCCAGCAGTTCCACGTCCGGTGGCGACTGGTCGAAGTAGTAGTCGCCCACCAGGCAGCCGTAAGGCTCGCCGCCGAACTGGCCGTATTCTTCTTCGTACATCTTCTTGAAGATCGGGCTCTGGTCCCACGCGGTGCCCTTGAATTTCTTCAGGGTCTTGTGCAGGTCGGTCTTGGAGATGTTGAGCACGCGGATCTTGAGCTGCTCATCGGTCTCGGTGTTGTTGACCAGGTAGTGCAGGCCACGCCAGGCGCTTTCCAGCTGCTGGAAGTCGGGGTGGTGGATGACCTGGTTGACCTGGGCGGTGAGCTTGGCGTCGATGGCGGCGATGATCGATTCGATCGACTTGATGGCGTCGTTGGACACCAGGTCGGTCTGCGCCAGGGCCTGCTCGGCCAGGGTGCGCACGGCCGTCTCGACGGCTTCGCGGGCGCGCTCGGTCTTGGGCTTGAACTCTTGCAGCAGCAGCGAGGCGAACTCGCTGGTTTCTTCGGTGGCGCCCAGGTTTTGCACGCCTTCGCGGGCTGTATTGTCAGTCATGATCATTGGTCCTGTGCTGGCTTCGGCGCGCTCGCCAGGGCCTGCAACAGCGCTGGGTCCTTGATCGCCTTCATGATGATTTCTTCGGCGCCGGTCTTGCCGTCCATGTAGGTCAGCAGGTTGGCCAACTGGGTGCGCGCTTCGAGCAATTTGTTCAGCGAGTCGACCTTGCGGGCTACGGCCGCCGGACTGAAGTCGTCCATGCTTTCGAACGTCAGGTCCAGGCTCAGGTTGCCTTCGCCGGTCAGTTCGTTAGGCACATGGAACGCCACGCGCGGCTGCATGGCCTTGAGGCGCGAGTCGAAGTTGTCGACGTCGATCTCGAGGAACTTGCGGTCGGCCACCGGTGCCAGAGGCTCGGCGGGCTTGCCGGCGAGGTCGGCCATCACGCCCATGACGAAGGGCAACTGGACCTTTTTCTCGGCGCCGTAGAGCTCGACGTCGTACTCGATCTGCACTCGAGGCGCGCGGTTGCGCGCGATGAATTTCTGAGAACTTTGCTTCGCCACGTTGCTGCTCCTGGTCGCTTGAGCGACGGTGTTGGCGTCATCGGGGGTACCGGTGACGTGACTGCGTGATCCGCTCGCTTTTTATTCGCTGTCTGGGCCGCGCAGGTTTTCAAATTGGCTCATGCCGTCGGGAATCAGGTTGCGCACGATGGCCGCGAAGTCGGCGTGCACCAGATTCTTGGCCCGGTTCAACAGCACCGGCAGCGGGCTGGAGGGCTCATGACGGGTGTAGTAAGCGAGAATCCGGTCCAGGCTGCGCAGCACGTCGTCGCGGTTGTTGATTTCGCCGCTGACGGTGCTGGTATTACGCGGTGCGCTTGTGACACTTGCATGTTCAGTTGGCGCCGCGCTGATTTCGTTGACAGGCTCGGACAGGGCGCTGTCGCCGCTCTGTGGGGCGAACTGGCCGAGAATCTGCAGGGCCATCTTCAGCGGTTGCTTCAACGGGCCAAGGTCCACGCCTTGGGCGGAACCGACCTGGTCGCTGACCTGCTGCTCGATGGCTTCGGCGGCGCTGCGGGCTTCCAGCAGGGCGGCACGGGTGATTTCCAATTGCTCGGGGTCGCTGTCGAGCAGGGCCCCGGCGAGCTGTTCGGCGCCGAGGTTTTCATCCGGGAAACTTTGCAGGCCGCTGGCGTTGGCGGCGGCGCGCAGGCTGACGGCCCCGAAGGTCCGCGAGCGGGCCAGGAGGCTTTCACGTAGCAGGCGAATGGTGACATCGGACGTCAGGCCGGCGAGGGCATTGATGCGCACGGTGGGGTCGTTGTCGTCATCGGCGTCCAGGCGCGGATGCAGCTCGGCCCAGTATTGCTTGAGCAATTCGCTGATCAACGTCAGCGAGCGGGCGAGCCCCGGAATGCCTTCCAGGGCCAGGGAGCTTTGCAGCAGGAAATGGGTGATGCGCAGGTCTTTGCTGCGTTGCAGCAAGTCCAGGCTCTGCTGCTGGATGCTGCGCCACTCAGGAGGTTCGGCAGGCAGGATCGAATCGCCCATGCTGCGCTCGGGTTGGCCCCGGGAGTCGCGTTCCAGGCGCAGGAAATCCGCGTCATATTCCAGATCTTCACCGCACGGCGAAGTCGCGGAAACGGCGGCGAGCAACAAAGGCACATCCACTTGGATCGATCTCCCTATCACCCGCTTGAAGAAGTCGGGCAGTTCACACGCAAGTTTCGGATGAAACTTCACATGTTCCTTGACGATAATGGCCCTTTAGATTCGCAATGATCTTAAAGTGCCATCATCTATATTCAAGAAGTTGTGCATTTTTGGTGTAGTACTTATCGCTTGTCAAGGTAAGCTATTTCACCAGTGTAGCCCCTCTGTAACAGTTGTGATGCGCTTAACAGCCTGCCCGACCCAGTGGTCGAAGCGGCAACTGACGTGGGGTTTTTGTCACGCAAGCCGGTTATGATCAGCAATCATGCTGGCAAAAAGCCGTTTCGCGGTGGTTGGCAAGGTTGTGGGTGGGTAGTCAGGGCCTGAATCCTCACGTAACCCGCCCGCGCGCGATGTATTCAGCAAGGAGGCAAGATGCCGCTGTGTTTGACTATCACTAGTTATCACAAGATCACCCCAGGCCAGTGTTCTGAAAAGTCCATGGATCAGGGAGTGATGGCAATTGGCCGCAATATCGATAATGACTGGGTATTACCGGACCCCGAGCGTCTGGTTTCCGGCAAACATTGCGTTATCCAATACAAAGACGGGCGTTATTATTTAACCGATAACAGCACTAATGGTGTGGAATTGGTCAAGGCCGGCGTGCGCCTGCGCAAGGGCAACAGCGAGCCACTGCAAGACGGCGAAGTGATCCGCATCGGTGATTATGAAATCCAGGCGCGCGTCGATTTCAACCTGCCGGTCACCGACAGCAACCCGTTCGCCGAATCGCCCAGCAGTTTTGAGGCCTTGATGGGGCGCCAGGGCGCCGCCGCGCATACGCCGTCGCCGCTTCATACGCCATCGCCGATTCAAGTGGCTTCGCCTGCGCATTTCCAGGGTGGCTCGGCCATGGACACCTTGCCGGACCTGTTCGATTTCTTGAGCCCGTCCAGTGTCCCGCCCGCCACCCAGCCTGACCATGTTCCGGCCGAGCAACACGATTTCCGCCCACCGACACCGATTTCCCGACCGGCCCCGCCGCCTGTGGTCGAACCCGTGATGCCGCCGCCTGCCTCGGTGATTCCGGATGACTGGGACCCGTTCAGCGACAAGCCTGTGCCTGCGCCAGTGGCGGTGGCCCCGCAGCCCGTGGCCCCGCCGCCTGTGCCGCTACCACCTGTGATTGAGCCGGTCGCGACGCCTGTTGCGCAGGCTCCGCTCGCCGACATCTTTGCTGAAATCAGCGCACCGCCGCCGGCCTCCGTGCCTGAAGCGTCGGTCACCCGTGTCGAGCCCCCGGTCGCAGCTCCAGTTGCTCCAGTTGCTCCAGTTGCTCCAGTTGCTCCGGTTGCCCCGGTCGAGGCCAACCAACCCGACTTGCTGCAGGCGTTCCTGCGCGGTGCCGGGCTGGACCAGTTGCGCCTGGACAAGGCCCAGGCCGAAGCGCAGATGGAAAGCATCGGCCGCAGTTATCGGTTGATGGTCGAAGGCCTGATCGATGTCTTGCGCGCCCGCAGCAGTCTCAAGGGCGAGTTCCGCATTCAGCAGACGATGATCCAGCCGGTGGAAAACAACCCGCTGAAATTCGCTCCCAATGTCGATGAAGCGCTGCTGTTGCTATTGCGCCACGGCAATCAGGCGTTCATGGCCCCGGACGCGGCGGTGCGTGACAGTTTCGATGACCTGCGTGCCCACCAACTGGCGGTGATGGCCGGTGTGGAAGCGGCGATCAAGCATCTGCTGGCGCGCTTCGAACCGGCGCAACTGGAAGAACGCATGGCCAAGCCCGGTGGGCTCTCGGGTATTTTCAGCGGCTCGCGACAGGCCCAGTACTGGCAGCAGTTCACCGAGCTCTACAGCAACATTTCCCGGGAAGCCCAAGAGGATTTCCAGGACCTGTTCGGTCGCGAGTTCAGCCGCGCCTACGAAGAACACAGTACGCGACAGCGACGCCGCTGAGCGGCGCCGTCCCATAACAAGATTGATCGACACACAACGGATAGCTCAAACGTCATTGAGGACGCAGGATGATTCCCAGGTTTTTACTCGCAGTCGCCACCGCGCTTCTGCTGACGGCGTGCGCCAAGGATGCGGCCAACCCCCAGCCCGAAGAAGCTGAGGCCGACACCGCCGCCATCGAGCTGCATTTCCATGCCATTGCCGGCCTCAACCCCGGCGCCACCGGCCAGCCGGCCCCGGTCCGGGTGCGCATTTTCGAGTTGAAAAATGCCGCGACCTTCGGCCGTTCCGATTATTTCGCCCTGGCCGAAAGGGCCCAGGCAACCCTGGGCGCCGACCTGATCGACCAGGACGAGGTGCTGATCCAGCCCGGCCAGCAACTGAGCCTGCAACGCGACCTCGACCCGGCCACACGGCACATCGGAATACTGGTGGGCTATCGCGAGCTGGACCAGTCGCTGTGGCGCACGGTGATGAACGTCCCGGCCCGCGAATACACCGAATACCAGATCAGCCTCGATGTGCGCGCCGTGCGCAGCGCCGTCGTCGTCCCCCCATCCAGCCCTGCCCAATAAGCAATCGGAGCCCCCATGTCCTGGAACAATCGCGTGGTCTGGTCGGAAGGCATGTTCATTGGAACGCAGCACTTCCAGCAGCATGACCGTTACCTGGAAAACCTCATCGACGCACGCAGCCGCCCGTTGTCGGCCGGCGCCTGGGGTTTTTCCGAATTGCTGATCGACCAGGGCCTGCTGGCCCAGGGCAAGCTGGCGATCATTTCTGCCCGCGGTCTGTTGCCGGACGGCACGCCTTTCAACATTCCCCAGGATGACCTGGCGCCTACACCGCTGAACGTCGACGACAATCTGCGCGATGGCCTGGTGTACCTGGCCTTGCCGCTCAAGCGCGCCGGCGCCCGTGACACCGTGGATGAAGGCGAAGACCTCGGCGCCGCGCGTTATGTGAGCCAGGTCTGCGAAGTGCGCGACGACAATGCACCGTTCGAAAACCGCGCGCCGGTCGCCCTCGGCTCCCGGGCCCTGCGGTTGTTGACCGAGCAGGATGGCATTGGCGACTACGCCGCCATCGGCGTGGTGCGCATCAAGGAAAAGCGCGCCGACCGCGCCCTGGTGCTCGACGATGCCTACATCCCACCGTTGCTGGATGTCATTGCCTCCAAGCCGCTGGCGGCGTTTCGCAGCGAACTGCTGGGCCTGCTGCATCAACGCGGCGAAGCCCTGGCCGGGCGGGTGGTGGCGTCCGGTGCCGGTGGCGCCTCGGAGATTGCCGACTTCATGCTGCTGCAACTGGTCAACCGCGCCCAGCCGCTGATCCAGCACCTGAGCCAGTTGAGCCCGCTGCACCCCGAGCGTTTCTACAGCGAACTGGTGAGCCTGGCTGGGGAGTTCTCCACGTTCACCGCCTCCGGGCGACGACCGCAGCAATACCCGCCTTACCAGCACGATGACCTGGCGCTCAGCTACGCCCCGGTGATGCAGGCCCTGCGCGAAGCCCTGTCGATGCTGATCGACAGCAAGGCGACGCCGATTCCGATTGTCGAGAAAGCCTACGGCATCCATGTGGCGATGCTGGCCGACAAGACCTTGCTCGACAGCGCCAGCTTCATCCTGGTGGTGCGCGCCGACGTGCCGGCCGAAACCCTGCGCGGCCGCTTCGGCCAACAGAGCAAAGTCGGCTCGGTGGAGCACATCCGCGACCTGGTCAACCTGCAACTGCCGGGCATCGGCCTGCTGCCGTTGCCGGTGGCGCCACGGCAGTTGCCGTACCACGCCGGCTCCACCTACTACGAACTCGACCGGGGCAGCGACCACTGGCAACAGTTGAGCAACTCCGGCGGCTTTGCGTTCCACATCGCCGGCCAGTTCCCAGGGCTGAACCTGGCTTTCTGGGCGATCCGAGGATAAACCGCGATGAGCAACGACGATCGTACCCAGTTCATGCCGACGCCCGGTGGCCGCGGCGCCGATCCATTTCGCCCGGACCCTGGCCGTCCGGAGCCAGGTCGCCCACAGCCTGCGTCCGCGCCGCTGTCGATGCCGGCCGCACCGGTGCTGACCGGCAAGGCCGAGGGCCTCAACCCGCTGGAGAGCGCCGCCGGCCCGCTGCTGGCCTTGCTGACGCGCCTGCGCAACACCATCGCCCATCCGGCACCGGCCAGTTTGCGCGCGCAACTGCTGGCCTACCTGCGCCAGTTCGAAGAGCGCGCCGAGGCCGCCGGCGTGGTGCGCAACGACGTGTTGCTGGCCCGTTACGCCTTGTGCACCGCGTTGGACGAAGCGGTGTTGAGCACCCCGTGGGGCGGCACCAGTGACTGGGGCAAGCAAAGCTTGTTGATCACCGTGCACAACGAAGCCTGGGGCGGCGAGAAGGTCTTCCAGCTGCTGGAGCACTGCCTGCAAAGCCCCCGCGAGCGCTTGTATCTGCTGGAGCTGTTGTACCTGTGCATGTGCCTGGGTTTCGAGGGGCGCTACCGGGTAATGAACGACGGTCGCAGCCAATTGGAAGCCTTGCGTGAGCGCACCGCTGGCGTGATCCGCAGCGCCCGTGGCGACTACGAGCGCGAGCTGTCGCCGCACTGGCGCGGCGTTACCGTGGCCCGCGACCGGTTGGCGCAATTCATGCCGCCGTGGATCGCCGTGGCCATCGGCGCGGCGCTGTTGCTGGCGCTGCTGTTCGGCCTGCGCATGAAGCTGGCTTCCGATGCCGAGCCGGTGTTCAAGAACATTCATTTCCTCGGTGAGATCCCGGTGCAGACCATCGACCGTCCCGTGGTGCAGCCCAAGGTGGTCGAGCGACCACGCCTGGCCGGTTTCCTCGCCGATGAGATCAGGGCCAACCGCATTGCGGTGGAAGACGCCGTCGATCGCTCGGTGGTGACCATCCGTGGCGATGAGTTGTTCGCCTCGGGCAGCGCCAGCATCAAGGACGATTTCCAGCCGTTGATGCTGCGCATCGCTGATGCGGTGCGCAAGGTCAAGGGCCAGGTCCTGGTGACCGGGCACAGCGACAATCGGCCGATCGCCACCCTCCGGTTCCCGTCCAACTGGGCCTTGTCCGAAGCGCGGGCCCAATCGGTGCTGCAAATTCTTTCGGCCAAGACCGGGCAGCCCGAGCGCTTCAGCGCCGAAGGCCGCAGCGACACCGAACCGTTGGCGTCCAACGCCACCCCAGAGGGGCGTGCGCGCAATCGTCGGGTTGAAATCACAGTATTGGCGGAGGGGGTCGAGTGAAGGCGTTTTTCAGTTTTATGACCCGCTGGGTCATTCCGTTGCTGGGGCTGGTCGCCCTGAGCCTGATCATCTGGTTCGTTGGCCCGCTGCTCGATTGGCTGGTGCCCGAAGGCCGGCGCTGGGCCTTGATCATCCTGGTGTTTGCGGTGTGGATCGCCTACCGGGTGTTCCGCATTATCCAGGCGCGCCGGCAGGCCGCCGAAGTGATGCGCAGCCTGGCCGCGCAAACTCCGCCCGATCCCACCAGCATCGCCACCGCCGAAGAGCTCGAAACTCTGCGCCAGCGCATGGACGAAGCCCTGGCCCTGCTCAAGAAAGCCAAGCTGGGCGGTGATGAGCGGCGCAACCTCTACGAGTTGCCGTGGTACGTGATCATCGGCCCGCCGGGTTCGGGCAAGACCACCGCGCTGGTCAACTCGGGGCTGCATTTCCCGCTGGCCGCGCAACTGGGCGCCGGTGCGGTACGCGGCGTCGGCGGTACGCGCAATTGCGATTGGTGGTTCACCGACCAGGCTGTCCTGCTCGACACCGCCGGCCGCTACACCACCCAGGACAGTGACGCGACCATCGACAAAGCCGCGTGGCTGGGTTTCCTTGGCCTGCTGAAAAAACAACGGGCCCGGCGCCCGATTGACGGTGCGTTTATCGCCATCAGCCTGTCCGACCTGTTGCTGGGCAGCGACGCCGAACGTGCCGCCCATGCCGCGGCGATTCGCTTGCGGATCCAGGAGCTGTACACCCAATTGGGCGTGCGTTTCCCGATCTACCTGATGCTGACCAAGCTCGACCTCGTGCCCGGGTTCATGGAGTACTTCGATACCCTGAGCAAGGAAGAGCGCGCCCAGGTCTGGGGCATGACCTTTGCCCTGGACGATGGCAAGAGCAACGACAGCCCGCTGGCGCACCTGCAAAGCGAATTCACCGGCCTTGAGCAGCGCCTCAACGACCGTCTGGTGGAACGCCTGCAACAAGAGCGCGACCCGGCGCGGCGCGACCTGATCTACGGCTTCCCGCAGCAGTTCGGTGCCTTGAAAGATTGCCTGCAAAGCTTCCTCGAAGGCGTGTTCAAACCCAACGCTTTCGAAGAGCGCGTGTTGCTGCGCGGCGTGTATTTCACCAGCGGCACCCAGGAAGGCAGCCCGATCGATCGCCTGATCGGCTCCATGGCCCAGAGCATGAACCTGGACCGTCAGCACCTGGCACGCCAGACCGGCACCGGGCGCAGTTACTTCATCGAAAAACTCTTCACTGCCGTGGCGTTCGCCGAGCGCGGGCTGGTGGGCGTCGATCCGAAAGTCGAGCGTCGGCGCAAATGGATCGCCCGCGGTGTGCTGGCTTCCACCGTGGTGTTGGTGCTGGTGGTCAGCACGTTGTGGTGGGTCAGCTATCGCGCCAACCAGGCCTACATCGCCCAGGTTGACCAGAAAGTCGCACCCCTGGGGCAAACCGTGCAGAACCTCAGCCCGGCGCAACGGGATGTCCTTGCCGTGTTGCCGTTGCTCAACGCCGTGAAACACCTGGCCGACGACGCCCCGAGCTGGGCCGAAGGCCTGGGCCTGTATCAGGGCGACATGCTCGAAGCCGAGTCCGGCAGCGTCTATCGCAAGTTGCTGATCGCCGTGTTCGCCCCACGCCTGCTGACGCGCATCGAAGAGCAACTGCACAGCGGCGGCAATTCGGACTTCCTCTACGAAGGCTTGAAGGCCTATCTGATGCTCGCCGACACCGAGCATTACGATGCCGACTTCATCAAGGCCTGGATCGCCCTGGATTGGGACCGCAGCCTGCCGCGCGACTTGCCGGCCGAGCAGCGCCAGGCCCTGACCGCGCATTTGCAGGCACTGTTCGAGCGGCGTCCGCCGCTGGCGCGCCTCGACCCGCGCCTGGTCGAAGACCTGCGCCGGCAGTTGCAGCAATTGCCGGTGGCCCAACGTGTGTATGACCGGATCAAGCGCCAGAAACTGCCTGAAGGCATCCCGGACTTCCGCATCAACGAAGCCGCCGGACGTGACGCCGCGCTGGTGTTCAGCCGCAAGAGCGGCAAGCCGTTGGGCGAACCGCTGAGCGGGTTCTTCACGGTCAAGGGCTATCGCCAGGGCTTCTTGCTCACCAGCCTGAGCCAGACCGGCACCCTGGCCGAAGAGCAATGGGTGTTGGGCCACGAAGAGGCCGATCAGCAGAACGTCGCCAGCCTGGCCGCCGATGTACGTCGCCTGTATTTCCAGGACTACCTGCGCCAATGGGACGCCTTGCTGGCCGACATCGATTTTGTGCCGATCACCAGTGTGGCCCAGGCCGCCGATGTGCTGCGGGTGATTTCCGGCCCGACTTCACCGTTGAAAAAACTGTTGGTGGCGGTGGCGAAGGAAACCGACCTGCAACAGGATGAACGCCTGCTGGCCGCCCAAGGTGCGCCAGTGGAAGGCGGTGTGGACAAGCTCAAGGAGCGCCTGGGCAGCTTGCTCGGCCAGGAGCAGGCAACGCAAAACGCACCGGCGCAAAGCGATGACCCGATCACCGCGCACTTCGCCGAGCTCAACAGCATTGTCAGCAAAAGCGAAGGCGAACCAGCGGCCATCGACGGCTTGCTGGCAGACATGAACGCCTTGTACGTGCAGGTCAGCGCCATGGTCGGTGCCAGTGGCGACGCCTTGCTCGGCGAAGCCAAGAACCAGGCAACAGCCGCCGCTACGCGCGTCAGCCTTAATGCCGAACGCCAGCCGCCGCTGGTGCAGGGCCTGGTCAAGTCGGTGGTCAATTCCACCACCAACAGCATGATGGGCGGGGTGCGCAATCAACTGAACGCCGCCTGGACCAGCGAAGTGGTGAACATCTATCGCCAGTCCCTGGCCGGGCGCTATCCGATGTCGCCGGGCAGTGCGCGGGACGCCACCCTCGATGACTTTGGTCAGTTCTTCGGCGTTGGCGGGGTGATGGACAACTACTTCCGCAAGTACCTGCAGCCCTACGTCGACACCTCGACCCCGACCTGGCGCTGGCAGCCGGGCGCGGCGCAGAAGCTCGGCATCGCCCCTGGCGTGCTGCAGACCTTCCAGCGCGCGGCGACCATTCGCGATGCGTTCTTCCGTTCCGGCGGCACGCAGCCGATGGTGCGTTTCGAGCTCAAGCCAGTGGCGATGGACTCGACCATCACCCAGTTCCTGCTCGACCTCGACGGCCAACAACTGAGCTACGACCACGGCCCGAGCCGCCCGACCGCCATGCAATGGCCCAACCCGGGCAGCATCGGCGTGGTGCGGATCTCGATCATGCCGCCGTCGTCCAGCGGTCGCTCCGGCATCACCCTGGATGGGCCGTGGGCCTGGTTCCGGCTGCTGGAGCAATCGGACCTGACCGCCGGCAACTCGCCGGATCGCTTCAACCTGCGGCTGCGGGTCGATGGCGCCAGCGCCTCTTACGAGTTGCGGGCCAACAGCGCCTTCAACCCGTTCAAGAGCCGGGTGCTCAGCGGCTTCAGCCTGCCGGAGCGGCTATGAGTACGCCGGGCTTCTACGGAAAACTGGCCAGCCGCGGCGACTTCGTCAGCCGTGGCTTGCCCCAGGGGTTTATCGGCCCATGGGATTCGTGGCTCGCGGCGGGTTTGCTCGCCAGCCAGAGCAGCCTCGGCGAGCGTTGGCTGGACGCCTATCTGGTCAGCCCGCTGTGGCGCTTCATGGTCGCGCCCGGGGTGTGTGGCCCGGACGCCGCCGTCGGTGTGGTGATGCCGAGCATCGACCGGGTCGGCCGTTATTTCCCGCTGACCGTCGCGGTATTGCTGGAGCCCGACGCGGACCCGGCGTCGGTGGTGGGCGGTGCGGACGAGTGGTTCGAGCGGGTCGAGAACCTGTTGCTGAGCACGTTGAGTGTGGAGGCCAGTTTCGAGGCGTTCAACGAACAGCTGGAGACCCTCGGCAGCCCGATGTATTTGCCGCGCACGTCCAGCAGCCGCTTTGCCAGCCTGCATCGCTTCGATGCCACCGACCCGCAGCAGCGCATGAGCGCCCTGGCCGAGGCGGCTTGCGAAGGTGTGAGCCTGTGGTGGGGCCAGGGATCGGAGCGAATTGCCCCGGGTTTGATGCGCTGCCAGGGTTTGCCGGCAGCCGCTGATTTTGCGCAATTTTTGCTCGGCCAAGAAGGTGTTGTGTAGATGCGTCCAAGTGCCGGAAAAGCAATCAAGTCAGCAAGCAAGAGCCATGTCGGGATGGTCCGCCAGGTCAACGAAGACGCCTGCCTGGACCTGCCGGAAAACGGCCTGTGGGTCGTGGCCGACGGCATGGGCGGGCACGCGGCGGGCGATTACGTCAGCAGCCTGATCGTCGACAGCCTGCGCAGCATCGCCGTGGGCCGCTCGCTGGACGAATACGTCGCGGCGCTGCAAAGCGACCTGCTGCGGGTCAACGCCGCCGTGCGGGAAGAAACCGCCAACCGTGGCGTGACGATGATGGGCAGTACCGTGGTGGTGTTGGCCGTCCGCGATCTGCGCGGCATGTGCCTGTGGGCCGGTGACAGTCGTTTGTATCGCCTGCGCGACGGCGTGCTCGAAGGCATCTCCCGGGACCACAGCTACGTCCAGGACTTACAGGACAGCGGCCTGCTCAGCGAAGCCGAGGCGCGGGTGCATCCACGGGCCAACATCGTCACCCGGGCCATTGGCGTCGAGGCGCAACTGAACCTGGCGCTGACTGAACTACTGCTGGTGCCTGGCGACAGCTACCTGCTGTGCAGCGACGGGCTGACCAAGACGGTGGAGGACGACGAAATCCGCGAAGTATTGAGCCACGACGAACCCGGTGAAATTGCCAGCAGCCTGGTGTCCCTGGGCCTGATGCGCGGCGCGCCGGACAACATCACCGTGGTGGTCGTGAAGGTGCCGTCATGAGCTTGACCCTGAACATTGTCATCCCCGGCTACGACATCGAAGGGCCGATCGGCGAAGGTGCGATGGCCAGCGTGTACCTGGCGACCCAGCGTTCGCTGGAGCGCAAGGTGGCGTTGAAGGTCATGGCCGCCGCGCTGGCCGCCGACCCGACGTTCTGCGAGCGTTTCCTGCGCGAAGGCAAGACCCTGGCGCGCTTGTCGCACCCGCACACCGTCACCATCCATGACATCGGCAACGTCGGTGAGCTGTATTACATGGCGATGGAATACCTGCCCAACGGCACGCTCAAGGAGCGTATCGCCGATGGCCTGTCGCCGGAGCAGGGCCTGACCTACATTCGCCAGATCGCCTCGGCCCTGGGTTATGCCCACGGGCTGGGCCTGGTCCACCGTGACGTCAAGCCGGCCAACATCCTGTTCCGCGCCGACGGCACGGCGGTGCTCTCGGACTTCGGCATCGCCAAGTCCCTGGACGACCGCACCCAGTTCACCCAGGCGGGATTCGCGGTCGGCACGCCCAGCTACATGAGCCCGGAACAGGCCCGCGGGCAGGACATTGATGGCCGCGCCGACCTGTATGCCCTGGGCGTGGTGCTCTATGAAATCCTCGTCGGCAAACTGCCGTATACCGGTAACGATGCGCTGTCCACGGCCCTGGCCCACCTGACCGAACCGTTGCCGGAATTGCCGGTGCACCATGGCCGTTACCAGGATGTGCTGCGCAAGCTGCTGGCCAAGGATCCGGCGGAGCGTTTCCCGGATGCGGCGGCGTTGCTGCGGGCGCTGGATAACCTGCCTCAGGAATCGGAAGCGACTCTGATCCGGCCGTTGTCGTTGCAACTGCCGGAAACCCCCAAGCCGGTTGATGACTTGGCGGGTTTGACGCCCATGTCCATCGACATTCCCAGTGGCCCGGCTTACTCACCGCCGCAGTCTCAACCGCAGCCCAAGCCCGTTCCGCCGCCAGTAAAACCGGTGGTTCAATCCTCGGTGTCGGAGCAGCGCAAGGGGCCGGTGTTCGCCCTGGCCGCGGTTGCGGTTGCCGTGGCGCTGGCGTTGGGGGGCGCGGGTTATTGGTGGTTGGCCGGTGACGATGGCAAAGAGGTGAAGACGCCAGTGGCCACGAACACTTCGGTCAAGCCGCCGGAAGTGAAGCCGCCGAAGACCCCGGAAGTGCCAGCGGTCAAGCCACCCGTTGCCCCTCCGGCTCAGCCGCCCGTGGCGACCGAGGCCGATGGCGGCCAGCGTCCGCTGTTGATGGCCGGCAAGAAAACCCTGTTCCAGCGCGTGCTCAGCAAACCGGGGGCGAAGCTCGCCGACGCACCGGGCGCTGCGCCGGGTAAGGCGCTGCCGGCGTTTTCCGTGCTGTACGTGTATCAGCGCAAGGATGTGGACGGCAGCGCGTGGGTGCGTGTCGGCGCCGCCACCGATGGGCGCAGCGACGGCTGGTTGCCCGCGGCCCAGGTCAGCGACTGGAAGCAAAGCCTGGTGCTCAAGTTCACCGAACGTTCCGGCCGGGCGCCGGTGATGTTCCTGCGTCAGCCTGGCGAAGTGGAAAAACTGCTGGCTAACCCTTCGGCGGCCAAGAACGTGCTGCTCAAGGCCCAGCAGAGCCCGCAAGAAGAGCAGCAAGTGCTGGCCCTGGAACCGGCCGCCAGCGCCGTGCCGCAGAGCCAGTTCTATCTGTTGCCGATCTTCGATTCCCGCGAAAGCATGGATGATAACGGCCAGCCGGTGCAGTTACTGAATGTCGCTTCCATCGATCCTGGCAACACCCCCAAGGCTTCGAGCAACACGCCGATCACCACCGCCAACGCCGACGCGTTCCGTACCGCCGTGGTGCTGGTGGTGGACACCACGGTGTCGATGCAGCCCTATATCGACCAGGTCCGCGACGTGGTCCACGAGCTGCAGACCCGCATCGCCGAGCGTGGCGAGTTGGACAGCGTCAGCTTCGGCATGGTGGGTTTCCGCAGCAGCATCAAGAAAACCCCGGGGCTGGAATACGTCGCCAAGACCTTGATCACTCTGGAACAGGGTCGCGACCCGCAACGCTTCATGGAGCTGGCGCGGCAGGTCAAGGCGTCCACGGTGTCGAGCCATTCGTTCAACGAAGATGCGTTTGCCGGGGTCATGGAAGCCGTCGAAGGCATGGACTGGTCCGGTTACGGCGGGCGCTTGATCCTGCTGGTCACCGACGCCGGTGCCTTGCGCAAGAACGATCCGTTTGCCGCCACGCAAATGAACGAGGCCGAGGTGCGCCAGGCGGCGCTGGGCAAGCAGATCAAGATATACGCCCTGCACCTGCTCAGCGACGCCGGCAAGAAAACCCACGCCGGCGCCCAGAGCCAGTACCGCACCTTGACCGCCGACGCCAACCCGCAGATCGGCGACCTGTACATTCCAGTGCCGGGCGCCGACGTGCGCAAGTTCGGCGAGCGGGTCGACGAGATCGGCTCGGTGTTCGCCGACCTGGTCCATCAGGTGCGCAGCAACAAGCCGCAAGCCGTGCCGCTGCTGAGCGCCGCGCCGAGCCTGGCCGACAAGTCGGCCGCGATCGGCTACGCGATGCACATGGACTTTCTGGGGCGTAAATCCGCCAGCCAGGCGCCGCAACTGGTCAGTGCCTGGACCGCCGACCGTGACCTGACCAACCCGGCGCTGCCGGCGTTCCAGGTCTGCGTGATGCTGACCAAGCTGCAACTCAACGACTTGCAGCAATCGCTGAAGCTGATCGTCGACGCGGCCCGCAAGACCCAGAGTTCGCCCAAGGATTTCTTCCAGGAAATCGCCAGCGCCAGTGCCTACATGAGCCGCGATCCGTCGGCCTTGCGCAAGGGCGGCAACCTGGCCGACGGCGGGATTCTCGGCGAGTACCTCGAAGGGCTGCCGTACCGCAGCAAGTCGCTGAACATGACCCAGGACTTGTGGCTGTCCTTGAGCGTGGCCGAGCAGGAAGATTTCATCGACGAGTTGGATTCGAAAATCCGTCTCTACGAAACCTTCCACAACGACGTGGCGAACTGGGTGCGCTTCGGTGATGCCGAGCCGGGTGACGCCTTGTACCGCGTTCCGTTGTCGACGCTGCCGTGATGCTGGACATGAGCGCAGTGCACAAAAGCCGGGGCGCCGGCAGCCAGCGCTACAGCCTGGTGATTCCACGGCTACAACTGCGCGGCGGTGAACAACTGGCGGTGGTCGGGCCCAGTGGCTGTGGCAAGAGCACTTTGCTGGATCTGCTGGCGCTGGTGCTGGCACCGGATCAGGCTGGGCGGTTCGACTTCAGCCCTGCCAATGCGCCCCTGGACATCGCCAAATTGTGGCGTGGGTCGCAACAGGGCACCTTGGCCGAGCTGCGCAGTCGTCACCTGGGTTATGTTCTGCAAACCGGCGGCCTGTTGGGCTTCCTGGACGTGCGCGGCAACATCGAGTTGTCGCGAAAACTGTTGGGTTTGAAGGATGACGGCAGCGTGATGCGCCTGGCTGGGCAGTTGGATATTGCCGATCAACTGGACAAGAAACCGGCGGATTTGTCCGTCGGCCAGCGCCAGCGGGTCAGCTGTGCCCGGGCGCTGGCCCATGCTCCGCGGCTGTTGCTGGCCGATGAACCGACCGCCGCCCTCGATCCGCTGAACGCCGAGCGCGTCATGCAGTTGCTGGTGGCCCAGGCCCGTGAGCACGGCGTGTGCTGCGTGGTCGCCACCCACGACGAAGCGCTGGCCCGTGCCAGCGGTTTGCAGGTGCGCCGCATCAGTTGTCGCCGCGATGCCGACGGCGGTGTCACCGCCACCCTCGGGGAGGCTTGCTGATGCGCGGCGCGCTGGTGGCTTCCCTGGCCTGGCAGGATTACCGCAACGATGCCTGGCTGTCGGCCTGTTCGGTGCTGGCGCTGGTGGCGGTGGTGGCGCCGTTGCTGGTGCTGTTCGGCCTGAAGTTCGGTCTGGTCAGCAGTCTCACCGAACGCTTGCAGAACGATCCGGCCACCCGGGAAATCATCCCCTTGGGCGGCGGTCGCTTCAGTGCCGAGTTCGTCGAGCAATTGAGCCTGCGCGGCGACGTTGCTTTTGCCTTGCCGCGTACTCGACAGATCGCCGCTACGGCGGATTTGAGCAGCGATGCGTCGGTGGTCACGGTCGAGATGATTCCCACCGCGGCCAACGATCCGTTGTTCGATCACCTGCCGGTGCCTCAGGGTTTGGATCAAGTGGTGCTCAGCCAGACTGCCGCTGAAAAGCTCGGCGCCAAGCCCGGTGATTGGTTGCAGGCCAGTTTTGGCCGGCAGGTGGCCGGTCGCAGCGAGGCGCAGCGTACGCGGGTGCAGGTGTTGCACGTGTTGCCGTTGGAAGCCTTTGCCCGCGATGGTTTATTCGCACCCCTGGCGTTGCTGGAGGCGGCCGAGGATTACCGCGACGGTCGTGCCGTGCCCGCGTTCGGCTGGCCGGGTGATGCGGTTGGCGTGAGCGGGCAGCGGGTCTACCCGGCGTTTCGTCTATACGCCCGCAACCTCGGCGACGTCGAGCTGCTGCGTCAGTATTTCGCTGGGCAGAACCTGCTGGTGTCGACCCAGGCCCAGACCATCGCACAAGTGCAATCGTTGAGCCGCAATCTGTCGATCGTCTTCTGGATCATTGCCGGGTTGGCGTTGGCCGGTGCGTTCGCGGCGATTTTTGCCGGCGCCCTGGCGGCGGTCGAACGCAAGCGCAGGGAGCTGTCGGTGTTGCGCCTGCTGGGGGTTTCCACGGCGGCGCTGTTGTTATTTGTAGTGTTGCAGGCGCTCTACAGCGCCACCTTTGCGGCCCTGTTGAGTGCCGGGCTGTACGGCCTGGCGCAGTCGGGCCTGAACCACTTATTTGCGCAGATGCCCGGCGAGTACGCCAGCCATCTGCTGGTGCGTCATTACGCGTTGGCCCTGGTGGCCGTGCTCGGCGTCAGCGCCGTGGCGGCGGCTTGTGGTGGCTGGCGCGTGGCGCGCATCCAGGCGTGTGAAGGAATTCGCGATGTATAAGTTATTGGGCGCCGCCGTGGCGCTGAGCCTGGCCGGTTTGGTCTGGGCCGATGAAGGCAGCGACAAGCTCGACAATCCCAAGCCGTTGCCCGATGACGTCAGCCTGCCGCTGCCGTGCGAAGGGCAGATGGTGTTCCGCTACGTCTATATCCTCGCCCAGGGCACCCTGGATGACCGTGAAATCAGCCTCGGCTATCCGTTCAGCGAGGGCGAGGCCGGTTACCAGCAGTCGTTCATTTCCGGCTACCGGCGCGACTTCATCAACGGCCAGTTCACCCTCAAGGACCTGCCCACAGACTGGAACAAAACCATCACGCCGTTGATGCCCAAGACCGACGCCAAGACGCCGCTCAAACCGATGCTGTACTTCATCGGCAAGTACGAAGTCACCGCTCGCCAATACGCCCAGGTCATGGCCCAGGCGCAATCGTTGGCCAGTGGCGAGCCGGCCCCGGCCTGCGAAACCTTGCAAGCCGATTTGCCTCAAGGCGTGGCCGGGCGTTTGCCCAAGGTGAAACTGTCGAAGTTCGAGGCTGAGCGTTTCTCGGCGGTGTACAGCGCCTGGCTGATGAAATACCACAAGGACCTGCTGCCGGTGAGCGGTCGCGGCACCTCCGCCGAAGACGGCGGGCTGGGTTTCGTACGTTTGCCCACTGAAGTGGAGTGGGAATTCGCCGCCCGTGGCGGTCAGGCCGTGAGCCGTCAGGACCTGGAAGGGCGCCTGTTTCCCCGGCGCCTGGAAGGCAGCGAAAGCGACGGGCCGCTGGCCGATTGGGCGGTGTTCAACCAGGTCGCTGGCGGCACCGGCCAGGCCGCGCGGCTGATGCCCATCGGCACCAAGCTGCCGAACCCCATCGGCCTGTTCGACGTGGTCGGCAACGCCGCCGAAATGGTTCAGGAATCCTTCCAGCTGGTGCATGCCGGTCGCCGTCAGGGCGCCTATGGCGGCTTCGTGGTAAAGGGCGGTAATTACCTGGAAGGCGAGGGCACGCTGTTCACCGGCATGCGCCGCGAATATCCGTTGTTCGCCGCCGATGGCACTGAGCAAAGCAACGAAACCACCGGTTTTCGCGTGGCCGTCGGGGCGTTGTCGGCACCGCGTTCGCGCTACAAGGAATTGTTTGCCCAGTGGCAGAAAGAAGGCCGGCTGGCGTCGCTGACCGATGCCATCGACGATGCCGAAGACCCGACCAAACGCCTGGACAGCATCATCGCCGCCAGTGTCGACCCGCGCCTGCAAGCCGAACTGGGCCTGGTCAACGAAGAACTCAAGCGCAACGTCTCGCTCATCGCCCAGCAGCGCGAAGAAGCGGCCGGCAACCTGATTCAGTCGTCGGCCCTGGTGGCCGAGACCGTCAACAACTACAACATTCGCCTGACCAATCTGCAGAACAGTCGGCAAGTCGCCCTGGATGCCAAGGACGAGGCCAGCGCCCAACTGTTCGCCACGGCCATCGACAACGGTCGCAGTGCGCTGGATGGCGCGGTGGCGATCTACATCGACAACCTGGCCACCGGCACGCGCTACACCGATGCCGTGATCCAGGCGCAGTTTCAACGCATCAAGGAGGAACTGGAGCGCAAGCCGGTACTGGGCAAGAGCCTGGTGGCGCGCGCAACGTTATTCGTTCGTCACGTCGGGGACTATCGTCAGCAAAAACGCGCCGACCCGGCGGTGATATTGAAGGAATTGCTCGCATCGAACGCTCAGCGGTCTTGAGTATTCGTTGTCAGCGAGCTTGGAAGGGACTCAGGCGGCGATAGGGCCGAGCTGAGCTGGTCAAAACTTAAAACGAGAACACAACTATGCTTTTCTCCCGTAAACCTTTTGCTTCGGGTTCCAAGCGTCACTTGCTGATGGTCGCTGTCGGCTTCAGTACCGTACTGACCGGCTGCGCCACGTCGCCGACCTCCAAGGTCGCCTCGAGCACCAAGGTCGAGTACTACCCTAACTGCTACGAGCCGGTGCAGCACCTGCGCTCCACCGAAGGCAACATGACCAAGTCCGTGGTCACCGGCGCAGCCGTCGGCGCGGTGGGTGGTGCGCTGCTGGGCGTCCTGACCGCCGACAAGGAAGATCGTGGTCGCAACGCCGCCATCGGTGCTGCTGGCGGCGCCCTGGCCGGTGGTGCAGCCGGTTACTACACCGAGCGTCAGAAGCAGATCGCCGATGACAACCAGCGCATCGCGTCCTACGCCGCCGACGTCAACAAGAGCGTCTCCGACATCGACCGTAGCACCGCCTACGCCCGGACTTCGCAGCAGTGCTACCAGAATGCGTTCAGCAAACTGGTTGCCGATCGCAAGGCCAAGACCGTCAACGACACTGAAGGTCGCAAGCGCCTGGCGGAAATCGTCGCTGGCCTGAAAGAGTCGAACGACCTGATCGTTGCGGTCAACGGTAAAGCTTCCGAAGACTTGAACAATTACACCCAGGCCTATGAGAAAGATCTGCAGCAAGTGGGTGTGCAGCGTACTGACGTGGTGACTGTGGCTACTGCTGACACTACGCCGGTCGTGGCTCCGACCAGCACCAAGAAAAAGAACAAGAACGTACAACCGGCGAAGAAGAAAGACCTGCCGACTGTGCCTAAGGAAGCGGTGACCACCGAGAAGACCCTGCAGACCGCCAAGGCCAAGCAGGATGAAAGCAAGCAGGTTGCCAGCGCGGGTACCACTCAGGTCAACAGCATGTGCAAGAACCCGGACCTGGGCGATTGGGCGCCGGTTCCTTGCCCGAATGTTTGATTGAGTGACTGTGGCTGATCATTGATCAGCCGCCAAAACCTGTGGGAGCGAGTTTGCTCGCGATAGCGTTGGTTCAGTTGGCCTTGATGTCGACTGACACTCCGCCATCGCGAGCAGGCTCGCTCCCACTTTTGTTTTG
Source organism: Pseudomonas sp. 43mfcvi1.1 (assembly GCF_900115935.1). Classification (NCBI taxonomy): domain Bacteria; kingdom Pseudomonadati; phylum Pseudomonadota; class Gammaproteobacteria; order Pseudomonadales; family Pseudomonadaceae; genus Pseudomonas; species Pseudomonas sp. 43mfcvi1.1. The sequence goes on along the minus strand of NZ_UETT01000003.1, from coordinate 268,511 downwards.
TGCTGGCTGAAATATCTGTGCCATCTCCTCAATCCCCTGTGGGAGCAAAGCTTGCTCGCGAGGCGGCCTTATAGCCGACCTGTCTCTCCCGGTTGTACTTCGATCAAACTGTGGGAGCGAGCCTGCTCGCGATGGCGGCCTGACAGCCGGCCAGGATTTTGTTGACCGGGTACATATCCATTGCTGCGGTAACGGCGGCTGGCGGTTACGCCCTTACGGCGTGTCACTTTTGGCAAACGCCCCAAAAGTAACCAAAAGGTCTTGCCCCACCACTCGGCACCTCGCCTAGGCTCGGTGTGCCCTCACTCCGGCATTGCTCCGTGGGCCCGCCGCGAAGGGCCATCCATGGCCCAGCGCGGCTATCCCGGCATCCATGCCGGGATGCCCACTCCGCAATACCTGCGTTCGGCCATCGTGGTTAACGGGGCGCCGAAATCAACGTCCACCGCGAGGCGGCCTTACAGCCGGCCTGACTCTTGCGGGCGGTGTACACCCATCAGACCTGTTTGAGCAGAACCTGTGGGAGCAAAGCTTGCTCGCGAGGCGGCCTTACAGCCGACCTGTTTCTCCCGGATGTGCCCCCGATCCATTTGTGGGAGCGAGCCTGCTCGCGATGGCGTCGGCTCAGCCTGCCTCAATGCAAAGCTCTACCCGTTGGCGCCAGGCGTCGCCGTTTCCTTTGCTTCCAAATGATCCAACGCCCGCTCAACCAACAACTGCACCCCATCGGCCATGCGGCTGATTGCCAGGGCGACGCAGCGGCGTGAGTCATCCACGTCGTCGGCCAGGTCGGCAGCAATGGTGCTGATCGATTGCAGGTCTTCGGAGGCGTTGGCCAGCAGGGTTTCAGTGTCGATGTGAGGGGAGACGATGAATAGTTGGTTTTTGTCGGGTTCAGGTGGGGAGGAGGGCTGGGGCTTGAGGTAGTAGTCGAGGGCGCGGGTGGCGGCGTCTTCGAGCTTTTTTTCTTCCTGCGCTTCGACGCGGGATTTGTGGCCGCTTTGCGGCGGATTAGGAGTGACCTTGAACATAAATTTATCCGATATGTAATTGAATGAAGGCTGACACCTTTCGTTGCACCGAAAGAGGTGGCAGCTGTGCGCGGGTGTGCAAGACCGGGCATATCGGACCCCGGCAGACCTCGAGAGTCTCCCGCGCGCAGCCGCCATAAACGCGCCAATACGAGCATGAGCCGTTTGACGTGGCAGTTGCGCGCCGATATGTACCGGACTTGCACGTCCGTGTCACCGTTTTTTGCGATGACGAACAAAGGTTAGCGACGCTCGAAAGCACTGCCTAGTTCATGAACAGCCCGGCGTGTTGAAGGAAATGTCCGAGGGTTTGGCGGGGGAAAAGGACGAAAAGATCGCAGCCTTCGGCAGCTCCTACGGAAATGGGTGTAGGAGCTGCCGAAGGTTGCGATCTTTTGATCTTTGATTTTGTGACTTGGCAGTCATCTTTCGCGAAAACAAGCTTATCTTCCGCTAAAGCGATCCGATGATGGCGTTACGCCGAAGAATCGCTAAACTGCCAGCCATTCATCTTTCATCACGAGGCGGTGCCCATGAAATTTCGTTTTCTGTTGTGGATGCTGGGGTTGTTGATGGGCAAGGCCAGCCGGACCAATCCGGCGTTCCAGCAGCAGTTGGGCGATAAGGAACTGGTGTTTCAACTGCAAACCCTGGACGGCAAGGTCGCCCGGCATTTCACCGTGAAAAACCAGCGCATCACCAGCCGGTCCGGCACTTACCCGGAGCCTGCCTTCGCCATCGCCTTCAAGGACGCCGCCTATGGCTTCGCCACGATGCAGGCCAAGAACAAGCAACTGGCGTTCATGACGGGGATTCAGGACAAGTCGATCCAGATCAAGGGCAACCCGGCGTTGGTGATCTGGTTTCAGGGGCTGACCAAGTATTTGAAGCCGAAGAAGGCGAAAGCGAAGGTTTGAGCGGTTGCTGATATCTGTGGCGAGGGGATTTATCCCCGTTGGGCTGCGAAGCAGCCCTGAAACCTGCTATCCCGGTTATGCAGGCTCACCACAGTCAGTCTTTTGGGCCTGCTTCGCAGTCCAGCGGGGATAAATCCCCTCGCCACAAAGCTCAGTTGCCTGCATCAGCGGTCAGTGGCTGAACTGCGAAGCCAGTTCCCGCAACAACACTTCAGCCTCGAGCACTTTGCTGACCACGTCATTGACCTTGTCCCGAGACAGGCCTACGCGTTCGAGCAGTGCATCGGGGATTTCCTCGTCCGGGCCGGAGCCGATACCGCGCGAGCGCAGCAGGCGCACGGCCAGGCACACCAGGTTCGGGTAGGCGGCGTATTCGCCGTCGTAGTGCGGGTCGTGCTGGAAGCGCAGGGCGGTGGCCAGTTCGTCGGGCATGTCCCAGTAGCGCATCAACCAGGCGCCGATCTGCTCGCGACTGATGCCCAGCAGGTGCTGTTCCACGTAGCTGTGGCACAGGTGCGGGTTGACCTCCAGGTGCCGGCAGATCAGCGAGAAGTGCGGTGGGAAGACGTGGGCCAGCAACAGGTAGCCGAAGTTGTGCAGCAGCCCGGACAGGTAGGTCAGGCCGCCTTCCGGGCGCTGGGCGCGGGGCATGGCGCGGGTCAGGCCTTCGATGACGGCGGCGGTGTAGATCGACTGGTGCCAGTACGGCGTGGTGTGTTGCGGGTGGTCCTTGGGCAGGCTCAGGGTCTTGCCCAGGGCCAGGCCCAGCGCCAGGTTGATCACCAGGTCGAAGCCCAGGACGCGGACGATGGCGTCTTCTACCGAGCGAATCTTGCCGGGCGAGGCGTAGTAGGGCGATGCGGCCCAGCTCACCACTTGCGCGGCCAGGGCCGGGTCGGTTTCCACGACACCGGTGATGTCGTCGATGGTGGCGTCGGGGTCGACCCGCAGCTTGATGATTTTTTGCGCGGTTTCGGCCAGCGGCGGGATCTCGATGGTTTCTTCCAGCCGTTGCTGGATACGCCGGGCGGTGAATGCCTGCACAGCCTGGGTGATTTCCGCGCGGTCGTCGTGCGGGCGGTCCAGGTTGGGGGTGATGTTGCTCACGGCTTCGCCGAATGTCGCGGCGCTGGCCTTGGTGAGCATGGTCTTGAACGCTTCGCTGGTGACTTCCAGCAGCAATCCTGGCTCGCCGGAGTTGATCAACAGCTTTGGTTCGCGCAGCAGGCTTTCTTCGTACAGGCACGGCGAGCTGGTCAGTGCCGGCAGGCCGGGCAGCAGGCTCAGGCTGTGTTTGCCGAGCATGCGCTCCAGGCGTTCGGTCGGCACCGCCGTGAGCTTGCGGCCGGTGAGTTCGGCCAGGCGATTGAGGTCCAGCAGCTGGCTTTGCGGAAACAGCACCATGAGCGCGCCAACGGCATCGTGCAGCAACACTGCCTGCACTTTGCGGGCGGGGTTGAGGCCGGGGCGTTCGAGCACTTCGTCAAAGCCGATGCCTAATTTCTCGAGCAGCAGCCGAATAACAGACGGAGCGTGCGGGGATTCGGGGACGAGGGCAGCTTCTGTCATGGTCTGTATCCGTTTTCCTACAAGTTGGTCAGTATAACCAGCTTGTCCAGTACGCGCGTCCGGAAAACTGAGCGCGTGCTCACACTTGGCCGTATTGCTGCCCATGACGTAGCCAGCGATCCAGCAGCGGGCTGACGTGGTCGGGCCAACGTTCCAGTAGCGCCTGGGCGGCGTCGCGTACGGCAGGGAGCAGATCGGCGTCGCGCATCAGGTCGGCTACCTTGAATTGAAGCAGACCGGTCTGGCGTGTGCCGAGCATTTCACCGGGGCCGCGCAATTCGAGGTCTTTTTCGGCGATGACGAAGCCGTCGTTGGTTTCGCGCATGATGCCCAGCCGCTGCCGACCGATCTGCGACAGTGGCGGGTGATACAGCAGCACGCAATGGCTGGCGGCGCTGCCCCGACCGACGCGGCCGCGCAACTGGTGCAACTGCGCCAGGCCCAGGCGCTCGGGGTTCTCGATGATCATCAAGCTGGCGTTGGGTACGTCCACGCCCACCTCGATCACCGTGGTGGCGACCAGCAGTTGCAGGGCGCCGGCCTTGAATTCAGCCATGACGGCGGCTTTCTCGGCGGGTTTCATGCGCCCGTGGATCAGCCCGACCTTCAACTCGCCGAGGGCGGCGGTGAGGTCTTCATAGGTGGTTTCAGCGGCCTGGCAGGTCAGTTCTTCCGACTCTTCGATCAGCGTACACACCCAATAGGCCTGGCGCCCTTCGGCGCAGGCGCTGCGTACGCGCTCGATCACTTCGACCCGCCGGGTATCGGTGACCAATACGGTATTGACCGGCGTGCGGCCCGGCGGTAGTTCGTCGAGGATCGAGGTGTCGAGGTCGGCGTAGGCGCTCATGGCCAGGGTTCGCGGGATCGGCGTGGCGGTCATGATCAACTGATGTGGACACATCCGGCCGCCCACGCCTTTCTGCCGCAGGGCCAGGCGCTGTTGCACGCCAAAACGGTGCTGTTCGTCGATGATCACCAGGGCCAGGTTCTTGAACTGCACTTCGTCCTGGAACAGCGCATGAGTACCGACCACCATGGGTGCGCCTTCAGCGATCTGTGCCAGGGCGGCTGCGCGATTCTTGCCCTTGAGCTTGCCGGCCAGCCAGGCGACTTCGATACCCAGCGGTTCGAGCCAGCGTTGGAAGGTGATGAAATGTTGTTCGGCGAGAATCTCGGTGGGCGCCATCAACGCCACCTGGTAACCCGCCTCCAGAGCCTGGAGCGCGGCGAGGGCGGCGACCACGGTCTTGCCGGCGCCGACATCGCCCTGGATCAGCCGCAGCATCGGCTCGGGCTGGCTCAGGTCGTAGGCGATTTCGTTGCCGACCCGCTGTTGGGCGCCCGTGGGGGTGAAACCAAGGTTGGCCAGGTAGCGAGCCGGCAGATCCTGGGCCTTGGGCATGGCCGGGGCGCGCAGGGAGCGCAGGCTTTCCCGTAGGCGCTGCTGCGACAGCTGGTGGGTCAGTAGTTCTTCGAACGCCAGGCGATGCTGGGCCCAGTGATGGCCGAGGGCGAGCTCGTCCACGTCGGCATCGGCGGGCGGGTGGTGCAGATAGCGGATCGCATCGGCCAACGGCGCCAGTTGATAATCCCGGGCCAGCTCCGTGGGCAGCCAGTCGGGCAGGCTGCTGGGGCCGAGCAGGGTCAGGGTTTGCTGGCAGAGCTGGCGCAGGCGTTGTTGAGTCAGGCCTTCGGTGAGCGGATAGACCGGGGTCAGGGTCTCGTCCACCGGTGGCGGTTCGTCGCCGGTGATGCTGCGGTATTCCGGGTGATAGATCTCCAGCCCCGACGCGCCGGGCCGCGCCTCACCGTAGCAGCGCACGCGAGTGCCGCGCTTGAGGCCTTCCTTTTGCGCATTGCTGAAGTGATAGAAGCGCAGGCTGAGCCCGCCGGTACCGTCCTGCAGGCGCACCACCAGGCTGCGGCGCCGGCCCATGACCACGTCGGCGCCGCTGACGGTGCCTTCGATCACCGCGTCCTGCCCTGGCCGCAAATGGCCGATGGGCACCACGCGGGTGCGGTCCTGGTAACGCAGGGGCAGGTGGAACAACACGTCCTGGAGATTTTCCAGGCCGACCTTGGCCAGTTTCTCGGCCATGGCTTCACCGACACCCTTGAGTGCCGTGACCGGCACTTTCGACAGCTCAGTCATGGCCGTGGCTTACTTGCCAGCGGGCGGCTTGGCCACAGAGCACAGGCGAATCGAGTCCGCGAGGATCTCGATGGCCTTGGGCCGTGGGAAACTGGCGCGCCAGGCGATGGCCACGGTGCGGAATGGCGCCGGTGGCGTCAGCGGGCGGACTTCGATCACGCCGGGGGCATAGTGATGACTGTCCACCGCCGACAACGGCAGGATCGAAATGCCCAGGCCCGAGGCGACCATGTGACGGATGGTTTCCAGGGAGCTGGACTCCACCGTGGTGTGCTTGGCGCCTTCGCCGCCCTTGGTCAGGGTCGGGCAGGCTTCGAGCACCTGGTCGCGGAAGCAGTGGCCTTCGCCCAGCAACAGCAGGCTCTTGTCGTTGAGCAGGGCAGCGTCGATGTTCTTTTTCTGAGTCCAGGGGTGCTGGGCCGGCATCAGGACGTAGAACGGCTCGTCGTAGAGCGGCAGGGTCAGGACGTCGGCTTCGTTGAACGGCAGGGCGATGATGATCGCGTCCAGCTCGCCGTTGCGCAGCTTGTCACGCAGCACATGGGTGAAGTTTTCTTCGATGTACAACGGCATCTGCGGGGCAACCCGGTGCAGTTGCGGGATCAGGTGCGGGAACAGGTACGGGCCGACGGTGTAGATCGCGCCGACTTTCAGCGGGGCGGTCAGTTGGTTCTTGCCGGCCTGGGCCAGTTCGCGAATGCCCTGGGCCTGCTCCAGGACCTTTTGTGCCTGGGCGACGATGCCTTCGCCCACGGGGGTCAGGCGCACGGCGCTTTTGCTGCGCTCGAAAATCAGCACACCGAGTTCGTCTTCAAGCTTTTTCACACCCACCGACAGCGTCGGCTGGCTGACATGGCAACGCTCGGCCGCATGGCCGAAATGCTGCTCTTGGGCGAGGGTCACGATGTAGCGTAATTCTGTGAGGGTCATGGCGAGCGTCCGTGAAGTTGCGAGCCAAGCATACCGGCTGCAATCGATAGACGCACGTTATCAGACTGGGGGCGCGGTGTGACACTGTCTAATGCGTATTACCTGTGGGAGCGAGCTTTGCTCCCACAGGTAATACCTTTGCCCTCGATTGCCAGCCCTATTGCAGGGGCTGGTAATCGAGATCAACGCCGGCGCTTGTCGATGGAGTACACGAACGGTGCCGTCAGTTCGATGGTGCCGTTGGTCAGCAGCTCCGCCGGCGGCTTGGGCAGCGGTTGGGCTTTGCGGATCATTTCCAGGGTGGCCCGGTCGAGCAAGTCGGTGCCGGAGCTGCCCACCAGTTCGAATGACAGCACGTTGCCTTCGGCGTCCACCACGAAACGCAGGCGGTTGGTGCCTTCCTTGTTCATCTGCTGGGCCCTGGGCGGGTACTTCTTGTACTTGCCCAGGTGCGCCAACAGCGTGCCTTGCCAATTAGCCTTGGCAGCCGATTGCGCAGGCGACGGGCCAGGCGCCGGTTGCGCGGACTTCTCGGCCAGTGACTGAGTCGGCGGGGTGTCGCTGGGCTTCTGCTCCGACGGCTGTTCCTTCGGCGGCTCGGGCTTTTTCTCCACCGGTTTGGGCTTGGGCGGTTGCGGCTTGGGCTTGGGCTTGACCGGCTTGGGCACGGAAATCTCCGGCTTCGGCGCTTCGGCCAGCTTGGGCAGCGGCAATTCTTCGACCGGCTCGGGAGGTTGCGGCGGTGTGACGACTTTCGGCGGTGCCGGCGGTGGCGGGGCCGGCACTGGCGCCAGCTCGACCATCATCGCCTGGGGAGGCAATTCAATGGGCGGGCGCGAGGTCCAGTTCAGCGCCAGGGCGATGGCGAGCGCATGCACGCCCAGCACCACCACCAGGCTACCGCTGTAGCGCGTCAGCTTTTGGCGCATCGTGATCATTTCTGCCGCGCCGTCTCGAGTCCGACCAGGCCGATCTTCAGGTAGCCGGCGCTGCGCAGCGTGTCCATCACGCTCATCAGGTCGCCGTAGTCCACGCCTTTATCGGCCTGGAAGAAGATCGTCGTATCTTTCTTGCCTTGGGTCCTGGCGTCGAGGGTCGCGCCGAGGGTTTCGGCCTTGACCTCGTCTTCGCCCAGGAACAGGCGCTGGTCGGCCTTGACGCTGAGGAACACCGGTTTTTCCGGCCGTGGCGAGGGCTTGGCCGTCGATGCCGGCAGGTCAACCTTGATGTCCACGGTGGCGAGCGGGGCGGCGACCATGAAGATAATCAACAGCACCAGCATCACGTCGATGAACGGCGTGACGTTGATTTCGTGGTTTTCGGCCAGATCGTCGTCTGCGCCTTCTTTCAAATGCAGGCCCATGGCCGATTACCCCACTTTCACCATGTGCGGTTGCGAGCCGCGCTCGGGCGGCAGGTGGTCGAGGTCGCGGCTGACCAGCAACAGGACTTCGGCCGAGGCGTCGGAAACCTGGGCCTTGTAGCCGGCAATGGAGCGGGCGAAGACGTTGTAGATGACCACGGCCGGGATCGCCGCGACTAGGCCCAATGCCGTTGCCAGCAGGGCTTCGGCGATGCCGGGCGCGACGACGGCGAGGTTGGTGGTCTGGGTCTTGGCGATGCCGATGAAGCTGTTCATGATGCCCCACACGGTGCCGAACAGGCCGACGAACGGCGCGGTGGAGCCGATAGTGGCGAGCACCCCGGTGCCGCTGCTCATGTTTCGACCGCAAGCGGCAACCAGACGCTCTAGGCGGAAGCTCACGCGCTCCTTGATGCCTTCTTTCTCGCGGCTGTTGGCCGACAGGCGCATCTCTTCGAGCGCGTCATGCACCAACAGGTTGGCGAGAGTGCCTTCCTTCGCGGCGGTGGCGCTGGCTTCCTTGAGGGTGGTGGCTTTTTTCAGGGCGGCGATTTCACCGCGCAAGCGACGCTTGGCCCCCAGCAGCTCGAAGCCTTTGGCAATCCAGATGGTCCAGGTGATGATCGAGGCGATGGCCAGGCCAATCATCACGATTTTCACGATGATGTCGGCGTTCTTGTACATGCCCCATGGCGACAGGTCATGGGCCATGCCCAGGGAGTTGTCGGCTTCGAGCACTTCAGGTGCATCGGCCTCGACGGCCTGGGCCGGGTCGGTGGCGACGGGCGTCGCAACGGGAGCGGCCGGGTCGGCAGGCGCCTGTACCGCCGCCGGCGCGGTGGCCGGGTTCGTGGCAGGTGTCTGTGCATCGGCGAAGGCGGCGGTGGGAGCCAGCAGCAGGCTGAACAGCAGGGCGGCTACCGTGCTCCAGGCACGAGGTCGATTGGTTGGCGAAGCGGGGGATAGAGAGCGTTTCATGCTGGCCGGACCTGAGAGGAAAAAGAAGGTTGATGTTCTTCCAGGCCTCGTGGGCCGAGAACAAAAGTGGTGGGCATTATTGCAATTAATTCTTGTTAACAAAAGTAATACAGTTACTTTTTTTGTCGCATGGCTAGCCGCTCGTCCCCTGCGAAGGCTAGTCTGAGGCTTTGCCAGAGGAGTTCTTGATGTCCGCGCCTTCTGTTTTGATCGCCGGCTGCGGTGATATCGGCGGCCGCCTGGCCAGCCAGTTAGTGGCCGAACACTGGCAGGTCCATGGCCTGCGGCGTACGGTTTCGAGCCTGCCTACTGGCGTCATCGGGGTGGCGGGGGATTTGTTCAGCGAGCAATGCCCCGCCGACTGGCCCACGGGGTCGCTGGATTACCTGGTGTACAGCGCCGCGGCCACCGACCATGACGAAGCGGGCTATCGCGCGGCTTACGTCGAAGGTTTGCAGCATGTGTTGGGTTGGTTGAAGCAGCACGGCCAGCGGCCCAAGCGTCTGCTTTTTGTGTCCAGCAGCAGTGTTTATGGGCAGCAGCAGGGCGAATGGGTGGATGAAACCTCGCCAACTGTCGCTGGCGGTTACTCCGGTCGGCTGATGCTCGAAGCCGAGCAAGTGGCGCTGGACAGCGGCATCCCGGCCAGCCGCGTGCGCCTGACCGGCATCTACGGCCCGGGACGTGAATGGCTGTTGAGCCAGGTGCGTCAGGGCTATAGCGTGGTGGAAGATCCGCCCCTGTACGCCAACCGCATCCACGCCGACGACGCGGCGGGGCTGCTGGCCTTCCTGCTGGAGGCCGATCGCCAGGGCAAAGCCCTGGACGACTGCTATATAGGCGTCGACGACGCTCCCGCCGCGCTGGCCGACGTGGTGGGCTGGTTGCGTGAATACCTGGGCGTTACCCAATGGGCCGAAAACGCCAGCGTCCGCCGCGCCGGCAGCAAGCGCTGCAGCAACGCCCGGGCGAAGGCCTTGGGCTGGACGCCGCGTTATCCGAGTTTTCGCGAGGGGTATGCGGCGATTCTCGAAGGGCGCTGCTGACACGGGCCCGCTCGGCGTGTGCTCGATGATGTGGTTCGGCGCCAAGGGCTAGTCCTCTATGGGCTCTTGCCGTCCTGAGTACTTTCCAGGCCTTGACTTGGTTCATCGAGCTCGCCGAGCATTATCCGTTGCTTGCCAAAACCAAGAGTGATCTGCAGGCCACCCGCAACCGTTTCAGTCATCTTTTGCGTCGTCGATGTGGGCCAACATCCTATCGAACGACCTAGCAGCGACAAGGACCGTCATCAATGCAAGCCAGTTTCAGCAAAGGCGTTATCTTTGCACTCTCCGCCGCCGCACTTAACGCCACGATAGGCGTGCTCAGCAAAGTGCTCATGAGCAATGGTTTCACCGCCAGCAGTGTCGCCGTCATAAAGACCGTCCTGGGTTGTCTGCTGCTCTCGGCCTTGCTGCTGTTTATCAAGCGTCCGGCGACGAGGGCCAAATGGACCCAGGCGGCGATCTGCGCGTTTCTCGGTATCTTTGTGCTGTTCCACTTCGAAACGGCTGCCTATCGGCATTACGCTGCGGCGGGTGTAGTCGTGATGCTGATGGCCAGTGCTTCCATTTCCTCGATTGTGCTCGGACGCATAATCCTCAAGGATGCGATCACCGCGAACTCCACTGTGGGTGCCGCCTTGGCGATCGCCGGAATCGCGGTGATCTTTGGTGCCGATCTGCGGCAGGGCTTCACGCTCCAAGGCGTTGCGCTCGCGTCCATGGCGGGCTGCGGCTATGGGGCGTTTTCGGTAGCCATGAAACGGATGGGCGTGTCCGGTGGGCTGCACTTCACTCGTCAGTTGCTGTTCTTCGGCAGTCTGTACTTGCTGATGCCGGCTTCGGCCGACGGCTTCGTGATCGGTGAGCTGTCGCCCTGGGCGATTGCCGCATTGCTGGCGCTGGCCGCGCTGCCAACTATCCTCGGCTTTTTCTGCACCACCAAGGCAATCGAGTACCTCAAGCCATCCCAGGTGCAAGCCTTGGAGCTGACCGAGCCGCTGTTCGCCGCACTGCTGGCATTTGTTGTGCTCAATGAAGTGCCGCGCGAAAGCCTGTACCCGGGTGCACTACTGATCATCATTGGGCTGTGTTTCTCCAATGAGCTGATCCGTCTGGGTAGAAAAAAACCTGTTCCGTCTCGCGCGTGAACCTTTGCCGGGAGGGGGCGCTCGTACAGTTATTTCAAAGCGCCCTATCTCTTACTGCTTTTCCAGCAACCACTGCCGAGTGCCCGGCGTGAACGAAGGCATTTCATCGGCCAGCGCCGCGTTGACGGTCTGGAAGATTTCCAGCTTCTTGCCATCGCGGGCGAAGATCCAGGTGTTGCCCTGGCCGTTCTGTTGCAACCAGATGTTGTCGTTGCCACCGCTCATGGAGGCGCAATCGCCGGCCAGGCACAAGGCGTAGCGATCGGCACCCGGCAGGCCGCTGACCCGGCCGTCGGGTTGGAATTGCACGCTGGCGCCTTGGCCGGGGCCGTTGACGATGTTCCAGGTGCCACCGAGGTAGGCGGCATACAGCGCGCGCTCGAAACTGGCGCCGATTGGCGCGCCTTCCGGCACCTGGATTGTCGCGCGGTCGAACACTTGCTGTGGCTCGTTCTCGGTGGCGGCCTGGCTCAACTGGTTGCCGTCACGCTTGAGTTCGCTGGCGGAGCTGCCGTAGAAATCGACTTTCCACGCGCCGTCTTCTTCGCCCAGCAATTTGCCTTCGACGTTTTCAAAACCGTTGGTGTAGCGCGCCTGACCGGCCCGGGTGTTGACGTCCCATTCCAGGTTCGGGCCATAGCCCTGCAGCGCTTCGCGAAGCGGGCCGCCCTTGGCGGCGGCGTCGATGGCTGCCTGGTTGATCCAGGTGCCGCTGATGTCACGGTCGGCTGGGTCGCTGGCGCAGCCGCCCAGAAGCAGGGCTGCCAGCGAGAGAGCAAGCGCTTTGCGCATGGTGGAATCCTTTCAAGACGAAAACGGCGCAGCGGGAGACGCTGCGCCGGCCTTATTACTCGATGACCAGGATGGCATCCATCTCAACCTGCGCACCCTTTGGCAGGGCTGCCACGCCGATGGCGGCACGGGCAGGGTAAGGTTGGTCGAAGTACTTGCCCATGATCTCGTTGACCTTGGCGAAGTGGCTCAGGTCGGTGAGGAAGATATTGAGCTTGACGATGTCCTTGAACGAACCGCCAGCAGCCTCGGCCACGGCCTTGAGGTTTTCGAATACCTGCACGGTCTGGGCTTCGAAGCCTTCCACCAGCTCCATGGTTTTCGGGTCCAGCGGGATCTGGCCCGACATGTACACGGTGTTACCGGCCTTGATCGCCTGGGAATAGGTGCCGATGGCGGCTGGGGCCTTGTCGCTGGTGATAACGGTCTTGGTCATTGATGACTCCTTGTAAGCAATAGGCCTGTACGCGACGCTATGCGCGCATCCGGGTGATGCGGATGACGCCGGTCAGGGCACGCAGTTTCTTGATCACGCGGGCCAGGTGCACACGGTCGTGCACGCTGACCACCAATTGAACGACGCTGATGCGGCCATCGCGCTCGTCCATGCTGATTTTTTCGATGTTGCCGTCGGCGGCGTTGACGCTGCTGGCCAGCAGGGCGATCAGGCCGCGCTGGTGTTCCAGCTCGACCCGCAGCTCGACGTTGAATTCGCCGGTGACATCCTTGGCCCAGGAGAGCTGGATGCATTTTTCCGGGTTGTGGCGGATTTCGCTGATGTTGCGGCAGTTGTCCAGGTGCACCACCATCCCTTTGCCGGCAGACAGGTGGCCGACAATCGGGTCGCCCGGGATCGGCGTGCAACACTTGGCATAGCTGAGCACCAGGCCTTCGGTGCCGCGAATCGCCAGCGGGCCTTCGGGGCTTGGCAACTGTTCGCCCTCGCCGAGCAGGCGGCGGGCGACGACATAGGCCATGCGATTGCCCAGGCCGATGTCTTCCAGCAGGTCTTCGATCAGTTCGAGGCGGTATTCGTGGAGCATCGCTTGCACGCGCTCGGCCGGGATCTTGTCCAGCGCGCTGTCGAAACCGTTCAGCACTTTGTTCAGCAGGCGCTCGCCAAGGCTGATGGATTCGGAGCGGCGTTGCAGTTTCAAGGCATGGCGGATGTGTGTGCGGGCTTTGCCGGTGACCACGAAATTGAGCCACGCCGGGTTCGGCCGGGCGCCGGGCGCGCTGACGATTTCCACCGTGGAGCCGCTTTGCAGCGGTTCGGACAACGGCGCCAGGCGGCGGTTGATCCGGCACGCGATGCAGCTGTTGCCGACGTCGGTGTGTACCGCATAGGCAAAGTCCACGGCGGTGGAGCCTTTGGGCAGCTCCATGATCCGGCCCTTGGGCGTGAAGACGTAGACCTCGTCCGGGAACAGGTCGATCTTCACGCTCTCGATGAACTCCAGGGAATTGCCGGCCCGCTGCTGCATTTCCAGCACGCCCTTGACCCATTGCCGGGCGCGGGCGTGGGTGCTCTTGGGCTGTTCGTCACCGCTGGATTTGTAGAGCCAGTGGGCGGCGATGCCGTTGTTGGCCATTTCTTCCATTTCACGGGTGCGGATCTGGATTTCGATCGGTACGCCGTGCATGCCGAACAGCGTGGTGTGCAGCGACTGATAGCCGTTGGCCTTGGGAATTGCGATGTAGTCCTTGAAGCGCCCCGGCAACGGTTTGTACAAATTATGCACAGCGCCGAGTACGCGGTAGCAGGTATCGACCTTGTCGACGATGATCCGGAACGCATAGACATCCATGATCTCGTTGAAGGCCCGACGCTTGCCGCGCATTTTCTTGTAGATGCCGTAGAGGTGTTTCTGCCGCCCGCTGACTTCGCCTTCGATGCCGTCGATGGCCAGGCAGTGGCTCAGGGACTCTTCGATCTTGTTGACGATTTCCTTGCGGTTGCCCCGGGCGCGCTTGACGGCCTGGTTGATCCGCGCCGAACGCATCGGGTGCATGGCCTTGAAACCGAGGTCTTCGAACTCGATGCGGATCGCATGCATGCCCAGGCGATTGGCGATGGGCGCATAGATTTCCAGGGTTTCCTTGGCAATGCGCCGGCGTTTTTCGCCGGAGAGGACTTCCAGGGTGCGCATGTTGTGCAGGCGGTCGGCGAGCTTGACCAGGATCACGCGGATGTCGCGCGCCATGGCCATGGCCATTTTCTGGAAGTTCTCGGCCTGGGCCTCGGCCTTGGTCTCGAAGTTCATCTGGGTCAGTTTGCTGACCCCGTCGACCAGTTCGGCCACGGTTTCGCCGAACTGCGCTTGCAGCGCTTCCTTGGCAATGCCGGTGTCTTCGATCACGTCATGCAGCATCGCCGCCATCAGGCTCTGATGGTCCATGTGCATGTCGGCAAGAATGTTCGCCACCGCAAGCGGATGCGTGACGTACGCCTCGCCGCTGCGGCGGCGCTGGCCGTCGTGGGCTTGTTCGGCGTAGAAGTAGGCTCGGCGGACCAGATTGACCTGGTCCGTGCCGAGGTAGGCCGATAAGCGATCGGCGAGGGCGTCTATGCTCGGCATGATGATGACTCCTGCCGTTTGCTGTGACCCCGCGCCGTGCTACGTCGACCAGGCATAGGCTTAGACCGCCTCGTTGGACTCGTCCTCGAACGCTGCGAACAGCGGTTCGTCTTCGACGATTTCAGCGTTGGCGATGAACTCGTAGCTCATCAGGCCTTCGGCGATTTCACGCAGCGCTACCACGGTAGGCTTGTCGTTTTCCCACTGGACCAACGGCTCTTTGCCACCGGTGGCCAGTTGACGGGCACGCTTGGTAGAGAGCATGACCAGCTCAAAGCGGTTTTCCACGTGTTCTAGGCAGTCTTCAACGGTTACGCGGGCCATGGTATTCCTCGGAGCGAATGCAATATGCGCGCTGCCCGGTTGGGCGAGCGGACTCGACAGTTTAAAAAAACACCAGCGTTTAGGGAAGCGCTGATTTTTTAACCAAACCCCTCGGCGCGCTGCGAGTACCAATGTAAAGCCGTCGCAGCGGTTTTGGGAAGGGCTGTTCAGCCCAGCAGTTCGGCCAATAGTTTGCCGAAACGTTGCTGTTGGCGTTTCTGCTGCAACTGGCTGGCGCGGAAAATCGCCTTCAGGTCGTCCAGTGCATGGGCGAAATCGTCGTTGATGATCAGGTAATCATAGTCGACGTAATGGCTCATTTCGCTGACCGCTTCGCGCATCCGGCCTTCGATGATTTCGTCACTGTCCTGGCCACGGTTGGTCAGGCGCTGGCGCAAGGCCTGCTGGCTCGGCGGGAGGATGAAGATCGAACGGGCCTGGGGCATCAGCTTGCGCACCTGCTCGGCGCCTTGCCAATCGATCTCCAGGATCAGGTCGTGGCCTTCGTCGAGGGTCTGCTGCAGATAGCTTTGCGAAGTGCCATAGAGGTTGCCGAAGACTTCGGCGCGCTCCAGGAAGTCGCCGTGCTCGGCCATCCTCACGAATTCTTCGCGATCGACGAAGTGATAATTCACGCCGTTGACTTCGCCCGGGCGCATGGCGCGGGTGGTGTGCGAGACCGAGACGCGGATCTGCGGCTCGGCATCGACCAGTGCCTTGACCAGGCTGGTCTTGCCGGCGCCCGAGGGCGCGGAAATGATGTAGAGAGTGCCGGTGCTGTGGGTCATGTCGGGTTAGCCTTACTCAATGTTCTGCACTTGTTCGCGCATTTGCTCGATCAACACCTTGAGGTTGACCGCAGCCTGGGTGCTGCGCGGGTCGAAGGCTTTGGAGCCCAGTGTATTGGCTTCGCGGTTGAGTTCCTGCATCAGGAAGTCCAGGCGGCGACCGGCCGCACCACCGGACTTGAGCACCCGGCGAACTTCGATGATGTGGGTGCTCAGGCGATCCAGTTCTTCGGCCACGTCGCTCTTTTGCGCGAGCATGACCATTTCCTGCTCCAGGCGCTGCGGATCCAGCTCGGCCTTCATGTCGGCGAAGCGATCGAGGACTTTCTGGCGCTGGGTAGCGAGCATCTGCGGGACCAGCTCGCGCAGGGTGCTGACGTCTTCCTCAATGGAGGTCAGGCGCTCGTTGATCAGCCGGGCCAGCTCCGCGCCTTCGCGCTCGCGACCGGCCTTGAGTTCCTTGAGCCCTTCATTGAACAGCGCCATCGCCTCGGCGTTCAGCGCTTGCGGGTCGCTCGCATCACCCACCAGCACGCCGGGCCAGGCGAGGACTTCCAGCGGATTCAGGGCCGCAGGGTTCTTGATCAGGCTGGCAACGGTTTCGGCTGCTGCGACCAGTTGCGCGGCGCGCTCGCGGTCCACTTGCAGGGCTTTGCCAGTGCTTTCTTCGGTGAAACGCAGGGTGCATTCCAGCTTGCCCCGGGACAGGCCCTGGCGCAGTGCCTCGCGCACGCCGCCTTCGAGGTCGCGAAAGGATTCAGGCAGGCGCAGGTGCGGCTCCAGGTAACGGCTGTTGACCGAGCGCAGTTCCCAGCTCAGCGTGCCTTGGACCCCGGCCTTTTCGACGCGGGCGAAGGCGGTCATGCTGTGCACCATGGAGGTTCCTCGCAATGCAGGCCGGCACGACGGTGGTCGTGGGCCTGGGATCTGTAAATAAAAGCCCAAGGGCAGCAAAGGCGCAGGATTGTAGCGCAGTGAGCCCCTGGCCCCAAACCGGGCATGTGACAAAGCGCTGCAACCCGTCGGGCGGGCCTTTGAGGGGCTTCGCTCGTGTCGGCTTTTAGAGCTGCGCTACGTTTAACTGCCCTATGACGGTTCACGGCTCTATAATGCTCGGCAGTTTTCCGTCCTCTGTACAGGTGTTCCCTATGAAACGTCCAAGTGGTCGCGCTGCCGATCAGCTTCGCTCGATCCGCATTACCCGCAACTACACCAAACACGCCGAGGGATCTGTACTGGTCGAATTCGGTGATACCAAGGTCATCTGCACCGTCAGCGTCGAAAACGGCGTGCCACGGTTCCTCAAGGGCCAGGGCCAGGGCTGGTTGACCGCCGAATACGGCATGCTGCCGCGCGCCACCGGCGAGCGGAACCAGCGCGAGGCCAGCCGTGGCAAGCAGGGCGGTCGTACCCTGGAAATCCAGCGCCTGATCGGCCGTTCGCTGCGCGCCGCGCTGGACATGTCCAAGTTGGGCGATGTGACGCTGTATGTCGATTGCGACGTGATCCAGGCTGACGGCGGTACGCGTACCGCGTCCATCACCGGGGCCATGGTCGCCCTGGTCGATGCCTTGAAAGTGATCAAGAAGCGCGGCGGCCTCAAGGGCGGCGACCCGCTCAAGCAAATGATCGCCGCCGTTTCCGTGGGTATGTACCAGGGTGAACCGGTGCTGGACCTGGATTACCTGGAAGATTCCGCCGCCGAGACCGACCTGAACGTGGTCATGACCAGTGCCGGCGGCTTCATCGAGGTTCAGGGCACCGCCGAGGGTGCACCGTTCCAGCCGGAAGAATTGAACGCTATGCTGGAGTTGGCGAAGAAAGGCATGAACGAGATCTTCGAACTGCAAAAAGCCGCGTTGGCTGACTGATCGATCCACGCTTCAGACAAGGAGAGTGTCATGAGTGATGAGCAAGTCCTGCTGCCCCAGCCGAGCAAAGAGGCGCGTCAATGGGCAATGTTTTGTCACCTGTCCGCCTTGTTGGGGATCTGGATTCCGTTCGGTACGCTGATCGGGCCGCTGGTGCTCTGGCAGCTCAAGCGCGAGTCCGACCCGTTCATCGACGCCCAGGGCAAGGAAGCGTTGAACTTCCAGATCACCGTTGCCATTGCTTCGGCGATCTGCCTGCTGCTGATGGTCGTGGTGATCGGCTTCTTCCTGTTCGGCCTGGTGGCCATCGGTGCGTTGGTGTTGACCATCATCGGTGGCGTGAAGGCCAATGAGGGGCAGCCGTATCGGTATCCGTTTACCTGGCGCTTGGTCAAATAACGATCAAGGCTTCGATTCAAGAACAATGCCCCGACTTATCGGGGCATTGTTTTTTATAAAAAATGTTTCTCTCCATATACGGCATCCAATTGCCTGGCGCGTTATCGTGCGCGTATATGTATTGCTCTTAAACTTTTAGTCACAACTCACGAAGTTCCAATGCGGTCCATGTGCTTGGCAATAGCGCTCGTCGATTGATAGAGTTGCCCCACGTTATATTCCCTCAGAAATATTTCGATATATTCAGACCATTGAAGGTCCTTGAATTCAAAGCCAATCAATGCTGAGGCAATCAACCTGTTCAAGCGGCGTGCCCAGGTAAAAAGTTCGCCCCTGAATATATACCCGAAGATAAACATTCATGTTTCAACTCGATTTCTATGGAACACTTGTCGCCGCCTCTTTAGTGCTGTTACTGGGGCGTGGGCTTGTTACGCGTGTTGGTTTTCTACGCGCCTACAATATCCCTGAGCCTGTGGCGGGTGGCCTGGTAGTTGCCTTGGCCCTGTTGGCTTTGCGGGGGCTTGAAGTTGAAGTTCGATTCGATACTTCACTGCAAACACCGTTGATGCTGGCGTTTTTTGCCACCATTGGCCTGAGTGCGGACTTCGCCAGCCTGAAGAAAGGCGGGCGGGTCGTGGGCATTTTCCTGTTAGCGGTTGTCGGGCTGCTGCTGGTCCAGAACGCCATGGGCATCGGGCTCGCAAAAGCGCTGGGGCTCGATCCGCTGATGGGGTTGCTGACAGGCTCGATCACCTTGTCGGGCGGTCACGGGACCGGCGCAGCGTGGGGGACGGTGTTCAGTGAGAAGTTCGGCCTGGCCTCCGCCTCCGAGTTGGCGATGGCTTCTGCGACGTTCGGCTTGGTGTTGGGTGGCTTGATCGGTGGTCCGGTCGCTCGCCTGCTCATCAAGCGTGTCCAGTCACCCGGCTGCCTTGAGCCAGAAAAGCCCCGGGTGCCCAAGGGCTTCGAGCAGCCGAACAAAGAGCGCTCGATCACGCCGTTTTCGTTCATCGAGACGCTCGCCCTGATCGCGGTCAGTCTGTTGGCCGGTACGCTCTTGAATGATCAGCTCCACGAAACGGCTTTCGAATTGCCGACGTTCGTTTGCGTCTTGTTCGTGGGAGTGGTCCTACGTAATGGGCTTTCGGCACTGGGCCTGTATCAAGTATTCGAGCGAGAAGTGTCCGTGCTCGGCAATGTCAGCCTGTCGCTGTTCCTGGCGATCGCCTTGATGTCACTCAAGTTGTGGGACCTGGCCTCACTGGCCTTGCCGATCTTTATTATCCTGGCGGCCCAGACATTGGTCATGGCGCTATTCGCGATTTTCGTGACGTTCAGGCTCATGGGCAGTCATTACGATGCCGCGGTATTGGCGGCAGGGCATTGTGGTTTCGGGTTGGGTGCCACGCCGACGGCCATCGCCAATATGCAGGCAGTGACGCAGCGCTACGGACCTTCGCAGATAGCGTTCCTGGTGGTGCCCATGGTGGGGGCGTTCTTCATCGATATCATTAACGTCATCGTCATCAAGTTGTACCTTGCCCTGCCGTTTTTTGCCGCGGCTTGATGTTCGACGCGTTAGCGTGCTCCATGAAAAATGCCCGTCTCTTGCGAAACGGGCATTTTCTTTAGGCAGTCGACCTGCGGGATGTCGCGGATAGACTTAGATGGTCAGGGTCCAGTCGTAATCCACGATCAGCGGCGCATGCTGCGAGAACCGTGGCTGGCGCGGCAGACGGGCGCTGCGTACGAAACGGCGCAGCCCAGGCGTCAGCAACTGGTAGTCGAAACGCCAACCGAGGTTGAGCATCTCGGCCTGCTCGTTGTCCGGCCACCAGCTGTACTGATCACCTTCACGGCTGACTTCACGCAGGGCATCGACATAGCCCATGTTGCCAATGATCTCGTCCATCCAGGCCCGTTCCGGCGCCAGGAAGCCAGGAGATTGTTGGCTGTCGCGCCAGTTCTTGATATCCAGCTTCTGTTGCGCCACGTACAGCGAGCCACAATAAATGTACTCGCGACGTTTGCGCCGCTGTTTATCCAGGTAACGGGCGAAATCGTCCATCAACTTGAATTTCTGATTCAAATCTTCATCGCCGTTCTGCCCCGAAGGGAGCAGTAAGGTCGCGATGCTGACCTTGTCGAAATCGGCTTGCAGGTAGCGCCCGTAGCGGTCCGCCGTCTCGAAACCAAGACCGTTGATGACAGCCTTCGGTTGCAGCCGCGAGTACAAAGCCACGCCACCCTGGGCGGGGACTTCGGCATCGCAGGCATAAAGGAAGTAACCATCCAGTTGGAAGGCTGCATCGTCAAGTTCAAAGGCGGAGGCGCGGGTGTCCTGCAGGCAGATGACGTCGGCATTCTGTGCTTGCAGCCAACTGAGCAAACCACGCTCGACTGCAGCCTGAATACCATTGACGTTCACACTGATGATCCGCATAAATGGCCCCAAAAATCACGTGCGTGTATGATACACGGCGTGTACCTATTTAGCTAAATCCGCGGTATTTGAGGCTTTTTTTCATGCAGGCGTATCAGCGCGATTTCATTCGTTTTGCCATCGATCGCGGCGTTTTGCGCTTCGGTGAGTTCACCCTCAAGTCTGGGCGCACCAGCCCGTACTTCTTCAATGCTGGCCTGTTCAACACCGGTACAGCCCTGGCGCAGTTGGGCCGTTTCTATGCGGCGGCCATCGTCGAGAGCGGCATCCCGTTCGACGTGCTGTTCGGCCCGGCCTACAAAGGCATCCCGCTGGCCGCCACTACTGCCGTCGCCCTGGCCGAACACCACGGCCGTGACTTGCCTTGGTGCTTCAACCGCAAGGAAGCCAAGGCCCATGGCGAAGGCGGCAGCCTGGTGGGCGCGCCACTGACTGGCGAAGTATTGATCATCGACGACGTGATCACCGCCGGCACCGCGATCCGCGAAGTGATGCAGATCATCGGTTCCCAGGAAGGCGCCAAGGCCGCCGGCGTGCTGATCGCCCTGAACCGTCAGGAGCGCGGCAACGGTGAACTGTCGGCGATCCAGGAAGTGGAGCGCGACTTCGGCATCCCGGTGATCAGCATCGTGTCGCTGAACCAGGTGCTGGAGTTTTTGGCCGACGATCCGCAGCTCAAGCAGCATTTGCCGGCGGTCGAGGCTTATCGGGCGCAGTTCGGCGTCTAATAGACCTGCGCAATCTCCCTGTGGGAGCGAGCAAGCTCGCTCCCACAGGGAGGAAGGCAAAAAAAGACCCCGCTCAACCAGGTTGAACGGGGTCTTTTTTTACAGGAATCGCTTAAGGACGCTTGCGATTACTGATCAACGTACCCACGCCGGTATCAGTGAAGATTTCCAGCAGGATCGCATTCGGCACCCGGCCGTCGATGATCAGCGAGCTGCCGACGCCGCCCTGTACCGCTTCCAGCGCGCAACGAATCTTGGGCAGCATGCCGCCGTAGATGGTGCCGTCGGCGATCAGGTCGTCAACCTGCTGGGTCGACAGCCCGGTCAGGACCTTGCCCGACTTGTCCATCAGGCCGGCGATGTTGGTCAGCAGCATCAGCTTTTCAGCTTTCAGTGCTTCGGCAACCTTGCCCGCCACCAAGTCGGCGTTGATGTTGTACGACTCACCGTTGGCGCCCACGCCGATTGGCGCGATGACCGGGATGAAATCGCCCTTGACCAGCAGGTTCAGCAGGTCGGTGTTGATGCCGACCACTTCGCCCACGTGACCGATGTCGATGATTTCCGGCTGGGTCATTTCCGGGGTCTGGCGGGTGACGGTGAGTTTTTTCGCCCGGATCAGCTCGGCGTCCTTCCCTGTCAGGCCAATGGCGCTGCCGCCGTGGCGGTTGATCAGGTTGACGATGTCCTTGTTGACCTGGCCGCCCAGGACCATTTCCACCACATCCATGGTCTGCGCGTCGGTGACGCGCATGCCATCGATGAAGTGGCTCTCGATCGACAGGCGCTTGAGCAGGTCACCGATCTGCGGGCCGCCGCCGTGTACGACCACCGGGTTGATGCCCACGGCCTTCATCAGCACGATGTCGCGGGCGAAGCCGGTTTTCAGCTCCTCGCTTTCCATCGCGTTGCCGCCGTATTTGATCACCAGGGTCTTGCCGACGTAGCGTCGGATATAAGGCAACGCTTCGGACAGGACCTTGGCGGTGTTGGCGGCGGCTTCGCGTTCGAGGGTCATTCAGGGCTCCGGTAGTGCTTCAAAAAATCAAAACGGTAGTTGGAGATCAGGTGCAACACGTTTGAGTTGGCTGTGGAACACATCCTTGATGCGCTGCAGTTCGGTTTCGTTGTCGGCCTCGAAACGCAGCACCAGCACCGGTGTGGTGTTGGATGCGCGAACCAGGCCCCAGCCGTGGGGATAGTCGACCCGCACACCGTCGATGGTGGTCAGTTCGGCGCCTTCGCCCCATTGAGCGTCGTGCAGTGCATCAATGATGCTGAATTTGCTCTCTTCGGTCACATGGATATTGATTTCTGGCGTAGAAATATCGTTCGGGAAGGTCGCGAACAGCTCTTCGGCCGTGGATTTCTCCTTGCTGAGGATTTCCAGCAGGCGCGCGGCGCTGTAGATACCGTCGTCGAAACCGAACCAGCGCTCCTTGAAGAAGATGTGGCCGCTCATTTCGCCGGCCAGCAGGGCGCCGCTTTGTTTCATTTTCTTCTTGATCAACGAATGACCGGTTTTCCACATCAATGGACGACCGCCATATTCCTTGATCAACGGCACCAGGCGACGGGTGCACTTAACGTCGAAGATGATTTCGGCGTTCGGATTGCGCGCCACCACGTCGCGAGCGAACAGCATCAGCAGGCGGTCGGGGAACACCACGCTGCCGGTATTGGTCACCACGCCCACGCGGTCGCCGTCACCGTCGAAGGCCAGGCCCAGGTCGGCGTTGGTTTCCTTGACCTTGGCGATCAGGTCTTCGAGGTTTTCCAGCTTGCCCGGGTCCGGGTGGTGGTTAGGGAAGTTGCCGTCCACGTCGCAGAACAGTGGGATGACTTCGCAGTTCAGGGCTTCGATCAGTTGCGGGGCGATCACGCCGGCCGCGCCGTTGCCGCAGTCGACCACCACTTTCAGGCGGCGGGCGAGTTTCACGTCCTTGACGATTTCGTCGTTGTAGCGCTCGAGGATATCGACTTTGGTGATGCTGCCCTGGCCGCTGCTCAGGTCGTTGGTCTTGAGGCGGGTGTGCAGGGCCTGGATCTGCTCGTTGGCGAGGGTGTCGCCGGCGATGACGATCTTGAAACCGTTGTAGTTCGACGGGTTGTGGCTGCCGGTGAGCATCACGCCGGATTTACCGGCCAGCACGTTGGCGGCGTAGTACAGCGCCGGGGTCGGCACCAGGCCCACGTCGCTGACGTGGCAGCCGCTGTCGGCAACGCCTTTGATCAGTTGTTCGACCAGCTCGGGGCCCGACAGACGGCCGTCACGGCCGACACACACGTTCGGTTCGCCCTGGGCCAGGCTCTGGGAGCCAATGGCGCGGCCGATCCAGTAGGCGGTTTCGGCGGTGAGGGTTTCCGGTACCACGCCACGGATGTCGTAGGCGCGGAAGATGCTTTCAGGGAAGATCGGGGCGATTGCGGCTGGGGTGTTCATGGGCGGGGCGCTCTATCAGGAAGGTGACTGGACAGGCCGACGATGGGCGTCGGCAGGCTCAAGCTGAAGGGTATGACGGCGTTTTTGACAGAGAGTTCGTGGTGGGAAAATGCCATGAGACAGCGTTACCCCGGTCTCGCTCGCCTAATACATTGATTCCGGGTGGGAAACCTAGCAGAAAGCCATTGCGCATTTTTTGTCCTGAAATAGAAGCTTAATAAACGGGCCGGGCAGGACGCCCGGCCTGAAACCGCCGGTCAATGGCTGCCGGAATGCCCGAAACCACCGGCACCGCGCTGGCTTTCGTCGAATTCTTCGACCAATTCGAAGTGGGCCTGGACCACCGGAACCAGCACCAACTGCGCGATGCGTTCGCCCACGGCAATGTTGAACGCCGTCTGGCCGCGGTTCCAGCACGAGACCATCAGTTCGCCCTGGTAATCGGAGTCGATCAGGCCTACCAGGTTGCCCAGCACGATGCCGTGCTTATGGCCCAGGCCCGAGCGTGGCAGGATCAGCGCGGCCAGGCCCGGGTCGCCGATATACACCGACAGGCCGGTAGGGATCAGCAGGGTCTGGCCCGGTTCCAGGATCGTGTCCTGCTTGAGCATGGCCCGCAGGTCGAGGCCGGCGGAGCCCGGTGTGGCGTATTGCGGCAGCGGGAATTCGTTGCCGATGCGTGGGTCGAGGATCTTGGCTTGTAGAGCGTGCATGAAAATTAAACCTGGTTTAGCCGTTCGGCGATAAAAGTGATCAGTTGGCGAGCGATCTTGCTCTTGCTGGTCTGGGCGAAAAGTGTGGCGTGCAACTGACGATCGATCACGCTGCAGGCGTTTTCTTCGCTGTTGAAGCCGATGCTCGGGTTGGCGACGTCGTTGGCGACGATCAGGTCCAGATTCTTGTCCTTGAGCTTGCGCGCGGCGTAATCGAGCAGGTGTTCGGTCTCGGCGGCGAAGCCGACGCTGAACGGGCGGTCGGGGCGGGTGGCGATGCTGGCCAGGATGTCCGGGTTGCGCACCATTTGTAGTAGCAGGCCGTCGCCGCTTGTAGGGTCTTTCTTCAATTTTTGCGGGGCGACTACTTCCGGGCGGTAGTCCGCTACCGCCGCCGAGGCGATGAACAGGTCGCACGGGATGGCTGCTTCGCAGGCGGCGAGCATGTCCCGGGCGCTGACCACGTCGATGCGGGTGACCCGGTCCGGCGTCGGCAAATGCACGGGGCCGGTGATCAGCGTTACCCGGGCGCCGGCTTCCACGGCGGCTTCGGCCAGGGCGAAGCCCATTTTTCCGGAGCTGTGGTTGGTGATGTAGCGCACCGGGTCGATGTTTTCCTGGGTCGGCCCGGCGGTGATCAGCACGTGCTTGCCGGTCAGGGCCTGGCGCTGGAAGCAGTCGGCGGCGCACTGGGCCAGGTCGGTGGCTTCAAGCATGCGGCCCATGCCGACATCGCCGCAGGCCTGGCTCCCGGAGGCCGGGCCGAAGACCTTCAGGGCGCGGCTTTCCAGCAATTGCAGGTTGGTCTGGGTAGCCGGGTCGCGCCACATGGCCTGGTTCATGGCCGGCGCGACGGCGACCACGGCGTCAGTGGCGAGCACCAGGGTGGTCAACAGGTCATCGGCGATGCCCTGGGCCAGGCGGGCGATCAGGTCGGCGGTAGCCGGGGCGATCAGCACCAGGTCGGCCCATTTGGCCAGTTCGATATGGCCCATGGCCGCCTCTGCCGCCGGGTCGAGCAAATCCAGGTGGACCGGGTGCCCGGACAGGGCCTGCATAGTCAGCGGGGTGATGAATTCAGCGCCGCCGCGGGTCATGACGACCCGCACTTCCGCGCCCTGGTCGATAAGCCTGCGAACCAGCTCGGCGCTCTTGTAGGCGGCAATGCCGCCGCCGACGCCCAGAACGATGCGTTTCCGATACAGCCGCTGCATAGGCCTGCCTTTCGATTTCAGTGGTCAGTGCGAGGCGACCCCCTTGGCCGCTGCCAGGGGCAAATCGCCTGCAAAAAAGATGGGCTACGATATCACAGCGACCGCTATGGAACAGCGGTGCCACAATCAGGGAGATGTCATGAGTATTCGGGATTGGCCGACGGCCGAGCGGCCGCGGGAGAGGTTATTGGAGTGGGGGGCGGCGAGTCTTTCGGATGCCGAGCTGTTGGCGATTTTCCTGCGCACGGGGGTGTCCGGGAAAAGTGCGGTGGACCTGGCGCGACATCTGCTGCATCAGTTCGGCGGCCTGCGGATTCTCCTGGAGGCCGATCTGCGCACCTTCAGCGCGCACCTGGGCCTGGGGCCGGCGAAGTTCGCGCAGTTGCAGGCTGTGCTCGAAATGGGCCGTCGGCATCTGGCCGAAAACCTGCGACGAGATTCTGTACTGGAAAGTCCGCTGGCAGTGCGGGACTACCTCAAGGCCATGCTGCGCCACGAGCCCCATGAGGTATTTGGATGTCTTTTCCTGGATTCCCGGCATCGGGTGCTGGCATATGAGGCGTTGTTTCGCGGCTCCATCGACAGCGCCAGCGTCTATCCCCGGCAGGTGGTCAAGCGTGCCCTGGCCCATAACGCCGCCGCATTGATCCTGTGCCACAACCATCCCTCCGGCAATACCGAGCCCAGCCAGGCCGATCGGGTGCTCACTGAACGGCTTCAGGAGGCGCTGGAACTGATCGATGTGCGGGTGCTCGACCACTTCATCGTTGGCGATGGGGAGCCGCTGTCGATGGCGGAGTATGGGTGGATGTAGGCCCGGTCAGGCTTGAATAATCCCTTGTGGGAGCAAAGCTTGCTCGCGATAGCGGTTTTACAGCCAACACAAGGGTTGTATGTGATGACGTCATCGCGAGCAAGCTTTGCTCCCACAGGCTCCCCCGGCGGGGCTCTGGGGGCCGGGGTTACTTGAGGCTGACTTTGGAGTAATCCTGCCGCCCAAACGGGCTGACCGCATAACCCTGCACATCCTTGCGGGTCAGCGCGAACGCCGTTGGGTGGGCCAGCGGCAGCCACAGGGCCTGTTGCTGGATCTGCGCCTGTGCCTGTTCGTAGAGCTTGGCACGCACACCCTGTTCGCCGGTGGTCTTGCCGGCGCTGATCAGTTTGTCCAGGTCCGGGTTGCAGTAGCGGGCGAAGTTGGTCCCGGACTTGACCGCTGCGCAGGAAAACTGCGGTGTGAGGAAGTTGTCCGGGTCGCCGTTGTCGCCCGCCCAGCCCATGAACAGCAGGTCATGTTCGCCGGCTTTGGCGCGGCGGATCAGTTCGCCCCATTCGATCACGCGGATTTCGGCCTGGATGCCAATTTCCGCCAGGTCGGACTGCAGCAGTTGCGCGCCGACGCTGGGGTTGGGGTTCAGCAGGCTGCCGGATGGACGAGTCCAGATGGTGGTCTGGAAACCCTCCTTCAAACCGGCCTTGGCCAGCAATTCACGAGCCTTGGCTGGGTCATGGGTGTAGCCCGGCAGGCTCTTGGCATAGCTCCAGGTGTTCGGCGGGTAGGGGCCATTGGCGGCTTCGGCGGTGCCTTCGAAGACAGTCTTGAGGTAGCTGGCCTTGTCGAATGCCAGGTTGATGGCTTGACGCACCTCAGGTTTGTCCAGCGGCGGATGCTGGCTGTTGATCGCCACGAACGCGGTCATGAAGGCGTCGGTCTGGGCCACGCTCAGCGTGGGCTCCTGGCGGGCGGCCTGTACATCCAGTGGCTTGGGTGACAAGGCGATCTGGCATTCATTGCGCCGCAGTTTCTGCAGGCGCACGTTGGCATCCGGCGTGATCGCGAAAACCAGCGGGTCCACTTGGGGCTTGCCGCCAAAATAATCAGCGTTGGCCTTGTAGCGAATTGAGGCGTCTTTCTGGAATCGGTTGAAAATGAATGGGCCGGTACCGATCGGTTGGCTGTTGAGTTTTTCCGGTGTGCCGGCCTTGAGCAACTGATCGGCGTATTCGGCCGAATAGATGGAGGCAAAGCCCATGCTCAACGTCGCCAGGAAGGTCGAATCCGCGTGATCGAGGGTGAAGCGAACGGTCAACGGGTCCAGTGCGTCGATTTTCTTGATCAGAGCGGGTAGCTGCATGGACTGGGCGTGGGGGAAACCACTCTGCGCAACCTTGTGCCAAGGATTCGCCGGGTCGAGCATGCGTTCGAAGCTGAATTTCACATCTTCGGCGGTCAGGTCGCGGCGCGGCGTGAAGTACTCGGTACGATGGAACTTGACCTGTGGGCGTAGCTTGAACAGGTAGGTCAGGCCGTCGGTCGAGACTTCCCAGTGCTCGGCCAGGCTGGGGACCACCTTGCCGCTGGCGGTGTCGAAATCCACCAGGCGGTTCATCAGCACGTCGGCAGAGGCGTTGGTAGTCGTCAGGGAGTTGTACTGGACGACATCGAACCCTTCCGGGCTGGCTTCGGTGCAGACGCTCAGGGCGGCGGCCAAGGCCTGCGGGGTAATCAGCAGAGGGGCGAGCAACAATGGTAGGGCAGCGAGGCGCATGGTCGGTTTCCTGTGCAAGTCGAAGGCCCATCTGCGAGTGCAGTCTGGAAAAGGCCTACCCTAGTGGGCTCGTCGCTAAATGACTATCCCCTTTTTGCATTTTCCGGCACTCTGCGCCGGCGCGTTGATGGCTCAAAACCGTCGCGGGTGAAAAAAACCTGCGCGCAGCGACGAGTGGTAACGGGCCGCGCCGGCCTTTACTCCAGCCGTCCGGGGCGGTTGCTCGAGCATTCCCGGTGAAGACAAATCACATCGGCTGTTGTTGCGCTGTGGTCTTTCTGGTATAAAGCAGCGCTCTTTTCTAGGGGCCCGGTTCCTTCACTGTAGGTGTAGCCGGTAAGACCCTTAAAGAAACGCGGCGCCTGGCGCCAAATGACTGAGAGATTAAGCGGCCAACCCATGCCGGGTTGGGCATGTGGTTTTAGAGGGCTGAGGCATGTCGAGAGTCTGTCAAGTTACCGGTAAGGGTCCGGTGACTGGGAATAACATTTCCCACGCAAACAACAAAACCCGTCGTCGTTTCCTGCCGAACCTGCAGCATCACCGCTTCTGGGTTGAAGAAGAGAAACGTTTTGTGCGTCTGCGCGTATCTGCCAAGGGCATGCGCATCATCGACAAGCGTGGCATCAGTGTCGTGCTGGCCGAACTTCGTCGCGATGGCAAGGTTTAAGGGAGCTAATCATGCGTGAATTGATTCGTTTGATCTCGAGCGCCGGTACTGGTCACTTCTACACTACCGACAAGAACAAGCGTACTACCCCGGACAAAATCGAGATCAAGAAATATGATCCGGTTGTTCGCAAGCACGTGATCTACAAGGAAGGCAAAATCAAGTAATTGATTTTTCCCTTCTTACGAAAAAGGCCCGTATCGCGAGATACGGGCCTTTTTTGTTGTGCGTGTGAAGTCGATCAGCCGCAGTTGATGCTCACAATGATCCTGTCGGCATTGGTGTGCAGGTTGATGCGTCGCGGGCGCAGATCCCAGCTCGTAGGATACTTCGGGCCCGTGGCGCGCACGGGAGCCCCATTGGCCAGGGCGCGAACTTCTTCAAGCAGTTCAGGGGTGCATTTTTGGCCGATGGTGTATTGGGCGATGGCGAGATCGCATTGATCGGTCGGCATGGGAATGACGACGGTGTCGCCTTGATCGGGTAAGACGGGCATGTTGCCTCCTTGCAAATAGTCATAGAGTTGGGGCGCTCACCTGTCGGCTCGGCCGCACGTCCTGTGCGTTGCCGTTGTGACGATAAAATGCGTGGCGCCCGGGGGGCAGTTTCATCTGCAGTGGTGGTCACCGACCAGCGAAAGAGTGTCAGCGGCTTTTTCAGCGGGGCTCAAGCCTTCTGCTCGAAGACCACATAGATCTTGCGGCACGGCTCCAGCACTTCCCAGGTGCCCTTGAACCCCGCTGGAATGACAAAACGGTCGCCGGCCCGCAAGGTCTTGGCATTGCCATCGTCGTCGCGCAGCACGGAAACGCCCTGGACGATCTCGCAATATTCATGCTCGGTGTAGTTGACCATCCACTGACCGACGGCGCCTTCCCATACGCCCGCATTCATTTGCCCGCAGGGGCTGCTGTAGTGGTTGAACACGGTTTGTTCGGGATCGCCCTTGAACACCTTGGCCGCGTCCGGGCGATAGCGTTCGGCAGGGGTATTGGCCTGGCTGAAATCGACGATGTCCTGAATGCTCATGCGGTAGATCCCGGTGATGGCTTGGAAGGTTTCGAGTCTATGTTTATTAAAACGAACATCGCAAGGCCGTTTACCGGCGTTATGTCAAATATATTGAAACATGACCAGCCGCTGGTTTAGGGTGGCGGGTGCCCTGTGCCGAAGATAGCGCCGAAAACAGCGCGGGAAACAGGCTGGCCGGGCAGAATTCGTTGAGCGCTGCGCATTGCGCGGCGTTCTTACTCAATAAGAGGAGGACACACGCATGACCACCCTGACTCGTGCCGATTGGGAACAACGCGCCCGCGACCTGAAGATCGAAGGCCGCGCCTTTATCAACGGCGAGTACACCGATGCGGTGTCCGGCGAAACCTTCGATTGCCTCAGTCCGGTCGATGGCCGCCTGCTCGGCAAGATCGCCAGCTGTGACGTTGCCGACGCCCAGCGTGCCGTCGAAAACGCCCGCGCCACTTTCAATTCCGGCGTCTGGTCGCGCCTGGCGCCAAGCAAGCGCAAAGCCACCATGATTCGTTTCGCCGGCCTGCTCAGGCAGAACGCCGAAGAGTTGGCCCTGCTCGAAACCCTGGACATGGGCAAGCCGATCAGCGACTCGCTGAACATCGACGTCCCAGGCGCAGCTCAAGCGTTGAGCTGGAGCGGCGAAGCCATCGATAAGCTCTACGACGAAGTGGCGGCCACCCCGCACGATCAGTTGGGCCTGGTAACCCGTGAGCCGGTGGGCGTCGTGGGCGCTATCGTGCCGTGGAACTTCCCGCTGATGATGGCCTGCTGGAAGCTTGGTCCGGCGCTGTCCACCGGCAACTCGGTGGTGCTCAAGCCGTCGGAAAAATCCCCGCTGACCGCCATCCGTATCGCTGCCCTGGCGATCGAAGCCGGCATTCCGAAAGGTGTGCTGAACGTACTGCCGGGCTACGGCCATACCGTCGGCAAGGCCCTGGCCCTGCACATGGACGTCGATACCCTGGTGTTCACTGGCTCCACCAAGATCGCCAAGCAACTGATGATTTACTCCGGCGAATCCAACATGAAGCGTGTCTGGCTGGAAGCCGGCGGCAAGAGCCCGAACATCGTGTTTGCCGATGCCCCGGATCTGCAAGCCGCTGCCGAATCCGCCGCCAGCGCCATCGCGTTCAACCAGGGCGAAGTCTGCACTGCCGGTTCGCGGCTGTTGGTGGAACGCTCTATCAAGGACACCTTCCTGCCGCTGGTGATCGAAGCCCTCAAGGGCTGGAAGCCTGGCAACCCCCTGGACCCAGCTACCAATGTTGGCGCACTGGTGGACACTCAGCAGATGAACACTGTGCTGTCCTACATCGAGGCCGGTCACAGCGACGGCGCGAAGCTGGTGGCCGGTGGCAAGCGCATTCTTGAGGAAACCGGCGGCACGTATGTCGAGCCGACGATTTTCGATGGCGTGAGCAACGCGATGAAAATCGCCCAGGAAGAGATTTTCGGCCCGGTGCTGTCGGTCATCGCCTTCGACACGGCCGAGGAAGCCGTGCAGATCGCCAACGACACGCCGTACGGCCTGGCTGCGGCGGTATGGACCAAGGACATTTCCAAGGCCCACCTGACGGCCAAGGCCCTGCGCGCCGGCAGCGTCTGGGTCAACCAGTACGACGGTGGCGACATGACCGCGCCGTTCGGTGGCTTCAAGCAGTCGGGCAACGGTCGCGACAAGTCGCTGCATGCGTTCGACAAGTACACCGAGCTGAAGGCGACTTGGATCAAGCTGTAACGGTGATGGCCCCCAGGGTGACCGGGGGGCTTCATGCAGTGTTGATCTCCCTGTGGGAGCGAGCCTGCTCGCGATAGCGGTATGACAGTCGACGATTCAGTTGAATGTTGCTCCGCATCGCGAGCAGGCTCGCTCCCACATTGTTTTATGGTGATGCCTGAAAAATCGATAACTCTCCACAGGAGCGTGGAAATGCGTTGGGCGACTTATTTCGCCGTGTTGGCGTCTGTCCTGAGTGTCGGCCTGGCCCTGGGCGTAAGCATGCCGCTGGTGTCGCTGCGACTCGAGGGCTGGGGCTATGGCTCGTTCGCCATTGGCGTGATGGCTGCGATGCCGGCTGTCGGGGTGTTGCTCGGGGCCAAGGTGTCGAGTCGGTTGGCGACGCAGTTCGGCACGGCGAGGTTGATGCGCCTGTGCCTGTGGGGTGGGGCGCTGTCCATCGGATTGCTGGCGCTGTTGCCCAGCTACCCGGTCTGGTTGGTGCTGCGCCTGGTGATTGGCGTGGTCCTGACCCTGGTGTTCATTCTCGGCGAGAGCTGGATCAACCAACTGGTCATTGAGCAATGGCGCGGACGGCTGGTGGCGCTTTATGGCAGTAGCTATGCCCTGAGCCAGTTGGCCGGCCCGTTGCTGCTGGGAGCGCTTGGAACCGATCATGACTACGGCTTCTGGGTGGGTGTCGGCCTGCTGTTGATCGCACCCTTGCTGTTGCTGGGCCGCAGCGGGGCACCGAGTAGCGAGGCCGGCAGCGTCACGTTTGGCGATTTGTGGACGTTTTGCCGAGGTTTGCCGGCGATTGCCTGGGCGGTGTCGTTGTTCGCTGCGTTCGAGGCGATGATCCTCACGTTGCTGCCGGTCTACTGTTTGCGCCAGGGCTTCAGCGCTGACATTGCGTTGGCGATGGTCAGCACCGTGGTGGTCGGCGATGCCTTGCTGCAATTGCCCATTGGCGCCCTGGCCGATCGAGTGTCTCGCCGGGCGCTGTTGACGGGGTGCGCGGTGGTACTGACGTTATCGAGCCTGGCGGTTCCGCTTTTGATCGATACCCTGTTGATCTGGCCGCTGTGGGTGCTGTTCGGCGCCAGCGCGGGAGGTTTGTTCACCTTGTCGCTGATCCTGATCGGCGAGCGTTACCGCGACGATGCACTGGTACGGGCCAACGCTCATGTCGCGCAGTTGTGGGGGCTCGGTTGCCTGATCGGCCCGCTGGCGGCGGGAGCGGGCAGCCAATGGATCAGTGGGCATGCGCTGCCTTTGTTCATGGCGGCGGGGGCGTTCGGCTTGGTGATCCTGCTGTTGCGCCAAGGGGCATTCGGGGCGACACAAACGGCCTGAACATCCTTGCCACAAAAGCGGCCCGGGCCTAAAGCATCCGCTCCAACCCGATGGTCGTGGCGAACCAGGCATTGAACCGGCGCCACCAACTGCCCGGTTCGCGGCCCAGGTCGTGGGTCTGGCCGTTGTCTTCGGTGGTCCATACGAGCTTGTCATTCTCCAGCCGAGCCTGATAACTCAGCGCTGGCGCCATGCCCTGCAAGGCCAGCTCGCGGACTTGGCCGGCAAGCTCCGGGCTGTCCACCAATACGCCGACCTCGGTGTTCCACAGCACCGAGCGCGGGTCGAAATTGAACGAGCCAATGAAGGACTTTTGCTGGTCGAAGATGATCGCCTTGCTGTGCAGGCTGGAATCCGATTCGCCGTAGGATTTGCTGTAGAACAGGTGAGGGCTGCTGCCTTTGTCGCCCGGTTGCCGTCGCAACTCGAACAGGCGCACGCCATGTTCCAGCAGCGCCCTGCGATACGGCGCATAGCCGCCATGCACCGCTGGCACATCGGTCGCTTCCAGGGAGTTGGTCAAGAGACTCACCGACACCCCGGCATCGGCGCGGCTGGTCAGGTACACCAAACCTGGCTGGCCGGGGACGAAGTAGGCGGAAATCATGATCAGTTCCTTGCTGACCCCCGTCAGTTCGGGCCCCAGTTGCGTGGTCAGCAACAGTTGCGGATCCGGCTCGTCCTTGGCCAGCACTTTGCTGGGCGCGTCCCACAGCGCCTGGTTCCAGGCCCAGATCAACTGGTCACGCCAAGTATCCAGGCGCGGCTGGGTCTTGTAGGCGGTCAGTTGCTGGTAGAGCGCGTGGTTTTCCTTCTGGGTCTGCTCCAGGGACTCTTGCAGGCGCAGGCGGCTGTTGGCTAGGTCCTTGGGCGTGGGGCGAGGAGACAGAAACTGTTCGATGGGCTTGCTCAGGGCGCTGTTCCAATATTGGTCGAAACTGTGCCCCAGTTGTTCGGCCACCGGCCCGACGCCGAGCAGGTCGATGTCGGTAAAGTTCAGGTTGGGTTCGGCGTCGAAATACTCATCGCCCAGATTGCGGCCGCCGACGATGGCCATGCTGTTGTCCGCCAGCCACAGCTTGTTGTGCATCCGTCGATGCTGCAACGACAGGTTGAACAGGCGCCCGAGGCTACGAGTCACGCCGGTGGCGCGGCCCAGGTGCAGGGGGTTGAACAGGCGAATCTGGATACGCGGGTGAGCGGCGAGGGTCGCGATAATCTGATCCTGGCCGTCGCTGGTGGTGTCGTCCAGCAGGATGCGCACGCGCACGCCCCGGTCGGCGGCCTTGAGTAGTTCATCCACCAGCATCCGCGTGCTGATACCGTCGTGGACGATGTAATACTGCAGGTCCAGGCTGCTTTGAGCATGACGGATCAGCTCGGCCCGGGCGGTGAAGGCTTCGGTGCTGTCGGAGAGCAACCGAAAGCCGGAACGGCCTTCATGGGGCGCGGCTTGGGCCTGGACCGAGCGGCCGAATGAGGATTCGGCGGCTGGCAACGCTTGGGAAGGCTCGCGGCTGATATCAAAACTGGCGCAGCCGCCCAGCAGCGAGGCGACTAACAAAAGCGAAGGCAGGATCGATCTGGATCTCACGTAGGAGCGTTCCGCTTGTTTGCGTTGATCGGCTGTTGGGTACTGCTTCCCTGGATAAAGTTCAGACGACGTCGCGCTGGGTTTCGTTCAACAACGCGATGGCAGCGGCGCCCACTTTGCGTACGGCCTCTTCGATCTGCGCCGTTGGCTTGGCAGCGTAGTTCATCCGCAGACAGTTGCGGTACTTGCCCGATGCCGAAAAGATGCTGCCGACTGCGACCTGCACGCCTCGGTCCAGTAGGACCCGATTGAGCTTCAATGTGTCGAAGCCTTCCGGCAACTCGACCCACAGCATGAAGCTGCCCCGCGGGCGACTGGCACGGGTGCCCGACGGAAAGTAGCGGCTGACCCAATCGATCATCACGTCGCGATTGCGCTGGTATTGCGTGCGCATCCGGCGCAAATGGGGTTCGAAATGTCCGCCCTTGAGAAATTCGGCAATGGCAATCTGCGGCTGTGGCGCGGTGGAGCCGGTGCTGATGTATTTCATGTGCAGCACCCGCTCCAGATACCGGCCCGGCGCGACCCAGCCAATTCGCAGGCCTGGGGCCAGGGTCTTGGAAAAAGAACTGCAGAGCAGGACGCGGCCGTCTTCATCGAAGGACTTGATGGTGCGTGGGCGAGGGTAGGTGTAGGCCAATTCTCCATACACATCATCCTCGATGATCGCCACGTCGAAACGCTGTGCCAGGTTCAGCAGCGCGCG
Organism: Pseudomonas sp. 43mfcvi1.1; assembly: GCF_900115935.1. Classification (NCBI taxonomy): domain Bacteria; kingdom Pseudomonadati; phylum Pseudomonadota; class Gammaproteobacteria; order Pseudomonadales; family Pseudomonadaceae; genus Pseudomonas; species Pseudomonas sp. 43mfcvi1.1. Next base: position 233,456 of record NZ_UETT01000003.1, on the reverse strand, counting down.
TTTATTAGCGTCGGGCATGATGTAGCCCAGCGGGTTGTTACAGCTGGGGGTCAACTGTATGGCCTTGATGGGCCATTGCTCCAGCGCCAGTTCCAGTGCGTCCAGGCTGATGCCGGTGAGCGGGTCGGTGGGGATCTCCAAAGCCTTCATGCCCAGGCCCTTGAGAGTTTGCATGGCTCCATGAAAGCTGGGTGAGTCCACCGCGACGATATCGCCTTGTTCGCAGGTGGCGCGGATGCTGACCGACAGGGCCTCATGACAGCCGGTGGTGACGATCAAATCGTTGGGGCCCAGTTGGCAGCCGGAATCCAGCGACAGGCGGGCGATCTGTTCGCGCAACGCGAGGTTGCCATAGATGTTGTCGTAATACAGGCCGGGCATGTCTTGTCGGCGGCTGATCTGCGCCAGGCTGCGCAGCAGCGGTTTCATGGTCGGCGAATTGATATCCGGCATGCCGCGTCCCAGTTGCACCACGTCCGGGCGGGGTACGGCGCGGATCAGTTCCAGCACCTGGTCCCACTGGGAAATATCCACTGGACGCTGGGCCGGACGGCCTACCACCGGCAGGTCTGGCAGTTCGCGACCCACAGGTACGAAATAGCCGGACTTGGGTCGCGGCATTGCCAGCCCGCTGTCTTCCAGCACGCGATAGGCCTGCTGCACCGTACTCAAGCTGACCCCATGTTCCGTGCTCAATGCCCGCACTGAGGGCAGCCGGTCGCCGGGACGGTAGAAGCCCTGTTCGATGCGGGTGCCGAGCAGTTCGGCGAGGTTCACGTAGAGGGTCATGGTGCACTCCCGATGAGATGGACAACTGCAACCGATACAGTTTGGTTGGAAAATGACGATTCAGTGGCGCAGAAACCGAATCTGTATGCTTATAAAATAAATAGGTTGAATCTGTATTGCTTTTGACTGTCCGCGCATCATGAAACCTCTGGCTACCCAAGTAAACAGGAGCGATCAAAATGAACGGCTTGAGCGATGTGCGGCTGACGTTACACAGTCAGGAACTGGCGGCAGGGCAGGAGAATGGGCTGCGCGACGCAATGTTGCGCAATGCGCCGTCCGACCTGAGCCGCTGGGCCCTGTTCTGGCATCGTCTGCATACACGCAAAGCCTTGTTGGAACTTACACCCGAACAGTTGCGTGATATCGGGCTGAGTAGGGAGCAGGCATTGGAGGAGGGGCTCAGGCCGTTCTGGCGGCTTTGAAGTGGTACCGGCCCTGAGACGGTTATCGCGGCCAAGCCTTGCTCCCACAGATTGAAAGGGTCTGTGGGAGCAAGGCTTGCCCGCGATAGCGTCGTCAGTCGTGGTGAAGCTCTTTAAACCAACTCTTTCAACCGATGCCACAACATCCCCAGTGCCAACAGCGGCGAGCGCAGGTGCTTGCCGCCGGGGAAAGTCATGTGCGGGACCCGCGCGAACAGATCGAAGCCACTGCTGTGCTGTCCGCTGATCGCTTCGGCCAACAATTTGCCGGCCAGGTGCGTGGCGTTCACGCCATGGCCGGAATAAGCCTGGGCGTAATACACATTGGGCTGGTCCTTGAGCCGGCCGATCTGCGGCAAACGGTTGGCTCCGATGCCAATCATCCCGCCCCATTGATAATCGATTTTCACCTGCGCCAATTGCGGGAACACCTTGAGCATTTTCGGACGCATGTAGGCGCCAATGTCCTGCGGGTCCCGGCCGGAATAGTGGCAGGCCCCGCCGAACAACAAGCGTCGATCCGCCGAAAGCCGGTAGTAGTCCAACGCCACGCGTTGATCGCAGACCGCCATGTTCTGTGGCAATAACGCCTGTGCCTGGGCCTGGCTCAAGGGTTCGGTGGCGATGATGTAGCTGCCGGCCGGCAGCACTTTGCCGCCCAGTTGCGGATTGAGTCCATTGAGGTAGGCGTTGCAGCCCAGTACCAGCGTCTTGGCGCGAACCGAACCCTGCTGGGTGTGCACCTTCACTTCAGGGCCGTAGTCGATACGCGTGACTGCCGATTGCTCGAACAGCCTGACTCCCAGTTGCTGCGCGGCGGCGGCTTCGCCCAGGGCCAGGTTCAGCGGATGGAGATGGCCCGAGCCCATGTCGATCAACCCGCCGACGTAGCGATCCGAACCCACGACGCTGTGCATTTCGTCGGCTTGCAGCAGCCGGGTCTGGTGGCGATAGCCCAGGCTGCGCAGCTCTTCGGCATCTTCGGCGAAGCCTTCCAGGTCGCTGGGCTTGTTGGCGAGGTCGCAGTAACCCCAAGTGAGGTCGCAAGGGATCTGAAAACGCTCGACACGTTGTCGGACGATTTCCACGGCCTCAAGGCCCATGAGCTTCATCTGGCGTACGCCGTCGGCACCAATGATCGGCTCGAACTGATCGAGACCATGGCCGACGCCGCGAATCAGTTGACCGCCGTTACGCCCGCTGGCGCCCCAGCCGATCCTGTGCGCCTCCAGCAGCACTACGCTCAGGCCGCGCTCGGCCAGTTCGATCGCCGTGTTCAACCCGGAAAACCCACCACCCACGACGCAGACATCCGTCACCAACTCACCCTGCAATACCGGATGGTCCGGTTGCGGCAGGCTGCTGGCGGCGTAATAAGAGGCGGCGTGCGCGTGGCTCGGGACAGGTTGCTGAACACGGGCGTTCATGTGCGTAATCCTGATTATTGTGTTTGAGAAATTTTACGGAGCATAAGCCGGGGATTCCTCCCTGGGCAACACCGGTCGGTTGGCGCTGTCTGGCTCGTGGCTTTTAAGGCAAAATCCCGGACCATCTTCCCCGGTGGCCGCCTCGATGAGCTGCAACAGTCAAAAAATCCGCACGCTTCGCCAGCAGATTCCCACGTTCGAGTGCGTGCCGGGTTGCCATGACTGCTGTGGTCCGGTGACCACCTCGCCCGAGGAAATGGCCCGCTTGCCCCGCAAGACTCGCGCCGAACAGGACGCGGCCATGGACGCGCTCGACTGCGTGCACTTGGGCCCCAACGGTTGCACCGTGTATGACGAGCGACCGCTGATCTGTCGGCTGTTCGGCACCACGGCGACCCTGCCATGCCCCAATGGGCGGCGGCCGGTGGAACTGATTCATCCGCGGGTCGAGCAGCAGATTCATGAATACATGGCCAGCAACCGGCAGGTGTTGGTCTAGCAGGCAGCGATACCGAGTCGCGGCCTTCGCGAGCAAGCCCGCTCCCACAATGGATCTCTGTGTGGGGGCGAGCCTGCTCGCGAAAGCGGCCGTCCAGATAACCATTGCCTTAAGCCAGGCTCAATCCGGAATCGGCAGGTTCAAGCTCTCCTTCACCTCTTCCATGACGATATAGCTCTTGGATTCGCGCACATGGGGCAGCTTGAGCAGGATGTCTCCCAGTAGCTTGCGGTACGAAGCCATCTCGGAAATCCGTGCTTTCACCAGATAATCGAAATCCCCTGACACCAGGTGACATTCCAGCACGTGAGGCAGCTTCAGCACTGCGCGCCGGAATTCTTCGAACGTATCGCCGGATTTGTAATCGAGGCTGATCTCGACAAACACCAGCAGGCTACCCTTCAAATGTTGAGGGTTGAGCCGGGCGTTGTAGCCCATGATGATGCCCTCGCGCTCCAGGCGCCGTACCCGCTCGGTGCAAGGCGTGGTGGAAAGGCCGACCTTTTCTCCCAGCTCGGTGAAGGAGATTCGTCCGTCCGCCTGAAGGATGCGCAGGATGTTGCGGTCGATCTTGTCCAGCTCGCGTTTGGTCTGGGTGTTGGTACGCACAGGGGATGCGCCTCCGTAAAAAGGGTTATTGCCGAGAATTCTCGCCAAATATAGGCATTTATATAGTGAAAAGCACTGGCTAATCTTTCTTACACTGCGCCCATCTGAGCTATGTACAACAAACGTCAGCGGTTATCCGCGATGAGGGCATCAACATGCGCGTTCTGGTATTGGGTAGCGGCGTCATCGGTACCGTCAGTGCTTACTATCTGGCCCGGGCCGGATTCGAAGTGGTGGTGGTCGACCGTCAGCCAGCGCCTGCGATGGAAACCAGTTTCGCCAATGCCGGCCAGGTGTCGCCGGGGTATGCCTCGCCGTGGGCCGCGCCGGGCGTACCGCTCAAGGCCATCAAATGGCTGCTGCAGCGCCATGCGCCGCTGGCGATCAAGGCCACTGCCGACATTGACCAATACCTGTGGATGGCACAGATGCTGCGCAATTGCACCGCCAGCCGCTATGCCATCAACAAGGAGCGCATGGTGCGCCTGTCCGAGTACAGCCGTGATTGCCTGGACGAGCTGCGCGCCGAAACCGGCATTGCCTACGAAGGCCGCAGCCTGGGGACTACACAGTTGTTCCGCACCCAGGCCCAGCTCGATGGCGCGGCGAAAGACATCGCGGTGTTGAAAGAGTCCGGCGTACCGTTCGAAGTGCTCGACCGTGCGGGCATCGCCCGGGTCGAACCGGCCCTGGCCAATGTCACCGACATCCTGGCTGGCGCCTTGCGCCTGCCCAACGACCAGACTGGCGATTGCCAGATGTTCACCACGCGCCTGGCGGAAATGGCGACGAAGCTGGGTGTGCAATTTCGCTTCGGCCAGGATATCCAGCGCCTGGACTTCGCCGGTGACCGCATCAACGGTGTCTGGATCGACGGCAAGCTGGAAACCGCCGACCGCTATGTGCTCGCCCTGGGCAGCTATTCGCCGCAACTGCTCAAGCCCCTCGGGATCCGCGCACCGGTGTATCCGCTCAAGGGTTACTCCCTGACCGTGCCGATCACCAATCCGGCGATGGCGCCGACTTCGACCATCCTCGACGAAACCTACAAGGTCGCGATCACCCGGTTCGACAACCGCATTCGGGTGGGCGGCATGGCGGAAATCGCCGGTTTTGACCTGTCTCTCAACCCGCGTCGGCGCGAAACCCTGGAGATGATCGTCAACGACCTTTATCCTCAGGGCGGCAATCTGGCCGAGGCGAGTTTCTGGACCGGCCTGCGCCCGACCACCCCGGACGGCACGCCGATCGTGGGTGCCACGCCCTTCAAGAATCTGTTCCTGAACACTGGTCACGGCACCCTCGGGTGGACCATGGCCTGTGGTTCCGGTCGCCTGTTGGCCGACCTGATGGCGAAGAAAAAACCGCAGATCAGCGCCGAAGGCCTCGATATTTCCCGTTATGGCAGCAAACACCAGGAGTCTGCAAAACATGTCAATCCAGCGCCAGCTCACCAATGACCGCATGAGCCAGGTTGTCGTGCACAACGGCACCGTTTACCTGGCGGGGCAGGTCGGCGACGACATGAGCGCCGGTATCGAGCAGCAGACCCGTGAGACCCTGGCCAACATCGAGCGCTTGCTGGACTTGGCCGGGACCGACAAGAACCGTCTGTTGTCGGTGACGATCTACCTGAAAGACATCGAGGCGCACTTCGAAGGCATGAACGCCGTCTGGGACAAATGGTTGCCCAAAGGCGTCGCCCCGGCCCGCGCCACGGTGCAAGCCAAGCTGTGCGAGCCGGAGATTCTGGTGGAGCTGTCCGTCGTGGCTGCGCTGCCGTAATACCGGCCAAACGATCCCTCTCCCGGCGCTGTTGGTGGTTATGCTGTCAGCCGGCGCCGGTTTTTTATTCAATGACCGCCTAGAAGTCTGCCGCCATGCGTCCAGCCCGTGCCCTGATCGACCTTCAAGCCCTGCGTCACAATTACCAATTGGCCCGCGAAGTCACCGGGGCCAAGGCCTTGGCGGTGATCAAGGCCGACGCCTACGGGCACGGTGCGGTGCGTTGCGCCGAGGCGCTGCAGGAAACGGCGGACGGGTTCGCCGTGGCCTGCATCGAAGAAGCCCTGGAACTGCGAGCCGCCGGGATCCGTGGGTCGATCCTGCTGCTGGAAGGGTTCTTCGAAGCCGATGAACTGCCGCTGATCGTCGAGCACGATTTCTGGTGCGTGGTGCATTCGTTGTGGCAGCTCGAAGCGATTGAAAAAGCCGCGCTGAGCCAGCCGATCACTGTCTGGCTCAAGCTCGATTCGGGCATGCACCGGGTTGGCCTGCATCCGGCGGACTACCAGGCCGCCTACCGTCGTCTGCTTGCCAGTGGCAAGGTGGCGAAGATTGTCTTGATGAGCCACTTCGCCCGTGCCGATGAGCTGCACGATCCCAGCAGTACCGAGCAACTGGCGATATTCGACAAAGCCCGCCAGGGCCTGGTGGCGCAGATCAGCCTGCGCAACTCACCGGCGGTATTGGGTTGGCCGCAGATCCCCAGCGACTGGGTGCGCCCGGGCATCATGCTCTACGGTGCCACACCCTTTGACGAGCCCAATGCCGTCGCCTCGCGCCTGCAACCGGTGATGACCCTGGAGTCGAAGATCATTAGTGTGCGCGAATTGCCCGCCGGCGAACCGGTGGGCTATGGTGCCCGTTTTGTGACCACGCAACCGACCCGGGTTGGCGTGGTCGCCATGGGCTATGCCGACGGCTACCCACGCCAAGCCCCCACCGGTACTCCGGTGCTGGTGGAGGGGCAGCGCAGCCAGTTGGTCGGGCGGGTGTCGATGGACATGCTGGCTGTCGACTTGACCCATATCCCCCAGGCCGGGCTCGGCTCGACTGTGGAGTTGTGGGGCAAGAACATCCTCGCCAGTGACGTCGCCAAGGCCGCCGACACGATTCCCTATCAGATTTTCTGCAACCTGCGGCGGGTGCCACGGCTCTATTCCGGGCATTGACGCACGGCGCGCGCTACCGAAAGTCGCTTCACCGCACAGGATTCGGGTCAAAGTGTTGTAAATACTGAACGCTGTCGCCATGATAACGCTCACTTTCCACACAACCTGATTCCCTGGAGGCTCCAGCATTGGACGTCGGTGAACGACTGCAAGCCATTCGTAAACTCAAAGGCCTTTCCCAGCGTGAACTCGCCAAGCGCGCGGGCGTCACCAACAGCACTATTTCGATGATCGAGAAGAACAGCGTCAGCCCCTCGATCAGCTCGCTGCGTAAGGTCCTTGGCGGGATTCCCATGTCCATGGTCGAGTTTTTCTCCGAAGAAATCCTTCAGGAGAAACCGACCCAGATCGTCTACAAAGCCAACGAACTGATCGACATCTCCGACGGCGCCGTGACCATGAAGCTGGTGGGCAGGGCACACCCGAGCCGGGCGATTGCCTTCCTCAACGAAATCTATCCGCCGGGCGCCGACACCGGCGAAGAGATGCTCACCCATGAGGGCGAGGAAACCGGGATCCTGGTGGAAGGGCGGCTGGAGCTGGTGGTCGGTGTCGAGACCTTCGTACTCGAAGCTGGCGACAGCTACTATTTCGAAAGCACCAAGCCCCACCGTTTCCGTAATCCGTTCGATGTGCCGGCGCGACTGATCAGCGCAGCCACACCGGCCAATTTCTAGAAAAAGGGCGCCAGGCCCGCCGGGCAAAGGCACACGGAGAATGTGCCGACATTGCAAACAAGACCCTTACGACTTTGGGGTTGTTTCAGTGTGACGGGCTTACCGCTATACTTGCGCCCGCCTGCAAACCGTGGCCGCAGGCGTGACTAGCCACCATTGAGGGTGTACGCGTGAACCTAATTATGAAAATGCTGGCTGCACCAGCAACCGTATTGGCCCTATGGGCAGTCAGTGCCCAAGCGGCGACCACCGACGAAATCGCCAAGCGCCTTGAACCGGTCGGCCAGGTCTGCGTTCAGGGGAAAGAATGCAAGGGCATGGAAGTTGCCACTGCCGCTGGCGGCGCGGGTGGTGCCAAGAAGCCGGCTGATGTGATTGCGAAACACTGCAACGCTTGCCATGGCACGGGCCTGCTGGGTGCGCCGAAAATCGGTGACAAGGCTGCCTGGAAAGAGCGCGCCGATCACCAGGGCGGTCTCGACGGCATCCTGGCCAAGGCCATCACCGGCATTAACTCCATGCCGCCAAAAGGCACCTGCGCCGATTGCTCGGATGACGACCTCAAGGGCGCCATCAAAGAGATGTCTGGCCTGTAATACGCCGACATCCTTCACAAAAAAGCCGCTTACGAGCGGCTTTTTTGCGTCCGCTGTTTTGCCAGGGCTGTTCATCGCAACCAAGACGCGGCAAGCTCGGTCCAACCCACATTCATGGAATGTCCAGGAGGGTCCGATGGTGCAGTTGTGTTCAATCGAACAGGCGGTGGATGACGTGCTCGAGCGCCTGCCCGCGCATATTCACCTCGGCATGCCCCTGGGGCTGGGCAAACCCAACCTGTTCGCCAACGCGTTGTACCGGCGCATCGCACAACTGCCCGAGCGACAGCTGACCATCTATACCGCCCTGAGCCTGGGCCGGCCGAACCTGGGCGATGGGTTGCAGAAACGCTTCCTCGAACCCTTTATCGAACGGGTCTTCGGTGATTACCCCGAACTGGATTACCTGGCCGACCTGCACCACGACAGCCTGCCGGCCAATATACGGGTCGAGCAGTTCTTCATGCAGCCCGGCAGCCTGTTGCACAGCGCGTCGGCCCAGCAGAACTACGTCAGCAGCAACTACAGCCACGCGGCCCGGGACATCAACGCGGCCGGCTTGAACCTGGTGGCGCAGTTGCTGGCGAGCGACCCACAGCACCCGGATCGCCTGAGCCTGAGCTGCAACCCGGACATCACCCTGGATCTGCTGCCGATGATCGCCAAGCGCCGGGCGGCCGGGGAGACCATCCTCCTGGTCGGCCAGGTACATAACGATTTGCCCTACATGCCGGGCGACGCGGAAGTCGGCATCGACACTTTCGACCTGCTGATCGACGAGAAGGACAATCACACATTGTTCTCTACACCGAACATGCCGGTGGGCTTCCAGGATCATCTGATCGGCCTGCACGCCAGTACCCTGGTGCGCGACGGCGGAACGCTGCAGATCGGCATCGGCTCCATGGGTGATGCATTGACGGCGGCCCTGCTGGCGCGCCAGGCCGATAACGCTGGTTACCAGGCGTTGCTGGCGGACCTGAACCTTAGCCAGTGGGCGCAACTGATCGAGCGCGAGGGCGGCGTCGAGCCGTTTGCCAAAGGGCTGTACGGTTGCAGCGAAATGTTCGTCAACGGTTTGCTGGTACTGGCCGAGGCCGGGATCATCCGGCGCAAGGTCTACCCCGACGAACCGACCCAGGAACGGGCCAACGCCGGGACCCTGGACGAGGCGGCGCAACCTGACGGCATCTGCATACACGGCGGATTCTTCCTCGGCCCGCAAAGTTTTTACGACCGTCTGCGCGAGTTGCCGCAAAGCCGTCGTCTCGAATTCAACATGACCCGCATCAGTTACATCAACGAGTTGTATGGCCAGGAGCAACTCAAGCGCCTGCAGCGCCTCGATGCCCGTTTCATCAACACGGTCTTCACCATGACCCTGCTGGGGGCCGGGGTGGCCGATCAGTTGGAAGATGGGCGGGTGCTCAGCGGCGTGGGCGGGCAGTACAACTTCGTCGCCCAGGGTCATGCGCTGGAGGGCGGGCGTTCGATCCTGCTCCTTCGCAGTTGGCGTGAGGCCGGAGGCGAGATCAGCTCGAACATCGTCTGGGAGTACGGCCATTGCACGATTCCCCGGCACCTGCGCGACATTGTGGTGACCGAGTACGGCATTGCCGACCTGCGGGGCAAGACCGATGCCGCGGTGATCGAGGCGCTACTGAACATCAGCGATTCACGTTTCCAGCCGGGATTGATCGAACAGGCGCAAAAAGCCGGCAAGTTGCCGAAGGATTTCCGTCTCGACCCACGATTCGCGGACAACACCTCGGAACGTTTACAGGCCATCCAGGCGCGGCACCCGAATCTATTCCCGGAGTACCCGCTCGGGTGTGATTTCGACGCCATAGAGCGGGACCTGTTGCGGGCGCTGAACTGGCTCAAGAGCAAGTTCAAGCTCACCGAGATTCTGGAGTTGGGCAAGGCGGCGCTGGATGCGCCGCAGCCCTGGGAGTTTGCCGGGCATCTGGAGCGGATGCAGCTGACCAATCCCGAAGGACTGAAGGAGGAGTTGTTCCAGCGGTTGTTGCTTGCCGGGCTCAAGGCCACCGCGCCTTAACGGTGCGCACATTCCACTGTGGGAGCGAGCCTGCTCGCGATAGCGGTCTGTCAGGCACATTGATGTGACAGACAAATCGCTATCGCGAGCAGGCTCGCTCCCACAAGGTTATTCGATGAAGGTTACGACGCCGTCCGCCAGGGACTTCACCCGGGCCAACGATTCGACGCGATAGCCCTGGGCATCCAGTTCCGCGCGCCCCCCCTGGAACGACTTCTCGATCACGATCCCCAGCCCTGCGACGGTGGCGCCGGCCTGTTTGATGATGGAGATCAGCGCCTGGGAGGCTTTGCCGTTGGCGAGGAAGTCATCGATGATCAACACCCGGTCGCTGCTGGTCAGGTGGCGCGGGCTGATGGCGACGGTGCTTTCGGTTTTCTTGGTGAACGAATACACGGTGGCCGACAGCAGGTTCTCCGTCAGGGTCAGGGACTGTTGCTTGCGAGCGAAGATCACCGGCACGCCGAGGTTCAGCCCGGTCATGATCGCCGGGGCAATGCCCGAGGCTTCGATGGTGACGATCTTGGTGATGCCCGAGTCCTTGAACAGCGCCGCGAATTCATCGCCGATCAGCTTCATCAACTGCGGGTCGATCTGGTGGTTGAGGAACGCGTCGACTTTCAGAACCTGGTCGGAAAGCACGATGCCTTGCTCGCGAATTTTCTGGTGCAGGGCTTCCATGAAGCCTCCTCTGGTGACGTCTTCAGCGTCTGGATTGGGTAAAAAGCGTGGTGGAAAAAATAGTCGATTCTAGCGCTTTAACATCGCGCGTATATCCGCCAGGGCGCTGTTGCCGCGCACGACTTTGACTTCCGTCGGCGTGTCGTCGTTGCCTTCCCAGGCCAGGTCGTCCGGCGGCAGTTCATCGAGAAAGCGGCTCGGGGCGCAGTCGATCACTTCGCCGTATTGCTTGCGCTTGGCGGCGAAGGTGAAGGCCAGTGTCTGGCGCGCCCGGGTAATCCCGACGTAGGCCAGGCGCCGTTCTTCTTCGATGGTGTCGGCCTCGATGCTGGAGCGGTGTGGCAGGATCTCCTCTTCCATGCCCATGATGAACACATAGGGGAACTCCAGGCCCTTGGAGGCGTGCAGCGTCATCATTTGCACGCCTTCGGCGCCGTCTTCCTCTTCCTGCTGGCGCTCGAGCATGTCCCGCAGTACGAGTTTGCCGATGGCGTCCTCGACCGTCATGTCGCCGTCTTCGTCTTTTTCCAGGGTGTTCTTCAAAGCCTCGATCAGGAACCAGACGTTACCCATGCGGTAATCGGCAGCCTTGTCGCTGGAGCTGTTGGTGCGCAGCCAGTTCTCGTAGTCGATGTCCATCACCATGCTGCGCAGTGCCGAGATCGGATCTTCCCCGGCGCACTGCTCGCGGACCTTGTCCATGAAGCGCTTGAAGCGCGCCAGGCGATCGGTGAAGCGGCTGTCCAGATGCTCGCCCAGGCCGATTTCGTCGGTGGCGGCGTACATCGAGATCTTGCGCTCGGTGGCGTAGTTACCGAGCTTTTCCAGGGTGGTCGAACCGATTTCCCGGCGCGGCACGTTGATGACCCGCAGGAAGGCGTTGTCGTCGTCCGGGTTCACGATCAGGCGGAAGTAGGCCATCAGGTCCTTCACTTCCTGGCGTCCGAAAAAGCTGTTGCCCCCCGACAGGCGATAAGGGATCTGGTGATGCTGCAGCTTCAGCTCGATCAGCTTGGCCTGGTAGTTGCCGCGATACAGGATCGCAAAATCGCTGTACGGCCGGTCGGTGCGCAGGTGCAGGCTGAGGATTTCCATGGCCACGCGCTCGGCTTCGGCGTCTTCGTTGCGGCAACGGATCACGCGGATCTCGTCACCGTGGCCCATTTCGCTCCACAGTTGCTTTTCGAACTCGTGGGGGTTGTTGGAAATCAGCACGTTGGCACAGCGCAGGATGCGGCTGGTGGAGCGGTAGTTCTGCTCCAGCATCACCACTTTGAGCGATGGATAGTCTTCCTTGAGCAGCATCAGGTTTTCCGGCCGCGCGCCGCGCCAGGCATAGATCGACTGGTCGTCGTCGCCTACCACGGTGAACTGGTTGCGTTTGCCGATCAGTAGCTTCACCAGCAGGTACTGGCTGGCGTTGGTGTCCTGGTATTCGTCCACCAGCAGGTAGCGGACCTTGTTCTGCCATTTTTCGAGGATGTCGGCGTGGTCCTGGAACAGCTTGACCGGCAACAGGATCAGGTCGTCGAAATCCACCGCGTTGAACGCCTTGAGCGTGCGCTGGTAGTGGGTGTAGACGATGGCGGCGGTCTGCTCCTTGGGGTTGCGGGCGTTTTCCAGGGCTTCTGGCGGCAGGATCAGGTCGTTTTTCCAGGCGCCGATCATGTTCTTGATCTCGTCCACGCCGTCGTCGCCCGAGTATTCCTTCTGCATGATGTCGGTCATCAGGGCCTTGACATCGGTCTCGTCGAAAATCGAGAAGCCCGGTTTGTAGCCCAGTCGCGCGTGTTCCTTGCGGATGATGTTCAGGCCCAGGTTGTGGAAGGTACAAACCGTCAAGCCACGGCCCTCACCGGCGCGCAGCAGGCCGCCGACCCGCTCCTTCATTTCCCGGGCGGCCTTGTTGGTGAAGGTCATGGCGACGATGTACTGGGCGCGGATGCCACAATTCTGGATCAGGTGCGCGATCTTGCGGGTGATTACGCTGGTCTTGCCGGAGCCTGCGCCGGCGAGCACCAAAAGAGGGCCGCCGACATAGTTCACGGCTTCTTGCTGCCGGGGATTGAGTCGGGACATGACAGAGTCAGGGATTCGTTTGCGAAATGGGCCGGCATTTTAACAGGCTCAGAGAATTGTGCTGCTCTGTCCGACTTGTGACGCACACCGCATTGTCATTTGCCGCTTCTGCTACTTTCACGCAGGATGTGGGGCCAATTGCGTCCAGCACAGGATTTCGAGTGGAAAAAACCACCGAAAGCGCGTGTTTGAGAACCATTGGCATTGGTCATTGCCCATCGGCGCGTCATAATGCCCGGCGCCTACCACCTTGCAGAGTCTAGGGAGTCAGCTTGTCAACGCCTGTCGAACCCTTGCGTTTGCTGTTATTGGCCCAAGAGCCTGCGTGGTCAGCAATATTGCGCGAGTGCCTGGCGCCCATGGGGCCCTCGGTCGTGTTGATCAGCGCCCCGAGCTGGGAGTCAGTCAGCAGCCTGTTCGAAGATAACCGCAACGCGGTACTGCTGACCGTTGCGGCGTTACAACCGGCGCCGGGCCGTTGCAGCCTGCCCACTATCCTGTTGCTTGAGCACGAACCGGCGCTGGCCCCCGACGGCGTCAGCGACTGGTTGGTGCGTGATGCCCTCGACACCGCGACCCTGCGTCGTTGCCTGCGCCATGTGCGCGAACGTGGCGTGCTGGAAAACACCTTGCAGCGCCTTGCCGAACAGGACCCGTTGACGGGCATTGCCAATCGCCAGGGTTTCCAGACGCTGCTGGCGGCACGTCTGGCGGAAAACGATGGCCGGGGCCTGGCCCTCGGTCACCTGGACCTGGACAACTTCCGTCACGCCAACGACGCCCTTGGCCATCAGGCCGGTGATCGCTTGATCCTGCAAGTGGTGTCGCGACTCAAGAGCTCGCTCGAGGCCGGCGATCAATTGGCGCGCTTGGGCAGCGATGAATTCGCCCTGCTGATCGACACCCGCCGCGCGCCACAACGGGCCGAGTGGATGGCCGAGCGCATTACCGAAGCCTTGGCCGAGCCCTATTGGGTGGACGGTGAAAGCCTGCTGATCGGTTGCAGCCTGGGCGTTGCCCACGCTCGTGCCCAGGCCGGCGCCGATCCGCTGATGTGGCACGCCCACATCGCCATGCAGCAGGCCAAGAGCACCCAGGGCTGCACCTTTCATATCTTCAACGAGCGCATCAACCGCAACGCCCGCAGCCTCGCCGACCTGGAAAGCGAACTGCGCCGGGCACTGCGCCGTGACGAGTTGGAGCTGCATTACCAGCCACGGCTGAACCTCGATGGCGGCCACATTGTCGGCCTCGAAGCGTTGGTGCGCTGGCGTCATGGCGAACGCGGATTGTTGCCACCGAGTGAGTTCGTGCCGCTGGCCGAACAGAGCGGCCTGATCGTGCCACTGGGCTACTGGGTGATTTCCCGGGCGCTGCGGGACATGCAGGCCCTGCGCGAACGGGGGCTGGCGCCGTTGCACATGGCAGTCAACCTGTCGTTCCGGCAGTTCCAGGACAGCCAGTTGCTGCCGACCCTGAGCCGACTGATTGCCGAACGGGGGGTCGAGGCGCAATGGCTGGAATTCGAACTCACCGAAACCGCCGTCATGCGCCGCAGCGAGCTGGTCAAGCAGACCATGGATGCCCTGGGCCGCCTGGGGGTGCGCTTCTCCCTGGACGACTTCGGCACCGGGTTCTCCTCGTTCGTGCACCTCAACAGCCTGCCCATCGCCTTGCTCAAGATCGACAAGAGCTTCGTCGGCGGCATGGAGCAGCGCGAAGAGAATCGCAAGCTGGTGCACGCCATGATCAACCTGGCCCACAACCTCAACCTGGAGGTGGTGGCTGAAGGTGTGGAAACCCGGGAGCAACTGGACCTGCTGCGCGGCTTTGGTTGCGACCAGGTACAGGGCTTTTTGATCAGCAAGCCGTTGCCGCTGCCTGAATTGGTTGAATACCTGACATTCGATGGCAATCAGCAGTCCACACTGGAAATGAGCTAATACAAATTCCTGTGGGAGCGAGCCTGCTCGCGATAGCGGTAGACCAGTCGGCAGCTATATTGACTGACACATCGCCATCGCGAGCAGGCTCGCTCCCACAAGGGATGCTCATTCAGTCTGAACGACCTCGAAACGTTGCTGCCCAGGCTCACTGCGAATCATCCGTTTCATTTTCCATTCAAACGCCGCTGTCAGGCTCACGGCCGCGCAGGCCAGCCCCAGGGCCAGGCCCCACCAGACGCCGGTCGGCCCCCTGTTGAGGTGAAACGCCATCCACCACGCCGCCGGCGCGCCAATCAGCCAATAGCATCCCAGGCCCACCAGGAAGGTGGTCTTGGCGTCCTTCAGTCCACGAATGCAGCCCATGGCAATGGTTTGCGTGCCGTCGAACAGCTCGAACCATGCCGCCACCGCCAGCAGGCTTACGGCCAGGTTGATCACGTCGCGGAACGCCGGGTCGTCGTGGTCCAGGAACAGGCCGACCAATTGATGGGGCAGCAACCAGAACACCATGGCGAACGCCAGCATGGCCGCCGCGCCAAAGCCGATCCCGACCCGACCGGCCAGGCGCGCCATCAGCAACTGCCCGGCACCGTAGTGCTGACCGATGCGCATGGTGATGGCGTAGGACATCCCCGCCGGCACCATGAACGCCACCGAGACGATTTGCAGGGCGATCTGGTGGGCGGCCAACGGTGTGCTGCCCATGGTGCCCATGCACAGCGCGGCGAACGCAAACAGCCCGACTTCCACCGCGTACGTGCCGCCAATCGGCAGGCCCAGGCGCCACAGTTCCTTGAGGTATTGGCGATTGGGCCGCGACAGGCCGTCGAGCAGGGGGTAGGCACGGTAGGCCGGGTGCCGATGGATGTGCCAGGCCAGTGCCAGGGCCATGCAGTTGGCGACGATGGCCGTGACCAGGCCGATCCCCATCAAGCCGAGTTTCGGCAGGCCGAACATGCCGGTGATGAGCGCGTAGTTGAGCAGGAAGTTGGCCACCGTGCCGCCGAGGCTGATCACCATGACCGGTGTGGCTCGGCCAATGGCGCTGGTGAAGCCGCGCAGGGCCATGAAGCTCAGATAGCCGGGCAGGGCGAACGGCAGCGCCAGCAGGAACTGTCCGGCGGAGAGTACGTTGGTTTCGGTCTGGCCGAACATCAGCAGTACGGGCTTGAGGTTCCACAGCAGCAACCCGGCCATCAGCGCCATCAGCCAGGCCAGCCACAGCCCGGCCTGGGTCAGCCGGGTCGCGCCTTCGACATCGCCCGCGCCCTGGCGGATCGCGACCAGGGTGCCCACCGCGGCGATCACGCCAATGCAGAAGATCGACACGAACGAATAGGTGGCCGCCCCGAGCCCGCCGCCGGCCAGGGCTTCGGGGCTCAGGCGCGCCATCATCACGGTGTCGGTGAGCACCATCAGCATGTGCGCCAACTGTGAGGCAATCAACGGCCCCGCCAGCCGCAGGATGGCCCAGAGTTCGGTACGCACAGGATGCCGCATGATCATCACGCTCCATGTTCAAACAAGGCAGTAAAGCGACGATTCTCGGCGCTCTCGGCCGATTGCACAAAAGGATAAAAAAGATCGCTGGCATGATTAAAACTCATGCTGGATGGGTTTCTGGTAGGGTTGGCAAACAACGCCATGGAGCTTTTGCGATGTCTCGTCGTCTTCCGCCTCTTTATGCGCTGCGGGCATTCGAAGCCGCGGCGCGCTACAGCTCGTTCACTCGGGCCGCTGAAGAGCTGTCGATCACCCAGAGCGCGGTCAGCCGGCACATTCGCACGCTGGAAGATCACTTTGCCTGCCGGCTGTTCCAGCGCAGCGGGCGCAACCTGCAACTGACCGAGGCGGCGCGGTTGCTGTTGCCGGGGGTACGTGAGGGCTTCATGGCGCTGGAGCGGGCCTGTCATACCTTGCATGGCGAGGATGGCATCCTGCGCATGAAAGCGCCTTCCACACTGACCATGCGCTGGTTGTTGGCGCGCCTGAGTCGCTTCCGGCATTTGCAGCCCGGCAACGAGGTGCAGCTGACCAGTGCCTGGATGGACATCGACTCGGTGGACTTCAACGTCGAGCCCTTCGATTGCGCCGTATTGCTGGGCAACGGGCACTTTCCCGCGGACTGGGAGGCCAGTTTGCTGTTTCCCGAGGAGTTGATCCCGGTGGGCGCGCCGAACCTGTTGAATGACCAGCCCTGGGATGTGGCGCGGTTGGCCAGCGCTGAATTGCTGCACCCCACGCCGGATCGCCGGGACTGGCGCAACTGGCTGCAACGCATGGGCCTGTCCGACAAGGTTTCGCTCAAGGGGGGACAGGTGTTCGATACCCTGGAGCTGGGCATGATCGCGGCGGCACGCGGCTATGGTGTTTCCATGGGCGACCTGCTGATGGTGGCCGAGGATGTCGCCCAGGGGCGCCTGAGCTTGCCATGGCCGACCGCAGTCGCCAGCGGTGAACACTATTACTTGGTCTGGCCAAAAACCCGTCCGGGTGGTGAACGTTTGCGCCGGCTCAGCGACTTCCTTCAGGGTGAAGTAAAGGCCATGCAATTACCCGACGTCGAGCGCCTGGGCTGAAACGTTGTAGTTGGCGTGATAGCCGCTTGGCATTAATCCTTGCGAACCGCTCAAGTATTTGGCTTTGCCGCCGAATCCGTGAGCATGGAACCTTCGTGCAGAAAGGGCCAACTTTCACCTCACCCGAATAGAATGCCGAGCGTGCGAGCGTGATCAGGATGATCCGGTCTCTCGGCCAGGAGCCGTCATGTCTCAACCCCGTGCCCGGATCGCCTCACAGCTAGGCCTTGCCCTCGCTGTGATATTGGCGATCGTGATCTCCGGCAGTACCGTTTTCGCCCTGCGTTCGCTGGACACTGCCAACCTCGCCACCCGTGAAGAGCACCTGGCCAGCGAAGCGCGTCTGATGGCCGATCAGCTCAATACGTTCCACAGCACCTTGCGCGAGAGTACTCAACGGTTGGCCGGCCTGTTCGAAAAGCGCTTCAGCGCCGGCCTGAGCGTGCATCCGGACCAGCCGGTGACGGTGGCGGGCGTACAAACCCCCGGCTTGAGCCTGGGCGGCGAAGTGTTGAACAACAACTTCAAGGAAGTGGATGACTTCAAAGCGATGACCGCCGGGGTTGCCACGGTTTTCGTGCGCAGCGGCGACGATTTCATCCGCGTCAGTACCTCAGTCAGCAAGCAGGACGGTACGCGGGCCATCGGTACCGTGCTCGACCGTGCCGGCCCTGCCTACGGTCCGGTGATCAGCGGGCAGAGCTACATCGGTCGAGCCCTGCTTTTCGGACGCTTCTACATGTCGCAGTACACGCCCGTACGCGACAGCAGCGGCAAGATCATTGCCGTGTTGTACGTAGGCTTCGACTACACCGACGCGCAGAATGCGCAGTTCGAGAACCTCAAGCGCTTCCGCATCGGCCAGACCGGTTCGCTGGCCTTGCTGGATGAACAGAACAAATGGCTGGTGCCGCCGGCCGGCGTGCAGGCGCTGGACCAGGCGAGCGCGACCATCGTTGGGCTGGTCAAGAAACCGGGCAAGGGGGCGTTCTGGACCGATACCGCCGAAGATTTCTACAGCGTTGCCGTACCGTTCGAGGGCGGGCCGTGGGCGGTGGTGGCGAGCATGCCGAAAGCCGAGATTCGCGCCGTGACCTGGAGCGTCGGTACTCAGCTGGCCATTGGCAGCCTGCTGGCGATGTTGTTGGCGGTGGGCTCGGCGATGTGGCTGTTGCGTAGCAAACTGGCGCCGCTCGGCGATCTGGTTCGCCAGGCCGAAGCCTTGGGTGCTGGCGACCTGAGCGTGCGCTTGAATGTGTCGAGTCATGATGAGATCGGTCAGTTGGCCCGTGCCTTCAACCAGATGAGCCAGGCCTTGTCGACCATGGTCGAGCACATCCGCAAGGCCTCCCAGGAGGTCAACAGCCGCGCCCAGGCGCTGTCCGGATTGTCCAGTGGGGCGTATGAAGGCATGGAGCAGCAGTCCGGCGAAATCACCAGCATGGCCGGCGCGGTGGAAGAGTTCAGTGCGACCTCATTGAACATTGCTGACAACATGGGCAACACCGAGCGCCTGGCCCAGGAAAACGCCCAGCAAACCCGCATTGGCCGGACCTCTATGGATGAAGCGTCGTCGTCCCTGGAACAGATCGCCGGTGCGCTGAACAGCACCGCCACGGTCATCAATACCTTGGGCCAGCGTTCGCAGGAAATCGGCGGTATCGTTGGCGTTATCACCTCGATCGCCGAGCAGACCAACCTGCTGGCCTTGAACGCCGCCATCGAAGCCGCCCGCGCAGGCGAGCAGGGCCGTGGTTTTGCCGTGGTGGCCGATGAAGTCCGCAGCCTGGCATCTCGCACCCGCCAGGCCACCGACGAAATTTCCAGCATGATTAACAGCATCCAGCAGGAAACCGGCAATGCCATCAGCACGATGGAGCAGGGCAACCTGTTGATGCAGGAAGGCCTGTCGCGCAACGCCAACGTGGCCTCGGCCCTGGCGCGCATCGACGAGCAAAGTCGCTCGGCCGGCCAGCAATTTGCCGCGATTACCACCGCCACCCAGGAACAAAGCAGTACTGCGACCTTGCTCAGCAGTAACCTGCAAAGCATCGCCATGGCCAACAGCGAACAGCGGCAAGTGGTCTCGAACCTGGCACTCACCGCCAAGGAACTGGAAAAACTGGCCCAGGACCTGCGCCAAGAGGTCGATCGGTTCCGCTGAAGCGTCTTGCACCGCTGTCACGAGCAAGCTCACCCAGACCTCCTGTGAGTGAGCTTGCTCGCGATGACGGCAGCCCCGTCAACATCATCTCAATCTGATCCACCGCTATCGCGAGCAAGCTCGCTCCCACCGAAAGCTTCCAACCCGCTGGTCGTTGCTTTTTAAGGATATTGCTGTTTTTAAGCTTGCTGAAACGTTTCTTCAAGTCTATAAAAACCGCACAACTCCAATAAAAGGTCGTGACCATGACTCCGCTCAAACTCCTCGTTACCCTTGGCGCTCTAAGCGCTGCCTCCCATGCGATGGCTTGGGATTACGTCCTGCTGGATACGGATAAAGCCGCTCAACCCTGGCAAATCACCAGCCAGCAACTGGGCGTGAAGACCGGCAAGCCCTTTTCCGTGACGATGCGCACCTTGCACGGTGGCCGCCAGGAAGGCGTCAGCATCGTCGACATCGACAACGGTACCCTGAAGCTTTCCGTCGTCCCGACCCGCGGCATGAACGTGCTGCAGGCTTCGGTCGGGAATGTGCGCATGGGCTGGGATTCGCCCGTCAAGGAAGTGGTCAATCCGGCGTTCATTGAGCTCAATGGTCGAGGCGGACTGGGCTGGCTCGAAGGTTTCAATGAACTGGTGACTCGCTGTGGCTACGAATGGGTCGGCCATCCCGGCATGGACAATGGTGAGCTGCTGACCCTGCATGGTCGTGCAGCCAACATCCCGGCCAACAAGGTCACTTTGCACATCGATGAAAAACCTCCGTACGCCATCACATTGCGAGGCG
Organism: Pseudomonas sp. 43mfcvi1.1; assembly: GCF_900115935.1. Lineage (NCBI taxonomy): Bacteria > Pseudomonadati > Pseudomonadota > Gammaproteobacteria > Pseudomonadales > Pseudomonadaceae > Pseudomonas > Pseudomonas sp. 43mfcvi1.1. The sequence goes on along the minus strand of NZ_UETT01000003.1, from coordinate 213,186 downwards.
AGTTGAAGGAGCAGGCCTTCAAGAAGGTCGATTTCTCGGTGCAGACCGAACTGGTCACCGAGCCCGGTAGTGTGGCTTTCACCCTCAACGATACGCTGACCAACAACGGCGACTATCCAAAGGAATACCAAGCGCTCTATCACAGCAACTTCAGCACGCCGTTCCTGGAGCAGGGCGCTCGTTTCGCGGCACCGGTCAAGCAGGTCTCGCCGTTCAACGACAAGGCCAAGGGCGACTTGCCCGATTGGCAAACCTACCGGGCCCCGACCAAGGATTACGACGAAACCGTCTATAACGTCGTGCCCTACGCCGACGCCAAGGGCGACACCCTTACCGTGCTGCATAACAAGGCCGGCAGCCTCGGGGTATCGGTGGGCTTCAACACCAGCACGCTTCCCGTGTTCTCCCTGTGGAAAAACACCGATACCCAGGGCCAGGGCTACGTGACCGGGCTGGAGCCAGGCACCAGTTTTTCCTATAACCGCCGGTATCAGCGACCACTGGGCCTGGTTCCCATGATCGCGCCGAAAGAGCACAAGCAGTTCCAGATCCACTACAGCCTGCTGGCGGATAAGGGCGCCGTGGATAAAGCCCTCAAACGCATCGATGAAATCCAGGGTGGCCGGGAAACCGAGGTGCGGGGTACGCCGCTGGTGGACCTGAGCAAGCCGTGACGCACTTCAGGGCGTAGCGGGCCGATACTGCAACGCCTCGGCCAAGTGCTCCCGACTGATCCGATCCACCCGCTCAAGGTCTGCCAACGTACGGGCGACCTTGAGCAGGCGGTGGGCGGCGCGCAGCGACAGGGTCAGTCGTTCGCAAGCGGTTTCCAGCCAGGTTTCATCGAGTGCGGATAGTTTGCAATGCCGACGCAAGCCCGGCAGATCCAGGAATGCGTTGGCACAGCCCTGGCGTTTTTGCTGGCGTTCCCGGGCTTCGGCCACGTGCTCGGCGACGGTGGCCGTATCGGCACCGGGTTCGCTTTTGGGATTCAACGCCGTGGCCTCGCGGGCGACCGTCAGGTGCAGGTCGATGCGGTCCAGCAGGGGGCCGGAGAGCTTATTGCGGTAGCGCTGCACCATGTCTGGCGTACAGGAGCAACGGCCGCTGGGCTCGCCTAGGTATCCACAGGGGCAGGGATTCATTGCTGCCACCAACTGGAAACGCGCCGGGAAGCGGACTCGGTCGCGGGCACGAGAAACCACGATGTGCCCAGACTCCAGCGGCTCCCTCAAGACCTCCAGCACCCGGCGGTCGAACTCTGGCAGTTCATCTAAAAACAACACGCCATGGTGGGCGAGGGTGATCTCCCCTGGCTGCGGTTTTGACCCGCCACCCACCAGCGCGGGACCGGAAGCCGAGTGGTGGGGCTGGCGAAACGGCCGTTGCGGCCAATGGTTCAACGGCACGCAACTGGCCACCGACTGGATGGCCGCGACCTCCAGGGCCTCACTTTCCGCCAACGGCGGTAACAGCCCCGGCAAACGGCTCGCCAGCAGTGTCTTGCCGGTGCCCGGTGGCCCGCTGAACAGCAGGTTATGAGCTCCCGCGGCGGCGATCAGCAGTGCCCGCTTGGCCCCGGCCTGGCCTTGCACTTCATTCAGGTCGGGGTAGGGTTTGCTGGCCGAGAGCAGTCCATTGGAAACGAAAGGCTCGACCGGCGTGTGACCGTTGAAATGCGCCACCGCTTCGAGCAGATGATCCACGGCGATCACCTTCAGCCCCGAGGCCAGGCAGGCTTCCTCGGCATTGGCCCGTGGTACCACCAGCATGCGCCCGGCCTTGCGCGCCGCCAGTGCCGCGGGTAACACCCCGCGCACCGGACGCACCGCGCCGGACAATGCCAGCTCACCGAGGCATTCCACATCGTCAAGCGTCAGGGTTGGCACCTGCACGCTGGCCGACAGGATCCCCAAGGCAATGGCCAGGTCGAAGCGCCCGCCGTCCTTTGGCAGATCTGCCGGAGCCAGGTTCAGGGTGATGCGCCGCGCCGGGAAATTCAGCCCCGAATTGATGATCGCGCTGCGCACCCGATCCTTGCTTTCCTTTACCGCCGCCTCTGGCAGGCCCACCATCGTCAGCGATGGCAAGCCGTTGGCCAAGTGAACTTCAACGGTAACGGCAGGAGCCTCGACCCCGACTTGGGCGCGGCTGTGGACAATGGCGAGCGACATGAATCGTTCCTTGAGTGAAGGGGGCGCCGCGTCCTGCGGCTCTTGAAGATTAGTCGTGCAGATGCGCTTGGGCGCGGCAATTGAAGGGGGAATTTTGGCAGGATGTTGCGCAGTGCCGATCAGCCTGCGATTTGGCTAATGGAAGGCGAGTGGCATGATGCCATTAAGCCCCCAATTCTCTTCTACACTTCTGGAACTTAAAGGGAGGGGATCGCATGAAGCTCTTGACTTGGCTGATAACGATTGTTGTGTTGGCGGGGTGTGCAGGTCATAAGGGGACGGATTACCAGAATGCCAAAATGCACATGCTTTACATCGATGGGGATGGAAATCTCATTGATCCAAACCAAAAAACAATCATCGGTGAGCCAGGTGATCTGGCGAAGACAAAAGCCGATGAGAAGGCATATCTCGAGAACATTTTGCAGAACTATACAGCGCTGCGGAACAGGGATAAGAAATTAAGAATTACCTTGTTCATACATGGCGGACTGAACAATTTTTCTACAGCGGTCGATCGTCCCGAAAGAATGGTGGACGAGATGCTTGCGGATCATCAGTATCCGATTTTTATTGCCTGGAATTCAGACTTTTGGCCCAACTATGCCGATCATCTGTTTAGAATTCGAAAAGGCCTGAATAGGCCGGTACTCGGTGCGATGACCTCGCCCGTTGTATTGATCGAGGATTTAGGGCGATCCTTGGTCAGGGTTCCATCTTCGTTATACAAGGAGATTTCAGACCCTCTCGCGGTTTCCAAAAGCGTCAATAGTGTCGATGAAGCGAATTACCAGGAAAGAGTTGATAAACTGGACGACATGGGGTTTCAAATAAGTAATCCACCGCCCCATGTCGGTGTTGGCAGTGATTACTACACCGTGTGGAATCCGGTCAAGCTGGGGGTAGCCCCCTTGGTCGACGGCTTCGGAACCGGGGCATGGGATGGAATGCTTCGTCGTACTGACCTGGTGCTGACTAAAAATATTGCGTTTGAAGGCGACTTAATCACAGAACCCGATAAAGAGTTCAAGGGGCCGGTTCGCTACGCTGATACGGCCGTTACCGCACTTCTTCATCGTTTGGAAAAAAAAGGCAATCAACAAGGTTCTTCATACCCCGTTGATGGGAGTGAGATAAATATTGTTGGCCACAGTATGGGGGCCATTGTCGCGGTTAATATACTTGCCAGGCATCCGGATCTTAACGTGAACAATCTGGTTTTCATGGGCGCTGCGGCTCGGGTGAAGGAGGTCGAAAATGTCGTTGTGCCTTGGTTGGTGACAAGGCCTGAAGTGGACTTCTGGAATTTGAGCCTGGATCCATACAGGGAAGTCGGTGAAAATTTCTTTTATGACTTCATCCCGCGCGGGAGTCTCTTGAACTGGATTGACTATACGTTTGGCGAGGTCAATTCATTCAAGGACCGAACAGCCGGGTCTTGGTGGAATATGACTCGGCTGGCTGAAGATGTTTTCCCCAATGCCCAGGTTGTCGATGATGTGGCGTGTTACCGACCACTGCGCAACAGGGTGCATTTAACTCGCTTCCCTATAGACAATCACGGCAGGTGGCCACAGAAGCATGGGGAGTTTGCCGACTACAAGTTCTGGCGGGAGAGCTATTGGATGGCTGAGTCTGCAGTGAAGCTGGACAGGCCATAGAGGTTCACGGTGGCCCCTTACGCTTTCTTCACCATCACGGGGGCCCCAAAAGCCCCCTCGGGGGCAAATTGTCCGAGGCCAGCGCTCTGCTAGACTGCGATTTGCCCAGTCGGCACTTGGCTGTATCAACGGCACAGGGAGGAAGTGGCCATGAACGATCTGCTGGCTCTGTTAACCGACAAGCGTTTCATGCCCCACGGGCATTGCTATATGTGGCGTCCGGACCTGCTGTGGACCAATGTGATCGCCGACGGCTTGATCACTTTGTCCTACGTCACCATTCCCTTCACCCTCCTGTACTTTATCCACAAGCGCAAAGATGTGCCGTTCGATTGGATGCTGGCGGCCTTTGGCGTGTTTATCCTGGCCTGCGGCACCAGCCATGTGATGGAGATCCTGACTATCTGGCAGCCCTATTACTGGCTGTCGGCGCTGGTCAAGGTGATCACCGCGATTGCCTCCGTGATTACCGCCATCCTGCTGGTCCGGTTGGTGCCGGCGGCGCTGAAGATTCCCAGCCCGCAGCAATTGGCCAAGGTCAACGACGAGTTGCGCGAGGCGCAGGCCGAACTGGTCACCACCGCCCGCCGGGCCGGCATGGCGGAGATCGCCACCAACGTGCTGCACAACGTGGGCAATGTGCTCAATAGCGTCAACGTGTCAGCCCAGGTCCTGTACGAGAAGGTGCATACATCCAAGGGCCCAGGAGTAGCCAAGGTCGTCCAACTGATGAGGGAGCATCCCGATGACCTCGGCGATTTCATCAGCAGCGACCCTAAAGGTCGCGCGCTACCCGACTATCTCGACAAACTGGCCGATGCGCTGGCCATCGAACAGCAGGCGATGATCGCCGAGTTGGCGCAGTTGACCCGCAGAATCGACCATATCAAGGAAATCGTCGCCACCCAGCAGTCCTACGCCGGCAACTCCAGCGTATTGGAGCCGGGCTCGCTGCGAGAGTTGGTCGAGGATGTCGTACGCATTTGCGATGTATCCCTGACCCGCCACCACATCACGCTGATCAAGGAATTCATCGATATCCCGCAAATGCCGCTGGACAAGCACCGAGTGCTGCAGATCCTGGTCAATCTGATCAACAACGCCAAGCAGGCGCTGGACGCGGGTACGAATCGGCCGCCGCAGATCATCCTGCGCCTGAAGGTCGTTGACGATGGGCGTGTGCGGGTCGAGGTCGAGGACAACGGCGAGGGGATTGCGCAGGACAACCTGGAGCGGGTGTTCGAGCACGGCTTCACCACGCGTGTCGACGGCCACGGTTTTGGTTTGCACAGCTGCATTCTGGCGGCGCACGAGATGGGCGGCGATCTGACCGCGCAGAGCGCCGGGCCGGGCCGCGGCGCGCTGTTTAGCCTGGAACTGCCGCTGGCACTGACCCCGGCCCACTCTCAGCGGGCGGCGGAGGGTTGAACAGGCCCTACACCTCCCTCAGCAATTGATCGGCGATCCGTATGCTCAGTGCGGCCCCTGTCAGCGTGGGGTTCACGCAGGATGATGACGGCATCACGCTGGTCCCGGCGATAAACAGATTGGCGTGGTCGTGGCTGCGGCAGTCGCGGTCGACCACCGAGTTTTTCGGATCGTTACCCATGATGGTGGTGCCCATGATGTGCTGACGGTTCTGGAAGTTGACGTCGGTGCTGAGGATGTCGGCGTCGAGCAGGTGGGCGAACTGCTTGAGGTCCTCCAAGGCCTTTTCCTTGCCCGCGTGCCAGTAGTCGGGAACGCTGTAGTAGATCTCCGGCACCGGCAGGCCAATCGCGTCGAAGCGGGTCTTGCTCGGAGTGACGCGGTTTTCCGGCAGCGGCAGGGTTTCGAAGTCCACTGCCCAGTTCAAGGAGCGCGCCGACTGCAGGCGGATCTGTTCGTCGAGCTTGGAGCCCAGCACGCCCTTGGCGATCAGGTTGGTGGTGATCTGCGAGGTGGGCACCGTGTTGCGCACCTTGATCTTGTAGCTCGGGTAATCCTTGCGGAAGGCGCCGTCGCGGCTGTTCAGGTAGACCAGCAACTGGGTCGGTCCCTCGCCGGGCCACATGTCCTCCTTGGTCATCACGTTCATGCTCACGCCGGTGTGGTCCATCAGGTTGCGGCCGACCTGGTCGGAGGTGTTGGCGATGCCGTTGGGGTATCGCTCGGACGTGGACATCAGCAACAGCTTCGGCGATTCGATGCCATAGGCCGCCAGCACGAAGTAGCGGGCGGTCAGGCGATGCTGGGTCTTGTCCGGGCGCATGTACCAGATCGCGGTGATCTTGCCGTCGTCACCGGCCTCGATCCGGTACACCACCGAGTTGTCCAGGACCTTGGCGCCATGGCGCTCGGCCTCGTCGATGTGCATCGAACCGTCGTACTTGGCGGCAATCGGGCAGACCGGGTTGCAGTTGTTGTTGCCCGCGCACGGCGGACGCTTGCCATAGGGGCGGGTGGCGCGTCCGTTGGGTTCGAGGATCGGGTTGTAGCCGCCCTTGCTCAACAGGCTCGAGAGACGCTTGAACATGTAGCTGGGCTTGAGGCCTTCCATCGGGTAAGGGATTGAGCGCGGTGGATAGGCCGCGCCACCCTGGCCGCTTTCATCCTGGCCGTCGACCCCGGACACACCCAGCTCGGTCTCGGCGCGGGCGTAGAAAGGCTCCAATTCGTCATAGCTGATTGGCCAGTCACGCCCGCGCCCGTAGAGGGCGTTGAGGCGGAAGTCGTTGGGCAGCATGCGCCACAGCGAGGAACCGAAGTGCCAGGTGGTGCCGCCGACCACCCGCAGGTAGGAGGTGTTGTACTTCACCGGGCCGACCTGCTGCAGGTAGTCGCCATAGGTGGAAGGTGCGTGGGGCAAGCTTGGATAGGGCGAACCGGCGCCTTGCAGCTTGGCATTGGCCAGTGAGAGCTTGACCGGCGCATTGCGGAAGGTTTCGACGATGTCGCGGCGGTTCACCCGCGGGCCCGCTTCGAGAACGATCACGGACTTGTTCGACTTGGCCAGCTCGCTGGCAATCAAGCCACCCATCACGCCGGAGCCGATGACGACCACATCGGCGTCGTAAACAACGCTGCTCATAGTTTGAAATCCTGCGTGTCGGCTGGCTTGGCGCCCCAGGAGTCGGGGCCGCCACCGTAGGTTGGAATGATGAGAATGCCGTGGGTCGGGCGATACATCAGCGCCTCGGAGTAACTGATCAGTTCGGCATCGGCGAGCTCGCCGACGATGCCCAGGTACCAGGCCGAAATGATGCTGGTGGCCGTCGCTTTCAACGATGGGTCCGGGTTGGCCTGGGCCAGGTATTCATCCACATGCTTGAAGCCCTGCCCGTCGACCAGTTGCCTGAGGGCGCCGACATTGCCACTGAAGTTCGGTGCGCGCCGGCTCAGGGCGCGGTAGTAGCGCGCCGCCAGGACCGGGTTGACCGGACGGCTGACCAGGAATTGCGACAGGGCGATAAAGTCCTGGTCGCCCTCGGCCATCACCGATTGCCAGGGGCCGAGGCCTCCGACCAAGGCCACCAGGCCCAGGGTGACCGACCCGCGCAGCAGGCCGCGGCGGGATAGGTGGTTGGTGGGGGTAGATGAAACGGGCATGTGTTTGTCGGTCATTGAAGTGTCCATTGTTCAGGCCTCCTGCAGCCGGCGACGAGCCTTGAGCCTGTAAAGCCCCAGGAGGATCAGCAGGCCGAGCACAACCAGTGCCGGTACGCTGTAGCGTGCCAGCACTGCGATGGGGGCCTTGGGTCCGCCTTCGCGAACCTGTGCCACATCGGCGGCAGTCACGTTCAATCCGGCGTTGCCGTAGCGGGACAGGACGTAGTTGCTGACATCGGCGATCTGCTGGTCGTCGAGACGATCGGTGAACAGCGCACCGGGACCGAAGGCCGGCATGTCGATTGCCACGCCGTCGACTTCGCGATGCACGCCGTAGACGATCGTCGCGATCAGGTTGTCGCGGCGGCTGGTCGCGGTGTTGTGGAACAGTGACGGATATTCACGGGTGCCCTCGCCGTTGGCCTGGTGACAGTTGGCGCAGGTGCCGCTGAAGATGTGCCAGCCCGGATGATCCTGCGGTTTGCCGCCGCGCAGGGTGAGTTCGTCGTTCGAGGCTTGGCCGAAGGTATGGCGGGCCTGGCGTTCGCCGGTAGCGATCGGTGGGGTCTGCAGCAGATAGGCCGCGATGGCCTTGAGGTCATCTTCGCCAAGGTACTGCAGGCTGTGCTCGACCGCTTCGGCCATGGGCCCGGCAGCTTGCGCCTTGCCCTCTACATGGCCGCTGCGCAGGTAGGCAACGAGCTCATCGCTCGACCAGGCACCGATCCCGCTGGTCTTGTCCGAGGTGATGTTGGGTGCATACCAGGCTCCCAGTGAACCGCCGGAAAGCGCCTTGGCGTTATCCGCTGCCATCAGGGCATTGCGCGGGGTATGGCAGGTGTCGCAATGGGCCAGTGCATTGACCAGGTAGCCACCGCGATTGACCTGAGCGGACTTGCCCGGATCCGCCTCGAAGCGTTTCTGGCTATGGAACAGGGCGTTCCAGCCGAGCATCGAGGCGCGGATATTGAACGGAAAGTCGAGTTCGGTCTTGGGACTGGGCGTATCCACCGGCGTGACTTCATCCATGAAGTACTGGTACAGGGCGGCAACGTCGCTGTCGGTCATCTTTGCGTAGGAGGTGTAGGGCATCGCCGGGTACAGGTGGGTGCCGTCCGGGGTCACGCCGTCGCGCACGGCGCGGGCGAAGTCTGCCTGAGTGTATTGGCCGATGCCGGCGGTCTTGGAAGGGGTGATGTTCGTTGAGTAGATGACGCCCATTGGCGAGTTGAGTGGATAACCGCCGGCAAAGGGCTTGCCGCCGAGGGTGCTATGGCAGGCCACGCAATCGGCGGCCACTGCCAGTCGCTTGCCGGGCGAGGCGCTGGTATCGAGCGTTTCGCCATGGGCTGCCAGGCTGATCGTTATCAGGGCCAGGCACTCTGCAAGCTTCTTCCTCACGGGTTTGGCCTTGCGCACACCGGGCAATGGCTGACCCATCCTCTGCGGATGCATGTGTAACTCCTCACGGTGGGGCTTCGATGCACGTTCTTAGGTTCATTTCATAGAAATTGCCTAAGTCATACGATGTCTTATGTTGTGATCAATGTGTCACATGATGTAACATTTCTCAAGAAATATGGCTATAAGCCATCATTTAATTTTTTCATTAAATGTCTCTATCTCAAGTATTTCAGAAGATATTTGGCCTATGGCGTTGTGAGCGCAATGGGCAAAAAAGCGAGGAGGTCGCTCCATCAAGTTTGAAGGCGAGCAGGGAATTTAGCTTGTACGTTTGTGATGTTGTACGACGTCTTGCTCGAGGTTCATATCAGCGGCGATGGAGTCTGGACACAGGCCCTTTACCTGGCGTTACGCGGGGCAGGGAAATGCACACATAGCAGGGCTGCTGGACCAGCATCCCGTGAGGATCCACCGATGAACTGGCTCAATGACGCAAAATTATCAACCAAACTGATCACCTCGTTTTTCCTCTGCGCCCTGATTACGCTCGCCGTGGGCATGCTTGGCGTCAGTGGGGTTTCCGCACTGTCGACACGTTTGCAGGGGGTGTTCAACAACAACCTGGTCTCGGTCGCCAATACGTCGCAGACCAAGACCAAGGCGGTCGGCCAGACGCGCGACATGTACCGACTGTATGTCGCTACCGCCGGCAATGCTCCGCAGAGCATGAAGGATGAGTTTCTCGCTTCGATGAAAGCCAATCAGTTGGCCAGCGAAAAGGCTTTCGCCGATTACCGCAAAGGCAACCTGGCTGAAGACGAGCGCATCGCTGGCGACCAGATGGCCCGGGATTGGCCGGTCTACCAGGCCATGGTGCAGCAGTACGTGGCGATGATGGCGGCTGGCGACCTGGAGAACGGTCGCACCCTGTTGCTGGGTGACCTGCAGAAGACTTATCGCAAGGTGATGGACCAGTTGACCATCATGATCGACTCCAATGACCGTCAGATCAGCGAAGACGCCAAGGCCGCCACGCAGCAGGAGGCGACGGCCAAGACCGTGCTGTACAGCGGCATTGTCGTGGCGTTTATCGCCGCGCTGCTGTTGGGCATGTTTATCAGTCGCCTGATCAGTCGACCGATTGCCACGGCGGTCGATTGCGCGCAACGCATCGCCCAGGGCGACCTCACTCAGCACATCACCAGCAACAGTCGCGACGAGGCCGGCCAGTTGCTCAAGGCCTTGGGCGATATGCAGACGAGTTTGAAGGCCACCATCCAGCAGATTGCCAACGCTTCGGACCAATTGGCGTCTGCCGCCGAGGAGCTGACGGCGGTCACCGATGATGGCAGTCGTGCCTTGATCCGGCAGAATGACGAAATCCAGCAGGCCGCCACCGCCGTGACCGAAATGACTTCGGCGGTTGAGGAAGTGGCCCGCAACGCGGTCTCCACTTCACAGGCTTCGCAATCGACCAGCACACAGGCCAGCGAGGGACGTGATCAGGCCCGTAGCGCGGTGCAGGCGATCGACACTGCAACCCAGGAAATAACCTCGTCCACCGGGCTGGTCAGGGATCTTGCCGTTCAGGTACGCGATATTGGCAAGGTGCTGGATGTGATCCGCGGGATCGCTGAACAAACCAACCTGTTGGCGCTCAACGCGGCCATCGAGGCGGCCCGCGCCGGGGAGCAGGGACGTGGTTTTGCCGTGGTGGCCGATGAGGTTCGTGCCCTGGCGGCACGCACCCAGGCGTCAACCGGTGAAATCGAGAGCATGATCCACGCGGTGCAGGACCGTGCCGACAGCGCGGTCGATGCCATGGGCAAGAGCCAGGCGCTGGTGACCGAGACCCAGAGCCTGGCCCGGGCCACGGGCGAGGCACTGGAGCAGATCGCCGACGGTATTGCGCAGATCAATGACCGTAACCTGGTGATTGCCACGGCGTCGGAGGAGCAGGCCCATGTGGCCCGTGAGGTCGATCGCAACCTGGTGAATATCCAGGATCTCTCTACCCAGACCGCCGCTGGGGCAAACCAGACCAGTGCGTCGAGCCAGGAGCTGTCCAACCTGGCCCTGTCATTCAATACCCTGGTCGGTCGTTTCCGCCTCTGACCCTTGGGTTGAATACGCCTGGGCTGATGCCGGGCGTATGGCCCGAAGGTGCCTATTCCTGGGCCAGTCGCGCTTCCAACTCCGCGACCTTGGCCTCCAGGCTTTCGAGCCGCGCCCGGGTCCGGGCCAGCACGACCATCTGGCTGTCGAATTCTTCCCGGCTCACCAGGTCCAGTTTGCTGAACCCGCTTTGCAGCAGCGCCTTGAACTGGCTTTCGATTTCGCTCTTGGGCAGCGGCGTGTCACCACTCAAGATACGGGAGGCATGGCCGCTCAGGGCGTCGAGGAGGTCTTTGGGCGCAAGCATGGGCAGGTGTCCTGGAAACAATGGCGGGCAGTGTACCACGCAGTGTCTATAGTCAATTTGCAAGCAAGGATGCACGCTTTTCGCGCACGAGGCCGGGCATCGTCGCACTGTTGTTGTGCGTATCGCTGCGGTTCGTGGGGCGGAGCAAGCGGGCACGGTGGGTAAGAGACTGAAATCAGAGGGTTTGGGTACAGATGGCAAGGTTTCTGCTTAGAGGCTGATGACCCATGCACTGATGCAGTCGCTGTGACGAATGCAGTGCAGCAGGCGGAACGGGGAGTTTCGTCAGGATCGGTTAACTGGCACCTGTCGGGCAACTTGGGCCGACGATGCGTTACAAAGCCAGGCACTGCGCTTAGACTTGAGTCGGGTTTGTTTTCCTGGGGCAAGTCCACCAATTCGGGAGAAAGTTTCATGAAGCTAGTCACTGCCATCATCAAGCCGTTCAAGTTGGACGACGTGCGCGAGTCGTTGTCCGAGATCGGCGTGCAGGGCATTACCGTTACTGAGGTCAAAGGCTTCGGTCGGCAGAAAGGTCACACCGAGCTGTATCGCGGCGCGGAATACGTGGTCGATTTCCTGCCCAAGGTGAAGATCGATGTCGCCATTGACGACAAGGATCTTGACCGGGTGATCGAGGCAATCACCAAGGCCGCCAACACCGGCAAGATCGGTGACGGGAAGATCTTTGTGGTCAATCTGGAACAGGCTATCCGCATCCGTACCGGCGAAACCGATACCGACGCCATCTAAGCCGCCAAACCCAACGCCCCAGGAGAAAACAATATGACTCTGCGTAAATTCGCAGGGCTAGGAGCCCTGTTGTCCTTCGCAATGCCAGGCCTGGCCATGGCAGAAGAAGCGGCAGCCCCAGTCCTGAACTCCGGCGACACCGCTTGGATGCTCACGGCCACGATTCTTGTACTGTTCATGACCATTCCCGGCCTGGCACTGTTCTACGGTGGCATGGTCCGGTCGAAAAATCTTCTTTCCGTGATGATGCAGTGCTTTGCCATTACCGGTCTGATCAGCGTCCTGTGGGTCATCTATGGCTACAGCATCGCGTTCGACACCACCGGCATGGAGCAGGGCGTCGTCAACTTCAACTCCTTTGTCGGCGGCCTGGGCAAAGCGTTCCTGGCAGGCGTCACCCCGTCCAGCCTGACCGGCCCGGCGGCGCTGTTCCCTGAAGCAGTGTTCATTACCTTCCAGATGACTTTCGCCATCATCACTCCAGCGCTGATCGTCGGTGCGTTTGCCGAGCGGATGAAGTTCTCCGCCATGCTGGTTTTCATGGGCGTATGGTTCACCCTGGTGTATGCACCGATCGCCCACATGGTCTGGTCCGGTAACGGCGGCCTGCTGTGGGACTGGGGCGTGCTGGACTTCGCTGGCGGCACCGTGGTGCACATCAACGCCGGTATCGCCGGCCTGGTGGCGTGCCTGGTACTGGGCAAGCGCAAAGGCTTCCCGACCACGCCGATGGCGCCGCATAACCTGGGCTATACCCTGATGGGCGCGGCGATGCTGTGGGTTGGCTGGTTCGGCTTCAACGCCGGTTCCGCAGTTGCTGCCAACGGCACCGCCGGCATGGCGATGCTGGTGACCCAGATCGCTACCGCCGCGGCGGCGCTGGGCTGGATGTTTGCCGAGTGGATCACCCACGGCAAGCCAAGCGCACTGGGCATCGCCTCGGGCGTGGTGGCCGGCCTGGTTGCAATCACCCCGGCTGCCGGCACCGTGGGCCCGATGGGCGCCCTGGTCATCGGCTTGGCGGCGGGCGTGGTGTGCTTCTTCTGCGCCACCACCCTCAAGCGCAAACTCGGCTACGACGACTCCCTGGACGCCTTCGGCGTGCACGGCATCGGCGGTATCCTCGGCGCGATCCTGACCGGTGTGTTCGCGGCACCGGCACTGGGTGGCTTCGGCACCGTGACCGATATCGGTGCGCAAGTGTGGATTCAATTCAAGGGCGTGGCTTTCACCGTGGTCTACACCGCGATCGTCACCTTCATCATTCTCAAGGTGCTGGACGCCGTCATGGGTCTGCGTGTCTCCGAGGAAGAAGAGGCCGTGGGCCTGGACCTGGCCCAACACAACGAACGTGGCTACAACCTGTAAGCACACGCAATAAAAAATGCCCGGTTCGCCGGGCATTTTTTTGTCTGGAATTTGTCACTGCTCACAGGACGCGGCGGTTTTCCCGACGCCTTTTGTTGTGGATGCGACATGGGGTTTTGTACCGCCAAAGGCTTACACCGAAGCAAGAATATTAGGCCCTTTGTTTTTTCCCAGAGCGCGCTAGAATGCGCGCCGAACGTGCGGAGATCTGTATGTGGCAACAGACGCTGATAACCCTGCGGGCAAGGCCCCGGGGCTTTCATCTGGTGACGGACGAATTGCTTGCCGGCCTGCCTGAACTCCAGGCGTGTCGTGTCGGTCTGTTGCATCTGTGGCTGCAGCATACCTCGGCTTCGTTGACCATCAACGAGAACGCCGATTCGGCGGTACGTCGAGACTTCGAACGATTTTTCAATCGGCTGATCCCACAAGGAACCGCCGACTATGAGCACAACGACGAAGGCCTGGACGACCTCCCGGCGCACTTCAAGGCCAGTGTGCTCGGTTGCCAGCTCAGCCTGCCGGTCACGGCAGGACGGTTGGCATTGGGTACCTGGCAAGGTGTTTATCTGGGCGAGCACCGTGATCACGGTGGTGCTCGTAAAGTCCTCGCCACCTTGTACGGTGAAGGGGCATAACCGCTGATTGCCGGCGGATGTTGAATTTTTTCTGGCAGCCTTCGAACAGATGGCGAAGCTGGGCTATAACTAATCTGCTTTTCGCAAGTCATGAGGTAGAACATGAGCGACGATGATCTGGAAAACGACGACCTCGAAGTGGGCGACGAAGACGAGACCGAAGAAGGCCTTGAAGCGGCGGCTGAAGACGTAGCCGACGATGATGGGGCCGATGTTCCGGTTCCTACCGCCAAAGGCAAGGCCAAGGCCGCGGTGTCGGTCGACGAGTTGCCGAGCGTAGAGGCCAAGAACAAGGAGCGTGATGCGCTCGCCAAGGCCATGGAGGAATTCCTGGCCAGGGGCGGTAAGGTGCAGGAAGTGGAGGCCAACGTGGTCGCTGATCCGCCCAAGAAGCCGGACAACAAGTACGGCAGCCGCCCTATCTGAGCTTCTGCTTCTTGCTTGCTGAAAAAGCCCGCCGTCGCTGCGGGCTTTTTCATGGGCCAGATAAAGTCCCGGACCTGTGGGAGCGAGCCTGCTCGCGATAGCGGTAGGTCTGCTGGTATTGATGTTGGATGTGCCGCCGCCATCGCGAGCAGGCTCGCTCCCACAGGGTTTTGTGCCGGGCGCGGAGCCGCAGGACACAGCGGATCCAGGGTGGGAGCGAGCCTGCTCGCGATAGCGGTGGGTCTGCTGGTATTGATGTTGGATGTGCCGCCGCCATCGCGAGCAGGCTCGCTCCCGCAAAGGGGCGTTGGCGGCTACAGAGCCGTGGGTTCAGGGTTGGCTATGCCAACCTGCCAGCAACCCCGGCAGTTCGGTCAGGCTGCGAATCTCCGCATCTGGCGCATGGTCGGCCTCCCAGGCCTTGCCCGTCGGGTTGAACCACACCGCGCGCAGGCCGGCCTGTTGGGCGCCGGCGATGTCATCGCCCGGGTGATCGCCAATGTGTACGGCGGTCTGCGCCGTGGCACCGCCGCGTTGCAGGGCTTCGTGGAACAGCCGGGCGTCAGGCTTGGCGATGCCGATGTCTTCGGCGCACAAGGCGAACTTGAAATAGTCCGCCAGCCCCAGGCGCCGCACGTCGGCATTGCCATTGGTGACCACGCCAAGGGCGAAATGATTGGCCAGGATCTCCAGGGTGGGCTGCACCTCGGGGAAAACCTCCAGTTGATGACGGGCATGCAGGAACGTCTCGAATGCCTCGTCCGCCAGCTCAGACGCTTGCCACTGATCGTAGCCGGCCTCTTGCAGTGCGCGGAACAGCACCCGTCGGCGCAATGCGCTGATGCGATGCTTCAGGCCGGGCTCTTCGCGCAAGACTTGCTCGCGAATCGAAAAAAGATGCTCCACCGGTACGCCGCCCAGGTTCGGTGCGTTGTCGGTCAGCCATTGGCGGAGTACGGCTTCGGCGCTGGCGATCACCGGGGCGGTATCCCACAGGGTGTCGTCCAGGTCGAAAGTGATGAGCTCGATGGTCATGATTCGTCGCCCTTGATGCGTTTGGCCCTGGGGTGGGCACTGTCATAGACCGTCGCCAGGTGCTGGAAGTCCAGATGGGTATAGATCTGTGTGGTCTTGATGTCCGAGTGGCCGAGCAACTCCTGGACGGCGCGCAGGTCCTGGGACGATTCCAAAAGATGGCTGGCGAAGGAGTGCCTGAGCATGTGTGGGTGCAGGTTCTGTCCCAGCTCGCGTTCACCGGCGGCCTTGACCCGCAACTGAATCGCCCGCGGGCCCAGGCGCCGCCCTTGTTGGCTGACGAAGACCGCGTCGTCGGCGGGGTTGGTCAGCGCCCGCAGCGCCAGCCACTGCTCCAGGGCTTCGCGGGCCTTGCGGCCGACGGGCAGCAGGCGTGTCTTGCTGCCCTTGCCGAGCACCTGGACCATGCCATCGGCCAGGTCCAGTTGATCCAGGTTAAGCCCCGTCAGTTCCGAAAGCCGCAGGCCGGAAGAATAGAACAGCTCGAGAATCGCCTGGTCGCGTCGTGCCAGGAAGTCATCCTCGACGGCGCCTTCAAGCAATTGCAGGGCGCGGTCGGTATCGAGGGTCTTGGGCAGCCGGCGTTCGCCCTTGGGCGGCGCCAGGCCGGTGGCCGGGTCGTGATCGCACAAGCCTTCGCGGTTGAGGTAGTGATACAGGCCACGCACCGCCGACAACAGCCGCGCCAGGCTGCGGGAGGATTGCCCCTGTTGATGCAGGCGGGCGACCAGGCTGCGCAAGCGCTGGATGTCCAGGGCCGCCCAGCTGCCGATGTTCTGCTTCTGGCACCAGCCCAGGACTTTTTCCAGGTCGCGGCGATAAGCCGACAGCGTGTGGGGCGACACCTGGCGCTCACTGCGCAGGTGTTCGCAGTAGGCGTCCAGTTGCCGTTCCATCATCAGCGTACCGAGCGCAGCGAGCCGGCGACCCTTGGCAGCACCCGGCCGGTGACTTCGGCGATGTAGCTCAAGAACAGCGTGCCCACCGAACTCTTGTAGTGCTGCGGATCGCGGCTGGCGATGGCCAGCACGCCGTGCACGCCCTGGTGGGCGATGGCGACGACGGCGGTGGAGCCGATCTGCTTGCGTTGTTCTTCGCCGAACAGGAAGTCCAGCTCATGCTCGCGCAGGCTGCCGCTGACGCTTTTGTTTTCCGTGAGCAGGCCGCCGATGGCTGTCTGCGCTTCGGCGTGGGTTACCCAGCGGCCCACCGGCATGGCGTTGTCGCCAAACAGGATCAGGCTGACGAAGGGCACCTGGAAATCCTGGCGCAGGCTGTCTTCGACACTCATGACCAGGTCTTCGAGGGTGCTGGCGTCCATCAGGGCCAGGATCAGCCGACGGGTCTTGTCGAAAAGCCGGTCGTTGTCCCGGGCCACGTCCATCAGGTGCGAAAGACGATGGCGCATTTCGATGTTGCGCTCGCGCAGGATTTTCATCTGGTGTTCCACCAGCGACACGGTATCGCCGCGCCGGTGGGGGATGCGCATCGTCGCAAGCAGTTCTTCGTGCTCGACGAAGAAATCCGGATGAGCCTCCAGATAGGCCGCCACGGCCGCGGCTTCTGGAAGGCTGGGGGATTCGTCGGGCTGTGGGGCTGGAACCTGTGGCTGGTCGGTCATGGGTTTGGCTCACTCAAAGACGAACTTGTCCTTCGTATACGCGCACTGCCGGGCCGGTCATCATCACCGGTTGGCCAGGGCCCGCCCATTCGATGGACAGGCGCCCGCCGGGCAGGTCGATCAACAATGGCGAATCCATCCACCCCTGGCTGATCGCAGCGACTGCAGCGGCACAGGCGCCGGTACCGCAGGCCTGGGTTTCCCCGGCGCCGCGTTCCCAGACGCGCAATTGTGCACGATGGCGGTCGATGACTTGCAGAAAACCGACGTTCACCCGTGCGGGGAAGCGCGGATGATGCTCGATTTTCGGCCCCAGCTCATGCACCGGGGCACTGTTGATATCGGCCACTCGCAGCACGGCGTGGGGGTTGCCCATGGAGATCGCCGCCAGTTCCACCGGGGTGCCGTCGACGTCCACCTGATAGCTCAACGCTTGGGCCGGTGCCTGGAAGGGGATGTCTGCTGGCACCAGGCGCGGAGCGCCCATGTTGACGCCGATCTGGCCGTCGCTGCGCACATCCAGCTCGATGATGCCGCTCTTGGTCTCGACGCGGATATGTCGCTTGGCGGTCAGGCGCTTGTCCAGCACGAAGCGGGCGAAGCAGCGCGCGCCGTTGCCGCATTGTTCCACTTCCGAGCCGTCGGCATTGAAGATCCGATAACGGAAATCCACGTCCGGGTTGTTGGGCGCCTCGACGATCAGCAACTGGTCGAAACCGATGCCGGTGTGCCGGTCACCCCATTGCTTGGCATGCTTGGGCAGGATGTGCGCGTGCTGGCTGACCAGGTCGAGGACCATGAAGTCATTGCCCAGGCCGTGCATCTTGGTAAAACGCAGCAGCATGGTTTTACTCCGGCAGCAGGCTTTCGCCGGCAAACAACTCGGCTACCGTCTCGCGGCGACGCACTTCGAATGCCTGATCACCGTCCACCAGCACCTCGGCGCAGCGGCCGCGGGTGTTGTAGTTGGAACTCATGACAAACCCGTAGGCACCGGCCGAATGCACGGCCAGCAGATCGCCTTCTTCCAGTGCCAGCTCCCGGCCCTTGGCCAGGAAGTCGCCGGTTTCGCAGATCGGCCCGACGATGTCATAGCTGCGGGTCGCGGTGTCGCGAGGGCGCACGGCGGTGACGTCCATCCAGGCCTGGTACAGCGCTGGGCGGATCAGGTCGTTCATCGCCGCATCGACGATGGCGAAATCCTTGTGCTCGGTGTGCTTGAGGTACTCGACCTGGGTCAGCAGCACGCCGGCGTTGGCCACGATGTAGCGGCCCGGTTCGAACATCAGCGCCAGGTCACGGCCTTCCAGACGCTCGCGCACGGCCTTGATGTAGTCGGCCACCAGTGGCGGCTCTTCATCGCGATAGCGCACGCCGACACCGCCGCCCAGGTCGATGTGACGCAGGTAGATGCCGCAATCGCCGAGGCGGTCGACCAGCGCCAGCAGGCGGTCGAGGGCGTCGATGAACGGTTCCAGGGTGGTCAGTTGCGAACCGATGTGGCAATCGACGCCCAGTACTTCCAGATTCGGCAGTTGAGCGGCGCGCACGTACACGTCTTCGGCGTCGGCGATGGCGATACCGAACTTGTTTTCCTTGAGACCGGTGGAAATGTACGGGTGGGTGCCAGCATCGACGTCCGGGTTCACGCGCAGGGAGACCGGTGCGCGAACACCCAGCTCGGCGGCGACGATTTGCAGGCGCTCGAGCTCATCGGTGGATTCGATGTTAAAGCAGTGCACGCCCACTTCCAGGGCGCGGCGCATGTCTTCGCGGGTCTTGCCGACACCGGAGAACACGATCTTGTCGGCGCTACCGCCAGCGGCCAGCACACGCTCGAGCTCGCCACCGGAGACGATGTCGAAACCGGCACCCAGGCGCGCCAGGACATTGAGCACGCCCAGGTTGGAGTTGGCCTTGACGGCGAAACACACCAGGTGCGGCATGCCGTCGAGGGCATCGGCGAACGTCCGGTACTGGGCCTCGATGTGGGCACGGGAATAGACGTAGGTCGGCGTGCCGAAACGTTCGGCGATCGCGGACAGGGCAACCCCTTCCGCGAACAGCTCCCCGCCACGGTAGTTAAAAGCGTCCATGGCGTTCCCTTAGTAAGTGGTGTGGGTGTCGTGCGCGTGGGATTTGGCTTGCGACGACTTGGCCTGCTCTTCAGGGGACTTGCTGTCATCAGGCAGGTACAGCGGACCTTTTTGACCACAGGCTGTCACGAGGCAGGCAACCGCGACGAGCGCAGCAAGGGAAGAGATCAGGCGCTTCATGGCGAAATCCTTGAAAATGCTTTAATTGCGCCGGAGTATACCGGCCACCCGGCAGCTTGCCTATGCAACGGGCCGCCCGTCCGGCGGCACTGTGGTTGCTGATCGGTATATCCTTTGCATTCGCCGGGCGGCGTCCGTATCTTGCGGCGCTTGAGCATGAGCAGACATTTTCGAGGTTGCCGCAATGAGTTTGACTGAAGCCCGTTTCCACGACCTGGTCGATGCGACCCAGCAAACGCTGGAGGATGTGTTCGATGACAGTGGCCTGGACATTGACCTGGAAATCTCCGCCGGTGTACTCACCGTCAAGTTCGAAAACGGCAGCCAATTGATCTTCAGTCGCCAGGAGCCGTTGCGGCAGTTGTGGCTGGCGGCGGTGTCCGGTGGCTTCCATTTCGACTACGACGAGGAAAGCGAGCGCTGGATGTGCGACAAGAGCGAAGAACAATTGGGCGAGATGCTCGAGCGCATCGTCGATCAGCAGGCTGGCGTGAAACTCGATTTCGAAGGCCTGTGACGGCGTGAGCCAGACAGCCCAGGCGCGCCCAGCCAAGCCGCTCTACAGTAATGTCAGCCCCGCGGTGCCTTCGCCGTGTACCGGCGTGTGCAAGCTGGATGAACAGAAGTTCTGCCTCGGTTGTTTGCGCCACGTGGAACATATCCGCGAATGGCGCTCGGCCGACGACGAGCGGCGGCGGGTGATCTGTGCCGAGGCGGCTAAACGCAAATCCCTGGTGTGATCATTGTGGCGAGGGACGGGAAGTGTCGCATCGCCCCGCTGTGTGGGAGCAAGGCTTGCCCGCGATGGAGGCGACGCGGTCTTTCAGAAGTCGAGGCGCCTGTTTCGCGAGCAAGCTTTGCTCCCACACTCCCCTCGCCACAGTAACTCTGCCCCCTCATGACAATGGGCAGATCCTGCCTGACTTGTTTATTTATTGAGCTGTGATAGTGTCCGGCTACGCCTCAACCCATCGAGGCCCGTGAAAACCCCGTCTTTTTGTGGCGGGGTTTTGCTTTTTTTGTGCAGAAGAAAGGAGTCTGCCTGGATCATGACCGCACCTTCCATCACCCTTACCCGCCTGGACGTACAGCGTCTGGAACGCCTGATCGACAGTCTTGATGAAACGCTGCCGGGCGTGATTGCGTTGCAAGCTGAACTGGATCGCGCCGAGAACGTGGTGGGCCACGAAGAAGTACCTGCCGATGTCGTGACCATGAACTCGCGTGTGCACTGTCGCGAAGAAAGCAACGGCAAGGATTATCACCTGACCTTGGTCTATCCACAGGACGCCAATGCCGACGAAGGCCGGATCTCGATCCTGGCACCGGTGGGCAGTGCATTGCTGGGCCTGAAGGTCGGCCAGCACATCGACTGGCCGGCTCCGGGTGGCAAGACGCTGAAGCTGACGTTGCTGGAGGTCGAGTACCAGCCTGAAGCCGGCGGTGATTTCCACCTCTGAGCGCCGGTGCTTCAGACCAAGGCCAGCGCCTCGTTCAGCGCGCGTTCCAGGTCGGCCTTGTAGCGCAGGTACAAATTGCTTGAGCAGGACCCGTCGCCCACCAGGCCCGAGAGGTCCAGGTCGGTGATGTAGCAGCGATAGCGCTGGGCTTCGCGGCGCTGTTCAACGATCTCCCTGGCGACCACGCGGAACAGTTGGTCGCCATGTTCCAGTTCGGAAAACTCCTGCTGATCGCAGTACAGAGTGACATGCACCTGCCCGTGCGCCGCTTTGCCGATGATCGCCTGGACGTCATAGAACGGCTTGTTGACCGGTGTCTGGGGCGCTTGCCGCGCTTCGATCCGCCGCGCCCGGCCGTTGCCTGAGGGCAGTAACTGGTAATACAGGGTTTCCAGGGTCAGCGGTTGGGCGGCGTCCAGCGGCAGCAGGGCGTCGCGACGGTACAGCACCGATTGCAAGAAACGCTGCAAAGGCACCAGCAGGCTTTGTTCGTCGTGATAAGGCACATGTTGCTGCCACAGCGCGTTGAATTCATCGAGCACGTACAGATCGGCTTCGTCCTCGCTGACGCGATAGAACACCTGGATGCACTCGGGCTGCCCCATGGGCAGGATCAGCGCCAGGTCATGGTCTTCCAGGGCCATCGGGTCCAGTTGCAAGGGGCTGTAGGCCGTCAGTTCCTCGCCCAGGTAATCCATCAGCGCCGACAAGCTGCCCAGTGCCACGTGATTGACCTGGCCGGGCACCAGCTCCAGCACGTGATAGTGCTGCTGGACCTGAAGCAGGTAGCGGTGATTGAGCCTGCTCAACAGCAGGGTCTGCGCCGTTTCGATGACTTCTTCGACGCGCCGGGCAATGAATTGGGCGCGATTGTGGCAGAAGCAGCGCACCTGCAAGCGTGGCTGGCGCTGGGTGACGGGCAGGTCGTTGAGGTAATCGCGCAGGCAGTCGAGCAGGGCGTGTTCGCCGTCGAAACGGTTGACCAGCACCTCATTCCAACTGTTGAGCGTGACCTGGTCGAGGGTCAGCACCAGGTTCTCGCGGACCCCGGCATAGCTCAGGGAGTCGGTGCGCTCGGTAGTCATCAGGATATTCAGGTCGCGGTGGTGCTTGAGCGGATCGACGCCGACGTTCACCAGGATCAGCACTTCGCTGGGCACGCTGGCGCGCAGCAGTTGCGCTTCATCCACCGTGGCCAGGGGCAGGGCGATGGTCTGTTGCAGGCTGCCCAGCAGGTTGAATAGTTCGAACTCGCTCAGGTCGCTGTCGCCGGGGTGCAGCGCCAGGCGTGTGCTGCTGTCGATCACGCCGTTGCGATGGCACCAGGTCAGCAGTTCCAGCAACTCGCGGCAGCGCTTGATCGGCGCGAAGTTCTCCCACTCCAGGGCGTTGAGGCTGCCGTTGTACAAGCCCCACTGGTTCTGCCCCGGTTCTTTCTTGTTCGGCGACTGCACCAGTGTCAGGGTATCTTCGGCCAAGTCCGGCGCAATGCCGGGGTTGATGAACTCGACCTTGTCGGCCTTGCGCTCGAAGGCGGCATACAACCGCCGGCCAAGCACATTGAGATCGCGCTTGTTGATCAGGCTGACGGTTTTTTCGGTGCGGGCGAACTGGGTCAGGAAGCGGTAGCTGTGGGTGAGTTCGTTGACCAGTGCCCGCCGCTCGTGGCTGACCTGACGGACTTTCCATTGGCTGCGGCTGTCCAGCAGCGCCAGTTGCCGTTGGTCCCAGCCCCATTCCCGGGCCAGTCGTTCGAGCAGTACCCGCTGCCAGCCGCTGCTGCGCGCCTGGCCGGTGAGCTTGCGATTGACCTTCAGGTACAGCGCGCGGCGGATCAACTCCAGGCGTTCGGGTTCGCCACGGGCATTGAGGTATTCCTCGATGCGACGGTAAACCAGCATGTACGGGTCCAGCTCCTCCAGGTCCAGGCGATTGGCAAACACGGCTTGCTTGAAGCGCAGGCTCAGGCAGCGCACGTTCGGGTGTTCGCTGGCATAGACCTCGGTCAGCAGCAGCTTGAGCACGGACTTGTAAGGCGACTCGATACCTTTGAAGAGCTGCCAGAGCCCGGCACCGACGAATTCACCCGGCGGAATGTAGGCCAGGTGCCCCAAGTCCAATGTTTCATCCGCGCGAATGAAACGCTTGGACATCAGCGTATGGGTGTACTGCTCGTAATTCTCTTCTTCATAGACCGGCACCAGCCACCAGATCGGCGTGCGCCCGGCCAGCCAGATCGCGGTGCGGTAGAACTCGTCCAGCAGCAGGTAATGCTGGGTGGTGCCGCAATCGTCGGAGCTGAGCTGGTTGTCCCGCTCGCCCCGCACGAAGCGCGCCGGGTCGATCAGGAAAAAGTGGGCTTCGGCGCCCTGGGTCGCGGCCCAGATCTCCAGCAACTGACATTTCTTGCGCAGCTCGGCCAGTTCATCGTCGCTCAGGTCTGGCCCGTGGCACACCCATACATCCATGTCGCTCTGGTCGGCCTGGGCCAGGGTGCCGAGGCTGCCCATCAGGAACAGGCCAAGGATCGGTCGCGGCGGGTTGCTGCCGTGCCGGGGCTTGTAGGAAAACGAGCGGGTCAGCCGCTGGGCTTCGGCAAGGACATTGGCGTCAGGCTCGTAGTTCGACAGCCCGGCAGGGGTACTGCCGGAAACGTAGCCAGGTAGCAGTGGGTGGTTGACGTGAAAAAACAGCGGCAGCAACGTCAGCACGCCTTGCTGGCGGGGCGACAAGCCTTCGAGGGCGCGCTCCATCCGTACGGTGTTGAGCTTGAGAAAACGTGCGCGCAACTGGCTCAAGACCTTGCGGTCGATTCCCTCGTCCAGATCGGGGCGTATTTCGTGATTGCGGGTCATGTCTGCTCAAACCGGCTCGCGGCGTCGAACGTGGGGTGATGGCAGGTTAGCGCCCGGTCTTGGGAATACTTAAGGTGAAAACAGGATTCGGATGCCAGTTTTTTTACGCAGGGCACCCGTGCGCCTGCGGAAATCCCGGCAAAGGAGATTTCCGTGGGCGGCAGGGGGTCAGGCGGCTTCTTGGACGCTGAGTATCGTCAGGACGGTTTGTACATTTTGGGCGGCATCTCGTCCCAGGCTTGTCAGGTAGCCACCATCGGGCTGGGTGATCAGTTCTTTCTCGAACAGGCGTTGGGCAGCGGCAATCGCTTTAGGGGCAGCGGTCTGATGAATTTTCAGGCCTTCCTGGGAACTGTCCAGGTTGAAGAGTGCAAGGATTTCCAGTTCGGCAACCAACTCAGGGGTAAGCGACATAAGGACTCCAGACTTTCTAGGAATTTGGTCGACAGCGTTACTAAGGTGAGCGCACTCGGCCGAGCTGTCCAGTCTCAGAGGCATGCTTTTTTTGTTTGGGGTGAGGGGGGCCAGTGTTCTGTCAGGCAAATACACCCGTGGCGAGGGGATTTATCCCCGCTGGACTGCGCAGCAGGCCCAAAATCGTAATGAGGCCAATTTTTTAGGGCCGCTTCGCGCCCCAGCGGGGATAAATCCCCTCGCCACAGGGTGTGTTTGCCTGTCGTTCAGTTCTTTTCCGGCGGCAACTCAGGCAAGGCGCGCAAGGCGGCTTCGTACCACTCGGTATTAAACGCACGATCCTCTTCCAGGATCGCATCGATCTCCACCGCCAGCACATGGGCCATCAGGTTGAGGATGTCTTCGCGCTCATAACCCACCAGGGTCAACTTATTGAAAGTGGCCTTGGCCGCTGGCGGGTTTTCACTTTCGATCTGGTTTTCGATGGCCTGGATCAGCGTGTTCTCGACGAATTCTTCTTCGTCGCTGTCGATGTCGGTTGGCTCGCTCATGGCAGGCTCCTTTGAGAAAGGCCGCCAGTTTACCTGCATTCAGCGGCGTGATGCGCCTGGCAAGAAATGCCCCGGCGGTCTATAACGCAAGGCTGCCAACCCCGCACGGCCTGGAGGCTTTGTAATGCTCAAGCTTTATGGTTTCTCTGTCAGTAACTACTACAACATGGTCAAGCTGGCGCTGTTGGAGAAGGGCGTGCCCTTCGAAGAAGTGCAGTTCTACGGTAGCCAGACCCCTGAAGCCCTGGCCATCAGCCCCCGCGGCAAGGTGCCAGTGCTGAAGACCGAGCAGGGCTTTATCAACGAGACCAGCGTCATCCTCGAATACATCGAGCAAACCCAACCGGGTAAGGCCCTGCTGCCAGCCGACCCGTTCGAGCGCGCCCAGGTATTGGCCTTGTGCCGGGAAATCGAGTTGTACATCGAGCTGCCGGGACGAGCCTGTTATGGCGAGGCGTTTTTCGGCATGTCGGTCGCCGACGCCATCAAGGAAAAGTCCAGGGCCGAATTGCTGCTGGGGTTCGCCTCGCTCGGCCGCCACGGCAAATTCTCGCCTTATGTGGCAGGGGATAGTCTGAGCATTGCCGATCTGTATTTCTTCTACAGTCTTTCGCTGGCCCTGCAGGTGGGCAAGAAACTCTTCGATATCGATTTGCTCGCGGACATGCCGGCGGCCAAGGCACTGATGGAGCGTTTGGAGCGGAACCCGAACGTGCAGCGGATCGCTGCGGATAGAGAGGCAGCGATGCCGGATTTTTTGGCGAAGATCGCTGCCAAGAAGTGAGTTTTGTGCTGTTTTGAAGTGAGTTATCGCGAGCAGGCTCGCTCCCACATTTGATCTCCATGTTCACAAATCATGTGTTCACTGAAGTTCCACTGTGGGAGCGAGCCTGCTCGCGATGCTTTTGGCTTTTAGCGGCTGGCGAGCAACGCCTGGCCGCGTACCACCGCTGCCTTGACCTGCGCCGGCGCGGTGCCACCGATGTGGTCACGGGCATTGACCGAGCCTTCGAGGGTCAGCACGGCAAACACGTCCTGTTCGATCTGGTCACTGAACTTGCGCAGCTCGTCCAGGCTCATTTCCGCCAGGTCTTTGCCACTGTCCACGCCGTACTTCACGGCATGACCAACGATTTCGTGGCAGTCGCGGAACGGCAGGCCACGGCGCACCAGGTAATCGGCCAGGTCCGTGGCGGTGGAGAAGCCGCGCAGAGCCGCTTCGCGCATCACCGCGTGCTTGGGCTTGATGGCCGGGATCATGTCGGCGAAGGCGCGCAGCGAGTCGCGCAAGGTGTCGGCGGCGTCGAACAGCGGTTCCTTGTCTTCCTGGTTGTCCTTGTTGTAGGCCAGCGGCTGGCCTTTCATCAGGGTCAGCAGGCCCATCAGAGCACCGAACACCCGGCCACTCTTGCCACGCACCAGCTCTGGCACGTCGGGGTTTTTCTTTTGCGGCATGATCGAGCTGCCGGTGCAGAAGCGGTCGGGCAGGTCAATGAACTGGAATTGCGCACTGGTCCACAGCACCAGCTCTTCGGAGAAGCGCGACAGGTGCATCATCGCGATGCTCGCGGCGGCACAGAATTCGATGGCGAAATCGCGGTCCGAGACGTTATCCAGCGAGTTGCCGCCGACGGCGTCGAAGCCCAGCAACTGCGCGGTGTATTCACGATCGATCGGGTACGTGGTGCCGGCCAGCGCGGCGCTGCCCAGGGGCATGCGGTTGGTGCGCTTGCGGCAGTCCACCAGGCGCTCGTAGTCGCGGCTGAGCATTTCGAACCAGGCCAGCATGTGATGCCCAAATGTTACAGGTTGGGCGGTCTGCAGGTGCGTGAAGCCCGGCATGATGCTCTCGGCCTCGCGCTCGGCTTGCTCCAGCAGGCCTTTTTGCAGGCGGGTGATTTCGGCCAGGATCAGGTCGATCTCGTCGCGCAGCCACAGGCGGATGTCGGTGGCGACCTGGTCGTTGCGGCTGCGGCCGGTGTGCAGTTTCTTGCCCGTCACGCCGATGCGGTCGGTCAGGCGCGCTTCGATGTTCATGTGCACGTCTTCAAGGTCGACGCGCCAGTCGAACTGGCCGGCCTCGATTTCCGCCTGGATGGTCTTCAGGCCGTCGATGATGCTGTCGCGCTCGGCATCGGTCAGCACGCCGACCTTGGCCAGCATGGTGGCGTGGGCGATCGAACCCATGATGTCGTGGCGATACAGGCGCTGGTCAAAGTTGACGGAGGCGGTGAAGCGGGCGACGAAGGCGTCGACGGGTTCACTGAAGCGGCCGCCCCAGGACTGATTGGTCTTGTCAGTGCTCATGAATTCGCTCGTGATCGGCTGTGGAGAAATTAGCGGTTAAAGGCTGCGGCGGATGATAGCAGGGTTGCCGGGACTGGCGCTGGCACTGGTCGGCAGGTTTTTCGATAGAACCCTGGGATCCAACAGGGGTTTGGCACAACGATATTTTTCGATTGAGCAATATCGTCGTGGCAACCGTCTACAGTGGACTGTAGGACTTTTGCTTTTCCATCCATGGCGCAGCGGGCGATAGATTAAGAAGGGGGGCTCATATTGGTCAGATCGACAGTTAACAATCCCTACGGCGACGCCGTGCGACAACGGGCCTCGGGCATCGGTCGTCAAGCGCTGGTAAAGATAGGCAACCGCCTCGCGGCACTTTTTGGCCCTCGAGCGAGTCTTAGCGTGGATCGCGGTGACGGATGTCACTTCCCCTGTCTACGCTATCCTTGTGCGAGACTCACGCAGGAATCCAGCGCAATATGAATGTCCTGATCGTTGATGACGAACCACTGGCCCGCGAGCGCCTGAGCCGAATGGTTGGCGAGCTCGAGGGTTACAGTGTCCTGGAGCCGAGCGCCACCAATGGCGAAGAGGCATTGGCCCTTATTGACAGCCACAAGCCGGATATCGTGCTGCTCGACATTCGCATGCCTGGCCTGGACGGCCTGCAGGTCGCGGCGAAGTTGTGCGAACGAGAGTCGCCGCCCGCCGTGGTGTTCTGTACCACCCGGGACGATTTTCCGCCCGAGGTGCTGCAAGCCGGTGCCGTGGGGTACCTGGTCAAGCCGGTGGCGTCCGAGGCGTTGCTCGAGGCCTTGCGCAAGGCCGAGCGGCCCAACCGCGTGCAACTGGCGGCGCTGACCCGTCCCGCCGCCGAAAGCGGCAGCGGCCCGCGCAGCCATATCAGTGCGCGCACCCGCAAAGGCATCGAGCTGATCCCGTTGAACCAGGTCGTCTACTTCATTGCCGACCATAAATACGTGACCTTGCGCCATGAGAGTGGCGAGGTGTTACTGGATGAGCCACTCAAGGCCCTCGAAGACGAGTTCGGCGAGCGTTTCGTACGCATCCACCGCAACGCCCTCGTGGCCCGCGAGCGTATCGAGCGTTTGCAACGCACCCCCCTTGGGCACTTCCAGCTGTTCCTCAAGGGCCTCAATGGCGATGCGCTGATTGTCAGCCGGCGGCACGTGGCCGGGGTTCGCAAGATGATGCAGCAGCTTTAGCGCGGCGGTCCAAGGCGTTCAACGCGTTTCATTTCCAGGATTTGGCGGCCAGGGAGGCCTTGGGGTCGTGATTCAAATCAAAGCGGTTTTGACTGAGCTGTTATTATCTGCCGTATCTTTTAAGTACGGATTGATCCATGTCCCCTCGCGAGATCCGCATCGCCACCCGTAAAAGCGCCTTGGCCCTGTGGCAGGCCGAATACGTCAAAGCCCGCCTGGAAACGGCCCATCCCGGCCTGATCGTGACCCTGGTGCCCATGGTCAGTCGCGGTGACAAGCTGCTGGACTCGCCGCTGTCGAAGATCGGTGGCAAGGGCCTGTTCGTCAAAGAGCTGGAAACCGCGTTGCTGGACAACGAAGCCGACATCGCCGTGCACTCGATGAAGGACGTGCCCATGGACTTCCCCGAAGGCCTGGGCCTTTTTTGCATCTGCGAACGGGAAGACCCCCGCGATGCGTTCGTCTCCAACACGTTTTCCAGCCTTGAAGCGTTGCCTGCCGGAAGTGTGGTCGGCACTTCCAGCCTGCGTCGCCAGGCACAGTTGCTGACTCGCCGTCCGGACCTGCAAATCCGTTTCCTGCGCGGTAACGTCAACACGCGCCTGGCCAAGCTCGATGCCGGTGAGTACGACGCGATCATCCTCGCCGCCGCCGGCCTGATTCGCCTGGGCTTTGAAGATCGCATCACCTCGGCCATCAGCGTCGATGACAGTCTGCCGGCCGGTGGACAAGGGGCGGTGGGCATCGAGTGCCGCAGCGCCGACAGCGAAATCCACGCCCTGCTGGCACCGCTGCACCATGCAGACACCGCCACGCGAGTGTTCGCCGAGCGTGCCCTCAACAAACATCTCAATGGCGGTTGCCAGGTGCCGATCGCCTGTTACGCCGTGCTGGAAGGCGAACAAGTCTGGTTGCGCGGCCTGGTAGGAGATCCCAACGGTGGCCGGCTGCTCAGCGCCGAAGCCCGGGCGCCGCGCCACGATGCCGAGGCGTTGGGCGTGCGGGTGGCGCAAGACCTGCTGGGCCAGGGCGCAGGCGACATCCTCAAGGCGGTCTACGGCGAGGCCGGCCACACGTGACGGGCTGGCGGCTGCTGCTCACCCGGCCGGCGGACGAGTCGTCGGCGCTGGCGGCTGTCCTGGCCGAAGCGGGAGTCTACAGCAGCAGCCTGCCCTTGCTGGATATCGAGCCGGTCCCGCTGTCCGAGGCCGGGCGAGCGATACTCCAGGCGCTGGACCAATACTGTGCCGTGATCGTGGTCAGCAAACCTGCCGCACGCCTGTGCGTCGAGCTGCTGCGCCAGTACTGGCCCCAGCCTCCAGACCAACCATGGTTCAGTGTGGGCGCCGCCACCGGACAGATCCTCATCGATGCCGGCCTCACGGTTTTTTATCCCGATAACGGCGACGACAGCGAAGCCTTGCTGGAGCACTTGGTCTTGCGCCAGGCTATTGCGCGGCCTGAACCCAAGGTTTTGATTGTGCGGGGCGAAGGCGGGCGTGGCTTGCTGGCAGAGCGTTTGCGCGAGCAAGGTGCTAGTGTCGATTATCTGGAGTTGTACCGCCGCCACTTGCCCAATTACGGCGAAGGGGCGTTGCCGGCGAAAGTTGAAGCGGAACGCTTGAACGCACTGGTGGTCAGCAGTGGGCAGGGCTTCGAGCATCTGCAGCGGCTGGCCGGCGATGCGTGGCCGGCCCTGGCGCGGTTACCGTTGTTTGTTCCAAGCCCAAGGGTTGCCGAGATGGCGCGTGCCGCCGGGGCCCGAACAGTTGTGGATTGCCGTGGCGCCAATGCCGCGGCTTTGCTGGCGGCGCTACGGGAACACTCCGTGCCGTTTTCTAATGCAAAGGATGGATACGTGAGCGAAACAGCCTTGCCAAAAGAAGATCTAGACCAGCCAGCGATCGATGCGCCGGTTGAAACTCCGCCCCCGATGGCGCCGCGGCGCGGCAACGGGCTGGCCATTGTTGCCTTGCTGCTCGGGGTCGCCGGCGTAGCCGTAGGCGGTTGGGGCGTGTGGCAGGTGCGTCACCTGCAAACCAATAACCAGCAGCAGTCCGCCCAGGTCCAGGCGCTGAACGATCAGGCCCAGACCCTCAAGCTCAACGAGCAACGCTTGAGCGAGCGCCTGGCGCAATTGCCCCCGGCCGAAGAGCTGGAGGAGCGGCGGCGCCTGGTGGCCCAGTTGCAAGGTGACCAGCAGCGCCTGAACCAGCGCCTGGAAACCGTGCTCGGTGCCAGCCGCAAGGATTGGCGCCTGGCCGAGGCCGAGCACCTGTTGCGCCTGGCCAGCCTGCGTCTTTCGGCCCTGCAAGACATCAACAGTGCCCAGGCGCTGGTCCAGGGTGCTGACGAAATCCTGCGCGAGCAGAACGACCCCGGTTCGTTCGCCGCCCGCGAGCAACTGGCCAAGACCCTCGCCGCGTTGCGCAGTACCGAACAACCGGATCGCACCGGCCTGTTCCTGCAACTGGGTGCTCTGCGCGACCAGGTGCTGCAACTGACCGAGCTGGCCCCCGAGTACAAGGACCGTGGTGAATCCCTGCTGGGCCTGACCGCCGATGGCGATGGCGCCAGTCGTTGGGCGCAGTGGTGGGACCAGATCTCGCGCTATATCCGTATCGACTTCAACGCGGATGAGAATGTTCGTCCGCTGCTGGCCGGGCAAAGCCTTGTGCAAGTGCGCCTGGCCTTGAGCCTGGCGCTGGAGCAGGCGCAATGGGCCGCCCTCAATGG
Organism: Pseudomonas sp. 43mfcvi1.1; assembly: GCF_900115935.1. Lineage (NCBI taxonomy): Bacteria > Pseudomonadati > Pseudomonadota > Gammaproteobacteria > Pseudomonadales > Pseudomonadaceae > Pseudomonas > Pseudomonas sp. 43mfcvi1.1. The sequence goes on along the minus strand of NZ_UETT01000003.1, from coordinate 182,289 downwards.
TCAGGCGCCGGTATACACCCAGGCGCTGACCGAGGCACGGGACGTGTTGAAGAACAACTTCAACCAGGACAACCCGCAAAGCAAAATCATGCTTGAACGCGTAGGTGAACTGTCCAAGCAACCGGTGACGGTGGTCACCCCGGACCTGACAGGCACGCTGAGCAGCGTCCAGGCTTACCTCGAGCGTCGTAACCTCAATGCCCAGGAATCGGTCAAGCCGCTGCCCGCGCCTGGCGCGCAGGAGGCCAAGCCATGAAGCGTCTCTACGTGATTCTGTTCGTGGTCATCGCTGCCGCTGCTTTGCTGGGCGTGGCGATTGCCGAGCATTCGGGTTACGTGCTGGTGGCGTACAAGAACTTCCGTTATGAAGCGGGCCTGTGGGTCACCCTGGCCTTGGTGGCAGTGCTCTGGCTGGTGTGGCGAGGCCTGAGGGCGTTGATCGGCCTGGTGACCACGTCCAGTGGCGTGGTCAACCCGTGGTCGCGGCGCAACCGCAGCCGGCGGGTGCAAGTGGCGATCGAGCACGGTCAGTTGGATCTGGCCGAAGGTCGCTGGGCCAGTGCTCAGCGACACCTGCATCGCGCCGCCGAAGCCGAGCGCCAGCCGCTGCTGTATTACCTCGGTGCCGCCCGCGCGGCCAACGAACAAGGTCTTTACGAACAGAGCGACAGTTTGCTGGAGCGCGCCCTGGAGCGTCAGCCCCAGGCGGAACTGGCCATTGCCCTGACGCACGCGCAACTGCAGACCGATCGCGGTGACACGGACGGCGCCTTGAGCACACTGCAGGCCATGCACGAGCGCCATCCCCATAACGTCCAGGCCCTGCGCCAACTGCAACGCCTGCATCAGCAGCGCGGCGATTGGTCGGCGGTGATCCGGCTGTTACCGGAGTTGCGCAAGGACAAGGTCCTGCCGCCGGCTGAATTGGCTGAACTGGAACGTCGCGCCTGGGGCGAAAACCTCACCCTGGCAGCCCACCGCGAGGAGGACGGCAGCGTCGGTTTGCAGTCGCTCAATCGCGCCTGGCAACAACTGACCTCGGCCCAGCGCCAGGAGCCGGCGCTGGTGCTGGCCTATGCCGAGCAACTGCGCCAGTTGGGCGCGCAGGTCGAGGCCGAAGAGGTGCTGCGAGGTGCGCTCAAGCGTCACTATGACAGCCATCTGGCGCGCCTGTACGGGTTGGTTCGTGGCAGTGATCCGAGCCGCCAGTTGCAAGCGGCCGAAGGTTGGCTCAAGGACCATCCGGCCGATCCAAGCCTGCTGCTGACCCTGGGGCGTCTATGCCTGCAAAACAGCTTGTGGGGCAAGGCGCGGGATTACCTGGAAAACAGTTTGCGCGTCCAACGTAATCCCGAAGCCTGTGCCGAACTGGCGCGGTTACTGGCGCAACTGGGGGACGCCGAGCGCAGCAATCAGTTGTTCCAGGAGGGGCTGGGGCTGTTGGATGAGCGTCTGTTGGCCGCACCGTTGCCGGTTCCGATCCCGGCTAAGGTCATGTCCACTTGAGATGAGACATTGCGGTGCCCCCATGGTTGGAAGCAAAGCCTGCTCGCGAAACCGGTGCCTCGGTTTCTGAAAGACTGTGTCGTCTTCATCGCGGGCAAGCCTTGCTCCCATAGGTGATATCTGTTTGTTTCTGGGGCTTTGGCCATGCCTTCAGCAAAGTCCTACAGCTGGGTGCGCTGAATCCTCTTCGACCTGTCGGGAATTCCCTACATCCCTGGTGAAGTGTCTGCGCGGGCCTGCCTTGAAAGGCCCGAGGGCTTTCCTCTACCGTAACTACTTGTCTCTTCTGTTACGGAACCGCCATGTCTTTGGCCAGCTCACGCTTCTTGTTTCTCATGGCTTCCATCGCCGCGGCCCTGGCTTTGGGCATCGCCACTTATCTGGAGTATTCGGTCGGCCTGATGCCTTGCAGCCTGTGTGTCTTGCAGCGGTTGTGCCTGATGCTGTTCCTGGCGAGCAACCTCGTGGCATGCGTACACGGTCCAGGGCAACGAGGCAGTCTCCTGTATGGGGCGGCGGGGTTGGTTTTTGTGGTGGGGGGGATGACCCTGGCATGGCGCCAGGTTCTGATACAGAGCCGTTCGTTCGAACCGTTGCCCGACTGTATTGCCCAGCTCAAGCCGGCGGATTCCTGGTGGTGTGCGTTGCACCGCGTCCTTGATGGCGCTGTCGATTGCGCCAATATCACCTGGACGCTGTTTGACCTGAGCATCCCCGAATGGAGCCTGTTGTTTTTCCTCGCGGTATCCAGCGCGATGACCTATCTGCTGCTGCGCCTTGTCTGGAGTGCTCTGGTACGACCGCTTCGCGACGATACGTCGCAGTTGGTCCGGGCCCTGGATTAAACACTTGTATGAACTTTATCTCCTGCGTACCTTGAAGCCATTGTCGTGCGGGCATAATCTGGCCCGCACGTGTTATTGGAATTGTGCCGCTCGATCATGTTGTGTCTGGCTTGTCCCTGATCATCAGGCGTGCACAGGCTGCGAGTGGCATGACTCACAAGGGAAGAAATCACCATGCTCGAAAGTTGTCAGAATGCGCAGGAACGCTGGGGTGGAGTGCATCTGCTGATCGATCGCTGGTTGCAGGAGCGCCACGAATTGGTTCGGGCCTATGATGCCCTCGGCGATAAGCCTGAAGCGCTGAGCGAAAGCCGCAAACCCTTGCAGGAGTTCTGCGGTGTGCTGGTCGACTATGTGTCTGCCGGTCATTTCGAGATCTACGAACAACTGACGGGCGAGGCCAAGGCTTTCAACGACAAGCGTGGCCTGGAGCTCGCCGAGCAGATCTACCCGCGCATCGATGTCATCACCGAAAAGCTGCTGGCGTTCAACGACCTATGCGATGAAGGCAAGTGCGTCGCGGAAAAATTCAAGGAGCTGGGCGGCTTGCTGCACGAACGTTTCGAGTTGGAAGACTGCCTGATCGAAGTGCTGCACAACGCCCACAAGGAAGAAGCTGCGGTCCAGGCCTGAGAGGGTTTCGCGGTCATGAAAAAACGGTGCGCATTGCGCACCGTTTTTCGTTGGGCCAGGGTCAGATGGTCGCGCCCAGCAACTCGATTTCAAACACCAGTGGCGTGAACGGCGGGATCACATCTCCTGCCCCTTCGGCGCCATAGGCCAAGGACGAAGGGATCACCAAGCGCCATTTCGCACCTACCGGCATTTGCGGCAGTGCAGTGCGCCAGCCGTCAATCACGCTGTCGAGGTTGAACCACTGCGCCTGGCGGTTGGAGTCGAATACGGTGCCGTCCGGCAATCGACCGGTGTAAAGCACCTGGACTTTGCCGTGAGGGCCGGCCTTCGCGCCGTGGCCTGGCTTGATTTCGGTCAACAGAATGCCGTCGGCGAGTTGCTGGACACCGGGTCGGTTCTTTTCTTCGTTGAGAAATTTCTGCTCCGTTTTCAGCGCGGCTTCAATCTGCGGCGTGGTCGATGGTGCATTCAATTGTGCCTGGTGCTCGGCCAGGATCTGTTCGATGCGTTCATCTTCCAGGGCCAGCGGCTTGCCCAGGTAGGCCTGTTGCAAACCCTCGACCAAGGCTTTGATCTGCAGGTCCGGCACGTCCTGGCGCAGGCGTTCACCGAGGCTGGCGCCCAGGCTATAAGCCAGATCGTGAGCATCGTTTGCGCTGGTTTTTTCAACGGCCTGGACCGTGGAGCAAACCATGCACAGGAATAAAAACAGGTGACGCGACATGTGTGCTCTCCGGCCTCGAATCGAGGAATTATGCCAGTGCCGATCTCTATAAAGGTGGATTGCCTGGACGCTGACGCAGAAGATTTTTCGTCTCTTGCAACGCAACGTCTTATGTAGTGTCAACATGCCCTAGCGGCGGTTGTAGCAGAGGTCTAGTATGAGCCGCACTTACGTCAGTCAGGAGGTAAACCATGTCGGCCACCAAGAAGCCTGTAAACACTCCGTTGCACTTGCTCCAACAACTCTCGGGCAGCTTGCTCGAACATTTGGAAAATGCCTGCTCCCAAGCTCTGGCTGATGCTGAGAAACTGCTCGCCAAGCTGGAAAAACAACGCGGCAAAGCGCAGGAAAAACTGCACAAGTCGCGCACCAAACTGCAAGACGCAGCCACCGCTGGCAAGGCCAAGGCGCAAGCCAAGGCCAAAGATGTCGTGAAAGAACTCGAAGACCTGCTTGATGCCTTGAAGGATCGTCAGTCCGAAACCCGTGCCTACATTCTGCAACTCAAACGCGATGCCCAGGAAAGCCTGAAACTGGCCCAGGGTGTCGGTCGTGTGCAAGAAGCCGCAGGCAAGGCGCTGACACTTCGTGCTGCCAAGCCTGCCGCTGTATCGGCCAAGAAGCCGGTGGCTAAACCCGTTGCGGCAAAAGCACCGGCCAAAGTCGCTGCCAAGCCTGCCGCCAAGGCACCGGCCAAAGCTGCCAGCAAGCCTGCCGCCAAACCCGTCGCTGCCAGTGCTGCAAAACCTGCGGCCAAAAAACCAGTCGTCAAGGCGGCTGCCAAGCCTGCCGCAAAAACCGCGGCCGCTAAACCTGCTGCCGCCAAGCCCGCTGTAAAAGCTGCTGCTAAACCTGCTGCTAAACCTGCTGCTAAACCTGCGGCAAAAGCTGTAGCCAAACCTGTCGCTAAAACCGCCGCCGCCAAACCTGCCGCGACGAAAACCGCTGCCGCTAAACCCGCTGCAAAAGCGGCTGTGAAATCCACTGCCAAACCTGCCGCCGCCAAGCCAGCTGCCAAGCCTGCGGCAACCAAAACGGCTGCTGCCAAGCCTGCTGCGAAAACGGCCGCCAAGCCAGTCGCTGCCAAAGCCCCCGCCAAAGTGGCGGCCAAACCCGCTGCCAAACCGGCTGCTGCTAAAGCGCCTGCCAAACCAGCTGCCGCGAAGCCGACCGCTGCCAAACCTGCCGCCAAACCAGCGGCCAAACCAGCGGCGAAACCTGCCGTGAAAAAACCAGCCGCTGCAAAACCCTCGACTGCACCAGCAGCCAAGCCAGCGACGCCGGCTCCGACTGCGGCACCTGCTCCAACCGCCAGCACTCCGGCCGCGGCGCCCAGCCCATCCGCCGCCGTTGCGCCGAGCACCAGCAGCACCCCAACCAGCGCTTCCTAAGTGCCGGACACCGCGACGCGCAGCTGATGCAGCGCGTCGCGGCTCGCTGGTCCGGCATTCGCCGCCAGCCCTTGCAGCCATTGCGCTGAATCGTTCTGTTGTGCTCCAGGCCAATCCTTGGCCAGCGCTTCCAATCGTTCCAGCAATTGCCGTTCGGCTGCCAACTCCAGTTGCTTGACCTGTTCGCGCAGGTCATTGAGTGCCGTGTCCTGGAGGGCGCCGGTTTTCCATTGGCTGCGAAGCGTGCGCAGGGGCCGCACCACCTCGGCATCCCACGGTTCGGCCAATTGTCGAAGCTGGCGCAGCCTTTGCTCATTGCAGGCCACGCCGCGCTGCGCCAGCCACAGGCCGCAAAGCAGCAGGCAGACGTTGGCGCCGGCGTCCTGCGACGCCAGGCAGGCAGGCTCTACGCCAGGCTTGGCATAGAGGTCGAGGGAAAAACTCCACAGGTCAGGGGACATCGTGCTACTCGCGCCAGTTGCGAGCGAAGCTGGTAGACTCCGCCGCCATTATGATCCGACTTCAGAACCTGACTTTACAGCGTGGCCCGCAACGTCTGCTAGAAGACGCCGAGCTGACCCTGCACGCCGGCCACAAAGCCGGCCTCATCGGCGCCAACGGCGCCGGCAAATCGAGCCTGTTCGCCTTGCTGCGCGGCGAGTTGCACCCAGACTCGGGAGATTGCCTGCTGCCGGCCGATTGGCGTATCGCCCACATGCGCCAGGAGGTCGACACCCTCGAGCGCCTGGCAGTGGACTACGTGCTCGATGGCGACTTGCGCCTGCGCCAGGTGCAACGTGACCTGGCTGCCGCCGAAACGGCCCACGACGGTGCCGCACAGGCCCGCCTGCACGCGGAACTCGACAGTGCCGACGGCTACACCGCCGATGCCCGCGCGCGCAAATTGCTCGCCGGCCTGGGCTTTACCAATGAGCAGATGGATCGCCAGGTCGGGGATTTCTCCGGTGGCTGGCGGATGCGCCTGAACCTGGCGCAGGCCTTGATGTGCCCTTCGGATCTGCTGTTGCTCGATGAGCCGACCAACCACTTGGACCTCGACGCCATCATCTGGCTCGAAGACTGGCTCAAGAGCTACCCGGGCACGCTGCTGCTGATTTCCCACGACCGTGACTTCCTCGACGCCGTGGTCGATCACGTCGCCCATGTCGATCAGCGCAAGCTGACCTTGTACCGCGGTGGCTACAGCGCCTTCGAGCGCGCTCGTGCCGAACGCCTGGCCCAGCAACAGCAGGCCTACGAGAAGCAACAGGCACAGCGGGCGCACATGGAAAGCTACATCGCCCGCTTCAAGGCCCAGGCCACCAAGGCCCGCCAGGCCCAGAGCCGGATCAAGGCGCTGGAGCGGATGGAAGAGCTGTCTGCGGCCCATGTCGATTCGCCGTTCGATTTTGTCTTTCGCGAATCGACCAAGATCTCCAGCCCGTTGATCGACCTGTCCGACGCGCGCCTGGGCTATGGCGACAAGACCGTGCTGGAGAAGGTCAAGCTGCAACTGACCCCGGGTGCGCGGATCGGTCTGCTGGGCCCCAACGGTGCCGGTAAGTCGACCCTGATCAAAAACCTTTCCGGCGAACTCGAGCCGCTGGCCGGGCGCCTGACCCGTGGCGAGAACACTGTGGTCGGCTACTTCGCCCAGCATCAGCTTGACTCCCTGGATTCCAAGGCCAGCCCACTGCTGCACTTACAACGCCTGGCGCCCACCGAGCGTGAGCAGACCCTGCGTGACTTCCTCGGCGGTTTCGACTTCCGCGGCGCACGTATCGACGAGCCGGTGCTGAATTTCTCTGGCGGCGAAAAGGCGCGCCTGGCGCTGGCGTTGATCGCCTGGGGTCGGCCGAACCTGTTGCTGCTCGACGAACCGACCAACCACCTGGACCTGGAGATGCGCCTGGCCCTGACCATGGCCTTGCAGGAGTTCAGTGGTGCGGTGCTGGTGGTGTCCCACGATCGGCATTTGCTCAAGAGCACCACGGATAATTTCTTCCTGGTGGCCGACGGCAAGGTCGAGGAGTTCGACGGCGATCTGGAGGACTACGCCCGTTGGCTGGTGGAGTACCGCCAGCGCAACGCGCCGGTCAGCAGCACACCGGTCAACCCGGACAAGACCGACAAGAAAGCCCAGCGCCAGGCCGCTGCCGCATTGCGCCAGCAACTGGCGCCGCACAAGCGCGAGGCCGACAAGCTCGAAACCGAGTTGGGCAAGCTGCATGAAAAACTGCAAAAGATCGAAACCAGCCTCGGCGATAGCGGTCTTTACGAGGCGGCTCGCAAGGATGAATTGCGTGACCTGCTGGCGGAGCAAGCCAAGCTGAAGGTTCGGGAAGCGGAGCTCGAGGAGGCGTGGATGCAAGCGCTGGAACTGCTGGAAAACCTGCAAGCGGAGCTGGAGGCGTTGTCCTGATGGAAGCGTTGGCGTTGCCTGTACCTGTCATGTGGATCGAGCCGATCTGGCTCGGTGTGCAAATCCTGCTGATTCTGCTGGCCGGTTATGTCGCGCAGCGTGTCGTGGCGCGGGCCCTTACAGGCCTGGGTGAGCGTTACCCATTTCCGCCGCAGTTGGTGATCATCCTGCGAGGTGTGCTGCGCTGGTTGATCATGGGTAGCGCAGTGCTGGTGGTGCTCGAACGCCTGGGCGTCTCGGCGACGGTACTGTGGACTGCATTGTCGGGTTTTGTCGCGGTGGCAGCGGTGGCGTTCTTCGCCATCTGGAGCGTGTTGTCGAACCTGTTCTGCGCCGTGTTGATCTACACCGTCGGACCGTTTCGCCTGGGCGATGTGGTCGAGCTGGTGGACACCACCGACAAACCCGGCATCAAGGGACGCGTGGTGGCGATCAACCTGCTCTACACCACGCTGATCGAAGCCGAGGAGCTCGGCACCGGCAGCGCCATGGTGCAAGTACCCAACAGCTTGTTCTTCCAGCGCTCGGTGCGCCGCTGGCGTGGCAGCGAGGCGTTTCCGGTCGGCGGCTTCGTCGAGTAATTCGGCCTTGGCCCGATGGGTTGTCCTTGCAAAAAAGCGGTAGTCAAGCGCGCGGCGGCGCATTAGCTTAGTCGTTTTCGACGAGTCTGAGCCGAGGTGTGCGATGGTGCTGGAAACATGGCTGGCGTTTTTCGCCGCATGCTGGGTGATCAGTCTTTCCCCGGGCGCCGGTGCCATTGCATCGATGTCCAGTGGTTTGCGCTACGGTTTTTGGCGTGGCTACTGGAATGCCCTGGGCCTGCAACTGGGCCTGGCATTGCAAATCGTGATCGTCGCCGCCGGTGTTGGCGCGATCCTCACTGCGTCCGCCACCGCGTTCTATGCGATCAAGTGGTTCGGCGTGGCCTATCTGGTTTACCTGGGTATCAAGCAGTGGCGCGCCATCCCCGGCGATATCAGCGATGAGGCCGTTGTGCGGCCGATCGGCAATCCTCTGGCGCTGGTGTTTCGAGGCTTCCTGGTCAACATCAGCAACCCCAAGGCCCTGGTGTTCATGCTGGCGGTGCTGCCGCAGTTCATCGATCCCCATGCCCCCTTGCTCAAGCAATACCTGATCCTGGGCGTGACCATGATTTGCGTCGACCTCATCGTCATGGCCGGATACACCGGGCTGGCGTCCAAAGTCCTGCGTCTGTTGCGCACACCCAAGCAGCAACGGCGGATGAACCGCGTCTTCGCTGGCCTGTTCATCGGTGCGGCGGGTTTTTTGGCGACGATTCGCAGGGCTGCGGTTTAACACCGAACGAAACCTGTGGCGAGGGGATAAATCCCCTCACCACAAATCCGCTGAATCCTTCAGCGCAAAATCACCGGCGCGCTATCGCGTGGCAGGTTGTTGCGTTGTGCAGGCTCGCGGGGTTGTTCGTAGCTCGGCCCACCCAACTGTTCGCTCAACTGCCGTGCCACGTCTTCACCCAAGGCCTTGGACACATCGCGCACCACCCGTGGCCGGTTGAGGCTGATGTGCACGTCCCGGTGGTTCAACAGTTTGGTGTCCTGGCCTTCGCCCATGGCCGTGAAGGCCGAGGTGATTTCGTAGGTCTTGGTGTTGATCAGGCTGAAGTCCGCCACCAGGGTCAGCGCAAGTACGGCCGAGTAGCTGTCGGTATTGGCCAGTTCGTTGATGTCGCGGGTGAAGTCGATGTCCGACACCGTGCCGAACAGCACGTAGTCGGCACCCTTGAAGTTCCCGGCCTTGATGCGCTTGATCACGTCATAGACGTCGCCGTTGGACGCCGCCGTGTGGGGCGTGCCCTGGGTCAGCTGGAACATCCCGCTGCGCAGGATCTCGCCCTTGATGTCGCCAGTGAACTTGCGCAGCTCGCCCTGCTCGATGTAGCTGCTGGTGGCTTCCATCTCGTCGTAGCTCGAGGAAGCGCTGGCGCTGTAAGGGTTCGCCTGGAAGTTGCTCTGCGCTGAAACGGTGTGGATGTATTCCTCCACTCGCTCCTGGTACGCAAGGTCGGTCACCGCGACTTTGGGGGCCGCCTGCGCGCCAAATGCGCAGGCCAGGGCCATGATGCCTATCCATGTGCGCATGGCTTAGCGCTCCGTGGTCTTGCGGATTTCTTTTTCGTCCATCCACTCGGCCAGACCGCTCTCGACGTCGATCAATTGCAGGCTGAATTTGTAGAAGACGTCCTTGTAGTCGCTGCTGCGCTTGACGATCGAGCTGATAGAACCCTCGAGACGGTACTTGGCGGCGATCATGTTGCCGGTCTTGGCCACGGTGCTTTTCTTGTACAAGCCGCTCTGGTTCTGCAGTTTGAGCTGGTCGACCTGGCTGTCCATGGCGGTGTTGTCGCTGGCGAAACGGGCAGCGCCGGTTTTCATCAGCTGGGTCTTGATGCTGGTGGTGATTTCGCGGGTGTCGATGTATTCGCTGGTCTTGTTCTTCACGTCATAGACCTGGACCACCGGACGCCCCTGCAGGATGCCGGACTGGGCCAGGGAGCGGGTCATGGACTCGGCGATCATTTGCAGGTCGGTGGAGCCGAACTCGTTGGTCACGGTTTCCACGGCCTTGGTATCGCCGTAGCTGATGTTCTTGTTGCCCAGGACCGGCGAGTTGTTGGCGCAGCCGCTGACCAGCAGGACGGCGAGGGCGATGGACGAAATGCGTACGAACATGTGGGGTCTCTCGAAAACTGGATAAAAGGTCTGTGGCGAGGGGATTTATCCCCGTTCGAGTGCGCAGCGCTCGCTGAAAATTGGGGCTGCTACGCAGCCCAGCGGGGATGAATCCCCTCGCCACAGGAATGTGCATCTGTCTTATGGGGTATTGATTTCCAAACGGAAATCCACCGCCTTGGGCGTCGGTGCGATGGCCGGCAGGAAGCTGGTCTGTTCGCCGTACAGCGTCAGGCTTTTCCAGGTTTCTTCCTCGGCGATCGGGAAGCCTTCCGGCCCCAGCCAGGCAAAGCGGTAGTACATCGTCTTGTTGTTGTAGCTGGTGTTGCTCAGCTGGACATTGACGGTCAGGTAGCCGTTTTCCCGGGCTACGCGCATGGCGCCAACCACGATGTTCTTGGTCTTGCCCATCGCCACGACCTTGCTGGCGGCGCTGCCCGGCTCCGGTGGCGGCGGGGTGGCGCAACCGGCCAGCAAGACCAGGGCGCCGACGGCGATCAGTTTTAAACGCATGTGAACAAGACTCCGTTCTTAAGGTTGCTTGAGGGCAATGGCGGTCGGGTTGGCGCTGGGCATTACCTGGGCAGCCAGGCCACCGGCGAACACCTGGTTCCCCACTGCTCGCAGGCTGATGACCTGGTAGCGCTGGTCGACGGTGACCTTGACCACCGAGCCGCCCACCGAACTTGGCAAGGTGACCTGGTGTTCGCCTTTCTTCAGGCGCAGGCGCACCACCTGGGTGTAGTCGGGCAGGGTGCGCCAGGTCCGGGTGTCAGCGCCTTCGAGTACCGCCGAAGTGAGGCCGACGGCCAGGCCGGCCAGTGGGTTGGTATCGTTGATCTGCTTCTGCGCCACGCCACGGGTGATGGCGCGCACGGTGGTGCGCAGGATGATGCCCGGCATGTCGTCGCGCAGCGCGCGGCGGGACATGGCGGTGGTGCTGTTGAGTTGGGTCAGGTCCAGCTGACGACCGTCGACACCGATCTGGCCGACGGGGGCAGTGGAGGTATCAGGCTTGATCACAGGGAACGACAAAGGCGTGATGACCAGGTTGCCGCTGATCGGCAAGGGCAGGGGAATGCGGATCGAATCCCGGGACGGTGCCAGGCCACTCTGCACCACGATCAGGATGTCGCTGTCATCGTTCTTGGCGGCAGGCTTGTCGAGGTTGAGCAGGGCTTGCTCCAGCAGCGGCGTGTTGGGGCGCAGTTCGGCGGCCTTGCGATAACCCGGCGCGGCCAGGTCTTTTTCACCGAGGGCTTCATAGACGAAGCCGGCCAGGTAATGGCTGAACGCGCTCTGGTAACTGTTTTTCAGGCTGACCACTTCCGGGGCGTCGAGGCTGGCCACCGGATAACCCTTGAGGTCCTTGTATTCGGTCTTGACCCCTTGCTTCTCGGCGTCTTCCTCGCGCTTGAGGTATTCCTTGTCCCGCAGGTCGGCGATCACCGCTTCGCGTTCGTGGGTCTTCTTGATCTGGGTCCGCGCGCCGTCGAAGTCATTCACGGCCAACAGGTTCAGCGCCATCTGCGTGGTCAGCATGACCTTTTCGTAGTCGTAGCCTTCGTAGCGGCGGACTTTATCGTTGACCAGGAAGCTGCCGAACTGGGCCAGGTACTTGGCCGTGTCGAGTTTGACCGCATCCTCCCACTGGCCAACCTGCTGATCGGCGCTGGTCCAGGCCACCTGGCTGCCGGACAAGTCGCCCTTGGCACGCAGCAGCTCGCCCTTCTCGAAGTAATACAGCAGGTCCTTGTCCTGGCTGCTGTTGTTCTTTTCCAGCAGGGTCAATGCCGCGTCGACGTTGCCGGACGCCAGTTGCTGGTTGGTCTGGGCCAATTCGCTGTCGTAGTTGCGAAAGGCCGAGCAGCCGGACAACAAGGTGATCGCACCGAGGGCGACCGAAAAAACGGCACGGGATGCCATGAACATTTCTTCCCTGAGTAACAGCCGGGGTGTGCGGGTCGGGCTGGAGCGATCCCACGGACAAGCGTCGGGACGCTGTCAGTTCCTCATAAAAGGAGGAGCTTTTATGCCGTCGAATAATAAGAAGGCGGGCGATTATAAACATGGCGCTTGGCTATGTAATGGCTTTTCAATCTCTAAATGCTGTTTTTGTGACATCACTTACAAAGCATGAATATCCGATGAAAATGTGCCGCCAAAACACATCAGCTCTTGAGCCAAAGCCATTGGAAGTGAACAATGTGTTACTTCTTATTTCCAACTGAGAGTCATTCATGACTGCGCCGTTCCGTTTCCTGGCTTGGCTTGCACTGCCATTGCTTGCGCTGTGCAGCACTCCGCTGCTGGCCGACACCGTCGAGGGTGCTCCCCAGGCCCTGCATTTACTGGATTACATCGGGGCGGATTACCCGGCGACAGTCGAAGCGGGCAAGGTCATCGAAAACGGGGAATACCGCGAGCAGCTGGAATTCATCCAGGTGCTGGAAGGGTTGATCGCCGGGCTGCCAGCCAAGCCGGAGAAGATTGAGCTGGTCCAAGGCATCGGCGCCTTGCGCGGTGCGATCACCCAGCGCCAGGACGGCGGTGATGTCGCCCGCCTGGCGCGGCAACTGGGTGCCAGGCTGGCGGTGGCGTATGAAGTCAGCCAGGCGCCGGTCATCACCCCGGATCCTTCCCGCGGCGCGCCGCTATACGCGCAGAATTGCTCGGTATGCCACGGTGCCAACGGTGCCGGCGACGGTCCCGCCGGTGTCGGCCTGGAGCCGCCGCCCGCCAACTTGCGCGACGTCCAGCGTCTGGATCGCCTGAGTCTCTATGCGATCTACAACACCCTCGGCATGGGCATCGAAGGCACCGACATGCCGGCCTTCGCCGATCAGCTCGACGACCGTCAGCGCTGGGACCTGGCGACCTACATCGCCAGCTTCAGCGCCGACCCGGCGGCCGCGAAGAGTGAACAGACCTACAATCTTGCTGACCTTGCACGTCAGACCCCGCTGGAAGTCCTGGCTGCGCAAGGTCCGGCGGCAGCGGCCACCTTCCGTGCCCAGCGTGCCCAGCCACCACAGGTGCAGCGCGGCCCGGCGCAGTTGCTCGACTACACCGCCGCCACCCTGGACAAAAGCATCGCGGCGTATCGTGCCGGTGATCACGACCAGGCCTATGACCTGTCGGTAGCGGCTTACCTGGAAGGTTTCGAGCTGGTGGAAAGTTCGCTGGATAACGTCGATGCCAACGTGCGCAAGGACACCGAAAAGTCCCTGATGGCCTACCGACAATCCTTGCAGGACGGTTTGCCGGTGGAAGAGGCCGTACAGCGTCTGGACGCGGCCAAGGCCAAGTTGAAGGCGTCCGCCGACCTGCTGGGCGGCGATGGCTTGAGCTGGTCGCTGAGCTACATCTCCGGGTTGCTGATTCTGTTGCGCGAAGGGCTGGAAGCGATCCTGGTATTGGCGGCGATCCTGGCGTTCCTGCGCAACACCGGCCAGCAGTCGGCCGTGCGCAGCGTCAACATCGGTTGGGGCTTGGCGCTGTTGGCCGGCCTGGCGACCTGGGGGCTGGCGGCGTATGTGATCGACGTCAGCGGTGCCCAGCGTGAATTGCTCGAAGGCGCGACGGCGTTGTTCGCCAGTGTGATGGTGCTGTGGCTAGGGGTGTGGATGCACGACCGGCGCCACGCAGCGGCCTGGCAGGATTACATCAAAAGCAGCCTGGTAGGCGGTGGTGGTCGCTTTGGCTTTGCGATCCTGGCGTTCTTCTCGGTCTATCGTGAACTGTTCGAAGTGATCCTGTTCTACGAAACCCTGTGGTTGCAGGCAGGCCCCGCCGGGCACAACGCGGTGTTGGCCGGTGGCGCGACAGCGCTGGTGTTGCTGGTGGGGCTGGCCTGGGTGATCCTGCGCGGCTCGGCGAAACTGCCACTGGCGCTGTTCTTCAGCATCAACGCGGCACTGTTGTGTGCACTGTCGGTGGTATTCGCCGGGCATGGCGTGAAGGCGTTGCAGGAAGCCGGGATCTTCGGCACCCATCCGGTGGCGTTCTTCGACTTCGACTGGCTGGGCATTCATGCCGATGCCTATTCGCTGACCGCTCAAGTGGTGGCGATCCTGGCGATCGTGGTGCTGTATGGGCGCAGTTGGGTGGCGGAGAAGCGTCGGGTCCAGGTCTCCTGAAAAGCATTCGCTGCGCTCATGATCGCGGGCAAGCCTTGCTCCCACACAAGCTTTTCTCCCGCAGGCTATGGGAGCAAGGCTTGTGGGAGCAAGGCTTGTGTGGGAGCAAGGCTTGCCCGCGATGCTTTTCTTTTCAATTTAGAGGAAACCATTCAATGCGCGTATGGATCGACGCCGACGCCTGCCCCAAGGCCGCGAAGGAATTGGTGGTCAAGTTCGCCCTCAAGCGCCGGTTCGACGTGGTGCTGGTGGCCGGTCAACCGCAGATCAAGCCGGCCCTGGCCTGTGTGAAACTGATCGTGGTGCCCAGCGGCCCTGACGCGGCGGACGATTACCTGGTGGAGCATGCCGAGCCGGGTGAACTGGTGATCTGCAGTGATGTGCCCTTGGCCGATCGGTTGGTGAAGAAGGGCGTCGCGGCCCTGGATCCGCGAGGCAAGGAGTTCGATGCCCAGAACATGGGCGAGCGGCTGGCGGTGCGCAACCTGTTCACCGATTTACGTGAACAGGGCCACGTGGGCGGCGGCCCGGCAGCGTACAGCGAGCGGGACAAGCAGGGGTTTGCCAATGCGCTGGATCGGATCCTGACGCGTTTGGCCCGAATGCCATAAACCCTGCGCATAACCCCCTGTGGGAGCGAGCCTGCTCGCGATGGCGGTGGATCAGCCAATCAACATGTTGCCTGTGCCGGCGCTATCGCGAACAGGCTCGCTCCCACAGGAAAGAGTCGGCGGTGTCAGGCGTCGTTCTCGTGCGTCAGTTCCAATACCCGGTCCACCAGCTTGTTGATGCCCGAGGCCGCTTCGCTGATGTTCTGCGCCAGCATGTAGGCCGGGGTGCTGACCAGTTTGCGCGCGCGGTCTTCGACGATGTCGGTCACCGCGCAGTCTTCATGAGTGCCGCCCATTTTGCCCACGGCTGCCGCCGTGTCCGGGTCGTTGCCGATGGTGCAGGTCACCCCCGGGCCGTAGATCTTTGCCGCCAGGGCCGGGGAGATGCAGATCAGCCCGACCGGTTTGCCCGCCTCGGCAAAGGCCTCGGTCAAGGCCAGGACCTCTGGTTGGACGGTGCAGCCCGGGCCTTCGACGGCAAAGTTGGAGAGGTTTTTCGCCGAGCCAAAACCACCGGGTACGATCAGGGCGTCGAAGTCCTCGACCCGGGCTTCACGCAAATCCTTGACGTTGCCACGGGCGATCCGTGCCGATTCCACCAGCACGTTGCGGCTCTCGGGCATTTCCTCGCCGGTCAGGTGATTGATCACATGCAATTGGGCAATGTTTGGAGCGAAGCACTGGACCTGTGCCCCGCGCTGATCGAGGCGCAGCAAGGTGATCACGCTTTCGTGGATCTCGGCGCCGTCATACACGCCACAGCCGGAAAGGATCACTGCAATTTTTTTGCTCATGGGCTTTTCTCCAGATTCATGGCGTTAAATGTCTACTAATTTGTCACTCGTTGCCATAGGGGGATCGGCCAGCTACACCTAATCTGCCGATTGTCTCCCTGTCTTGCATGCCCGGGTTGCGTCATGAACTTCATCCTGTATGCCGTGCCGTTCTTCTTCGTGCTGATCGCCGTCGAGTTGCTGGCAGATCGCTGGCGGGGCGTGAGCCACTACCGCGTGGCAGACGCGATCAACAGCTTGAGCACCGGCGTGCTGTCGACCACCACCGGTTTGCTGACCAAGGGTGTGGGGTTGGTGACCTACGCCTTCGCGCTCGAACACTTGGCGGTGATTGAATTGCCCGCCGACCAGGCCTGGGTCTGGGTGATGGCTTTCGTCTCCTACGACTTCTGCTATTACTGGCTGCACCGCATGGGTCACGAACGCAACATCCTCTGGGCCGCCCATTCGGTGCACCACCAGAGTGAGGACTACAACCTTTCCACCGCGCTGCGCCAGACCAGCACCGGCTTCCTGCTGAGCTGGATCTTCTACGTCCCGCTTGCCGTACTGGGCGTGCCGCTGATGGTCTTCGTCAGCGTCGCGGCGTTGAATCTGCTGTACCAGTTCTGGGTCCACACCCAGCACATTCCCAAGCTCGGCTGGTTGGAGTGGTGCTTCGTTACGCCGTCCAATCATCGCGCCCACCATGCACAGAACCCTCTCTACATGGATCGCAATTACGGCGGGGTGTTCATTATTTGGGACCGTCTGTTTGGCACCTTCCAGGAAGAAGACGACAACGAGCCGGTGGTTTTTGGCGTGACCACGCCGCTGGCCAGTTGGAATCCGTTGTGGGCCAACCTGCAGTTCTATGCGCAACTGTGGGCCGATGCGCGGCGGGCCGGGCGTTGGTGGGACAAACTGCGGATCTGGTTCATGCCCACCGGTTGGCGTCCGGCGGACGTCGCGGCCAAGTACCCGCTGAACAAGCCGGACCTGAGCCAGTTCCGCAAATTCGAAGTGCCATTGGACGCACGCCAGCAGTGGTACGTGGCGCTGCAGTTCTGCGCCTACATTGCCCTGGGCAGTTATTTGATGAATCTTGAAACCAGCCTGCCGGTTGCCGCTCTGGTGCTGGGTTGGGGCGCGGTGGCGTTCGGTCTGTTCGTGTTGGGCGTGGCCCTGGAGAATCGCCCGTGGGCGCTGAGGCTGGAGCTATTGCGGCTGGCCTCGAACCTGCCGCTGGTGTGGCTGGCGCCACTGGCCGGGTTGTGGCCGGCCAGCCCCGTGGCGTGGGTCGGGCTGCTCAGCTACAGCCTGCTCAGCGGTATCGGGCTGTATTGCTGCCGCGCCCGGTTTACTCGGTGGGCGTCGTAGGTTCGCCGGACCGGGCTTGTTCCAGGCGTTCGGCTTCGAGGACTTTCCTGGCCAGCCGGGCATTCTTGATCCGTCGGCGCAGCCACAGGACCAGGCCCAGCACCAGCAGCGCGCCGAGTACCCACAACTCATACTTCTTGATGCTGCCCAGCATGCCTTCGAGCACCGCGCCGAAATGGTACGCGGCAGCGGCCAACGCCGTGGCCCAGATCGCCGCACCGATGCCGTTGAGCAACAGGTAGCGGCCCGGCGGATAGCCTGACAGGCCGATCGCCACCGGCATCACCGTGCGCAGGCCATAGACGAAGCGAAAGCTCAGGACCCAGATGTCCGGATGTCGGCGGATATGCTCCAGCGCACGATCGCCCATCAACTGCCAGCGCGGCTTGCGCGCCAAGAGTTTGCGGCCGTGCTTGCGGCCCAGGAAATACCACAGCTGATCGCCCGCGTAGCTGCCGCAGAACGCCACGACCACCACCAGGTTGATGTCCATATAGCCACGGAACGCCAGGAAACCTGCGAGCACGAGGATGGTTTCGCCTTCGAAGAACGTGCCGATAAACAGGGCCAAGTAGCCGAAGTCGTGCAGAAATTGTTGGAGCATTGTCTGGGTGCTGGCGAAATGAACGCGCAGCCTAACCCTTCAGGCACATTCAGGAAAGTATCGAAATGTGTCTCGACGTGAACAATTCCTACAAAGACAATAACTGCGACGACAGGACGCAGGTGCACATAACTGTAATGTCTTCGTCATAATGGGCGCTTATAACTGTCACGCTCGCCCGTCAGCACGGGCTCAGGAGTCTGCCGTGAGCTTTACCCCCGCCAATCGTCTGTTCCCTGCCACCCGCCTGCGTCGCAACCGCCGTGATGACTTCTCTCGTCGGCTGGTACGTGAAAGCGTGCTGACGACCAATGACTTGATCCTGCCGGTGTTCGTGCTGGACGGTGAGAACCGTCGCGAAGCGGTGGCGTCGATGCCGGGGGTGGAGCGCCTGACCATCGATCTGCTGCTCGAAGAAGCCGCCCACTGGGTCGAGCTGGGCATTCCGGCGCTGGCGCTGTTCCCGGTCACGCCCCCGACGCTCAAGTCTCTGGACGCCGCCGAGGCCTGGAACCCCGAGGGCATCGCCCAACGCGCGACCCGTGCCCTGCGCGCGCGCTTCCCCGAGCTGGGGGTGATTACCGATGTGGCGCTGGACCCGTTCACCACCCACGGGCAGGACGGCATCCTCGATGAAGAAGGCTATGTGCAGAACGACATTACCGTCGATGCATTGGTCAGGCAGGCCCTGTCCCACGCCGAGGCCGGTGCCCAGGTGGTAGCGCCGTCGGACATGATGGACGGACGCATCCAGGCGATCCGCGAAGCCCTCGAGGTGGCCGGTCACGTCAATGTGCGGATCATGGCCTACTCGGCCAAGTACGCCAGCGCCTATTACGGCCCGTTCCGCGACGCGGTCGGCTCGGCCCTGAACCTGGGCAAGGCCAACAAGGCCTCTTATCAGATGGACCCGGCCAACAGTCAGGAAGCCTTGCACGAAGTGGCGGCTGACTTGTCAGAAGGGGCAGACATGGTCATGGTCAAGCCGGGCATGCCTTACCTCGACATTCTTTGCCGGGTCAAAGACGAATTCAAAGTACCGACCTTTGTTTATCAGGTCAGCGGCGAGTACGCGATGCACATGGCCGCGATCCAGAACGGCTGGTTGGGCGAAGGGGTGATCCTGGAGTCCTTGACCGCTTTCAAACGCGCAGGCGCTGATGGCATCCTGACTTACTTTGCCGTGCGCGCCGCCCAATTGTTACGAGAGCAGAAATAGCCTCCCAGGAACTTGCGATGAATACCGAAGGACTCTCCGAAGTTGCCGTAAAAGACGCTCAACCCGTGGTCGAGCAAATAGCCGAGACGCCGCCGGAGATGGAGCCCGCTCCACCGGCCGTCATCGAGCCTGCCCCGGCCCCGGCGATTGTCATTCCCAACCTGGATGACAGCAGCCTGTACATCCATCGTGAGCTGTCGCAACTGCAGTTCAACATCCGCGTGCTGGAACAGGCGCTGGACGAGTCCTACCCGCTGCTGGAACGGCTGAAATTCCTGCTGATCTTTTCCAGCAACCTGGATGAGTTTTTCGAGATCCGCGTCGCCGGGCTGAAGAAGCAGATCACCTTCGCCCGTGAACAGGCTGGCGCCGACGGCTTGCAGCCGCACCAGGCCCTGGCGCGCATCAGCGAACTGGTCCACGGCCATGTGGACCGTCAGTACGCGATCCTCAACGACATCCTGCTGCCGGAGCTGGAAAAGCACCAGGTGCGCTTCATCCGCCGCCGCAACTGGAACACCAAGATCAAGACCTGGGTGCGCCGCTATTTCCGCGACGAGATCGCGCCGATCATCACGCCGATCGGCCTCGACCCGACGCACCCGTTCCCGCTGCTGGTGAACAAGAGCCTGAACTTCATCGTCGAGCTGGAAGGCATCGACGCCTTCGGTCGCGATTCCGGTTTGGCGATCATCCCGGCGCCACGCCTGCTGCCGCGCATCATCCGCGTGCCGGAAGACGTCGGCGGTCCTGGCGACAATTATGTGTTCCTGTCGTCGATGATCCACGCCCACGCCGATGACCTGTTCCAGGGCATGAAGGTCAAGGGTTGCTACCAGTTCCGCCTGACCCGTAACGCCGACCTGTCGGTGGACACCGAGGACGTCGAAGACCTGGCCCGTGCCCTGCGTGGCGAGCTGTTCTCCCGTCGCTACGGTGACGCGGTGCGCCTGGAGGTGGCCGATACCTGCCCGAAACACCTGTCCGACTACCTGCTCAAGCAGTTCAACCTGCATGAGACCGAGCTGTATCAGGTCAACGGCCCGGTCAACCTGACCCGGTTGTTCAGCATCACCGGCCTGGACAGCCATCCGGAACTGCAATACCTGCCGTTCACGCCGCAGATCCCGAAACTGCTGCAAAACAGCGAGAACATTTTCAGCGTGATCAGCAAGCAGGACATCCTGCTGCTGCACCCGTTCGAGTCGTTCACGCCGGTGGTCGACCTGCTGCGCCAGGCCGCCAAGGACCCACACGTCCTGGCGGTGCGCCAGACCCTGTACCGCAGCGGTGCCAACTCGGAAATCGTCGACGCCCTGGTGGACGCGGCACGAAACGGCAAGGAAGTCACCGCGGTGATCGAATTACGCGCGCGCTTCGACGAGGAATCCAACCTGCAACTGGCCAGCCGCCTGCAAGCGGCCGGCGCGGTGGTGATCTACGGTGTGGTCGGCTTCAAGACCCACGCCAAGATGATGCTCATCCTGCGCCGTGAAGCCGGTGAAATCGTGCGTTACGCCCACTTGGGCACCGGTAACTACCACGCCGCCAACGCCCGCCTGTATACCGACTACAGCCTGCTGACTTCCGACGATGCCTTGTGCGAAGACGTCGGCAAGCTGTTCAGCCAGTTGATCGGCATGGGCAAGACCCTGCGCATGAAGAAACTCCTGCATGCGCCATTCACCCTGAAAAAGGGCATGCTCGACATGATCGCCCGGGAGACGCAGTTCGCCCTGGACGGCAAGCCGGCCCACATCATTGCCAAGTTCAACTCGCTGACCGATCCGAAGATCATCCGTGCGTTGTACAAGGCCAGCCAGTCGGGCGTACGCATCGACCTGGTGGTGCGTGGCATGTGCTGCCTGCGGCCGGGCATCCCGGGGGTTTCCCATAACATCCATGTGCGCTCGATCATCGGCCGCTTCCTGGAACATACCCGGGTGTTCTACTTCCTCAATGGCGGCGAGGAACAGATGTTCCTGTCCAGCGCCGACTGGATGGAACGCAACCTCGACAAGCGGGTCGAGACCTGCTTCCCGGTGGAAGGCAAGAAGCTGATCCTGCGGGTCAAGAAAGAGCTGGAAAGCTACCTCACCGACAACACCCACAGCTGGAGTTTGCAGTCGGATGGTCGTTACATCCGCAACACGCCGACCGGCAACCAGAACCCGCGCAGTGCCCAGGCGACCTTGCTGGAGCGCTTGAGCAGCCCGGTGTTGGCGGTTCGTTAAAAAACGGTGGAAGGGGGGCAGGCTCAGCTTTTGTGGCGAGGGAGCTTGCTGTGGCGAGGGGATTTATCCCCGCTGGGTCGCGAAGCGGCCCCAAAGAGTTGAAGGTAATTAGCCTGACAAAACGGGTAGGCAGGCTTTAGGGCTGCTTCGCAGCCCAGCGGGGATAAATCCCCTCGCCACAAGAGATCTGTGTTGTTGCTGGATTCAGTGGATGTTCAGCACAATCCCAACCCGGGTCAGCCAGTCGGCTTCCTGGGCGAAGTCGGCCTGGGTCAGTTGGTTTTCTTCCAGCCAGCCTTCAGGAAACAGCACATCCAACTCATCGCCATCGGCCCGCAAGACAACCTGCGGCATTTCCTGGGTGCCACGAATGTGGTGGAACAGGATCGCAAAGCGCAGTAGCACGCACAGGCGAATCAGCTTGATGCCGTCATCGCCGAACTCGGCAAATTTATCCTTGGGAATGTTGCGTCGATGGCCGCGTACCAGCAGCGCGAGCATTTGCTGGTCTTCCCGGGAGAAACCGGCCAGGTCCGAGTGCTCGATCAGGTAGGCGCCGTGCTTGTGGTAGTGATAGTGAGCGATGTCCAGGCCCACTTCATGCACTTTGGCGGCCCAGCCCAGCAGTTCGCGCCATACTCCGTCGTTCAGATCCCAGTCATCGGCCACCTGGTCGAAGGCATGCAACGCCTTGCGCTCGACCCGTACCGCCTGTTCCTGATCGACGTGATAGCGTTCCATGAGCGAACCCAGGGTGCGCTCACGAACGTCTTCGTGGTGATGACGCCCCAGTAGGTCATACAGCACGCCTTCGCGCAGGGCACCCTCACAGTGGTCCATGCGTTGCAGTTCGAGAGCGTCGAAAATCGCTTCCAGAATCGCCAGGCCCGCCGGGAAAATCGCCCGGCGGTCGGGCTTGATGCCTTCGAAATCGATCTTGTCCACATCGCCGAGCTTGAACAGTCGGCGCTTGAGCCAGGCCAGGCCCTCGGCATTGACTTCGCCGCTGCCATGTCCGCCGGCCTTGAGTGCCAGGCCAATGGCGCGAATGGTCCCCGAGGAGCCGATGGCCTCATCCCAGGTCAGGCGGTGCAGGGCGTGTTCGATGCTCATGATTTCCAGGCGCGCCGCCGTATAGGCCTGGGCATAGCGAGCCGGAGTGATCTTGCCGTCGCGGAAGTAGCGCTGGGTGTAGCTGACGCAGCCCATCTGCAAGCTTTCGCGCAGCAGCGGCTCGAAGCGCTGGCCGATGATGAATTCGGTACTGCCGCCGCCGATGTCTGCCACCAGGCGCTTGCCGGGGGTGTCGGCCAGGGTGTGGGAAACGCCGAGGTAGATCAGGCGGGCTTCTTCACGACCGGAGATGACTTCCACCGGATGGCCAAGGATTTCTTCGGCGCGACGGATGAACTCGCCACGGTTGCGCGCCTCGCGCAGAGCGTTGGTGCCCACGATCCGCACCGCGCCCAGGGGCATACCGTTGATCAGTTGGGCGAACCGCTTGAGACAATCGAGCCCGCGCTGGATGGATTCTTCGCTCAGCTTGCGCTCTTCGTCGATACCAGCGGCCAGTTGGACCTTCTCGCCGAGTCGCTCAAGAATGCGGATTTCCCCGTTCTGGGCCTTGGCGACGACCATGTGGAAGCTGTTGGAGCCCAGGTCTATGGCAGCGATCAGGGACAGATTCTTGGCTTGGGATGGCGGCATGGGCAAAAAGTCTCGGTCGATAACCTCGCCATCCTGCCACGATCGACCGCTTACGCCAACGCGCCTGATCCAAACCCTTGAGCCAGAGCAGCTTGCAGGGGGGGCTTAGTGGCGAGGGAGCTTGCTCCCGCTGGGCTGCGCAGCAGCCCCAAAACCAATCAACCCGGTACACCAGAAATACATGGGCGGGCAGATCCTGCGATTGCTGCGCAATCGAGCGGGAGCAAGCTCCCTCGCCACAGGAGCCTCTTTAGGCAGCGAAGATCAGGCGTGTTCAACCGTCCCGATAAAGTTTGCCAGCTCCGCCGTCTGCGGATTGGCGAACAGCACCTTGGGATCGCCCACCTCATGCACCTTGCCCTGGTGCATGAACACCAGCTTGTCGCCCACTTCCCGGGCGAAACGCATTTCATGGGTGACCATGATCAGGGTCATGCCTTCCTTGGCCAGTTGCCGCACCACGCTGAGCACCTCATTGACCAGTTCCGGGTCCAGGGCCGAGGTGATTTCGTCGCACAGCAGCACTTTCGGCGACATGGCCAGCGCGCGGGCAATCGCGACCCGTTGCTGCTGGCCGCCGGACAAGCGCTCCGGGAAAGCATCGAACTTTTCGCCGAGGCCGACCCGTTCCAGCATCTGCCGAGCCAGCTCGGCGGCCTTGGCCTTGGGCACTTTTTGTACAACCTGCGGCGCGAGCATCACGTTCTCGCCGACGGTCAGGTGCGGGAACAGGTTGAACTGCTGGAACACCATCCCGACTTTCTGTCGCAGGCTGCGCAGGTCGGCGCGGGCGGCATCGAGGTATTCGCCGTCGACTTCGATCACGCCGTCGTTGATCGATTCCAGGCCATTGAGGGTGCGCAGCAAGGTGGATTTGCCCGAGCCGCTGCGGCCGATGATCGCCACCACCTGGCCTTCCTCGACACTCAGGTCGATGCCTTTGAGCACGTGGTGATCACCATAGTATTTATGCAGGGCGGTAATTCTAAGCAGAGGCATGCAGTCTCCTTTCCAGGTAGCGCGCACTGAGGGACAAGGGGTAGCAGAGCAGGAAGTAACCCAGGGCGACCAGGCCATACACCATGAACGGCTCGAACGTGGCGTTGGCGAGCATGCCGCCGGTCTTGGTCAGTTCGGTAAAGCCAATGATCGAGGTCACCGCGGTGCCCTTGACCACTTGCACCGAAAAGCCCACGGTCGGCGCCACGGCGATGCGCAGGGCCTGGGGCAGGATCACGTAGCGCAACTGTTCCAGCGGATTGAGGGCCAGGCTCGCCGAAGCTTCCCACTGGCCGTTGGAAATCGAGTCGACACAACCGCGCCAGATCTCCGCCAGGTAGGCGCTGGTAAACAGCGTCAAGGCAATCGCCGCCGCCATCCACGGGGAAATCTCCACCCCGGCCAGGGCCACGCCGAAGAACACCAGGAACAGTTGCATCAACAACGGCGTGCCTTGGAACAGCTCGATGTAGGTACGGGCGATGTTGCGGGGCAGGGCGCGCTTGGAAATGCGCAACACCATGATCAGCAGGCCGATCACGCCGCCGCCGATAAACGCCACCAGCGACAGTGCCAGGGTCCATTGCAGGCCGGTGAGCAGGTTGCGCACCACGTCCCAGAAAGTGAAATCGCTCATGGGCGGCTCCCGGTGCTGCTCTTGTACAGGCAGCGGCGACCCACCCAGTTCAGGAACTGGCGGATCAACAGTGCCATGCACAAATAGATCAACGTGGTCAGCGCATAGGTTTCAAAGGCGCGGAAGTTGCGCGACTGAATGAAGTTGGCGGCGAAGCTCAACTCTTCGGTGGCGATCTGCGAACAGACCGCCGAGCCGAGCATCACGATGATGATCTGGCTGCTCAGGGCTGGCCAGACTTTGCCCAGCGCTGGCAGCAGCACCACGTGGCGGAAGGCTTCGAAGCGGCTCATCGCCAGGGCCGCGGCGGCTTCCAGTTGCCCGCGCGGAATGGCCTGGATACCGGCGCGGATAATCTCGGTGGAGTAGGCGCCGAGGTTGATCACCATCGCCAGCACTGCGGCCTGCCATTCGGAAATCTGCAGGCCCAGGGACGGCAAGCCGAAGAAGATGAAAAACAGCTGCACCAGGAACGGCGTGTTGCGGATCAATTCCACGTAGACGCCGAAGATCGCCGCGAACGGGCGAATATTCCACGCCCGCACCACGGCCCCGACGATGCCCAGGCCGACCCCGAGCAACGCGCCGATGGCCGTCAGTTCCAGGGTGAACAGCGCGCCGCGCAACAGCAGCTCGGTGTTTTGCACCACCGGCAGAAAATCGAACTGATAAGCCATGCTCAGCCTCTCAAGCGACGGTCAGAGATCGGCCGGCAGCGGCTGCTTGAGCCAGGTCTGGGAATTTTTCTCCAGGCTGCCGTCGGACTTGGCGGTGGCCAGGATCTGGTTGACCTTGTCCAGCAGCGCCGGCTCGTTCTTGTTCACGCCCACATACACGGGCGAGTCCTTGAGTTTCACCTTCAGTGCCGGGACACGCTTGGGGTTGCGTTCGCTGATGGCGACCATCACCACGTTGCCGCTGGCGATCAGGTCGACCTGGCCGGCCAGGTAGGCGGCGATGGTCGAGTTGTTGTCTTCGAAGCGCTTGATGGTGACGCCTTCGGGGGCGACCTTGGTCAGCTCGATGTCTTCGATGGCGCCACGGGTGACGCTGATGGTCTTGCCCTTGAGGTCATCCAGGCCATTGATCGCCGCGTCGGGCGGACCGAACACGGCCAGGTAGAACGGCGCATAGGCGCTGGAAAAGTCGATGACCTTCTCACGCTCCGGGTTCTTGCCCAGGCTGGAAATCACCAGGTCGACCTTGCCGGTGGTCAGGAACGGGATGCGGTTGGTGCTGTTGACCGGCGTCAGTTCGAGCTTGACCTTGAGCTGGTCGGCCAGCAGCTTCGCAGTGTCGATGTCCAGGCCGCGGGGTTTCATGTCCGGGCCCACCGAGCCGAATGGCGGAAAGTCCTGGGGCACGGCGACCTTGAGGGTGCCACGCTTGACCACGTCTTCCAGGCCATCGGCGTGGGCGGGTAGCTGGCAGAGCATCAGGCTGGCAAACAGGGCAGTGAGCAGGGCGCTGCAACGCTGAATCATGGCGAATCTCCGCAATCGGTGATGTGATTTCTGCGTTCGGACAGAGCACAGGCCATGCCAAGCAAGCTTTTATTCAGCCAAAGCCACGGAATTGCTGGTTTTTAGCGGTCTTACTGGTCTGAACAGTTGCGGCCCATTTCGCACCTTTATCGGGCGTCGCTATTTGTCGCCGAACCCTGCTGGGGCACGACTTGCCGGGCGCGACGAATAGCTTTACAACTAGCCGCTCACTGGCCCGGTTCGTCTGAAAAATCATGAATTCCATCGCTCGTGCCGTTCCTGAAGTGGCCCTGCAAGCCATCCGCAAACTGATCGTCGATGAAGGCTTCGGCCCGGGCGATGCGTTGCCGTCGCAACGGGACCTGGCGCTGCAACTGGGCGTGAGCCGGGCGTCGTTGCGCGAAGCGCTTTCGTCCCTGAGTGCCCTGGGCATGATCAGCGTGCAACCGGGCAAGGGGGTGTTCGTGCAGGCACCGGTGGAGGCTCCACGCAACGAATCGGCGCCGGGCTGGCCCTTCGCGGCCCAGGCCTCGCCGGTGGATATCTTCCAGTTGCGCTACGCCCTGGAGGGCTTCGCGGCGGGGTTGGCGGCGGTAACGCTGAGCGCCGACGAGCTCGACGCGCTGCAAGACAATATCGAGGCCATGCGCCGGGAATTGAAGATCGGGGATTTCGACGCCGCTGCACGACTGGATTTCGAATTTCATCGACGGATCCTGTTGGCCAGCGGCAACCAGGCGATGCTGAGCATCCTCACCGCCAGCGCCGACATCTTCCTGGAAAGCCAGAAACTACCGTTCATCAGGGCGGAGCGGGCGATGGAGACCTGGCAGGAGCATCGCAAGATCCTTCGCGCCCTGGCCCGTCGCGCTTCGGGCGCCGCGCAAAAAGCCATGCAGGAACATGTACGTAACGCTGCGCTGCGTACCGGGATTTCCTTCGTTGCCCCCACTGCTTCGTGACGGCGGCGATACCCAACGCCATTGACCGCCATAGCGAGACTCAATCAACTGCGGCTTCCTGAACCTGGGAAGGGCCGCTATGATGGGCCACGTTTTTTTGCTGACAACCCCGGAGATTTCCATGAGCAGCGATCTGATCAAACACGTTAGCGACGCTAGCTTCGAGGCTGACGTACTCAAGGCCGAAGGCGCGGTACTGGTCGACTATTGGGCTGAGTGGTGCGGTCCCTGCAAAATGATCGCCCCGGTCCTGGACGAGATTGCCGAGACCTACAAAGGCAAGCTGACCGTTGCCAAGCTGAACATCGATGAAAACCAGGAGACTCCGGCCAAGCACGGCGTGCGTGGTATCCCGACGCTGATGCTGTTCAAGAACGGCAACGTCGAAGCCACCAAAGTGGGTGCGCTGTCGAAGTCGCAACTGGCTGCTTTCCTCGACGCCAACATCTAAGCGCCGAATGCCACTGAAAAAGCCCCGCAAATCGCGGGGCTTTTTCGTTATTCGGGGCTAGACGCTTGCAAACCCAGGTGGTACATTCGGCCCCGCACTGGTTTCTCCATTGCCCCCTGCAAGCCGTCGCCGACGCTCTCCTTTCGAATAAGTACGCGATCCTGTCGCCTTCTCTGCGGCGCGGCCTCATTAAGCCAAAAGCTTAATTTCCCCCCTCCATAAATGATTACGTCATTCCTATATGAATCTGACTGAACTCAAGCAAAAGCCGATTACCGAACTGCTCGAATTGGCCGAACAGATGGGCATAGAAAATATGGCCCGTTCGCGCAAGCAGGACGTGATTTTCTCCCTGCTCAAGAAGCACGCGAAAAGCGGCGAGGAAATCTCCGGTGATGGCGTGCTGGAGATTCTCCAGGACGGCTTCGGCTTCCTTCGCTCCGCAGACGCTTCCTATCTTGCCGGCCCAGACGATATCTACGTCTCGCCGAGCCAGATCCGTCGCTTCAACTTGCGCACCGGTGACACCATCGTTGGCAAGATCCGCCCTCCGAAGGAAGGCGAGCGCTACTTCGCGCTGCTCAAGGTCGACACCATCAACTTCGACCGTCCGGAAAACGCGAAGAACAAGATTCTCTTCGAGAACCTGACCCCGCTGTTCCCGACCGTGCGCATGAAGATGGAAGCCGGCAACGGTTCCACCGAAGACCTCACCGGTCGTGTCATCGACCTGTGCGCACCCATCGGCAAAGGCCAGCGCGGCCTGATCGTGGCGCCGCCGAAGGCGGGCAAGACGATCATGCTGCAGAACATCGCGGCCAACATCGCCCGTAACAACCCTGAAGTTCACCTGATCGTGCTGCTGATCGACGAGCGTCCGGAAGAAGTGACCGAGATGCAGCGCACCGTGCGCGGCGAAGTGGTCGCCTCGACGTTCGACGAGCCGCCGACCCGCCACGTGCAGGTTGCCGAAATGGTGATCGAGAAGGCCAAGCGCCTGGTCGAGCACAAGAAAGACGTGGTGATCCTGCTGGACTCCATCACCCGTCTGGCCCGTGCCTACAACACCGTGATCCCGAGCTCCGGCAAGGTGCTGACCGGTGGTGTCGATGCCCATGCGCTGGAAAAACCGAAGCGTTTCTTCGGTGCCGCACGGAACATCGAGGAAGGCGGTTCGCTGACCATCATCGCCACCGCGCTGGTTGAAACCGGTTCGAAGATGGACGAAGTGATCTACGAGGAATTCAAGGGCACCGGCAACATGGAGCTGCCTCTGGATCGTCGTATCGCCGAGAAGCGTGTGTTCCCGGCCATCAACATCAACCGTTCCGGCACGCGCCGCGAAGAGTTGCTGACCGCCGACGACGAGTTGCAGCGCATGTGGATCCTGCGCAAGCTGCTGCATCCGATGGATGAAGTCGCCGCCATCGAGTTCCTGGTCGACAAGCTGAAGACGACCAAGACCAACGATGAGTTCTTCCTGTCGATGAAACGCAAGTAAATCGCCAAGACAGGCCAGCAAGAGCCGGGGAAACCCGGCTTTTTGCTATCTGTGCATTCACTATTCTGGACGGGCGGCGTTAAACTCGGGCCCCCGAACGCCACGGCCACCATGAGGCTTTTGCATGCAGTATCGCGATTTGCGCGACTTTATCAGCGGTCTGGAACAGCGCGGCGAACTCAAGCGCATCCAGGTGCCGGTGTCCCCCGTCCTGGAAATGACCGAGGTCTGCGACCGCACCCTGCGCGCGAAAGGCCCGGCGCTGTTGTTCGAAAACCCGACGGGTTATGACATTCCAGTGCTGGGCAACCTGTTCGGCACGCCGGAGCGCGTGGCCTTGGGCATGGGGGCCGAAGCCGTCAGCGAACTGCGCGAAATCGGCAAGCTGCTGGCGTTCCTCAAGGAGCCCGAGCCGCCGAAAGGCCTGAAGGACGCTTGGTCCAAGCTGCCGATTTTCCGCAAGATCATTGCCATGGCGCCCAAGGTCGTCAAGGACGCGATCTGCCAGGAGGTGGTGATCGAGGGCGACGATGTCGACCTGGCCATGCTCCCGGTGCAGACCTGCTGGCCGGGCGACGTGGGGCCGCTGATCACCTGGGGCCTGACTGTCACCAAAGGCCCGAACAAGGACCGCCAGAACCTGGGCATCTATCGTCAGCAGGTGATTGGCCGCAACAAAGTCATCATGCGCTGGCTGAGCCATCGCGGCGGTGCATTGGACTACCGCGAGTGGTGTGAAAAACACCCCGGCCAGCCATTCCCGGTGTCGGTAGCCCTGGGCGCGGACCCGGCGACCATCCTCGGCGCCGTCACGCCTGTGCCGGACAGCCTCTCCGAATATGCGTTCGCCGGCCTGTTGCGCGGCAACCGTACTGAGCTGGTGAAGTGCCGTGGCAATGACCTGCAAGTACCGGCCACCGCCGAGATTATCCTCGAAGGGGTGATCCATCCCGGCGAAATGGCCGATGAAGGCCCGTACGGCGACCACACCGGCTACTACAACGAAGTCGACAGCTTCCCGGTGTTCACCGTCGAGCGCATCACCCATCGGATCAAGCCGATTTACCACAGCACTTACACCGGCCGTCCGCCCGATGAACCGGCCATTCTCGGCGTGGCGCTGAACGAAGTGTTCGTGCCGATCCTGCAGAAGCAGTTTCCGGAAATCACCGATTTCTACCTGCCGCCGGAAGGCTGTTCGTACCGGATGGCCGTGGTGACCATGAAGAAGTCGTATCCGGGGCACGCCAAGCGGGTCATGCTTGGGGTCTGGTCGTTTTTGCGACAGTTCATGTACACCAAGTTCGTTATCGTCACCGACGACGATATCAACGCACGGGACTGGAACGACGTGATCTGGGCCATCACCACGCGCATGGACCCCAAGCGCGATACGGTGATGATCGAGAATACGCCGATCGACTACCTCGACTTCGCCTCGCCGGTGTCTGGCCTGGGTTCGAAGATGGGGCTCGATGCCACGCATAAATGGCCCGGTGAAACCACTCGTGAGTGGGGCCGGGTTATCGTCAAGGATGAAGCCGTTACCCAACGGATCGATGCCATCTGGAATCAGTTAGGAATAGATTGATGCGTGTAACCTTGCAGCCTTCCGGGGCGGTGCTGGAGATACGGCCCGCCGAGCGGATTCTCGATGGCGCGCGGCGCCTGGGCTACGAATGCCCGCAAAGCTGCCGCAACGGCAACTGCCACGTCTGTGGTGCGTTGCTGGTGGAGGGCCGTGTGGAACAGGCTGGCGAGGTGCGCGATCACGGTGAGATCTTCACCTGCATCGCCGAACCGCTGGAGGACTGCGTGGTGTTGTGGGATGGCGTGCTGGCGCCGGGTGAACTGCCGGTACGCAACCTGGCGTGCCAGGTGATCGAGTGTGCCGACGTGGGGGGCGATGTCTGGCGAGTGCGCCTGCGTGCGCCGGCGGGCAAGCCACCGCGTTATCACGCCGGGCAGTACCTGATGATCGAACGGGAAAACGGCGAAAAATCGGCGTTCTCCCTGGCCTCGGCGCCGCATTCCGGGCGCGAACTGCAGTTGCATGTATTGGTGCGCGAAAGCAGTGCACAGGCGCTGCTGGAGCAACTGCGACGCAACCCCAGCGTGCGCGTCGAAATGCCTTTTGGCGACACGCATTTGTCCGAGCTGCCGGACGGCCCGTTGGTGCTGATCGCCGCCGGCACCGGCATGGCGCAGATGCACAGCCTGATCGAGCATTGCCGGGCCGCGGGTTTCAAGCATCCGGTGCATCTGTATTGGGGCGTGCGGCGGCCGGAAGATTTCTATGAAATCGAGCATTGGGATGAATGGAAAAAACTGCCGAACCTGTTCCTGCACAAAGTCGTCAGCGATTTGTGCGGTTGGGAAGGGCGCTGCGGGATGCTCCATGAAGCCGTGTGCGAGGACATCAGCGATCTTTCCGGCGTCCACGTCTATGCCAGTGGCTCGCCGGCCATGATCTACGCCACGCTCGATGCGCTGGTGGAAGCCGGGATGGACGCCCACCAGATGCGTGCCGATGTGTTTGCGTATGCGCCGCGGGCATAAACCGCACCCCCTCCCTCTTGAGAAGTGCTTTTGTGGCGAGGGAGCTTGCTCCCGCTGGGCTGCGTAGCGGCCCCGACACTTTGCGGTCGCTGCGCAACCGAACGGGAGCAAGCTCCCTCGCCACTGTCCACTCATCGATATAACTTCATATATTTCGTTTCGATATTTAGTCCTTGGGCCAGATACCGATAACGTATATAGGGAGTGGATGGCATTTAACTTGCCTTGATCCCCGTGAACGTCAACCCCATGACGTCCCCCATTTACTTTTCAACCTGCGAGGAGCCAACCGCTACCGGCCATGACCGCTATCGAATCCGCCATTACCTGTGCCTTGTACCCACCAAGGCTCGACCTGGGGCCTCAACTGACCCGTGAGCAATTGCTCGCCTCGATGCAATCGACCATGAGTCTCCACCAGGGCGGTCCGGTCTGGCTGTTCGCGTACGGTTCATTGATCTGGCGGCCGGAATGCACGGCGGTGGAGCGGATGCGTGGCCGGGTCCATGGTTATCATCGCGGTTTGTACCTGTGGTCTCACGAACACCGTGGTACGCCGGAATTGCCGGGGTTGGTGTTCGGGCTGGATCGCGGCGGTTCGTGCAGCGGTTTCGCCTACCGGTTGCCGCAGGAGAATCTCGAGGATTCGCTGTTTGCCCTCTGGCAGCGCGAGATGCCGGTCCCGTCCTATCGCCCGCACTGGCTCAGTTGCCGTCTCGAGGATGGCAGCCGGGTGCAAGCCTTGGGGTTTGTATTGGAGCGGCACCTGCCCAGCTATGCCGGCAACTTGCCGGACCATGTGCTGAGCCAGGTGTTCGAAAGCGCTTGCGGGCGTTACGGCACCACTCGCGATTACGTCGAGCAGACCATCCACGCCCTGCGTAGCCACGCCATGCCAGATCGGAATCTGGAGGCGCGGCTCAAGCGCTGCAAATCAGCGCTGGATCAGGCCACCGCTTCGCGGCTCTGACTGGCGATTTGCTTGTGCCACAAGGTTGGCGCGAGGAATGCCATCGCCAGCAGGCAGGCACCGATCAGCAGCACAAAACCACCGTCCCAGCCGAAATGATCCACGGTGTAGCCCATGGCGGCACTGGCCGCGACCGAACCACCCAGGTAACCAAACAAGCCAGTGAAGCCTGCGGCGGTACCGGCGGCTTTCTTCGGCGCCAGTTCCAGTGCCTGCAAACCGATCAGCATCACCGGGCCGTAGATCAGGAAACCGATGGAAACCAGGGCGATCATGTCGACGGTCGGGTTGCCGGCCGGGTTCAGCCAGTACACCAGCGTTGCCACGGTCACCAGGGCCATGAACACCATGCCCGTCAGGCCACGGTTGCCGCGGAAGATCTTGTCCGACATCCAGCCACACAGCAGTGTGCCGGGAATACCCGCCCACTCGTAGAAGAAATAGGCCCAGGAACTCTTGTCCACGGTGAAGCCCTTGGCTTCCTTGAGGTAGGTCGGCGCCCAGTCCAGCACGCCGTAGCGCAGCAGGTAGACAAATACGTTGGCCATGGCGATGTACCAGAGCATTTTGTTGCGCAGCACGTATTTGACGAAGATTTCCTTGGCGCTGAATTCGTTCTCGTGACTGGCGTCGTAGCCTTCCGGATAGTCGTTCTTGTATTTCTCGATCGGCGGCAGGCCCACCGATTGCGGGGTGTCGCGCATGGTCACGAAGGCGAACACGGCAACGGCGAGCGCTACAGCGGCGGGCACATAGAAGGCCGCGTGCCAATCATTGAACCAGCCCATTCCCAGCAGGAACAACGGGCCGATCAGGCCGCCGCCGACGTTGTGTGCCACGTTCCACACCGACACCACGCCGCCGCGTTCTTTCTGCGACCACCAATGCACCATGGTCCGTCCGCTTGGCGGCCAGCCCATGCCCTGGGCCCAGCCGTTGATGAACAGCAGGATGAACATCATGGTCACGCTGGAGGTTGCCCAAGGCGCGAAACCGAACACGAACATCACCCCCGCCGAGACCAACAAGCCGAAGGGCAGGAAGTAGCGTGGGTTGGAGCGGTCGGACACCAGGCCCATCAGGAACTTCGACAGCCCGTAGGCGATGGCGATGGCCGACATGGCCAGGCCCAGCTGGCCACGGGTGTAACCCTCGTCGATCAGGTACGGCATGGCCAGAGAGAAGTTCTTGCGCAGCAGGTAATAGCCGGCGTAGCCAATGAAGATCCCGGCGAAGATCTGCCAGCGAAGGCGTCGGTAGGTGCTGTCTATTTTTTCATCAGGCAGGGCTGCCTGATGGGGGGCGGGACGAAAGAAAGCAAACATTCAAGTGCTCCAGGTTCTTGTTATGGTGGCGGATGCGAATGTTACAGTTTCGTTACCGAAAATAGCATTGCTCGTTGTCGCATAAACAGCGGAAATTTCGATTAGTCATGTTCTTAAGTGAACATATTGCTCAGGCATAAGCGAAGGGCGCCGTAGGAAATGTCTTCGCAAAGCCCTTTCATGCCCCGTATCGGTGAAAACGGGGCAAAGCGGTGGGAAACATCCTTCGCCCAAATGGGAAGTCTCGCTATAGGGCCCATGAGTCATGGTCTTTACCCTTTACGTCTCTGAATTCAGGTGAGGGGTAGGGGTATGAGGTGGTGTGTGGTGATGCTGTTGCTGTGCTTGTCAGGCATGAGCGGGGCAACTGAGGTGTTGCTGGTGCCCGAACACAATCCGAAGCCGGATTACCCGACGTCCCTGTACCAGAAGGGGATAACGGGTGTGGCCCGGATCGGTTTCATGGTGCATGCCGATGGCCGTGTCGATGAGATCGCGATCCTGCACAGCGATCATCCGGAATTTGCCGAGGCCGCACGGGAGGCCGTGAGCCAATGGCGCTTCAAGCCCTGGACGGTGGATCACGAACACCCGGCGCAGACGCAGGTCGTAGCGCCTTTCGAGTTCCGCCTGGATGGCTTGCAACTAGATGCCAATAAATGGATCAAGACCTGGAAATGCTCGGACATCAACGCACACGCCAAGGACCAGCTATGGGTACAGGACTTGCTCCCGTTCCACTACACGCGCCTTTACCTATCCAATGCGTTTCTCGTTAAACAGCTACCGGAAACCGAGCGCCTGGCCTTGATCGCCCGGTTCAACAGGCTCTTGCCTTCAATTGTGCAGCGCTGCGGGAGTTTCCCTGCAGCACGGTATATGCGGATGCTGCCGAAGGAGATTCGCGAATTGCTTTAGTCTTGGTAGTGAGGGGCGTCATCGCGAGGGTGATGACGCCATTGTTTACTCTGGCTTGAAACCGGGTTTTCCGTTTTGTTCTCGCCAGATTTTAATTTCATTCAGAATTCCTTCCGGACTGTCTTCTCGACCTTGTTTAGGGTAGAAAATAAGTGCGGATTTTTCCGGGTGCTCAGTAACCTTTTCAAAATGCTTTACAAGTTTACTGGTGTACTCACCGAGCTCATCTCCAGTAAGTTGGTTATTGTCTTCGAAAAATTCCTTAAGAAAGGATAGGAACTCCGCTTCGGTATAGTCCTCGGTTTTTTCTTTAAAGATCATGGCTTCGTTCCTTTTTTGTGAAGCTCAACGTGTTTTTTAGGTGTCATGATGCTTAGATTGTCCAAATCGTAAACTGCTCCGCCCTTGGAAATCAATTGTATATGATGAATTTCAAATTTGTTCCTTTCACCTGCGTGGCCGTCTGGAGTTGTGAACGGGGCAGAGCCATTACGCATTAGTTTCAGATTGGATCTACTAAACTGTTTTGATAGTTTTTCATCATCGGCTACCCACCTCCAAAATTTTTCTCGGAAGGCATCAAAGTCTCTGAAGTCCTGACCCCGAAGTAGATCTGCTATCTCGCGAGGAATGGGGGCACCAGCGCCGTGCTCGCTACTTCCTAGCCAATCTTCCCCAACCTCCGCACCTGCTCCAGTCACTGTCCCTGGCTCATAACGCGGCCCGGTACGACTCGCCATGACATAGACTGGCTGAATTCCCGATTCCATTGGGAATACCAGCACATAATCGTCAATGTCAGCGTCATCGCAGGTTGGATGCTCGTTTATTCTTCCCTCTATCTGGGTAATTCTGGCCCCTGGAAGGATCTTGATTTCCTGCTGCGTCGCAGGTAACTCGGTTGATCCAAGAAGGTTATCCCCTGGTGGGTTGTTTGGTGTCCAAGTCAGCGTTCTTGGAAGAATCCCTTCTGTGGTAAAAGTGAAAAGATTGGTGTTTGGATCAAGTGTTACGTATCTGATCCGAACCTCGCTGGATAAATTTCCACCGGTCGGTGAAAGATAAAGCTGAGTATGCTCCCCACGAACCGATGACACGACGCGAAGCGGTAAATGGTCTGTTTCAGTATTTGGGGTTAGTTTGAAATTCTCATCCAGTTGGGACAGCGGAATGCTAATCACCACTGGATTACGCTGAAGCTCGCTATTGCCGATTGTCGGAGAATAGGATATTGCCACGCCAAATACCGCCAATGGACCACCCGCCAGGGTGGCACTCGCTTTCTTCAGTAGATCGATGGCGCCTTGCAGCGAAACGGGTGAACCCTCAAACCCAGCGATCAGGCCATCGGGAGTCGTCATGAGTGGCCGCGCAGAGGCCATCGCGCCGCTGACGGTGGATAGCTGTATATTTTCGATGTGATGTTTCAACCGAAAAGTCGCGTCGATATCGGCTTGTGCTTTACGCAGCGACGTCTTTCGTGAATCACTCCGCGATACATTGTAAAGATCGCCCGCTGCATGCTCTGCTTCGGTTGCGTCCTGGTGCGCGATAGACAGTTCCCGATGTTTTTGCTGCATCCAAGGCAGTTTTTGATTGATGTCTTCAGGCTGGGCGTGGTTGAACTGATGGAGCAGCTCATTGAAACGGTCCGCCAATGCCGCCGCGATGTTCTGTTTTCGTTCTTGTTCGGCTCGTTGCGCCGCAGCTCGGGCTTGCGCTTGCTTTAGTGCTTGTGCTTTTTTCTCGGCTGCAACGCGTAGCTGTTCTTGTAAGCGTTCGGCTGCTAAAGCCCGGTCGATGAGTCCGGTAAAGGCGTTAGTTGTTTTTATTAAATGTCGAACGGATTCTGAGTGAAGAAGAGATACATGATAATCCTGCCATCGCTTTCCTAAATTTGTTTTTGCCTGTAGCGCAACAAGATTGTTGAGGGCTTCGAGTTCAGGTTTGCTCAAGGGAGGCTTGATGTTCGGATTGGCTTTCGCAAAAGCGGCGATAGCTGCTCGCTCAGTTGTAATGATCTTGGTTAAGGCTGCTTTGTAGTTTCTAAGCGACTGGGAGGTGGTTAGCCCGCCTGTTGCGCCCAGTGTCGATGAGACTTTGTTTAGTAAGAGGCTTGGTAGAAGCTGGAGGTGAATGTTTTTTTCTTGATTGATAATCCTAAGGTTTTCATTTACTGCTGATGCGGAGTCCTTTTGCCCAGCTATGACAGCAGCCTGCTCGACTTTTTTTGATGCCTGTTCCAGTTGTCCAGCAAGAATGTCTTTTTGCAATGAAAGCCGTTTCAGCTCTAACGCTGATCGGTACGCGTTATCGATCGCTGAGTAAGCGACGACGATATTGGGTGGGGAGGTTTGCAGGCTTTCCATTATTCTTTTGAAAGACAACTCCTTCATCAGGAAGAATGGATTGTGACCATACAGCGAGTAAGCGCTTTTGGTGCGTGCCTGATACTCGGACTCTTTGGACTGAATAACCTTTAGCGTTGCCTCTTGCTCAGTCTTTGCTTTTTCCAACGGTGAAAGTGGGCGGGCGCCTATCGCTGATCTTTTTGCCTGTTCGAGTTCTTTTGTAGTTATTTCGGTAAGTTTTATGAAAGTGTTGCGATACTCGGCATCGATGACTTCGCTATACGCTCTCTCATAATGTCGTCCCACGCGTAGGGGATAGACGCGTTGTGTCTCTTTGAACTTCTAGTGACCCCTCTAGGAGGTCCCTCGTACGGCCCCCAAGCTCCTTGGAAATATCCCCCAGTGAAATTTTTACCTTTGATCGATAAAGGACCGATTTCGTATGAGCCGGGTCCCAATTGTTTATGAGGCCCTAAATATGTATTTGCATCGCACATATGACTTATCCATGTCAGCTTATCCGTTACTGAATGGCGCCCTGCTGCTGCGGGGTGCTGTTGTGTGCGAAGAAGGTTTGCGTATTTTTTCGGCGAGGATGCGGTATATATCTACCGCCAAATCAGTTTTTATTTATGCTGCTGAGAATTCCAGTGGGGGGTAATTAAAAAGAAAAAGGCCAGAGCCACCTCATCGGTGGCTCTGGCCTTTTTGTCCGGCGCTGTTTCAACGCACCTGCACAACCACCTTCCCCACCGCCTTGCGCTGCCCCAGGTCATTGATCGCCTGGGCGGTGTTGCTCAGCGGGTACACCTGTGACACCAGCGGCTTGAGCTTGCCCTCGGCGAACCAGCCGAACAGTTGCTGGAAGTTGGCGGCGTTGTCCTGGGGTTGGCGTTGGGCGAAGGAGCCCCAGAACACGCCCACCACGGCGGCGCCCTTGAGCAGGGCCAGGTTCACCGGCAGTTCGGGGATGCGCCCGCTGGCGAAGCCGACCACCAGCAGCCGACCGTTCCAGGCGATGGCACGGATGGCCTGGTCGAACAGGTCGCCACCCACCGGATCGTAGATCACGTCGGCACCCTGGCCGTCGGTGAGGCGCTTGATTTCATCCTTCAGGCTGGTTTCGTTGTAGTTGATCAGTTCATCGGCGCCGGCCGCTTTTGCCACAGCGAGTTTCTCCGCGCTGCTGGCGGCGGCGATCACCCGGGCGCCCATGGCCTTGCCGATTTCCACGGCCGCCAGGCCGACACCGCCGGAGGCGCCGAGCACCAACAGGGTTTCGCCGGGTTGCAGGTTGGCCCGTTGCTTTAGGGCGTGCATCGAGGTGCCGTACGTCATGCTGAAAGCGGCCGCGGTGTTGAAGTCCATGGACGCGGGGATCGGCAGCACGTTATAGCCAGGCACCGCCACCTGTTCGGCAAAGCTGCCCCAGCCGGTCAGCGCCATCACCCGGTCGCCAACGTTCAAGTGGCTGACTTTCTCTCCCACCTCGCTGACGACACCCGCCGCTTCGCCGCCAGGGGAAAACGGGAAGGGTGGCTTGAATTGATATTTACCCTCGATGATCAGCGTGTCAGGGAAATTCACCCCCGCGGCATGCACGTCCAGCAGCACTTCGTTCTTCTTCGCGATGGGGCTGGCGACGTCTTCCAGCACCAGCGATTCGGCGGGGCCGAATTCTTTGCACAGCACGGCTTTCATCAGGGCTATTCCTTTGGGAGTGATGGCCGATAAGTGTAGGTGTGAGAGACAACGGGTCAACGAGCATGCCT
The DNA here is from genome assembly GCF_900115935.1 of Pseudomonas sp. 43mfcvi1.1. NCBI lineage: Bacteria > Pseudomonadati > Pseudomonadota > Gammaproteobacteria > Pseudomonadales > Pseudomonadaceae > Pseudomonas > Pseudomonas sp. 43mfcvi1.1. Next base: position 143,458 of record NZ_UETT01000003.1, on the reverse strand, counting down.
CGCCCTGATAGCCGGCCATAAGCTTGTGCTTGAACGGCGGGGCGGTATGCTGGGCCGCAAACCGGATGAGGAATCAATTGTGAAAGCGTGGATCATGTTGATGCTGGCCCTGTCGTTGCCTGTGGCGGCGATGGCCGAAGAGGCCAAGGAAGCGAAAGAGGGCGAGGCGCCGAAAGTCAGCTACATCACCCTCAGCCCGCCGTTCGTGGGCAATTATGGCCTGGACGGCACGGCAAAGCTGAAGGTCTACAAGGCCGATGTGGCCCTGCGCGTGACCGGTGACGCCGCGGCTGCGGCGGTCAAGGCCAACGAGCCGCTGATTCGTAACCAGCTGGTGGCGTTGTTCGCCCAGCAGACCACCGAGACGATGAACAACCTCGAAGCCAAGGAAAAATTGCGCCAGGAAGCGTTGAAGCAGACCCAGCAGGTCATGAACGACGAAACCGGCAAGCCGATGGTCGACGATCTGTTGTTCAACAACCTGATCATTCAATAAACCGCCTTTATCGCAGCCTTTGGCAGTGCCCGGATATCCAGGCGCCGCCAACGGCTGCTTTTTTTCGTCAAGACGCCAGGCTTTTCCGAAACCGGCCCAGGGCGATTGCAAAGAACAACAACCCGATGGCCGCCAGTGCCAGCAGGTCTGGCCAGATCACGCCAAGGCCGGCATCACGGAACAGGATCGCCGCGCTGAGGCTGACGAAATGCGTCGAGGGTGAGCCCTGCATCACCCATTGCAACCATTGCGGCATGCTGTCCAGCGGTGTACTGCCGCCCGACAACAGCAGCATCGGGATGATGACCGGGATCGCCAGCAAACCGAATTGCGGCGTCGAACGGGCGAGGGTGGCGAGGAAGACGCCCAGTGAGGTGCTGGCGAACAAGTAGAGTGCGGTCACCAGCAGGAAGAGCACCATGGAGCCGGCGAGTGGAACCCCCAGGGCGAACTTGACGATGATTTCCAGCGACGCCCAGGTGCACAGCACCACCACCAGCAGGTTGCTCCAGATTTTCGCCAACATGATTTCCAATGCTGTCAGCGGCAGCACCAGCAAGTGGTCGAGGGTGCCGTGCTCGCGCTCGCGCAGCAGCGCCGTGCCCGTCAGGATGATGGCCAGGATCGTGATGTTGTTGACGATCTGGATCACCGCCAGGAACCAGCCACCTTCCAGATTGGTATTGAACAGCGAACGCGTGGTCAGCCTCACGGGCGTTGCTTCGCTCGTTTGTGCCTGGCCGGCGTAGGTCGTCAGTTCCTGTTGGAAAATCCGTCCGATGTAGCCGGCCCCCATGAACGCCTGGCTCATGGCCGTGGCGTCGACGTTGAGTTGCAGCGTCGGTTCGCGTCCTGCGAGCAGGTCGGCCTGGAAGTTGGCGGGCACGTTGATGACAAAGGTGTAGCGGCCACTGTCCATGACCTTGTCCAGTTCGGCGTAGGGCAATGCCACAGGGCTCTGGAACTCCGGCGGTTGCAGGACCTGGGCCAGTTGGCGCGAGAGATGGCTCTGGTCTTCGTCCACTATGGCGACACTGGCGTTGTGCACGCCGATCACTGAGCCGGCGGCCGGCATGTAGATCGCCACGGTGAAGGCGTAGCCCAGGAACAGCAGTAGAACGGAGTCGTAGCGCAGGCTGGTCAGTTCCTTGAGCCCAAGACGCCAGATATGTGAAAGCGTGTGCATCAGGCCTCCTGCTTTTTCAGCATGATCAGGCTGAGCCCGGTGAAGCCCAGGAAAAACCCGCCCAGCGTCAGGCATTGCGGCCATAGCTGGCGCAGATCCAGGGCCTTGGTGAAGGTGCCGACAGCGATATCCAGGAAGTAACCAGCGGGAAACAACTGGCCCATCACCGAAGCGGCACCCTCCAGGGATGAGCGCGGCACGATCAGCCCCGAGAACTGGATGGTCGGCAGGCTGGTGATGATCATGGTGCCGAGGATCGCCGCGATCTGGGTGCGGGTGAACGCCGAGATCAGCAGCCCCATGCTGGTGGTCGCCAGTACATAGAGCAGGCCGCCCACCGCCAGCGTCAGGCCGCTGCCCTTGAACGGCACACCGAACAGCCAGCGGTTCATCGCTGTCAGCAGGGCGAGGTTGATCAGGCTGACCGCCAGGTAGGGCGCTTGTTTGCCCAGCAGGAATTCCAGGCGGGTCAGCGGCGTGGCGTAGAAATTGGTGATCGAGCCCAGCTCCTTCTCCCGCACGATGCCCAGCGCCGTCAACATGGCCGGAATGAATGCCAGGATCAGCGCCATGACTCCTGGGCCGATGGCGTTGACGCTGACCACATCCTGGTTATAACGAAAGCGCGTCTCCAGCTTCGCACTGGGTTGCCGGATGGGCGCGCGGCTGCTGGATTCAACCAGTTGCTCAAGGTTGGCCTGGTGCACCGCCTGGACGTAGTTGCGACTGGTCTCGGCCCGAAACGGTATGCCGCCGTCCAACCAGGCGCCCACCGTCGGCTGGCGGCCGGCGTAAAGGTCACGACCGAAACCGGGGGGGATTTCCAGGGCCAGCTTGATCTCCGAGCGCTGCAAACGTCGATGCAGCTCCTTCGCGTCGCGGATGATCGGCTGCTCCTCGAAGTAGCGTGAGCTGCGGAACGCTTCCAGGTAGGCTCGGCTTTGCGGGCTCTGATCCTGGTCATACACGGCGAAGGCCAGTTTCTCCACATCGAGGGAAATACCGAAGCCGAAGACCACCATCATGAACAAGGCGCCCAGCAAGGCGAATGCCATCCGCACCTTGTCGCGCAGCAGCTCCTTGCCTTCCCGGCTGGCGACGGCCCACAGGCGACCGAGGCTCAGGCCGCGCCGGTCCCGGGGGGCGCTGGCGCTGTCGAGGGTCACGGGGGCGGCGTCTTGTTGCGTCTGGCCCTGGGCGTTTTCCAGGCAGGTGACGAACGCGGCTTCCAGCGTCTGCCCGTTGAACTGCGCCTGCAAGGCCGCTGGCGTGTCGCAGGCCAGGACCCTGCCGGCATGCATCAGCGAAATGCGATCGCAGCGCTGGGCCTCGTTCATGAAGTGCGTGGAAAGGAAAATCGTCACGCCCTGTTCGCGAGACAACTCGATCAACAGCCGCCAGAAATCATCCCGCGCCGCCGGATCGACACCTGAGGTCGGCTCATCGAGAATCAGGACTTCCGGGCGATGCAACACCGCCACCGCCAAGGACAGACGCTGGCGCAGGCCCAGAGGTAGCGCGCCGGACGTTTGGTCCGCCAGTTCCTGGAGGTTGAAGCGCTGGATCAGTTCGTCGATGCGCTGGCGGCTGTCCGCAGTGGGCAGATCGAACAGCTTGGCGTGCAGTTCCAGATTCTGGCGCACGCTCAGTTCGCCATAGAGCGAAAAGCTCTGGGACATGAACCCCACTCGCTTGCGGGTGGCGAGGTCCTTGGCGTTGACCGGGTTGCCCAGCAGCCGGGCACTGCCTTCGCTGGCGGGGATCAGCCCGGTCAGCACCTTCATGGTGGTGGTCTTGCCGCAACCGTTGGAACCCAGGAAGCCAAAGATTTCACCGCGACCAATCGCGAAGCTGACGTTATCGACAGCGGTGAAATCGCCGAAGCGCAAGGTGAGGTTGTGGGCCTGGATGGCAATGTCGGTAGTGTTGGCGGTCCTGGGGGGGATCACCAGCGGTTCGGCGTCATGGCCGCTGTCGCCCTGGAAATGGGTGAAGGCCGAATCGAGCTTGCCGTCCGGTGAAACCTTGGCCAGTTCCGCACTCAAGCCCTTGGCGATCAAGCGACCATTGTCGAGCATCAGGCAGTGCTCGAATTGCTCGGCCTCTTCCATGTACGCCGTGGCGACCAGCAGGGTCAGTTGCGGCCGTTGTCGGCGCACGTCCTCGATCAGTTCCCAGAAGCGTCGGCGGGACAGCGGGTCCACACCCGTGGTGGGTTCATCGAGAATCAGCAGATCCGGTTCATGGATCAGCGCGCAACACAGGCCGAGCTTTTGTTTCATGCCGCCAGACAGTTTGCCCGCCGGGCGGTCGGCAAAACGCTGCAGATCGGTGGCCAGCAACAAGGTGCCCATGCGTTGTTCGCATTCAGCCCGTGATAGCCCGAACAGCGTGCCGAAGAACTGAATATTCTCGCGTATCGACAGGTCCGGGTAAAGGTTGCCCCCCAGCCCTTGAGGCATGAAGGCAATGCGTCGGTAGAGGGTGCTGCGATGGCGTCGATCATCGATCGAGGCGCCGAGCACGTCCAGTTGGCCGTGCTGGAGCTTCTTCACCCCGGCAATCAGACCCAGCAGGCTCGATTTGCCGGCACCGTCCGGGCCGATCAGGCCGCAGCGAGTGCCGGCGGGCAGGCTGAAGGTAATATCGCTCAGCGCCACATGCTGGCCGTAGCGGTGTTCGAGACCCGAGGCGCGCAATGCCTCGTCGGCGGGGGCGCTCATTGCAAGTTGGCCGGCCAGTCGATGGGGGCGGTGCGTACATAGCCGGCGCCGGGCATGCCGGGTTTGGCCTGGGGCACTTCGCCGGGGCGGGTCAGGCGGACTTTGACGCGGAACACCAGTTTCTGCCGCTCATCACGGGTCTCGACTTCTTTCGGGGTGAACTGGGATTTGGCCGCGACGAAGCTGATCTTGGCTGGTAACGGTCGCTCGGGCAGGGCGTCGAGCAACAGCCGCGCTTCGTCGCCCACTGCCAATTTCCCCGCTACCGACGCCGGCAGATAGAGGTTCATGTATTGGTCGTTCGGATCGATCATCAGCAATACTCGACCGCCTGCCCCCAGCACTTCACCGGGCTCGGCCAGGCGCAACTGGATCACACCGTCGAGGGGCGCGCGCAACGTACTGTCATCTATTTCGCTGGTGAGCTGGGCCACCTGGGCCAGGGTCGCGCCGATGGCCGCATTCGCTGCCGATACCTGGGCCCGGGCGGCGTTGACCGCAGCGTTGGCGGTGTCGACGCTGGCTTGTTGCTGGTCGAGGACCTGGCCGCTGGCGTAACCGCGCTTGAACAGTTCCTGGGTTCGCTTGAGTTCTTGATGGGCGAGCAATTGTTCGCTCTGGCGCAGTTGCACGTTGGCTTCGGTGGCGGCGAGGTTCTGCCGGGCCCGCACGACTTCGGCCTCGGCCTGGTTGCGCTGGGCCTCCAGGGTGCGGGTGTCCATGCGCGCCAGCACTTGGCCCTTGATGACGTTGTCGCCTTCGTCGACCTGAACTTCGGCCAGGCGCCCGGGAGTCTTGCTGGCGATCTGGACCTCGGTGGCCTCAAGGCGGCCGTTGCCTATGCTCAGGCCTTCCGGCAGGCGATCGTGGCGCGATTTCCAATAGCCGAAACCGCCGGCGGCCAGCAACACGGTCATCAAGGCGAGGGCAAAAAAGCGAGAGGTACGATGGTTCGTCGACATGTCCGGCATCCTGCGGCTGTAGCATCGAAGTCTGCAGGATCAACGACCGACCGCGCTTGATATCCATCAACTCATCGGCGATCAGCGTAGCGCAATGACCGCTGCCCATTGTTCGGCCGTGACAGGCATCACCGACAGCCGCGAGCCTTTCTGCACCAGCGGCATTTCAGCCAGGGCAGTCTGTTGCTTGAGGTAGTCGAGCTTCAGCACGCGGGGGAAGGTCTCGACATGGGCCACGTCGATCGCGGTCCAGGGGTTTTTATCCGGACTGGCCTTGGGGTCGAAGTAATGGCTGTCGGATTCCAGCGCTGTTGGGTCAGGGTAGGCCGCGCGGACGATCCGGCCGATTCCGGCAATGCCTGGCTCGGGGCAACTGGAGTGGTAGAAAAAGAACGCATCGTCCACCGCCATGGCCCGCAGGAAATTACGCGCCTGGTAGTTGCGAACCCCGTCCCAGCGGGCCTGGCCGAGTTTTTCCAAACCTTGGATGGATAATTCGTCGGGCTCGGATTTCATCAGCCAATAGGCCATGATTGCTACTCCTTGGCGGTGTTGAAAAAAATAGTTCAGCGATTTTATGACAAACCGACAGTCGGTTGACGCCAGAGTTTGCGTGTCGCCGCAGGTTGCCGCAAAATGCCGGCCTTCCAAGCTTGACGCTGCTGCACGGCCAATAAGAAAACCGCTGCTGTCATCGTGTGTGATATGCCTTGAGGGGGGCAATCGATGAAACGCAAACCGGATTTGTTGTGGATCTTGGTCATTCTGTTCGGTCTGGGTGTCGTGACCACGGGTTACGCCCAAAGCCTGTGGGCCAACAAGACCGAGGCGCCGGTGGATATCACCCAACCCGCGCCATCGCTCAAACGCTGAGCCTGCTTTCCTGGCGCCGCTGATTACCGCGGCGCCTACCCCGCGATATACCAATGCCTGTCGCTGACCGTTCCCTGCAGCGGCACGTCCCAGCTTGCCTGCGCCAATCGTTCGACTTTCTGGCATTCATGGGCCAGCCCCAATAGCGTCGGCTTGCGCCACTGCTTGCGTCGCGCCAGATACGCCAGGCTACGGTCATAAAAGCCACCGCCCATGCCCAGCCGGCCTCCCGCATCGTCGAACCCCACCAGTGGCAACAACACCAGATCCAATGTCCAGACCTTGCGCTGTCGGGCGATGTTCTTGCGCGGTTCAGGAATACGAAAGCGGTTGGGCTGCATTTTTTCGCCGGCGTGGATGCGCTGGAACACCATCTTGGTCTGTGGCCACGGGCTGAGCACCGGCAGATAAGTGGCCTTGCCCCGGCGCTGGGCCGCGCGCAGCAGCAGGCGCGGGTCGATCTCACCGTCGTTGGGCAGGTACAGGGCGATGTGTTTCGCACGGCGAAACAGCGGATGCTGGGCCAGTTGTCTGTACAGCCCGCGGGCGGCTTGCCGTTGCTGGGCGGGTGTCAGGGCACGACGGGCCTGGCGCAGCAGGCGTCGAAGTTGCGGGCGGGGCAGCAGCGCGGGTTCGGTCATATCGATGCTTCACGGAGTCGGCGACGGAGCACAGCGTAACCGCAAAACAGGACGCTCAGAAATGCCTGCGCCAGAAACGACAATGCCAGTCCGCATGGACTGGCATTGTCTGGAGTCAGGCTCCCCGGATGAACCGCTGTCGGCTTAGCCCTTGAACCCGAAAGTTCAAGGTGGAAGTTGCAGGGGGCGTTAAGGCTTTCCGTCAAGCGGACATGCACACCGGCCCCAACGTGCAACCCCCGTGGTTGTGCGTATCGGCTCAGGGACATCACCAACTGGCAAGCACCCCAGGGAGTGAGGCGAGTATACCCCAGGCAGCCTCGCGAATCAGCCCTTGCTGACGTCTGGATCGGTGGCGAGCACCAGATCCACCCGATCGAGCAGGTCGCGCACCTGTTCACGGGTCGAGCCGCTGACCTGTACGTCTGGCGTATCCTGGCGATGCAGCAGGTCGTGGGTGATGTTCAAGGCGGCCATCACGGCGATGCGGTCGGCGCCGATGACTTTGCCGCTGCTGCGGATCTCGCGCATCTTGCCGTCCAGGTAACGGGCGGCGCTCACCAGGTTGCTGCGCTCTTCCTGGGGGCAGATGATCGAATATTCTTTGTCGAGGATCTGCACGGTAACGCTATTGCTTGAACTCATGAGTCTTGCTCCAGGGCCTTGAGGCGCGAAATCATCGATTCGACCTTACGCCGGGCGATTTCGTTTTTTTCAATGAGGTGCGCGCGTTCCTCGCGCCAGGTCTTTTCCTGAGCTAATAGGAGTCCGTTTTGGCTCTTAAGTTGCTCGACCCGGTCAATTAGCAACTCGAGTCTGGCCATCAGCGCTTGCAGGTCGGTGTCTTCCATTGTGTCCACTGAAGATTGTGTCTGATGGAGGGATGTAGGTCGTACAGCCTCTGATAGTCTTGGCGAGTCTGTCGATGTAGGATACAAGGCCTCCATTCTAGACATAGCGCCGTCTGGCGCCTAGCTGCCCATGCCCATTCAGAATTCCCCGTATCAAGCATTCGCCACCCTGCTGAGCACCAGCGGTCATCCTGTCTCGCCTGCCGAACTGCATGGCCTGCTGCTCGGTCGCAGTTGCGCCGGCGCCGGTTTCGATGCCGACGGCTGGTTGGCCGACGCCGCCGAGCTGCTGGAAGGCGAGCCGGCGGACAACGTCCGTAACGCGCTCATCGGCCTGCAGGAAATGGTCAAGGGCGAACTGACCAGCGACGACATGACCGTCGTCCTGCTGCTGCCCACTGACGACGCCCCCCTGGCCGAACGCGCCGCTGCGCTGGGCCAGTGGTGCCAGGGCTTCCTCGCCGGCTTTGGCTTGACCCGCCGCGAATACGCCTTGAGCGAAGAGGCCAAGGAAGTGTTGCAGGACTTGGCGGCGATCTCCCAGGTCCAGGATGCCCTGGAAGAGTCCGATGACGGCGAAAGCGACTACATGGAAGTAATGGAGTACCTGCGGGTCGCGCCATTGCTGCTGTTCACCGAGACCAAGAAAACCGATGCAGCGGCCCCCAAGCCATCCTTGCATTAATTTTTAGAGGGAACACCGTCTGCCCATGATTCATATCCCGAAATCGGAATACAGCCGTCGCCGCAAGGCCCTGATGGCGCAGATGGAACCCAACAGCATCGCAATCCTGCCCGCCGCCGCCGTTGCGATCCGCAACCGTGACGTCGAGCACGTCTACCGCCAGGACAGCGACTTCCAGTACCTCAGCGGCTTTCCCGAACCGCAAGCGGTGCTGGTGCTGATGCCCGGTCGGGCCCATGGCGAATACATCCTCTTTTGTCGCGAGCGCAACGCCGAACGTGAGTTGTGGGATGGCCTGCGCGCCGGCCAGGAAGGCGCGATCCGTGACTACGGTGCCGACGACGCATTTCCCATCACCGACATCGACGACATCCTGCCGGGCCTGATCGAAGGCCGCGACCGGGTGTATTCGGCCATGGGCAGCAACCCTGAATTCGACCGACACCTGATGGAGTGGATCAACGTGATTCGCTCCAAGGCCCACCTCGGTGCCCAGCCGCCGAACGAATTCGTTGCCCTGGATCATCTGCTGCATGACATGCGCCTGTATAAATCGGCGGCAGAAGTGAAAGTGATGCGCGAAGCGGCGCGGATTTCCGCCCAGGCGCATGTCCGGGCGATGCAGGCGGCTCGCCCGGGGCTGCATGAATTCAGCCTCGAAGCCGAGCTCGATTATGAGTTCCGCAAGGGCGGGGCGAAGATGCCGGCCTATGGCTCGATCGTCGCGTCGGGGCGCAACAGCTGCATCCTGCATTACCAGCAGAACGACGCGCCGCTCAAGGATGGCGATCTGGTGCTGATCGACGCCGGCTGTGAAATCGACTGCTATGCCAGCGATATCACCCGTACCTGGCCGGTCAGTGGCAAGTTTTCACCCGAGCAGAAGGCGATCTACGAAGTGGTGCTGGCCGCCCAGGAAGCCGCGTTTGCCCAGATCGCGCCGGACAAGCATTGGAACCAGGCCCATGAAGCGACAGTCCGGGTCATTACCGAAGGCCTGGTGCGCCTGGGGTTGCTGCAAGGCGAAGTGGACGAGCTGATCGCCAGCGAAGCCTACCGGGCGTTCTACATGCACCGCGCCGGCCACTGGCTGGGCATGGACGTGCATGACGTGGGCGAGTACCGGGTCGGCGGCGAGTGGCGGGTACTGGAGATCGGCATGACCCTGACGGTGGAGCCGGGCATCTACATCAGCCCGAACAACCGCAGCGTAGCGAAAAAATGGCGCGGCATTGGCGTGCGCATCGAGGATGACGTGGTAGTGACCAAAACCGGTTGTGAAATCCTGAGCCAGGGCGTGCCGAAAACGGTCGCCGACATCGAGGCCCTGATGGCCGCCGCCCGGACTCAAGCGGCATGAGCCGGGTCAACCTGGCGATCATTGGCGGCGGCCTGGTCGGTGCGAGCCTGGCCCTGGCGCTGCAGGCCGGTGCCAAGGCCCGGGGCTGGAAGATCATGCTGATCGAGCCCTTCGCCCCCGGCCATGCCTGGCAGCCGAGCTACGACGCCCGTTCTTCGGCGTTGTCCTACGGGGCCCGGCAGATCTATCAACGCTTGGGCGTCTGGCAGGAAATTTCCCGTCGCGCCGAGCCGATCAAACAGATCCACGTGTCCGATCGCGGGCGATTCTCCACGGCGCGCCTGTCGGCCATGGAAGAAGGCGTGCCGGCCCTGGGTTACGTGGTGGAGAACGCCTGGCTCGGACAGTGCCTGTGGCAAGCTCTGGACAACGAAGTGGTCAGTTGGCGCTGCCCGGCGCAGGTCACTCGGATGGAACCGCTGGTCGGCGGTTATCGCCTGACCCTCGACGACGAAACCACCCTGGAGTGCGACCTTGCCGTACTGGCTGATGGCGGCCGCTCCGGGCTGCGCGAGCAACTGGGCGTCGGCGTGCGTAATCGGCCTTATGACCAGAGTGCATTGATTGCCAACATCACCCCCAGCGAAGCCCACAACGGCATGGCCTTCGAACGCTTCACCGATGACGGCCCGATGGCCTTGTTGCCGCTGCCGGAGAATCGTTGCGCGCTGGTCTGGACCCGTCAGGGCATGGACGCGCAACGGCTGGCGGCCCTCGACGAGCGCAGCTTCCTCAGCGAATTGCAGGGTGTGTTCGGTTATCGCCTGGGTACGCTGAAGCAGGTGGGCGTGCGACATCTGTATCCGCTGGCACTGGTGGAGGCCGAAGAGCAGGTACGTCCGCACTTGGCGATCCTCGGCAACGCCGCTCACAGCCTGCACCCGATTGCCGGGCAGGGGTTCAACCTGTCCCTGCGCGACGCCCAGGCCCTGGCCGATGCCTTGCTCGACAGCGAAAGCGAGCCTGGGGATTTTGCCGTGCTGCAAGCCTACCGCGAGCGCCAGCGAATGGATCAGGCCCTGACCGTCGGGTTTTCCGACCAGGTCACGCGCTTGTTCGCCAGCAGCCTGCCATTGGTGTCCCTGGGGCGTAACCTCGGCCTGCTGGGCCTCGACCTGCTGCCTCCGGCCAAGCGTTGGTTCGCCCGCCAGGCCATGGGGCTGGGGACACGTCCCGATGTTTGAGGACGGGGCTGTCATTTCTTTTCATGGGCGGCTGATGTCGCCAGCAAAACAGGCTTAGAGCATGGAATTGCGTGCAGATCTGCTGATTGTCGGCGCCGGTATGGTCGGCAGCGCCCTGGCGCTGGCGTTGCAGGGCAGTGGCCTGCAAGTGCTGCTGCTCGACGGCAGCCCGATGAGCGTCAAACCCTTCGATGCCCAGGCCGCGTTCGAGCCCCGGGTCAGTGCCTTGTCGACGGCCAGCCAGCGGATTCTCGATCGCCTGGGCGTCTGGGACGGTATCACCGCCCGGCGGGCCAGCCCCTACACCGATATGCACGTCTGGGACGGCAGCGGCACTGGGCAGATCCATTTTTCGGCCGCCAGCCTGCATGCCGAGGCGCTTGGGCACATCGTTGAAAACCGCGTCGTGCAGGACGCCTTGCTGGATCGATTGCATGACTGCGACCTGGGCCTGCTGGCCAATGCCCGGCTGGAACAGATGCGCCGTTCCGGTGACGACTGGCTGCTGACCCTGGCCGATGGCCGTACCTTGCGAGCACCGCTGGTGATTGCCGCCGACGGCGCGAATTCAGCTGTGCGGCGCCTGACCGGTGTGGCGACGAGGGAATGGGATTACCTGCACCACGCCATCGTCACCAGCGTGCGTAGCGCCCGGCCCCATCGAATGACGGCATGGCAGCGCTTCACCGACAACGGTCCGCTGGCGTTCCTGCCACTTGAGCGTGATGGCCAGCACGACTGGTGCTCGATCGTCTGGTCCACCACCCCTGGTGAAGCGCAACGCTTGATGGCGCTCGACGACACAGCGTTCTGCAACGAACTGGAACGGGCCTTCGAAGGCCAGCTCGGTACGGTCGTGAGTGCCGACCCGCGACTTTGCGTGCCCCTGCGCCAACGGCATGCCAAGCGTTACGTGGCCGAAGGGCTGGCGCTGATCGGCGACGCCGCCCATACCATTCACCCTTTGGCCGGGCAGGGCGTGAACCTGGGTTTCCTCGACGCCGCCGTACTGGCCGAAGTGCTGTTGCAAGCGGCTGGACGTGGCGAACGGCTGGCGGATGTGAAGGTGTTGAGCCGCTACGAGCGGCGACGCATGCCCCATAACCTGGCACTGATGGCGGCCATGGAGGGGTTCGAGCGGTTGTTCCAGGCCGATCCGTTGCCGGTGCGCTGGTTGCGTAATACCGGGCTGAAGCTGGTAGACCGCATGCCTGAGGCCAAGGCGCTGTTCGTGCGCGAAGCGCTGGGGTTGATTGGGGATTTGCCGGATTTGGCCAAGGCTTAGATTTTTGTTGGGGCCAAAGGCCTCATCGCGGGCAAGCCTTGCTCCCACTGGTGTGCATTGTGGGACGAGCTTTTGTGGGAGCAAGGCTTGCCCGCGATTGCGGATGCAAAAACACAGTACATCTCATAGCTGCAACATTTGGAAATGTGTCCACCCACTGTTCGATTGAGAAGCCAAATGTGAGTCCTTATCATTTGCGCACTTCATCCTCGAGAGACCGCCCCCATGTCGGCACCCAAGCGCCTGCTGTCCGCCCTCGCCTTGACCCTGATCGGTACGACTGCTGCCCAGGCCGCCGATGAGGTGGTGGTCTACTCCTCGCGTATCGACGAGCTGATCAAGCCAGTCTTCGATGCCTATACCAAGAAGACCGGCGTGTCGGTGAAGTTCATCACCGACAAGGAAGCGCCGCTGATGCAGCGGATCAAGGCCGAAGGCGAGAGCGCCACCGCCGACCTGCTGCTCACCGTCGACGCCGGCAACCTCTGGCAGGCCGAGCAGATGGGCATTCTCCAGCCGTTCACCTCCCCGGTGATCGACGCCAACATCCCCTCTCAATACCGTGCTTCTTCCCACGCCTGGACCGGTTTGAGCCTGCGGGCCCGGACCATTGTCTACTCCACCGACCGGGTTAAACCGAATGAATTGACCACCTATGAAGCGTTGGCTGGCAAAGAGTGGGAAGGCCGCTTGTGCCTGAGGACCTCGAAAAAGGTCTACAACCAGTCCCTGACCGCCACGCTGATCGAAACCCACGGCGCGGAAAAAACCGAGGAAATCCTCAAGGGCTGGGTCAGGAACCTGTCCACCGACGTGTTCTCCGACGACACTGCACTGCTTGAAGCGATCAATGCTGGCCAGTGCGATGTCGGCATCGTCAACACCTACTACTACGGCCGCTTGCACCAGCAGAAGCCGGACCTGAAGGTGAAGCTGTTCTGGCCGAACCAGGCCGACCGTGGCGTGCACATCAACCTTTCGGGTATAGGCTTGACCAAGCATGCACCGCATCCGGAGGCCGCGAAGAAGCTGGTGGAATGGATGACCACGCCAGAGGCGCAGAGCATCTTCGCCGACGTGAACCAGGAGTTCCCGGCCAATCCGAAGGTGGAGCCTTCCAGGGAGGTGGCAGCCTGGGGCAAGTTCAAGGCCGATACCCTGCCGGTGGAAGTCGCGGGTAAACGCCAGGCTGAAGCCATTCGCATGATGGATCGCGCTGGCTGGAACTGAGACCAGTCCTGTTCAGTTCATTGATAACATGTGGCGAGGGAGCTTGCTCCCGCTGGAGGGCGAAGCCCTCCCAGAGTATCTGCGGGCCATGGTCCGGAACTTTGGGGGCTACTTCGTAGCCCAGCGGGAGCAAGCTCCCTCGCCACGTGACTATTTGTTTAATGAGAGTTTTCCTTGGCCCACCCCGCCCAACGCCGCTGGTACCCCCTGGTCTTCGCCATCGCCGCGCTGGTCCTGTTGCCCCTGAGCGTCCTGCTGCTGTCCTGGCAGAGCATCGACCAACAGATCTGGTCCCACCTGTGGGACACCCAGATGCCACGTCTGTTGGGCAATACCCTCACATTGATCCTCGGGGTGGGTTTCGGGGTGACGTTACTGGGTGTCAGTCTCGCCTGGCTCACCAGCCTGTGTGAGTTCCCGGGGCGACGTTGGCTCGACTGGGCGTTGATGCTGCCGTTCGCGATTCCGGCCTACGTGTTGGCGTTTGTCTTCGTTGGCCTGCTGGATTTTGCCGGCCCCGTGCAGACGCTGATGCGTGAATGGTTCGGCAGCGGCCTGCGCCTGCCCCGGGTGCGCTCCACCGGCGGGGTGATCCTGGTGCTGGTGCTGGTGTTTTACCCTTACGTCTATCTGCTGGCGCGCAGTGCCTTCCTGGCCCAGGGCAAGGGCTTGATGGAAGCCGCCCGGGTGCTGGGGCAGTCGCCGTGGCAGGCGTTCTGGCGCGTGGCGTTGCCGATGGCCCGGCCGGCTATCGGTGCGGGCGTGGCGCTGGCGCTGATGGAAACTCTGGCGGATTTCGGCGCGGTATCGGTCTTCAACTTCGACACCTTTACCACCGCCATCTACAAGACCTGGTACGGCTTCTTCAGCCTCTCCAGCGCCGCCCAACTGGCCAGCCTGTTGTTGCTGGCAGTGATGCTGGTGCTCTACGGTGAACGCCGGGCCCGCGGTGCCCACCGAGCCAGTAACGAGCGGCCCCGGGTTAAGGCTCTGTACACGTTGCGCGGCCTCAAGGCCGTGGCAGCCAGCAGTTGGTGCTTCCTGGTCTTTGCCTGTGCATTTGTCATTCCGGTGGTGCAGTTGGTGGTGTGGTTCTGGCAGCGCGGTCGCTTTGACCTGGACGAGCGTTATGCCGGGCTGATCCTTCACACCCTCTACCTGGGAGGCCTGGCCGCCCTGATCACCGTTTGCGTCGCCTTGTTGCTGGCGTTCGCCCGGCGGCTCGCGCCGACCCGCCCCATTCGTGCTGGCGTCGGCCTGGCGAACCTGGGCTATGCCTTGCCCGGTTCGGTGCTGGCGGTGTCGATCATGCTTGCATTCAGCTTTCTGGACCGTGAGCTGGTCATCCCGCTGTCGACCTGGTTCGGCGGTGCAGGCAAGCCGTTGTTGCTGGGCAGCCTGTCGGCACTGTTGCTGGCGTATCTGGTGCGCTTCCTGGCCGTGGCCTACGGACCGTTGGAGAGCAGCCTGGCGCGAATTCGCCCGTCCTTGCCCGAAGCGGCACGCAGCCTTGGGGTCAGTGGGCCACGACTGTTTTTCAAAGTGTATCTGCCGTTGCTGTTGCCCGGCACCTTGAGCGCGGCGTTGCTGGTGTTCGTCGACGTGCTCAAGGAAATGCCCGCGACCCTGCTGATGCGCCCGTTCGGCTGGGACACGCTGGCGGTGCGGATCTTCGAAATGACCAGCGAAGGGGAGTGGGCCCGGGCCGCGCTGCCGGCGCTGACCCTGGTGTTGGTTGGGTTATTGCCGGTCATCGGATTGATACGACGTTCGGCCCATCGAAACAGCTAGGTGCCAGTCCTACCTCATGCGGCTACAATGCGCGGCATTCGGTGCGGTCCGTCTGTCGGACCGGGCAACTGAGAGCGTCAGAAAACTCCTTTTTTCAGGCGTTCGCGCTACGCAGTGCCCGTCCGCACCTTCGCCAAGCCCGGAAGGAGAAACCCATGGGACAGCGTACGCCTCTGTATGACCTTCATCTCGCCCTCGGCGCGAAGATGGTCGATTTTGGCGGTTGGGATATGCCTTTGCACTACGGCTCGCAAGTCGAAGAACACCATCAGGTGCGTCGCGACTGCGGTGTGTTCGATGTCTCCCACATGACCGTGATCGATGTCGCAGGCGTCCAGGCCAAGGCCTGGCTCCAGCGTTTGCTGGCCAATGACGTCGATCGTTTGCAGGACGCAGGAAGTGCCCTGTACAGCGCGATGCTCAACGAGCGCGGCGGCATCGTCGACGACATGATCGTCTACCGTGTCGAAGACGGTTATCGGCTGGTCTTCAACGCCTCGACCCGCGATCAGGACCTGGCCTGGATGCAGGCACAGCTCGGTGACTACGATGTGCAGCTGCATGAGCGACCCGAACTGGCGATGCTGGCGATCCAGGGCCCCCAGGCCCGGCAGAAGATCGCTGAACTGGTGACGCAACAGCGTGGGCAAATCATCCAGCAACTCAAGCCTTTCGAAGGTCGCGCCGACGGCGAATGGTTCATTGCCCGGACCGGCTACACCGGCGAGGATGGCCTGGAAATCGTCCTGCCTGCCCAGGAGGCGCCGAGTTTCTTCAACGACCTGGTAGGTGCCGGCATTTCGCCCATCGGCCTCGGCGCCCGCGATACCTTGCGCCTGGAGGCCGGCATGAACCTCTACGGCCAGGACATCCACCAGGATGTTTCACCGTTGGCCTCGAACATGGCCTGGAGTATCGCCTGGGAACCGGCGAACCGTCAGTTCATCGGGCGCAGTGCGCTGGAAACCGAGCTTGCCAGCGGCGTGCAGCACAAACTGGTCGGGCTGGTGCTGGAAGAACGCGGCGTTTTACGCGCCCATCAGGTGGTTCGCATCGCCAATGTTGGCGAAGGGGAGATCACCAGTGGTAGTTTTTCTCCTACGCTTAGCAAGTCGATCGCCCTGGCACGTGTTCCGATGGCTACCGCCGACCGTGCCGAGGTAGAAATTCGCGGCAAGTGGTATCCGGTACGGGTGGTCAAGCCGACCTTCGTCCGCCATGGCAAAACCCTGATCTAACCTTTTGCGGCGGGCCGCTGGCCGCTGACACTTCTCTTGAGGACACAGAGTATGAGTTTTATCCCTACCGATTTGCATTTTGCCGAAAGCCATGAGTGGGCACGCCTGGAAGCTGACGGTAGCGTCACCGTGGGCATCAGCGATCATGCGCAGGAAGCCTTGGGCGATGTGGTATTTGTCGAGTTGCCCGAGGTTGGTAAGGTGTTTTCCGCAAATGACCAGGCCGGTGTGGTTGAGTCGGTCAAGGCCGCTTCCGATATCTATTCCCCGATTGCAGGTGAAGTGATCGCGGTCAACGAGGAGTTGGGCGGTTCGCCGGAACTGCTGAACTCCGAGCCGTACAGCGCCTGGATCTTCAAGCTCAAGCCAGAGAACAAGGCCGACCTGGACAAGTTGCTCGACGCGGCCGGCTATAAGTCCGCTATCGGCGAATAACCCGGATCTAATGTGGGAGCGGGCTTACTCGCGAAAGCGGTGTGTCAGGTTCAGTATTGTTGACTGATACGCCGCTTTCGCGAGCAAGCCCGCTCCCACAGGATATTGGGGGCAGCCTTGGGATGTTCACCGGGCAAAAAAATGCCGCTCATCGAGCGGCATTTTTTATGGGCTGGGAATCAGTCCTGGGCGACGGCGTTTTTCGCCAGGATCGCGTTGGCCAGCTCCATGTCGGTGGCTTGCAGGCCTGGATTGTCGGCACGAACTTTTTGCATCGCCGCTTCCAGGTAGGGGCCACGAATACCGCCATCACTGGCAACGAAGCTACCGGCATCGTCCTGGGCAGCGACGATCAGCTTGTGATCCTTGAAGGTCAGGTAGGTGGATCCGGTGGTCGCGCCGGATGAGATGACGTTACGCCAAAACGTGTCGGCCATTGCCGAGCCAACAGGAAGAGACAGCAAGGCTAGGGTAGCGACAGCAAGTTTGAGACGCATGATAGGTGACTCCACTGGGTTAACTATGACTTTGGATTACCTGCGCCTCTATTCAGTTCCATGACTTGTCAGTCAGCCCGTTCCACCTGCAGCACCGCGCCTTCCTGTGCCACTACCCTGACCCGCGTGCCAACGGCCGACTCGGGCCCCTTGGCCAGCCAGACACTGTCGGCCACCTTGATCTTGCCACGGCCATCGACAATCGCTTCATGAACCGGGAAAACCTTGCCGATCAGCTCCTGGCCGCGCAGGTTCAGGTGCGGCTGGTCGCTTTGGCGCACAGCGCTGCGCTGGCGCTGCCACCAGTACAGTGCCGTTGCGATGGCGAACAGGCCGAACAACAGGAACTGCATCTCCCACGACATCTGCGGCAGGATGAACGTGAGCACGCCGACCGCGGCGGCGGCCATGCCGATCCACAGCAAGTAGCCGCCGGCGCCGAACACTTCAAGGATCAGCAGGATGACGCCCAGCGCCAGCCAGTCCCAATACGACATGTGTTGCAGGAACTCCCACATAGGCGCGCCTCAGGCTTTCTTGCTGTCGAAGGTGGCCCTGACGATCTCGCCGATGCCGCCGACCGCACCGATGACCTGGCTGGCTTCCAGCGGCATCAGAATCACCTTGCTGTTGTTGGCCGAAGCCAGCTTGCCCAGCGCATCGATGTATTTCTGCGCGACGAAATAGTTCACGGCCTGGACATTACCGTCGGCAATCGCCTGGGACACCACCTGGGTGGCCAGTGCTTCGGCCTGTGCCTGACGCTCGCGGGCCTCGGACTCCAGGAACGCGGCCTGGCGGCTGCCCTCGGCCTCGAGGATTTGCGCCTGCTTCTTGCCTTCGGCGGTAAGAATCGCCGACGCTCGCAGGCCCTCGGCTTCGAGGATCTGGGCACGCTTGATACGTTCGGCTTTCATTTGTCCCGACATGGCGGCCATCAGGTCGGCCGGTGGGCTGATGTCCTTGATCTCGATCCGGGTGATCTTGATGCCCCATGGCGCCGTGGCTTCATCGACGGTGCGCAGCAGTTTTTCGTTGATACCGTCACGCTGGCTCAGCATCGCGTCCAGCTCCATGGACCCCAGCACGGTACGGATGTTGGTTTGCAACAGGTTGCGGATGGCGTGTTCGAGGTTGTTGACCTCGTAGGCCGCCTGGGCCGTATTGACCACCTGGAAGAAGCACACGGCGTCGATCTGCACTGTGGCGTTGTCGGCGGTAATGACTTCCTGGGGCGGGATGTCCAGTACGCTTTCCATGACATTGATCTTGCGCCCGATGCGATCCATCACCGGGATGATGATGTTCAGGCCGGGCTTGAGCGTGTTGGTGTAGCGCCCGAACCGCTCGACAGTCCATTGGTAGCCCTGGGGCACGACCTTGAAACCCATGAACAGGATGGCGACCACGAGGCCGATGAAAAGTAGAAGTACGCTACCGATCTGCATGACGGTTCCCTGTGCGAATTGAGATGGACCTGCGAGCCCTGAGTGTAGGGCAAGCGGCCACTATCTTCCCTATGTGGGAGCAAAGCTTGCTCGCGATGCAGGCGCCTTGCTTCCCAGGGAGACCGCGTTATCTTCATCGCGGGCAAGCCTTGCTCCCACAGCGGGGATAAATCCCCTCGCCACAGGTGCTGCCACAACTATTTCTGCTCGCTCTGTGGCGTAACCCGCAGCACTTCCTCGACTGTGGTCAAGCCAGCCGCCACCTTTTGTGCCCCCGACAAGCGCAGGCTGCGCATGCCTTCCTTGAAGGCCTGGCGGCGCACCGCCAACAGGTCGGTGTCGGGGTGGATCAAGGCCTTGACGCTGTCGGTCAGTTGCATGATTTCGTAGACGCCGGCGCGGCCGCGGTAACCGGTGTCGCGGCATTCCAGGCAACCGACGGCTTGTTGGGCATTGCTCGGCAGCGGTGCCTGCCAGGGCCGGGTCAGGGTCTGCCAGTCATCTTCATCCAGGGTCAGGGGGGCCTTGCACTGCGGGCATAGGGTGCGCACCAGCCGCTGGGCCATGACCCCGAGCACGGTGGCCTTGATCAGGTAATGGGGCACACCCAGCTCCAGCAGGCGACTGATGGCGCTCGGCGCGTCATTGGTGTGCAGCGTCGACAGCACAAGGTGCCCGGTGAGCGCCGCCTGGATCGCCATTTCAGCGGTCTCCAGGTCGCGGATCTCGCCGATCATGATGATGTCCGGGTCTTGTCGCATCAGTGCCCGCACCCCGGCAGCGAAGCTCAGGTCGATGTTGTGCTGGACCTGCATCTGGTTGAAGGATGCCTCGACCATTTCAATCGGGTCTTCGATGGTGCAGAGGTTCACTTCCGGCGTCGCCAGTTTCTTGAGGGTGGTGTAGAGGGTGGTGGTCTTGCCGGAACCGGTAGGCCCGGTTACCAGGATGATGCCGTTGGGCTGGCGGGTCATGTCCTGCCAGCGGCGCAGGTCGTCGGCGGAGAAACCGAGCTGGTCGAAGTCCTTGAGCAACACTTCCGGATCGAAGATCCGCATGACCATTTTTTCGCCGAACGCCGTGGGCAAGGTCGACAGGCGCAATTCCACTTCGCCGCCGTCCGGGGTCTTGGTCTTGACCCGGCCGTCCTGGGGTTTGCGTTTTTCCGCGACGTTCATCCGCCCCAGGCTCTTGAGGCGGCTGACGATCGCCATCGTGACCTGCGGCGGGAACTGATAGACGGTGTGCAGCACCCCGTCGATGCGAAACCGTACGGTGCCCTGCTCGCGGCGCGGTTCGATGTGGATATCACTGGCGCGCTGCTGGAAGGCGTACTGGAACAGCCAGTCGACGATATTGACGATGTGGGCGTCATTGGCGTCCGGCTCCTGGTCGCTGGCACCCAGGTTGAGCAACTGTTCGAAATTGCTCAGGTTGCTCGGCTGCTGGTCGACCGTGGTGGCGCCGCTGACCGATTTGGCCAGGCGATAGAACTCCACGCTCAAGCGCTGGATGTCCACCGGGTTGGCGACCACCCGCTTGATCGGCAGCTTGAGCACGTGGGTCAGGTCGGCTTCCCAACTGCTGACGTAAGGTTGTGCGCTGGCGACGGTGACGGCGTCACGATCGACCGCCACCGCGAGGATCTTGTGACGCTGGGCAAAGGCATAGGACATCAAGGGCGTCACGGCCGCGACGTTGATTTTCAACGGGTCGATGCGCATGTAGGGCTGGCCGGCCTGCTGGGACAACCATAGGGTCAGGCTCTCCAGGTCCAGGCGCTTGCCGGGGCGGCTGAGGTCGTCCAGGTGCTGGTTGGCGATGAACTCCAGGGGATGCAACTGGGCATTGGCGCTGTGGCGTCGGCGGGCGTTAAGCGCGGTTTCGGCTGAATCCTGGCTGATGAAGCCCTGGGCGACCAGTTGGCGCAGCAGATCGTTGAGGTCCAGCCAGCGGTCCTGAGTGGCGTGTTTGGTGGACATGCGGGTTCCTATTGGACAATTGCAGCAAAGCCGCGATACAGACGCTTCGGCGTCCTCGCTCGGTGTGCAAAAGAATAGTCCCGACCCTATGGACCGTTGGGCCACTACCCGACCAATGCATTGCGAAATCTTGCCCGTGGAGGTTCATCCCGCTGCTTGGGCCGGCCCAACCCGTGCAATATCAGCATCTTGCAGGTCCACCGAGCAGACGCTGATCAAGTTACGTAATTTCTCCGCGATGACTTGGGCACGGTGCCAGCTCAGCCCGTCCATGACGATGTCCAGCGACAGCAGATCGTCGAGGCGCTCGACATGAACCTGCTGCGGCGTCAGGCCCTGCAAGGCAAACAGGTTCAACGCCCGGCACAGTAAATCCGGCTCGGCTTCGGCCAGCAGTTGGTACCGCGCCCGGCAATGGGTATTGGCGGCGTGCCAGGCATCGGCGCGGGTCGGGGCAAGGGCAACGGCTTCGAGTGGGGGCATGTTCGGTCTCCTTGGGGGCGGGAGAAATATTTACATGCGCCGTGGGGTATTTCTTATCTAAGATGCGTGAAATTGGCGGTGTTTCGAATTGCCTGATTCTCTAAATCAATCATTGTGGGTTTGATTATGCATAGTGAGTTGGACGCCTACGACCGCAGGATACTGGCACTGCTGCAAGAAGATGCCTCGCTGTCCAGTGCGCAGATCGCCGAGCAGGTGGGTTTGTCGCAATCGCCGTGCTGGCGGCGGATCCAGCGGATGAAGGAGGAGGGCATCATTCGTGGTCAGGTGACGCTGCTGGATCGCAAGAAAATCGGCCTCAATACGCAGATCTTCGCCGAAATCAAACTCAACGCCCATGGACGTTCGAATTTCACCGAGTTCACCGAGGCGATTCGCGGCTTTCCCGAGGTGCTGGAGTGTTACGTGCTGATGGGCTCGGTGGATTTCCTGCTGCGCATCGTCACGGCGGACATCGAGGCCTACGAGCGATTTTTTTTCGAGAAGTTGTCGATGGTGCCGGGGATTCAGGAAGTGAACTCGATCGTGGCGCTGTCGGAGATCAAGTCGACGACGAGTTTGCCGGTGGTGCGCTGAGCTGTCCTGCGGTGTCTGTGCTGGCCACATCGCGAGCAGGCTCGCTCCCACAATGGATCTTCGGCAAATAGAGATCCCATGTGGGAGCGAGCCTGCTCGCGATGGCGATGTTACAGACGCAGCAAAGTCTTCCAAGCCCGATTCTGGTAAACCGCAATCGCCTGTTGCTTGCGTGCATCCAGCGTTTCGTCGGTGATCGGCTGGTTGGCCAGTTGCGCCAGTTTGTTCAACTCGCCGTAGAGGCGGTCCATTTCCGGGATTTCCAGCACATGACGGGCGTGGTGGAGCCAGGCCTGGATGCGTTCGATGCGCGGCAGTTGCTCGGCGAGGTCTTCCGGCTGCTGCTGATAGCGTTGCAATTGCAGGGACGAGGACTCTTCGCCCAGCAGGCGCGACAGCCAACTGCCCAGTTGCGCCGCGCCCTGGCGATTGCCACGGGTGTTGCGCTCGGCGGCCCAACTGCGAGCCAGCAGCCAGCGTGAGGTGTTGAGGGAAAACAGGCCCCAGCGCGGGTCTTGCAGCTCTTCGAGGAACTGTTCCGGCGCGGCCTTGCGCACGTCTTCATCATCCAGGCCGGCCTGGACCAGCGGGCGCCAGTCTTCCAGCAACGCGTCCAGGGCCAGGCGCAAGTCGTGGGTCGATTGGCGCGGCGCGGCCTGGCCGAGGCTGCTGAGCAGGGCGCGCAGTTCGGCGAGGTTTTCCACCCAGTCCTGCAACAGGCGCCAGTGGCCGTTGAAGCGGTATTGCTCGGCCAGGCGCTGGCTGCTGCCGAGCAAATGCCAGCTCAGCGCGGCGAAGGCGTCGTCCAGCGGCGTTTCGGCGGTCAGTTGCGGGGCCGGCAGGCTCAGGGCATAGCTGCCTGCGTCATACAGGCGATAGCCACGCTCGGCCTTGCTGATGTCGCAAGGCATCAACGGCAGGGTCGCGGCCAGTTCGGCTGCCAGTTCCAGCAGGGCGGCGGGTTCGCCTTCGCGCAGCTCCAGCTCCAGCTCGCAGATCTCTTCCTTCTGCTTGCCGACCACGACATGGCCCAGGTCCAGGGCGGCTTCGATGACCACCTTGCTTTTGCCACGGCCCCAGGCGATTTCAGCGCGTTCGCGAACGAAATCGGTGGTGAAGATGGCCTTGAGGGTTTTCTTGTCCAGTTCGGTCAAGGCCTCGGGCCAGCATTCGCCGTCGAGCTTCTTCAGGTCGAGCTTGGCCTTGGGCAGGTGCCAGTCGTACTCATTGCGCTCGGACAGGCCGGCGACGCTCTGGCCGCGGGTCTTGAGGGTCTGGATCACGTCTTCGCCGTCGCGACGCAAGCGCAGGGCGACCTTGGCCCGGGCCAGGTCACGCTCTGGCGTGTCGAAATACTGGTTCATCAGTTCGTGGCGTTCCCAGCCACTCTTGTTGCGTTTTTTCAGCAGCGGATGCTCGCGCAAGGCTGCCAGGGTCTCGCGGCTGACGCGGAGTTTGATTTCGGTTTCTTTCTGCATGGCCGGAAAATCCAGGGATCGGGTGTGCAGCCGGGGGAAGGTGTGGCTGCCAAGGTCGTGCAGTGTACAGGACTCGTCCACCCTAGGTGCTGCGGCGGTTTATTCCTTGCGCCAGATGGTTCTATGATGGACATCAATCTGTAAGCCCGGAGTCAGCGATGCCTTTGCCGTCCATGAAAGATCAATTCGCTGCCCTGATCGCCGCGCCTTCGGTCAGTTGTACCCAGCCTGGGCTCGACCAGTCCAACAGCACCGTGATCGAGCTGTTGGCAGGCTGGCTCACGGAGCTTGGGTTCTCCTGCGATATCCAGCAGGTCAGCCCGGGCAAGTTCAACCTGCTGGCCAGTTTCGGCAGCGGTCCCGGCGGCCTGGTGCTGGCGGGTCACAGTGACACCGTGCCGTTCGACGCCGCGCTTTGGCAGACCGACCCGTTGAAGCTCACCGAGGTCGATGGCCGTTGGGTCGGCCTGGGCAGTTGTGACATGAAGGGTTTTTTCGCCCTGGTCATTGAAGCGGTCAAGCCGCTGCTGGACCAACCGTTCAAGCAGCCGCTGCTGATCCTCGCCACCTGCGACGAAGAAAGCTCCATGGCCGGCGCCCGGGCCCTGGCCGATGCCGGACGACCACTGGGGCGCGCGGCGGTGATTGGTGAACCGACCGGCCTGCGGCCGATTCGCCTGCACAAAGGCGTGATGATGGAGCGCATCGATATTCTTGGGCGCAGCGGTCATTCCTCCGACCCGAGCCTGGGCCACAGCGCGCTGGAAGCCATGCACGATGCCATGGGCGAACTGCGTGGCCTGCGCCTGCAATGGCAGCGTGAATTCCGTAACCCGCAGTTCACCGTACCGCAGCCGACCCTGAACTTCGGCTGCATCCACGGCGGCGACAATCCCAACCGGATTTGCGGGCAGTGCTCCATGGAATTCGACCTGCGGCCCTTGCCCGGCATGGACCCGCAAGTGTTGCGTGCGGCGATCCAGCAGAAGCTCGACCCCATCGCCGAGCGCCATAAGGTCAAGATCGACTACGCCCCGCTGTTCCCCGAAGTGCCGCCGTTCGAGCAGGTCGAGGACTGCGAACTGGTACGGGTGGCCGAGCGACTCACCGGCCATCGAGCCGAAGCAGTGGCGTTCGGCACCGAAGCGCCTTATCTTCAGCGCCTTGGCTGCGAAACCCTGGTACTCGGTCCTGGCGATATCGCCTGTGCCCACCAACCGGGCGAGTACCTTGAAATGTCACGTTTGCAACCTACCGTACAGCTGTTGCGGCAGTTGATCGGTCATTACTGTCTGACGCCGGCCACGGCCGGTTAAATTGCCCCCTTGCGGGCCCGTATTCATCACATGAGGAGAGCGCGCGTGTCGCCAAGCCTGTTCCGACGATAACCACCAGCCCGTTGTGCGTTCTGTTTCGTCTTTTTTTGGCTGTTATTTATTACAGGTCCAGGTTCATGCCCGAATACGTCAATTGGCTTCGTCACGCTTCGCCCTACATCAACGCCCACCGCGATTGCACCTTCATCGTCATGCTGCCCGGCGACGGGGTGGAACACCCTAACTTCGGCAATATCGTCCATGACCTGGTGCTGCTGCACAGCCTCGGCGTGCGCCTGGTGCTGGTCCACGGTTCGCGCCCGCAGATCGAGGCCCGCCTCGCTGCACGGGGGCTGACGCCCCATTATCACCACGGCATGCGCATCACCGATGCCGCCACACTGGAATGCGTGATCGATGCGGTCGGCCAGTTGCGCATCGCCATCGAGGCACGCCTGTCCATGGACATGGCGTCCTCGCCCATGCAGGGCTCGCGGCTGCGGGTCGCCAGCGGCAACCTGGTCACCGCACGTCCCATTGGTGTGCTCGAAGGCGTGGATTATCACCACACCGGTGAAGTGCGCCGGGTCGATCGCAAGGGCATCAATCGCCTTTTGGACGAACGCTCCATCGTGCTGCTGTCGCCGTTGGGATATTCACCCACCGGGGAGATCTTCAACCTCGCCTGCGAAGACGTCGCCACCCGGGCGGCCATCGACCTGGCGGCCGACAAGCTGCTGCTGTTCGGGGCCGAGCAGGGGCTTATCGGTGAGGACGGGCGGCTGGTTCGCGAATTGCGTCCGCAACAGGTTCCGGGCCATATGCAGCGCTTGGGTAGCGACTATCAGGCCGAACTGCTGGATGCGGCGGCCCAGGCCTGTCGTGGCGGTGTCGCGCGCAGCCATATCGTCAGTTATGCCGAGGACGGTGCGCTGCTGGCTGAGCTGTTCACCCGCGATGGCAGCGGTACGCTGGTGGCCCAGGAGCAATTCGAAGTGGTACGCGAAGCGGCCATTGAGGATGTCGGCGGGCTGCTGGACCTGATCAGCCCGCTGGAAGAGCAGGGGATCCTGGTGCGTCGCTCCCGCGAAGTGCTGGAGCGCGAGATCGAACAGTTCAGCGTGGTCGAACGCGAAGGCATGATCATCGCCTGTGCGGCGCTGTACCAGATCGCCGATTCGGATGCCGGGGAGCTGGCCTGCCTGGCAGTGAACCCGGAGTACCGCCACGGTGGCCGGGGCGATGAGCTGCTGGAACGGATCGAAACCCGGGCCCGCGCCCAAGGGCTCAAGACGCTGTTCGTACTGACGACCCGGACTGCCCACTGGTTCCGCGAACGCGGTTTCGAGCCCAGCAGCGTCGACCGTCTGCCGGCCGCGCGGGCGTCGCTCTACAACTATCAGCGTAATTCGAAGATCTTCGAAAAAGCGCTCTGAGCGACCCGTCTAAAAACCCGTGCTGCCGCGGTCTTCTTGATTTCAGACAATGAGCGACTAGTCTGGGAGGGCTCAAGATCGCGGCATGTACGAGCGTTGGTACGCCTGACCACCGTTGCGACGAAACACGCTTCAGGATTCCTCAACGGCGCCGATAAGCCTTGTCTCGGCTTGATGACGCTTTGATGGCAACCATATGTCGAAAAGAGCTGAAAACTGTTGAAACAATTCTTTTTGGAATTATAGAGAATCCATTATCCTGCGGACCGGTGCAGTGGGGGTTAGACCATAGTCGTACTCACAAATGGTTACGATTGACTTGTCAGTCACGGTCTGGCGCTAATCGCGCATCCGCGGAATCCGGGCGTTCGATCCGGAACCAAAGACACACAAGAATTAGAAAACGAGAGGAGCGAAGCATGAAGAAGTCCACCTTGGCCCTGGCTGTGGCCGTTGGGGTTTTGGCGCAGCAGGCAGGCGCCGCTGGTTTTATCGAAGACAGCAAAGCGTCTGTCAGTTCTCGTACGTTGTATTTCAATAACGACAACCATGAAACGGGTAGCGAGGATCTGCGCGAAACGGGCACCGGCCTCAAGTTCGACTACAAGTCCGGCTTCACGCAAGGTGTCGTGGGTTTCGGTATCGACGCTCAGGCACTGGTTGGTATTCGTCTCGATGGCGGTCGTGGCCGTAACAACGGTTCCTATATGCCAGCTGATACGGATGGTTCGGCGGTACATGATTGGAGCCGTCTGTCCGGTAACGTAAAGGCGCTTTTCTCCAAGACCGAGGCCCACCTGGGCGGTGCCCTGGCGCCTAACCTGCCGATCCTGGTTTCCAACGACAGCCGTCTGCTGCCGCAAACCTTTGAAGGTGGCACCATCACCTCCAAGGAAATCGACAGCGTCACTTTCAACGCTGGTCAGTTGGAACACGCCACAGGTCGTGCATCGAGCAACAGCACCGGCCTGGCAGTGGCGGGCGGTACCCAGGACAGCAACCAGTTCCGCTTTGGCGGTGCTGACTGGAAGGTCACCAAAGACCTGACGCTGCAGTACTACTACGCCAACCTGCAGGATTACTACAAGCAACACTTCCTGGGCGCGGTGCATGTTTTCCCGATCAGCGAAGGTCAATCCTTCAAGACGGACCTGCGTTACTTCGACAGCAGTTCCGATGGTCGCAACGGCGACGCGGGTTATCGGTTCAACAACAACGGCGGTTATGCCAAGCATGCGGGCGAGGTCGATAACAAGACCTGGAGCGCCATGTTCACTTACACCCTCGGCGGCAGCGCCTTCCTGCTGGGTCACCAGCAAGTCGGTGATGACGGTGGCTTCGTATACCTGAACCAGGGCAGCGTGGTTAACGGCAACGGTCGTCCCGAAGGTGCCGGCGGCGCGAGCTTCTACCTGTTCACCGACAGCATGATCAACGGGTTTGTCCGCGCAGGTGAAAACACCACCTTCGGCCAATACTCCTATGACTTCGCTTCCTTGGGCGTTCCAGGCCTGAAGGCCTCGGTTGCCTATCTGCGTGGTGACGACGTCAAAACCGCCAACGGCGCAAGCGATTACTCCGAGTGGGAACGCGACATGCGTGTGGATTACGTAATCCAGCAGGGCGCGTTGAAAGGCTTCGGCACTACCCTGCGTCAGGGTACCTACCGTAGTAGCGGTGCAGGCGACAGCCAGGATCAGACCCGCCTGATCTTCAACTACACTTACAACTTCATGTAAGACGTAGCGAAGTAAAAAAAGCCCCGCCCGGCAGCACGCCGGGCGGGGCTTTTGCGTTTTTGGCTCAACGAGCCGGAGCTCGCTTTATACCTTGGACTCCAGCGCGTCCTTACGCAGAATGAATGCGCTGAACGCTAGAAAATCATCCAGATGTCCGGTGATGATCGCGACCATGATCGGCAGTTGCAGGGCTTGGTAGTCATGCACGGCGATATTCCTGAAACCCACCATGTTCTTCAGGTTTTTCACCAGACCCTCTTGCATCCAGCCCCCTTGGAAAAGCAACTCGAATGTATCGCGGGCACTTTGCGGGACACCCAGTCGTTCACGGCGAATCAAATGCTGTCCCATATCCAGTGCCGCTTCACACGCACGCTGAATGTTCAGGACTGCCGAATCCTGGCGAGTGAAGTCGGTGGCAAACGTAGCGGGATCCTTCTCGTATTCCTCCCGTACCCTGGCGACGCAACGTTCGATACTGGCGGCTTTATTGATCAGTACGTCATCGGCCATACACGCTGCCTTCTTCCTGAATATCCTTGAGCAATCCCGCCCGAGCTTCATCGAGAGCGGTTTTTTCGCTGAGAATGAAACACTCGAACAATCCCGCCTGTACGTCTCTGGCCCAGAGTCTCTGGCCTCGGGTCACGATCTGGTATTGCATGACGGTCGTTGCCGCGCGTAGATCGATCAGATCCACCGGACTGCCGGCGATATCCGCCAAATCACCTGAAAGTTGCCATAACGACACAGGATCAACTTCGCCGGACAAGAGCACAGCCAAATCGACATCACTGTCAGGCCCAGCGGTGCCCTGTGCATGGCTACCGAACAGGTAAACCGCCAGCAGTCCAGGGAGATGGTTTTGCAGATGAGTCAGCAAGGCTTGAGTGTTCATCCTGCCTATCCTAGCCGCTCGTCCTGAAATCGCCTCAATAATTTCCGTAGTGTGGGTACAAAACAAAAAAAGCCCCGCCCGGCAACAAGCCGGGCGGGGCTTTTACGTTTTCGAGTCGGGCCCACCCCTGTAGCCTTCCTCGAAACTTCTCCTCTTTCAGCAACTCGAGGCCTTCTCGAAACCTCGGAATCGATCTTGGGCCGGTATGCGGAATGGTGCCAGTGAACAGTTTTTTATATTCACTAAAGATCTAGATAAATGGATATTTATTCTTTTTAAAGCAATCAAAACCGGTGCAAAGTTGGGCTCACAACAACCTCATCCAGGAGCCGCACCATGAGCCTCAGACTTGGCGACATCGCCCCCGACTTCGAACAGGATTCCAGCGCCGGCAAGATTCGCTTCCACGAATGGCTCGGCGACAGCTGGGGTGTGCTGTTTTCCCACCCGGCGGACTTCACGCCGGTATGCACCACCGAGCTGGGCCTGACCGCCAAGCTCAAGGACGAATTCGCCCAGCGCGGGGTCAAGGCCATTGCTCTTTCGGTGGACCCGGTGGACTCGCACCACAAGTGGATCGAGGACATTAACGAGACCCAGAACGCCGTGGTCAATTTTCCGATCCTGGCTGATGCCGACCGCAAGGTGTCGGACCTGTACGACTTGATCCACCCCAACGCCAGCGACACCTTGACCGTGCGTTCACTGTTCGTGATCGATCCGAACAAGAAGATTCGCCTGACCATCACCTACCCGGCCAGCACCGGGCGCAATTTCAACGAAATCCTGCGCGTGATCGATTCCCTGCAACTGACCGATAACTACAAAGTCGCCACCCCGGCCAACTGGCAGGACGGTGATGAAGTGGTGATCGTGCCGTCGCTCAAGGATGAAGAGGAACTCAAGCAGCGCTTTCCCAAGGGCTACCGCGCCGTGAAGCCCTACCTGCGCCTCACCCCGCAGCCCAATCGCTGACGCAAAACCTGAACCTGTGGGAGCGAGCCTGCTCGCGATAGTGGTCTATCAGTCGACATCGCTGCTGGCAGATCCGACGCCATCGCGAGCAGGCTCGCTCCCACAAAGGGATTTCTGTGCACCAAGGGTTTTGGCCGTTCCGACGGCCTTTTTTAATGCCTTGAATAAGGCAATTTATATATCTCCATATCGAATAACCAAATGAATAAATATGATTTAAAGATATATGAATCCCCTGTTATGGTTTGACCCATGCAGCGAGATCGCCCGCCGCGAATCGCACGTGACAGTTAAGGAATGGTAGGCATGTTGGTCGTCTCACTTGGTGGCAGTCCCAGCCAACGCTCCCGCTCCGGGGTGCTGCTGGAGCGCTCGCAACGCTGGTTGCAGCAGCAAGGTGTGGAGGTGGTGAGCTATCAGGTGCGCGATTTCCCGGCCGAAGATCTGCTTCATGCCCGTTTCGATAGCCCGAAGGTGGTCGATCTGCTCCAGCAAATCGAAAATGCCGACGGCCTGTTGATCGCCACGCCGGTGTACAAGGCGTCTTTTTCCGGTGCGCTGAAGACCGTGCTGGACTTGCTGCCTGAGCGCGCCCTGGCCCATAAAGTGGTGTTGCCGATGGCAACCGGCGGCAGCATCGCCCACATGCTGGCGGTGGATTACGCCCTCAAGCCAGTGTTGTCGGCGCTCAAGGCCCAGGAAATGCTCCACGGGATCTTTGCCGAAGACAGCCAGATCGCTTATGGCGAAGGCAGCGCCCAGGCGCAGTTGGCGCCGGCCCTGCAACAGCGCCTGGACGAAGCGCTGGAACAGTTTTTCAGCGCCATGGCCCGTCGGCCCAGGCCGCTGGACCCCAGTGTATTGAACGAACGTTTGTTGAGTGCTCGCTGGAGCATTTGAACCCGGAACACCACTGATTCACTCACCTTACTCAGCCGCCAACGGCCAAGCAGGTGCAGCCAAAACCCCACAGCAAAAAGGAGAGGCGCCATGCGCACTGTCATTTTGCGTCGCGGGCTGGTCGCTCTGTTTGCTGCGGCTGTGTCCCTCGGCGTCATCACCCAAGCCCAAGCCGAAACCTTGCGGATCGGTTATCAGAAGTACGGCACCCTGGTGCTGCTCAAGGCCAAGGGCTCATTGGAAAAACGTCTCGCCGCCCAAGGCGTGGATGTGCAATGGACTGAATTCCCCGGCGGTCCGCAGCTGCTGGAAGGCTTGAACGTCGGTTCCATCGACTTCGGCGTGACCGGTGAAACCCCGCCGGTATTTGCCCAAGCCGCAGGCGCTGATCTGCTCTACGTCGCCTACGAACCGCCAGCGCCTACCAGCGAGGCGATCCTGGTGCCCAAGGGGTCGGCGATCCAGTCGGTGCAAGACCTCAAGGGCAAGAAAGTCGCGTTGAACAAAGGCTCCAACGTCCACTACCTGTTAGTGCGGGCGCTGGAGGATGCCGGCCTCAAGTATTCCGACATCCAGACCGTTTTCCTGCCGCCGGCCGACGCCCGCGCCGCATTCGAACGTGGCAGCGTGGACGCCTGGGTGATCTGGGATCCGTACCAGGCTGCCGCTGAACAACAGTTGCAGGCACGCACCCTGCGTGATGGCAAAGGCATCGTCGATAACCACCAGTTCTATCTCGCCACCAAACCCTATGCGCAAAAAAATCCCCAGGTCATCACGACGCTGGTGGAAGAAGTGCGCGCAGTGGGGGAGTGGTCCAAGGCCAACCCTGAAGACGTGACCAAGCAGGTATCGCCACTGCTCGGCCTACCGGCGGACATCACCCTGACGTCGGTGAAACGCCAAGGCTATGGGGCGTTGTTCCTCACGCCGGAAGTGGTGGCGGCGCAGCAGAAAATCGCCGACAGCTTCTACCAGCTCAAATTGATTCCCAAGCCCTTGAGCATCAAGGACGTGATCTGGACGCCGCCGGCGGCCGTTGCGAAAGCGCAGTAATTCGATTCCTTAGGAGACCACTCCATGAGCCTCAATATTTTCTGGTTCCTGCCTACCCACGGCGACGGCCATTACCTTGGCACCGCTGAAGGCGCCCGCGCCGTCGATCACGGCTACCTGCAGCAGGTCGCCCAGGCGGCGGATCGACTGGGTTTCGGCGGCGTGCTGATTCCCACCGGGCGTTCCTGCGAGGATTCCTGGCTGGTGGCCGCTTCGTTGATTCCGGTGACCCAGCGCCTGAAGTTCCTCGTTGCCCTGCGCCCCGGGATCATTTCCCCGACGGTGGCGGCGCGCCAGGCCGCGACCCTCGACCGGCTGTCCGGCGGACGTGCGCTGTTCAACCTGGTGACTGGCGGCGACCCGGACGAACTGGCTGGCGACGGCTTGTTCCTGGACCACGAGCAACGCTACCAGGCGTCAGTGGAATTCACCCGCATCTGGCGCCGGGTGCTGGAAGGCGAGACTGTGGATTATGACGGTGAGCACATCAGCGTGAAGGGCGCCAAGCTGCTCTATCCGCCGATCCAGCAACCGCGTCCGCCGTTGTATTTCGGCGGCTCGTCGGAAGCTGCCCAGGACCTGGCCGCCGAACAGGTGGAAATGGTGCTGACCTGGGGCGAGCCACCCGCAGCCGTCGCGCAAAAGATCGAACAAGTGCGGGCCAAGGCCGCGAAGCTCGGCCGTACCGTACGCTTCGGCATCCGTCTGCATGTGATCGTGCGGGAAACCAACGCCGAAGCCTGGCAAGCGGCCGACCGGCTGATCTCTCACCTGGACGACGACACCATCGCCCGCGCCCAGGCCTCCCTGGCGCGCTTCGATTCGGTGGGCCAGCAACGCATGGCCGCCTTGCATGGTGGCAGTCGCGACAAGCTGGAAGTCAGTCCCAACCTCTGGGCCGGTGTCGGCCTGGTGCGCGGCGGTGCCGGAACGGCGTTGGTGGGTGATGGCCCGACCGTGGCGGCGCGGGTCAAGGAATACGCCGACCTTGGCATCGATACCTTCATCTTCTCCGGTTATCCACACCTGGAAGAGTCCTATCGCGTGGCGGAACTGTTGTTCCCGCACCTGGACGTGGAGCGCCCGGAGTTGCCGAAGAGCCAGGGCTATGTGAGCCCGTTCGGTGAAATGGTCGCCAACGATATTCTTCCCAAAGCCGCGTCCCAGAGCTGAGGCGGCCATGAAGAAAATTATCCACAATCTCGCGCCCTGGGCGGTGCCGCTGCTATTGCTGGCGGTTTGGCAACTGTCGGTGTCGGCGGGTTGGTTATCCACGCGGATCCTGCCGGCACCCGTGGCGGTGATCGAAGCTGGGGTGAACCTGGTGCGCAGTGGCGAAATCTGGACGCACCTGGCCATCAGCGGCTGGCGGGCCGCGGTCGGTTTCCTGATTGGCGGCGGCATCGGCCTTACCCTGGGCTTTATCACCGGCTTGTCGAAATGGGGCGAACGCTTGCTGGACAGCTCCGTGCAAATGGTCCGGAACGTCCCGCACCTGGCGCTGATTCCGCTGGTGATCCTGTGGTTCGGCATCGATGAGTCGGCGAAGATTTTCCTGGTGGCGCTGGGCACGCTGTTTCCCATCTACCTCAACACCTATCACGGGATTCGCAACGTCGATCCGGCGCTGGTGGAAATGTCCCGCAGCTATGGCTTGTCCGGCTTCAGCCTGTTTCGCCAAGTGATCCTGCCGGGCGCCTTGCCTTCGATCCTGGTGGGCGTGCGGTTTGCCCTGGGCTTCATGTGGCTGACGCTGATCGTGGCGGAAACCATCTCGGCCAGTTCCGGTATTGGTTATCTGGCGATGAATGCCCGGGAGTTCCTGCAGACCGATGTGGTAGTGCTGGCGATTCTCCTGTACGCCGTGCTGGGCAAATTGGCCGATCTTGCCGCCCGCGGGCTTGAGCGAGTCTGGCTGCGCTGGCATCCGGCGTATCAAGTGAACAAGGGAGGTGCCGCATGACCGCCCAACAACCTCCGCGCCTGCTGCGAGGCATTCCGCTGGCGGTGCGCAAGCTGCAAAAAACCTTCGGCTCGCGCCAAGTGCTGCGTGACATCGACCTGCATATCCCGGCCGGGCAGTTCGTGGCCGTGGTTGGTCGCAGTGGCTGTGGCAAAAGTACTTTGCTGCGCTTGCTGGCCGGCCTCGATCAACCCACCGACGGCCAATTGCTGGCGGGTTCGGCACCGTTGAGTGCCGCGCAACAGGACACGCGGTTGATGTTCCAGGAAGCGCGATTGCTGCCCTGGAAAAAAATCATCGATAACGTCGGCCTCGGGCTAAAGGGCAACTGGCGTCCCCAAGCGTTGCAAGCACTGGAAGCGGTGGGTTTGGCCGACCGCGCCCATGAGTGGCCGGCGGCGCTTTCCGGCGGACAGAAACAGCGGGTGGCCCTGGCCCGTGCGCTGATTCATCAGCCACGCCTGTTGCTGCTCGACGAACCCTTGGGGGCGCTGGACGCCCTGACCCGTATCGAAATGCAGCAACTGATCGAAAACCTCTGGCAGCAGCATGGCTTCACCGTGTTGCTGGTGACCCACGACGTCAGCGAGGCGGTGGCGATTGCCGACCGGGTGGTCCTGATCGAGGACGGCCAGATCGGCCTCGACCTGGCTATCGACCTGCCACGCCCACGGGTTCGCGGCTCTCATCGCCTGGCGAGCCTGGAAACCGAAGTCCTCAACCGAGTGCTGTCCTTGCCCGGCCAACCGCCGGAACCCGAACCCGTTTCACCCTTGCCCACGCAACTGCGTTGGGCGCAATAACTTCATCCAGACAGGAATCGACACCATGACTATTAAAGCCATCAACGTACGCAACCAGTTCAAAGGCACCATCAAGGAAATCGTCGAAGGCGACGTGCTGTCGGAAATCGATGTGCAGACCGCTTCGGGCATCGTCACTTCGGTCATCACCACACGCTCGGTCAAAGAGCTGGAGCTGGCGATCGGCAGCGAAGTGATCGCCTTCGTCAAATCCACCGAGGTGTCTATCGCCAAGTTGTGAGCGATGCTCCACCCACAGCCCCGGACGGCGTGAGCCCTTCGGGGCTTTTTCGTTCCCGCGCTCTGGGTGGGAACGATCAATCAGGGCGCTTGGGCAAATACGGTGGCAGATACAGCCCCAGGTACGCATCGAACACCCGCATGCCTTCTTCGGCCATGCGCGGGGTGATCTGGCCGTGTTGTTGTACCGAGCGCGCATAGACACGGTCGCCCAGCTCCATGGCCAGGGCGAACACGTCGACGTCGCCGGGCAGGCTTGGCAGCTCGAAATGGTGGTCGAAAACCTTATGCATCAGGGCGCCCAGTTCGAGGTCATGCTGACGGTCGGCCTGGGTGACTTCGGTCAGGCCATGCTGGGTCAGGATCAATTGGCGGGCGGCGGCGTCCTGGCTGTAGATGGTCAGCACGCGCTGCTCCACCAGCCGTGACAGGTCGTGCCAATGGTTCAGCGCGGCATGGTCGATCGGTGCTTGCAGGCAGGCGCGAAAGGCGGCGTGGACGTCGGCGGTCAGGGCTTCGAGCAGGGCCGGGACGCTGGCGAAGAAGTGGTACACGGAAGAGGGCGGGATCCCGGCGCGCTCGGCGACGCTGTAGATCGACAGGCTGGCCACGCCTTCGGCGGCAAGCAGCGCACGGGCGGCATCCAGAATGGTGTCGATCCGGGCCTGGCTGCGTGCGCGGGGTTTGCGGGGTGTGGCGATGCGTGTCATGAAGCTCTCCTGCGGGGCTGCCGGGCATTGTACGAGTCGATTTCTGTGTTGTCTGCCGAGCCCTCATCGCGGGCAAGCCTTGCTCCCATAGAGCAATACATTGTGAATCAGGTCAAATGATCACAAAGAACCCCTGTGGGAGCTGAGCTTGCTCGCGATCCGCCGAAGGCGGCCATTCACCCAAATACATAAAAAAACGCCGCAGGCCATAAGGCCTGCGGCGTTTCTTTTTACCGCAACCGCTTACACGGTATGCAGGTACCAGTTGTACTCAAGGTCGGAGATGGAGTGTTCGAACTCCTCCAGCTCACTCTCCTTGCAGGCCACGAAGATATCGATGTATTTCGGGTCGATGTACTTGGCCATGACTTCGCTGTCGTCCAGCTCGCGCAGGGCATCGCGCAAGTTGTTCGGCAGGCTTTGCTCGTTCTGCTCGTAGCTGTTGCCTTCCACCGGCGCACCGGGCTCGATCTTGTTGACCAGGCCGTGATGCACGCCCGCCAACACGGAGGCCATCAGCAGGTACGGGTTGGCGTCGGCGCCGGCAACGCGATGTTCCAGGCGCACGGCATCGGCCGAGCCGGTAGGAACGCGCAAGGCCACGGTGCGGTTGTCCAGGCCCCAGGTCGGCGAGTTCGGCACGTAGAACTGTGCGCCGAAACGACGGTAGGAGTTGACATTCGGGCAGAGGAAAGCCATCTGCGCGGGCAGGGTCTCGAGCACACCGCCGATCGCGTGACGCAGTGCGGCGTTCTGCTCGGGATCCTCGCTGGCAAAAATATTCTTGCCCTCTTTATCCAGGATCGAAATGTGGACGTGCAGACCATTGCCCGCCTGGCCCGGATACGGCTTGGCCATGAAGGTGGTGTCCATTTCATGGTCGTAGGCGATGTTCTTGATCAGGCGCTTGAGCAGGACCGCGTAGTCGCAGGCCTTGATCGGGTCGGCCACGTGGTGCAGGTTCACTTCGAACTGCGCCGGGGCACTTTCCTTGACGATGGCGTCGGCGGGAATGCCTTGCTCCTTGGCCCCTTCCAGAATGTCCTGGAGGCAATCGACGTATTCGTCGAGGTCATCGATCAGGTAGACCTGTGTCGAGTGCGGGCGTTTGCCGGAGATCGGCGAGCGGGGCGGTTGTGGGCGTCCATTCACGTTCTCCTGGTCGATCAGGTAGAACTCCAGCTCGAATGCGGCGCAGATGGTCAGGCCCAGTTCATCGAACTTGGTCACGACCTGGCGCAGGACTTCACGCGGGTCGGCGAAGAAAGGCTCGCCTTCGAGTTCGTGCATGGTCATCAACAGTTGCGCGGTGGGGCGCTTCTGCCAAGGCTCGTTGCACAGGGTGTCAGGGATTGGATAGCAGATTCGGTCAGCATCGCCGATGTCCAGGCCCAGGCCGGTGCTTTCCACCGTAGAGCCATTGATATCCAGGGCAAATAAGGAGGCCGGCAGGTTGATGCCTTTCTCGTAAACCTTGTGGAGGCTGGTGCGTTCTATGCGCTTGCCGCGCACCACACCATTCATATCCGCAATCAGAAGGTCAACGTACAGAACCTCAGGATGTTCCTTAAGGAACGCGTTCGCTTCGTTAAGCTGAACGGCACGCGGGGGTACCGACATGATGCAACACCTTTGTTGTTAAAAATATCAATCATTGATCTCTTCGAAACCCAGTCAACCCGAACGGCATGCCGAAGTCAAGCAGGGCCTTTTTTGCCCTAAAAAAGCACCTGTGGGGCTTTTTTGAGGCAATTTAGGGCGTTTTTTCCCCTTTGTCGGGCTTGGCGCCCGCAGGCTTGAGCGGGCCGTGTTGTATTTTTTACGGGGGTGTTGTGTAAAAAAATGAACAAGGCTAAGCTCGATTCAAACCCATAACAGCAATAATACCGGGGTGCTTCATGTCTCGCCTGCCGTTAATCGGCGTCACCACCTGCTCCAGGCAGATTGGTCTGCATGCGTATCACATCAGTGGCGATAAATATTCCCGGGCTGTCGCGACAGCCGCCAAGGGCTTGCCAGCGCTGATTCCGTCCCTGGCGGATCTGTTCACGCCGTCCGATATTCTGGACGCCCTGGACGGCATTCTTTTTACCGGCTCTCCTTCTAATGTAGAACCTTTTCATTATCAGGGCCCCGCCAGCGCGCCGGGCACTGCTCATGATCCTGCACGGGATGCCACCACCTTGCCGCTGATCCGCACCGCTGTCGCTGCCGGCATTCCGGTGCTGGGCATCTGCCGTGGGTTCCAGGAGATGAACGTAGCCTTTGGCGGCAGCCTGCATCAGAAAGTTCATGAAGTCGGAACCTTCATCGATCATCGTGAAGACGACACTCAAGCGGTGGATGTCCAATACGGTCCTGCCCACGCCGTGCATATCCAGCCCGGCGGTGTACTGGCAGGCCTGGGTCTGCCCCAACTGATAGAGGTCAACTCGATCCACAGCCAGGGCATCGAGCGGCTGGCGCCCGGGTTACGGGCCGAAGCGGTGGCGCCCGATGGCCTGATCGAGGCTGTTTCGGTGCCAGGAGGCAAGGCTTTTGCTTTAGGTGTGCAATGGCACCCTGAATGGGAGGTAAGCTCTAACCCGCACTACCTTGCGATTTTCCAGGCATTTGGCGATGCCTGCCGAGCAAGGGCAACACAACGCGACGCCGATGCGTCAAACAACGCCTGACGACTAATAGCAGTCAGGAAACTCACGCCTAGAGGCATTTATGAGTAACAACCTCGACCAGCTCACCGATTGGTTGAAAGACCATAAGATCACAGAAGTCGAATGCATGATTGGCGACCTGACCGGTATCACCCGGGGCAAGATCTCGCCGACCAACAAGTTCATCGCCGAGAAAGGCATGCGCCTGCCCGAGAGCGTTCTGCTCCAGACCGTTACGGGCGACTATGTCGAAGACGACATCTATTACGAACTGCTCGACCCAGCCGACATCGACATGATCTGTCGCCCGGACGAGAACGCAGTGTTCCTTGTGCCCTGGGCCATCGAGCCCACCGCCCAGGTCATTCACGACGCCTACGACAAGCAGGGCAATCCCATCGAGCTGTCGCCGCGCAACGTGCTCAAGAAGGTGCTCAAGCTCTACGCCGACAAGGGTTGGCAGCCGATCGTCGCGCCGGAAATGGAGTTCTACCTGACCAAGCGCAGCGACGACCCGGACTTTCCGCTGCAACCGCCCATTGGCCGTTCCGGCCGCCCGGAAACCGGTCGTCAGTCTTTCTCGATCGAAGCGGCCAACGAATTCGACCCGCTGTTCGAAGACGTCTATGACTGGTGCGAATTGCAGGAGCTGGACCTCGATACCTTGATCCACGAGGACGGTACGGCGCAGATGGAAATCAACTTCCGTCATGGCGATGCCCTGTCCCTGGCCGACCAGATCCTGGTGTTCAAGCGCACCATGCGCGAGGCGGCGCTCAAGCATGACGTGGCGGCCACCTTCATGGCCAAGCCCATGACCGGCGAGCCGGGCAGCGCGATGCACTTGCACCAGAGCATCATCGACAAGGAAACCGGCAAGAACGTCTTCTCCAATGACGACGGGACCATGAGCGATCTGTTCCTGCACCACATCGGTGGCCTGCAGAAGTTCATTCCCGAGCTGTTGCCGCTGTTCGCCCCCAACGTCAACTCGTTCCGCCGCTTCCTGCCCGACACCTCGGCACCGGTGAACGTGGAGTGGGGCGAAGAGAACCGCACCGTGGGCCTGCGCGTGCCGGATGCCGGGCCGCAGAACCGTCGGGTGGAAAACCGCTTGCCGGGCGCCGATGCCAACCCGTACCTGGCGATTGCCGCCAGCCTGCTGTGTGGCTTCATCGGCATGGTCGAAGGCATCAACCCGAGCGCGCCGGTGGTGGGCCGAGGCTACGAACGCCGCAACCTGCGTTTGCCGCTGACCATCGAAGACGCTCTGGAACGCATGGAAAACAGCACCACCATCGAGAAATACCTGGGCAAGAAATTCATCACAGGCTACGTCGCGGTCAAGCGGGCCGAGCATGAAAACTTCAAGCGCGTGATCAGTTCGTGGGAGCGGGAATTCCTGCTCTTTGCCGTCTGAAGCGCCGGGCGGAGCTGCCTGAGGCAGCTTCGCCCCCACCGATAACAGGAGAATTGGCATGACCCGCAATAACCCGCAAACCCGTGAATGGCAGGCCCTGAGCAACGATCACCACCTGGCGCCGTTCAGCGACTTCAAGCAGCTCAAAGAGAAAGGCCCGCGCATCATCACTCACGCCAAAGGCGTGTATCTCTGGGACAGTGAAGGCAACAAGATCCTCGACGGCATGGCCGGGCTCTGGTGCGTGGCCGTCGGTTACGGTCGCGAAGAACTGGCCGATGCCGCCAGCCAGCAGATGCGCGAGCTGCCGTACTACAACCTGTTCTTCCAGACCGCTCACCCGCCGGTGCTGGAATTGTCCAAAGCCATCGCCGACATCGCCCCTGAAGGCATGAATCACGTGTTCTTCACCGGCTCCGGCTCCGAAGGCAACGACACCATGCTACGGATGGTCCGCCACTATTGGGCAATCAAGGGCCAGCCGAACAAAAAAGTCATCATCAGCCGCAAGAACGGTTATCACGGCTCGACCGTGGCCGGCGCGAGCCTGGGCGGCATGACCTATATGCACGAACAGGGCGACCTGCCGATCCCGGGCATTGTCCACATCGCCCAACCCTACTGGTTCGGTGAAGGCGGCGACATGAGCCCCGAAGAGTTCGGCGTCTGGGCGGCCAACCAGTTGGAAGAAAAGATCCTGGAGATCGGCGTGGACAACGTCGGTGCCTTCATCGCCGAGCCGATCCAGGGTGCCGGCGGCGTGATCGTGCCGCCCGACAGCTACTGGCCGCGCATGAAGGAAATCCTCGCCAAGTACGACATCCTGTTCGTGGCCGACGAAGTGATCTGCGGGTTCGGCCGTACCGGTGAGTGGTTCGGTACCGATCACTACGGGTTGAAACCGCACATGATGACCATCGCCAAGGGCCTGACCTCCGGCTATATCCCCATGGGCGGCCTGATCGTGCGCGACGACGTGGTCGCGGTGCTCAACGAAGGCGGTGACTTCAACCACGGGTTTACCTATTCCGGTCACCCGGTGGCCGCTGCGGTGGCCTTGGAAAATATCCGCATCCTGCGCGACGAAAAGATCATCGAGCGTGTCCATGCTGAAACGGCACCCTATTTGCAGAAGCGTTTGCGGGAGCTGAACGATCATCCGCTGGTGGGTGAAGTGCGCGGGGTCGGTTTGCTGGGTGCGATCGAACTGGTCCAGGACAAGGCCACGCGCAAGCGCTACGAAGGCAAGGGCGTGGGCATGATCTGCCGGCAGTTCTGTTTCGATAA
The DNA here is from genome assembly GCF_900115935.1 of Pseudomonas sp. 43mfcvi1.1. Taxonomy (NCBI): domain Bacteria; kingdom Pseudomonadati; phylum Pseudomonadota; class Gammaproteobacteria; order Pseudomonadales; family Pseudomonadaceae; genus Pseudomonas; species Pseudomonas sp. 43mfcvi1.1. The sequence continues at coordinate 102,636 of NZ_UETT01000003.1, read as the reverse complement.
CGGGCTGATCATGCGCGCGGTGGGTGACACCATGATCATTGCGCCGCCACTGGTAATCAGCAAGGCCGAGATCGATGAGTTGGTGACCAAGGCGCGGCAATGCCTGGACCTGACGCTCAGTGCGTTGCAAGGCTAAGTGCTAGGCTCTGAGCGAGGTGCCTGCAAGGGCCTCGCCCGGCGTGAACAAAAGGCCGGGCTTGTGTTGAAAGCCTGCCCTGTAACTTGCCAGACTACCGCCTGTTCAAGTTGCCAGAGAGTCGGCTACTGAACTGTGGCTAAGAAGAATAACTGGAGCACTTTTTCATGAAGGCATTAGGCATGAAGACATTAGGTATGAAGATAGCTGGCAAGACCCTCCTCGCCATGTCCCTGATGGGCGTGATGGCGGGTGCCGTTCAGGCGGACGATAAAGTGCTGCACGTCTACAACTGGTCCGACTACATCGCGCCGGACACTGTTGCCAAGTTCGAGAAAGAAACGGGGATCAAAGTTGTCTACGACGTGTTCGATAGCAACGAAACCCTGGAAGCCAAGTTGCTGGCCGGCAAGTCCGGTTATGACATCGTGGTGCCGTCGAACAACTTCCTGGCCAAGCAGATCAAGGCCGGTGTCTACCGGGAGCTGGACAAGTCCAAGCTGCCGAACTGGAAGAACCTGGACACCGACCTGCTCAAGGCTGTCGGCGATGCCAGCGACCAGGGCAACAAACATGCCTTCCCTTACATGTGGGGCACCATCGGCATCGGTTACAACCCCGAGAAGGTCAAGGCCGCATTGGGCGTGGACAAGATCGATTCCTGGGACACCCTGCTCAAGCCGGAGAACATCGCCAAGCTCAAGAGCTGCGGCGTGAGCTTCCTCGATTCGCCAACCGAAATGATTCCGGTGGCCCTGCATTACCTTGGCTACCCGACCGACACCCAGGACAAGAAGCAACTGGCCGAGGCCGAAGCGCTGTTCCTCAAGTTGCGTCCATCGATCGGTTACTTCCACTCGTCCAAATACATTTCCGACCTGGCCAACGGCAACATCTGCGTAGCCGTGGGCTACTCGGGTGATATCGAGCAATCCAAGAGCCGTGCTGCCGAGGCTGGCGGCAAAGTGAAAGTGGCCTATACCATTCCCAAGGAAGGTGCCGGTTCGTTCTACGACATGGTCGCCATTCCCAAGGATGCCGAGAATGTCGAAGCCGCCTATAAATGGATGAACTTCATCATGCAGCCGGAAATCATGGCGGAGATCACCGACAACGTGCGCTTCCCTAACGGCAACAAGGCTGCCACCGCTTTGGTGGACAAGGAAATCTCCGGTGACCCGAGCATTTATCCATCGGATGAAGTGAAGGCCAAGCTGTATGCCATCAGCGATCTGCCGTCCGCGACCCAGCGGATCCTGACCCGCAGCTGGACCAAGATCAAATCCGGTAAGTAAGCCGGCCGGAAGCATCTTCCTGTTGTCGCTGTCATCGCGGCGGCGGCAACAGGAGCAATTAAATAACTAAAAGTTTTGCTGGATCGGTTTATCGAGGGTAAGTTGCGCGCCGGTTTTGTTGCAGGGCCTCTCTTGGCCAAGTGACGGGGGCAACTTGGGCCCAACTATTTAAGAGGACCTCCACGTGCCAGTCTTTTCTTTGTTACGCAACGCCTTGCTGGCCGGTGCCGGCCTGACGCTCGCCGTCAGCGTCCAGGCTGCCTCCACCGTGCATATTTATAATTGGTCGGACTACATCGGCGAGACCACCCTGGCGGATTTCGAAAAAGCCACTGGCATCAAGCCGGTGTATGACGTGTTCGACTCCAACGAAACCCTGGAAGGCAAGTTGTTGGCCGGGCGTACCGGGTACGACGTGGTCGTGCCGTCCAACCACTTCCTGGGCAAGCAGATCAAGGCCGGGGCGTTCCAGAAGCTCGACAAGGCGCAGTTGCCCAACTACGCCAACCTCGACCCTGCGCTGCTCAAGCGCCTGGAAAAGAACGACCCGGGCAACCAGTACGCCGTGCCTTACCTGTGGGGCACCAACGGCATTGGCTACAACGTCGAGAAAATCAAGGCAGTCCTGGGCGTCGAGAAGATCGACTCGTGGGCCATGCTGTTCGAGCCGGAAAACATCAAGAAGCTGTCCAGCTGCGGCGTTTCGTTCCTCGATTCGGGCGACGAGATGATCCCGGCGATGCTCAACTACCTGGGCCTGAACCCCAACAGCGAAGACCCTGAAGACTACAAGAAGGCCGAGGCCCAGCTCCTCAAGATCCGGCCTTACGTGACTTACTTCAATTCCTCCAAGTACATCTCCGATCTGGCCAACGGCGAGATCTGCGTGGCCGCCGGCTTCTCCGGCGACATCTTCCAGGCCCGCGCCCGCGCCAGCGAGGCCGGCAAAGGCGTCGAAATCGCCTACGTGATCCCCAAGGAAGGCGGCAACCTCTGGTTCGACATGCTGGCGATCCCGCGTGATGCCACCAACGTCAAGCAGGCCCATGCCTTCATCAATTATGTGCTCAAGCCTGAGGTGATCGCCCAGGTCAGCGACACCGTCGGTTATGCCAATCCAAACCCGAAGGCTGGCGAGCTGATGGACCAGAAAGTACGCACCGATGAAGCGGTTTATCCACCGCAAGCGGTCGTCGACAAGCTCTACGTCAACTCCGAGTTGCCGCCCAAGATCCAACGACTCATGACCCGCAGCTGGACCAAGGTCAAGTCGGGTAAATAACGTCAACACTCTTAGGTTCGTCCGCGTGGGGCGAACTGCAAATTCTGTGGGAGTTTCGTAAATGGCAGTTGCCTCCGGCGCCTATAAGAAAGCCCTCGAGGGCGACCAGACACCCAAGCAGGTGCTGGTCAAAATCGACCGGGTCACGAAGAAGTTCGACGAGACGATTGCCGTGGACGATGTGTCCCTGGAAATCAAGAAAGGCGAGATCTTCGCCTTGCTCGGCGGTTCGGGATCGGGCAAATCCACCTTGCTGCGCATGCTGGCCGGTTTCGAGCGGCCCACCGAGGGAAGGATTTTCCTCGACGGCGTGGATATCACCGACATGCCGCCCTATGAGCGGCCGATCAACATGATGTTCCAGTCCTATGCCTTGTTCCCCCACATGACCGTGGCGCAGAACATCGCCTTCGGCCTGCAACAGGACAAGATCCCGAAGGCCGAGATCGATGCCCGCGTGGCCGAAATGCTCAAGCTGGTGCAGATGAGCCAGTACGCCAAGCGCAAGCCGCACCAGCTTTCCGGTGGTCAGCGCCAGCGCGTGGCCCTGGCCCGTTCCTTGGCGAAGCGGCCAAAGCTGTTGCTGCTCGACGAACCGATGGGTGCCCTGGACAAGAAGCTGCGCTCGCAAATGCAGCTTGAACTGGTGGAGATCATCGAGCGGGTCGGCGTGACCTGCGTCATGGTGACCCACGACCAGGAAGAGGCCATGACCATGGCCGAACGCATCGCGATCATGCACCTGGGCTGGATCGCCCAGATCGGCAGCCCGATCGACATCTACGAAACCCCGACCAGCCGGCTGGTCTGCGAGTTCATCGGCAACGTCAACATCTTTGAGACCGAAGTGGTGGACGACGCCGAAGGCCACGCGGTGCTGACTTGCAAGGACCTGGACCGCAACATCTACGTTGGCCACGGCATCAGCACCTCGGTGCAGGACAAGTCCGTGACCTACGCCATTCGCCCGGAAAAACTGCTGGTCACCGCCGAGCAGCCGACTTGCGAAAACAACTGGTCCAGCGGCAAGGTCCATGACATCGCCTACCTGGGCGGTCACTCGGTGTTCTACGTCGAATTGCCGAGCGGCAAGCTGGTGCAGTCCTTCGTCGCCAACGCCGAACGCCGTGGCCAGCGGCCGACCTGGGGCGACCAGGTGTTCGTCTGGTGGGAAGACGACAGCGGCGTGGTGCTTCGCTCATGAACATGCGCAAATTCAAACGCCGACTCGACCGAATAACGCCCGGTGGCCGCCAACTGGTCATCGGGGTGCCCTTCCTCTGGCTGTTCCTGTTCTTCATGCTGCCGTTCTTCATCGTCCTGAAGATCAGCTTCGCTGAAGCCGATGTGGCCATTCCGCCGTACACCGAGATCTACAGCTACGTCGACCAGAAACTGCAGGTGCTGCTCAACCTCGCCAACTACGCGATGCTGAGCGAGGACGAGTTGTACATCGCCGCCTACCTCGGCTCGCTGAAAATGGCCCTGATCAGCACGGTCTTGTGCCTGCTGATCGGCTACCCGATGGCCTATGGCATCGCCAACGCCCGTAAAGAGATGCAAACGGTGCTGGTGCTGCTGATCATGATGCCGACCTGGACCGCGATCCTGATCCGCGTCTATGCGTGGATGGGCATCCTCAGCAACAACGGCTTGCTCAACGGCTTCTTGCTGAGCATGGGCTGGATCAGCGAACCGCTGCAAATCCTCAACACCAACCTGGCGGTCTATATCGGCGTCGTCTACTCCTATCTGCCGTTCATGATCCTGCCGTTGTACGCCAACCTGGTGAAGCATGACCCCAGCCTGCTGGAAGCCGCGTCGGACCTGGGTTCGAGTACCTTCAACAGTTTCTGGAAAATCACCGTGCCGCTGTCCAAGAACGGCATCGTCGCCGGTTGCATGCTGGTGTTCATCCCCGTGGTGGGCGAGTTCGTGATCCCGGAACTGCTGGGCGGCCCGGAAACCCTGATGATCGGCAAAGTGCTGTGGCAGGAATTCTTCAATAACCGCGACTGGCCGGTGGCATCCGCCCTGGCAGTGGTGATGCTGGCGATCCTGATCGTGCCCATCATCCTGTTCAACCGCAGTCAGGCCAAAGAAATGGAGGGCAAGGAATGAAGCGCTTCAGTTTTTCAAGCCTGATGCTGGTGCTGGGTTTGCTGTTCATCTACGCACCGATGCTGATCCTGGTGATCTTCTCGTTCAACGCCTCGAAACTGGTGACGGTATGGGGCGGTTGGTCGATCAAGTGGTACGTCGGCCTGTTGGACAACACTCAGTTGATGGGCTCGGTGGTGCGTTCGCTGGAAATCGCCTGCTACACGGCGATTGCCGCAGTGGCCCTGGGTACGCTGGCGGCTTTCGTGCTGACCCGCATCACCCACTTCAAGGGCCGCACGCTGTTCGGTGGCCTGGTCACTGCGCCGTTGGTGATGCCGGAAGTGATCACCGGCCTGTCGCTGTTGCTGCTGTTCGTGGCCATGGCACAGATGATCGGCTGGCCCCAGGAACGTGGCATCGTCACGATCTGGATCGCTCACACCACGTTCTGCGCGGCCTATGTGGCGGTGGTGGTCTCGGCGCGCTTGCGTGAGCTGGACCTGTCCATCGAAGAGGCGGCCATGGACCTCGGTGCGCGGCCATGGAAGGTGTTCTTTTTGATCACCATCCCGATGATCGCGCCGTCACTGGCGGCGGGGGGCATGATGTCCTTCGCGTTGTCCCTGGACGACCTGGTGCTGGCGAGCTTCGTTTCCGGCCCTGGTTCGACGACCTTGCCGATGGAAGTATTCTCGGCGGTACGCCTGGGGGTAAAACCGGAAATCAACGCCGTGGCGAGCCTGATCCTGCTGGCCGTGTCGCTGGTGACCTTCCTGGTCTGGTACTTCAGCCGTCGCGCCGAAGAAAATCGCAAGCGCGCGATCCAGCAAGCCATCGAAGAAAGCGCCGCCGACTCCTGGAAACAACCGGAAGTCCGCCGGGCCGAGACCGCACCGGTCTGACCCGAGACTGGCGCCTAATGTGGGAGCGGGCTTGCTCGCGAAGACGGAGGTACATCCAACATTCATGTTGGCTGATGCATCGCTTTCGCGAGCAGGCTCGCTCCCACAGTTTTTTGTTCGCCTACAAATCCGCGGTCGAACGCAGATCCCATTGTGGGAGCGAGCCTGCTCGCGATAGCGGTGGGGCGTGCTGGCTACGAATGCCAAGGCGAAGTACGGATCACCTCCACGAAGTTCATCGGTTTGAACCCCGGCTCCTGATCCACCAGCACATCGGTCTTCACATTGCCAAAGGTGGTCTGCGGACGATGCCGCAAACCGTTGGCGAAGGCGCAGATGATGCACTCCTTGAACCCTTCCCCACGCGGATGAGCGTGCACCACGGCGTCGCGCTGTGCGGCGGGAAACGCGGCGTAGTCCATGCCCAGCACGTCCATTTCCACGCCAGCGGTCACCAGGGCCACCGTGGGGCGCAGATGTTTGGGTACGCCCGGCGTAGTGTGCAAGGCAATCGACAGCCACACCTGCTCAATGTCGTCATCGCTCAACCCGTAGGGCTTGAGGAACGCCGCGGCCGCGTTCGCACCATCCACTTCGAAGCGCTCATCATCGCTGCGATAACCCTCCACCAGGCCCAGGTCGTGGAACATCGCACCGACATACAGCAACTCCGGGTCATAGGCCAACTGCCGACGCTGGCCACTCAAGGCGCCGAACAGAAATACCCGGCGGGAGTGGTGGTACAGCAAGTCGGATTCGATATCGCGGATGTATTCGGTGGTGGCGCGGGCGAGGGTGCTGTCGGGGATCTTGATGCCGGCGATGCTGTTCATGCTGTTCTCCTCTTGACGATGGGCCAGTGCGGCGCCGAGGGTTCCAGTCTGTTCGCCGCAAGGTAGCCGGACAATGTTCCCATGGCTGCGATCCTTGCCAATAAACCTGGGTTTCGTGCCAGATGGCTTCCGGGACGCGAATTGGCTAGGGTGCTGGAGTCGTTCCACTCGAAGGCAAGCGAGCACCATGCAGAAAGTCGTCGCCGTCGTGGTATTCCCTGGCGTCCAGTCGCTGGACGTTACCGGGCCCATGGACGTGTTCAGCGAAGCCAATCGGTTCCTGGTCGCCGAGGACCACTATCGGCTTGAAGTGATCGGCGCCGAGCGAGGCGCAATGTCCTGCTCCAACGGCTTGTCCCTGAATGCCCATCGGCATTTCAGCGAGGCTCGGCAGGCCTACGACTTGCTGTTGGTCGCGGGCGGGCCGCAGCTGCCGTTCATGCACCTTGGGGCAGGATTCGATGCCTGGCTGCGGGAGGCCTGTGGACGGGCCCGGCGCTTTGGGTCGATCTGCAATGGCGCTTTCATGCTGGCCCGGGCTGGATTGCTGGAGGGGCGGACCGTCACCACCCATTGGGGTGACGCCGCGGCGCTGGCGCAGCTGTGTCCCTCGACCCGGGTCGAAGCGGATCGTTTGTATGTGCAGGATCGCCAGCTCTACACCTCCGCCGGGGTCAGCGCAGGCATCGACCTGTCGTTGTTCCTGCTGGCCCAGGACCATGGGCCGGACGTGGCGCTGAGTGTCGCCAAGCGGCTGGTGGTGTTTACCCAGCGCGCGGGCGGGCAGTCGCAATTCAGTCCTTTTCTCGCACCCCACGCTGAGCCGACGTCCACCGTGGCCCAGGTCCAGGCCTATGTACTGGCGCACCTGAACGGTGACCTGACCATCGCCGACCTGGCCAATGCCGTGAACATGAGCCCGCGCAGCTTCTCTCGGGTGTTCACCCGGGAAGCGAAGGTCACGCCAGCGGAGTTCGTCGAGCAGGCCCGGGTGGACGCGGCGCGGGTAATGCTGGAAAGCACCCGCGCCCCGCTCAAGACCGTGGCCTGGCAATGCGGCTTTCGTGATGCCCAGCACATGCGCAGCGTATTCAATCGCAGGCTGGGCGTGACGCCGCAGCGATTCAGGCTGAATTTCGGCGCGCTGGCGTAGGTGTCAGCCCCTCACTTCTTCAACGCGTCATGGGCTTCCAGGGCTCGCAGGGAGTAGATGTACGCCGCGCCGGCATTCAATGACACGGCGGTGGCCAGGGTGGCGGCGATTTCTTCGCGGGTGGCGCCGGCCTTGATGGCGGCGTCGGTGTGTACGCCGATGCAACCGTCACAGCGCGTAGTGATGGCCACGGCGATGGAGATCAGTTCACGGGTCTTGGCATCGAGCACGTTGTTTTCAGCCGCGGCTTCGTCCAGGGCCATGTAAGCCTTGACCATCTTCGGATTGCTCTTGCCCAGGGCGCCAAAGGCGCTCTTGATGGTGGGCAGCAGTTCGGACCAGTTATTGAACATAGCGTTGACTCCTATGGAAGAGACGGGATTTAGCCCCTGTAGTCTTGACCATCCATGACGATCAAGCCCGGGTGGTGATGAAAAAGACCTGCGCGCCCGATTCAGGGCGCCCGGGCCGGCAGCAGTTTCAAGGTGCCATGGGTATTGGCCGTCACTTCTTCCTCGGCCAGGTGCGCCTGGTGATACAGCCCCTCGATGTAGGCCTCGGCCTGGTCCTCGTAATGCCTGTCGAACGGCACGCCGCTCTGGCCGACAGGGTTGATGGTGACGCTGTGGCTCGGGTCGGCGAAGTCGATGATGCGCCGGGTCGAAGGCCCGTAGGTCACTGGCCACGGTGCCGGGCCGATCTTGGCGGAGAGGTTGTTGGGCACTTCGTGGGTGCCCGGCGCGGCGAACGGGCCGACGTTGAAGATCTGGTCCAGGGGTTTCTGCAGGCCCAGCGGGTGGCCATGGGTCAAGGTGTGGGCCTTGCCCCATTGCCATTGCGTGGCGTCTTCGCCGAGGGTGGCCTTCAGGTGAACGAGGCTCTTGTCCCAGGCCTTTTTCACGGTGTCGGCGCGGGTCTCCGTGCCAAGGGTCGTGCGATCATCCCACCATGGAGAGTCCCCGGAGGCCGCCAGGCGTGGCAGGGCCGCGTCGATCACCCGGGTCGACAGTGCGGCGTCGAAGAAACCGTCGCCCAGCTCATCGCGCAGGGCCGCGTCGGCCAGGTTGAACAGGAACTGGTTGAACAGCGTTGCACTGGTGGAGTCCAGTGGGTAATCGCCCGGCCACTGTGCCAGTTGCTCTACCCATTTGCGCTCCTGAGGGTCGCTGACCACGTCACGCAACACCGGCAACAAAGGCGCAAGCAGGCGAGGGCCGTAGGCGGTGGTGGTGCCCAGTTGCAGTTTCTGGGTGGTTTCCAGGTCCCATTTCGCCTGCTTGTCGCTGAGCTGATGGTTGAGTTGCTGGCCACGGTCGGCGAGGTTGTAGTAACCGGGGATCTCGATGCCGCTGGCTGGCACCGGCTGGAAATTGGCCGAGATGATGTAGCCCCGCGCCGGGTTCTCTTCCTGCGGGTTGCTGCTGAATGGATAGAAGCCTTCCTTTTCCGCCTCCGGGCTGCTGCCATCGAGGATGAAGCCGGGCTTCACGCCGGCCGGCCGCTTGGGCAGTTGCGCGGCGGCCCACCAACCGATGTCCCCCTTGGCGTTGGCCCACACCACGTTCAATCCCGGTGCGTGGATCTTGGCCGAAGCGCCACGGGCCTTGGCGAGGGTATCGGCGCGGTTGAGCTGGTAAAAGGCTTCGAGGATCGGGTTGCGGCTTTCCAGGAACCCCCACCACATGGCGACCGGGGTCTTGCCGGCGTTCGCACCGAGGGCATCGTTGACGATCGGGCCGTGGGGCGACTGGCGCAGCACCAGCGTCACCGGCGCCTGCCCCTTGACCGCGATCTGCTGTTCGCTGCGGGTCATGTCGACCCATTGGCCGCGATACCAGACCTGCTCGGGATTGTCCGGGTTGACCTTCTCGGCGATCAGATCCAGGTCGTCGTTCTGGAACATGGTGATGCTCCAGCCGAAATCCCGGTTCATGCCCAGCGTCGCAAAGGGCAGCAATGCTTGGTAATGCCCGTAGAGTTCGAAACCCGGCGCCGACAGGTGCGCCTCGTACCACACCGACGGCGCGGAAAAACGAATGTGCGGGTCGCCCGCCAGTAAAGGCTTGCCGCTGTGGGTGCGGCTGCCGGAGACCGCCCAGGCATTGCTGCCTTCGAACTGCGGCAGGCCGTTGTCGGCCAGGGCCTGCTCGCTCAGGCGGGCCAGGGCGTTGAGGTCTTTCCAGTCGGCGCCGGCCAAGGGCAGGCCGCCCTTGCGACCTTCGGCCAGCACGCCCTGGGGCTGCCAGTCGAGGTCGAAAATGCTCAGGTAATTGGCCCCCAGCACATCGCGTACGTAGGTCAGCAGGGGTTCGGTACGAAACGCGGCGGCGAAGCTGTAGGCCATGTAGCCGGTAATGCTCACGGTGTCTTCGGCGGTGAAGGGGCGCTTGGGAATGCCCAGCACATCGAATTCCACCGGCCGGGTGTGACTGTCCTGATAAGCGTTGATCCCGTCCAGGTAGGCTTGCATGGCGATCCAGGCCGGGGATTGTGGATCCTGTTCGGTCACATAGGTCGCGGCGCGCTCGCGGATGCGCAGGCTGCGCATCAACTTGTCGGTGTCGAGCAGTTTGGGGCCCAGCACCTCGGCCAGCTCGCCACGGGCGAGGCGACGCATGATCTCCATTTGAAACAGCCGGTCCTGGGCATGGACATAGCCGAGGGCGCGGTACAGGTCGGTTTCGTTTTCGGCGCGGATATGCGGCACCCCGCGTTCGTCGTAGCGCACCGTCACCGAGCCATGCAGCCCTTGCAACTGCACCGTGCCCTGGCGGGTGGGTTGCTTGCTGTAGAGGTAGCCGCCCGCGACGATGATCGCGGTGACGACCAGTGACAGGAAGGCGATGAGGGTGCGCTTCATGGTGATTCCTTATTCTGGTGACAGCGGTCCCATGGTCTCGCTGTTGATTCCCTGTTTAGCATACGGCTGCTTCCCGGCGTATCGCCCGTCGGAGGGATTTGCACCAGACCGTCGTGCGGGTCGGAGTATAAGCGGCGCGGAGAATCACAAGGCTATCGTTGATCGGCACAGTAATCACGTCTGCCGTCGTCGAAGCGCAAAGGGATGTGAGTCGGCGTGTGTCGCGAGGGCCGGCCGCAGGGGGCTCCTGCGGCCGGTTATAGAAGGGAGGTTTCAGCCGTTGACCGTCGAGCCATCGAAGGAAGGCCCGACGGGTTCATCAGCTTGGCCGGGGGGTAGGTGCAGTTTCATTGGACGGCCCGCCCTGGGGCCGCGCTTCGCCGCGTTCCGCCAGCTCCATATTGTCGCCGGCGCCAGGATTTTTAGGCCGTGTTGCCATGCTCTGAATCTTGTCGGCCCCCAGGTTAAGCCCGGCGATAGTGGCTTGCGGAATGATCTGGGTAAGGCCGCGCGTCACGTGGTAGGTGTTTTCAAGGTCCCGCCGCCAGCCTGCGGGCTGGGTGTGGGGCAGGCTGTCCCGGTTTGGATGTGCAACGTTTTGCAGCGGTACCTTGGCTCGCTGGGTCAGGTCGTCTTTGCCGGCCAGCGCCTTGTTTTCGAGCGGTGCCGCCACGCTATTGGCAAAGAATGGGAGCAGGGTCAGGCCGGAGGAGAAGAAGGTCGTGACGATCTGCTCCATTTTTTCCCGCACTTCCGGATCCTCACCCACCGCGGCGGCGTCGCCCACCGCCGTGCGCATGGCGATCCCTTCGCCCACGCCGACGATCCGGTTGGTGAGGTCGCTGACATTGGCCATGTTGAGTGGGTTGAGCTTTCCTGTCGCTTCGGAAAACGCCTTGGGCAGGAGTTCGCTCCAGTTGCGGTTTTCCTTGGTGACCCGGTAGGTAGGAATCTCCTCGTCACCATGGGTCTGGGCGTATTTTGCCACGGCCTGGCCGCCGGCCATGAAGGTGCCGCCTACGGCGGAGGCCGCTGTGCGGGCGACGATGCCACCAGCGTTGACTGAGGTGAACTGGTCGATGGTGTCCCGCACTGCGTGAGCGGCACCGAAGGCGAGGTAGCCGGTGAAGTCGCCGCTCGCGGTGCCGAAGTTGTTCGCGTTCTGCTTGAGCGTGAATTCGTTGCGCTGTTGCTCCTGCGCGAGATTGCGCGCATTGAGTGCAGGGTTGGCGACCCGCTGCCCGTTCTGCGTGACGACTTGCAAGGCCTTGGGGTACACCGCCAGCGGATCGACCTTTGCCAGACCCGCGCCGATGGTCTTGTCGACCACGACCTGGACGAATGGACGGATGCCGTCGCTGATCACTTTGTGTGCGGTGCCAAGGACAGTCGAGGTCGCCGCGACATGCTTGCCGTAGGAGGCGTCGGCCATTGTCTCATCGATCGACGCAGTGATTGCGCCAAAGTGGCCCGCAGAGGCCACGCCCTGCGGGATCCCCGCCCCGGCGAACACCGCCAGGCCGGTTACAAAACCGCTCGTGGTCTTGAGGTCAGCAACATAGTCCTGGCGTCCGACGTTCTTCAGCGCCGTGTCCAACGTTTCGTTTTTCTTCGTCGCTTTAGTCAGCTCGCTAGGCTTGCTGTCCTCATTTTCCTGAAAGTCTTCAAACTCCTCCTGAACCTTGAGCAGCTGGTTCAGTTCAGTGGTCGCCTGGTCTCGTTCGGGCTGGGAAAGGCCCTCGTTGTTCATTGCACTGCGCGTATGCTCGATTCGGCTTTCCATGAAGGTATTCAAGCGCGTGGGCAGCTCTTGCGTCATGGCTTGCATGACGCCCTTTGCGTAACCGCGGAAGGCGTCATGACTGTTTTGCAGAGGCTGGCGATCACCTTCCGGTGTGTTGTCGATCACTTCCTGGCATAACGAATGGTAGGCGCCGAGGGTATCGCCCACGCGTGCGCAGTGTTTGTCCCAGACCGCGCCGAAGCCACCGCTTTCCTTCCTGTCCTTGTCGTTCTTTCCCAGGTACTCGTTGAAGTCCTGGACGAATGCTTCGGTTTCTTCCTGGCCCGACAGCATCGGGTGAGGCGTGCCGCCGAGTTCGGCCAGGTGCTTTTGTATGTCTTGATAGCTTGTGCCGGGCGCATAGCCCAATGCCGTGCCTTCCAGGGTCATGTGCTCGCGTGCATAGCCGATGGGGTCGCTTTCGGGGTTTTTCTTGCCGAGGCTGTTGACCAGCCCTGTCAGGCGTTGCTGCCGGGTCCTGAGTGTTTGCTGGGTCTTGTCGGTCGCTTGTCCTTCGAAGTGATAAGGCACCAGGGGATTGGTGGAGGGGCGAACCTGTTCGGACAGGCTGGTTCCCACCGGCATTATGCGGTCGTCCTGCTGGTGCAACGCCGCCGAGCCGGTGCTTCGTCCTACTGATAAATCTGGCATGTCGTGCTCTCCTAGATTGACAGGGCGCTGTTGAGCCCGGTGCTACGGGGGGTGGGTTTGTGCTGGGTAGCCTTGGCGGCGTCGTTTGGGCTGGCGCCGTCGAAGAAGTAGCCATCTCGCCAAATCAGCGCCATTTCAGCGGCACCGCCCATCAACCCGAGCAGGCGTTCGGCCGCGAGGTTTTCCAGGGGAACGTGGCCGATCAGGATCACCTGTTCGCTGTCGCGGTTGTAAGACAGGGACGGGCAGAACGCCCCGCTCAGCAGGTACAGGTTGGTTTCCAGCAACCGTTGCAGGACCGCTTCGCGATTCGCCACGGGCAACGGCCCGAAGCTGCAGTAGATGAAGACATCTCCCTCGCCCACGCCAGGGGTGTGTTTCAGGGAAAAGTCGACATCCTTGACCGACAGGTTCGCCTGTTCGTAGAACGCTGACGGGGTTGGAATCATCGTGAGGGCGCAAAGCTGATCGATCAGCTTGCAATAGGTGGGTGACGCCATGATTGACCTCGTATTGTCATCCAGGCGCCGACGAGCGCCTGCTGCCCATGGTGAGTGACACCTGCGGCATTTCGGTTCCAACCGAGCGCCGCTGCCGCCCGATGCCGGCGCGCCGGGTGACCTGCGTGGAACCGCTGCCCTGTGATCTGCCACCCAATGGCGCCACCTCATTCAAGGTTGACCGCCCATGTCCCGATCACTTGCACCTTTGCCGGCCCTTCGATTCGTCCCCAAAGGGTTGTCCATGCTGGCCATGGGGACCTTACTGTATGGCTGCCAGCACCTCGAACCGCAGTTGACCATCGGCGATCCTTACGCCAACGAGCCTTACCGCTCGCAACTGCGCTGGTTGGAGCCGGCGCCTACGGACACCATCATCCAGATCGGCGAGTTAGCCCCGCAAAGCGGCGGTAGCCTGTGGGCGCGCATGCGCCAGGGGTTTTCCTTGCAGGCCAAGACCCAGGGCGTAGCGCGCGTCGATGAGCAGCGCCGCTGGCTGATGGATCGCCCGGCTTTTCTCACCCAGACCGGGCGTGCCGGCAGCCGTTACCTGCACTTCATCGTTGGCGAGCTGAACAAGCGCAACATGCCGCTGGAACTGGCACTGCTGCCGGCCATCGAGAGCGGGTTCAATCCGAATGCCCAATCACCGGCCCAAGCCTTGGGCCTATGGCAATTCATTCCCGCCACGGGGCGCCGCTACCAATTGCAGCAGCGAGGCGATTACGACGAGCGCCGGGACATTCCGTCATCGACGCGGGCTGCCCTGGATTATTTGTCCTACCTGCACGATTACTTCGACGGCGACTGGCTGCTGGCGCTGGCGGCCTACAACGCCGGGGAAGGGCGGGTGCGCGACGCCATCACGCGCAATCGCGCCCGTGGCCTGGCGACCAACTATTGGAACCTGTCGTTGCCCGGCGAGACCCAGAACTATGTGCCGCGGTTGCTGGCGCTGTCGCAACTGGTGAATGCACCCGCGGACTATGGCGTGAGCCTGGCGCCCATCGCTGACCAGCCGTACTTCCAGATGGTTGCCTTGGCGCAGCCTGTGGACCTGGCGCACCTGGCGCTGTTGTCCGGTGTTCATGAGCGAGAGTTGCGCATGCTCAACCCTGCCGCGCGTGGCCGGGCCAGGGGGCGCTTGTTGATGCCCCTGGAAGCGTCGCGCAGGTTGCTGGCTCAACCGGACATGATCGGCAAGGCGGCGCTGCCCCACGTGGCCGGTAGCGAAGAGCAAGTGGTCGCCGCACCCGATACTGGAGGGGCCGAGCCGCAGGTGGCGGAGGTGGCCGCGCCGCCAGGAGTTTGAGCCGATCATCCCCCCATATCGATCGTTCCCACGCTCTGCGTGGGAATGCATCCTGTGACACTCTGCGTCACCTTCCAGAAGCGGAACGCGGAGCGTCCCTGGCGACATTCCCACGCAGGAGCGTGGGAACGATCGATCCGCGCCAGCCGGGCTACTGATTCTTCCATCCGGGATCTACAGGCAGCCCATCGCGACATTGGCCAAGCCGCGTGCGCGGGGGTCCATCAAGACGTAGGAGCCAATGGTGTTGCAGGCGAAGCCGAACGCCACCCCGCGTTCAGGGTCGGCAAAGCCGATGGTGCCACCGGCGCCCATGTGGCCGAACGCTTCGTTGCCCATGCCATAACTGCCGTTCGCCACATCCGGCTGGTTGAGCATGACGCCCAGGCCAAAACGGGTTGGAGTCTGGATGGTCGGGTCGTACTCGGCGCTGTGTTCGCACAGCATTTCGTTGAGCAGCGGCGACTCCAGCAGGCGCCCGTCGAGCAGGCCGGTGTAGAACGCCGCCAGGCTGCGGGCATTGCCGTGTCCGTTGGCCGCCGGCTGGGTCATGCGTTTCCAGCCGGGTTCGTTACTGCGCCCCAGCACCATCGGCGGGTTGGCAAAGGCCAGGGCGCTCATGGCGGTCGGCGCGGTGAGCACGTCGTTCAGCACCCGGCCAAAGGCCTCATCGTCGATCTCGTCTTTGGTGCGCGCCATGTAGGCGCAGCGAGCGATGGTCGCGTCGTCCAGACCGATGTGGAAATCCAGCCCGAGCGGCACTGCCACGCGTCGGTGAATGCTTTGCGCCGGCGTCAGGCCATCCACCCGGCGTAGCAGCTCGCCGAGGATCCAGCCGAACAGCAAGGGCGAATAGGTCTGCTGTTCCCCCGCCGCGGCCCAGGGATGCTCCTCGGCGATCAGGTCCGTCATGGTGTTCCAGTCGTAGAGGGTTTCCGGTGCGAGGGGCGTGCGCAGCGCCGGCAGCCCGGCGCGGTGGCAAAGCACCTGGCGCAGGGTGATCGACGCTTTGCCGGCGTTGGCGAAGGCCGGCCAGTAGTGGCAGATCGGCGCGTCCAGATCCAGGCGCCCTTCACCGACCAGTTGCATGATCGCTACCGCCGTGAAGGGCTTGGTGCAGGAAAACAGATTGAGCAGCGTGTCGCGCTGCCAATGGCTGTCCGGTTCCGGCCCGGCAATGCCGGCCCACAGGTCGATAACGGTTTCACCGTCAATCTGGATGCAAAGGGCGGCACCGCGTTCGAAAGGGCTTTGCATCAGCCGGATAAACGCCTCTTTGACCGGTTCGAAACGAGTGTCGCATTGACCATGGATAGCAAGTGCACGCGTCATGTCAGCTCCACGCAAGGGTTGGTGTTTTTCCTTGAGTGACGCTGGTCGTGCAAACGGTTCACCGACAGGTCCGGATCCCACAGGGATCTTTTTGGTCAGCCCTGCCACTCAAGGAGCAACGATTCATGCCCCCGGAGAGTGTTCATGGCTTACGAGCGTACCCTTGATTTCAATAGCGACGCGTTTCGCGGCGAGGCCTATCGGCATTATGCGGCGCTGCGCCAGGCGGCCCCGGTGTTCCTCAGCCAGGCGCAAGGGCAGTTGCCGATGTGGTACGTCACCGGAGCCCGGGAGGTCGAGGAGGTGCTGCTGGATAACGAGCGCTTCGCCCGTGACCCGTCGCGGATCGATGCGCAGTTCGCCGCGATGCTCGGTGGCGAGCAATCGATCGCGTTCCTTAACGAACACATGCTCAACCGCGATGGCGACAGTCATCGCCGCTTGCGTCGCCTGGTCAACAAGGCCTTCACGTTGAAGGCGGTGAACGCCCTGCGGCCGCGTATCGAGCAGATCGCCGAGACGTTGCTGGAGCCCGTGCGGTCGAGCGGGCGAATGGACGTGGTGAGCCAATATGCATTCCCGTTATCGATCACCGTCATCGCCGAATTGCTTGGCGTCCCCGCGCAAGACCGTGACGATTTCCGCCGCTGGTCCCACATGATCGTCCAGCAAGTGGGCCACGACCTGAGCGAGTTGCAGCGTTGCTACAACGAATTCGCCGGCTACATGCTTGCGTTGATCGACCAGCGTCGGGCGCAGCCGGGCGACGACCTCGTTTCGGCGTTGGTGCAGGTCGAGGAAGAGGGCAGCAGGCTCAGCCAAAGTGAGCTGTGCAGCATGATCGCTTTGTTGATCATCGCCGGGCACGAAACATCGGCGTCGATGATTGGCAATGCCGTGCACATGCTCGTGCAGCACCCGAAGGCGCTGGCGCGCTTGCGTGACGACCCGGCGCTGATGCCCGGCGCGGTCGAAGAGCTTTTGCGCTATGACTCGTCGGTGGAGCGGGCGATGGTCCGCTTCGTCACCCGTGACACCGAACTGGGCGGGCAGCGTTTGTTGCGCGGGCAACTGCTGATGGCGGTGGTGGGGTCGGCCAATCGTGACGAAGCCCTGTGTGCAAATCCTGACACGCTCGACATCGCTCGCCCGGTCTGCCCACATATGTCTTTCGGCAAGGGCACTCACTACTGCCTGGGCGCCTCGCTGGCCCGGCAGGAGCTGGAAATTGCATTGAATACGCTTCTTCGGCGTTGCCCCGGGCTGCAATTGGCGGTCGATCCCGGCGCCGTGCGTTGGCGCTACGTACCCAACTTCAGGGGGCCGGAGGCGTTGCCGGTGTGTTGGTCGGTGGACTGAAGCGGTTGCTTGCCGGGAGAAGCCCTGGTGACGGTGCATGCGGTTTACTTGAGAGGGCGTATGAATGTGTGGCGAGGGGATTTATCCCCGTTGGGCTGCGAAGCGGCCCTGAAGCCTGC
The DNA here is from genome assembly GCF_900115935.1 of Pseudomonas sp. 43mfcvi1.1. NCBI lineage: Bacteria > Pseudomonadati > Pseudomonadota > Gammaproteobacteria > Pseudomonadales > Pseudomonadaceae > Pseudomonas > Pseudomonas sp. 43mfcvi1.1. Next base: position 85,016 of record NZ_UETT01000003.1, on the reverse strand, counting down.
CGCCGTGGCGTGCCTGGCTGGTCGCAGTCAACCTTTTTGGGGCTGCTGCGCAGCCCGGCGGGGATAAATTCCCTCGCCACAATGGACCGAATAAGCCCTGGGTGAATAACGTTGTTTGTGACCTGTGCAGAAAGTGGCACAGGCCTTTGCCGGATAGAAAAACGGCTCGTCCGACGTCCCGCCGGACGAGCCGTGGACTCACGCCAGGCTGGCCTCCTCGTTTTGCGCCGGCGCTGAAAGGGTGGTGGGTATCGTGTCGCTTGGCGTCAGGTGCAGTCCATAAAGCACGACGTCGGCACGGTTATCCGCGAACCGGGCGATCCCTGGAAAGCGTCCCCATTGCGTCGCGCCAAGCCCTTGTACGCCGCGTTTGCTGGCCTCGTTGTGCTCGATGATCCAGGCCACCAGCGTCTCGAAACCATACCGTTTGGCCAACACCACCGCGGCTTGGCCAAGGCGAATGCCGACGCCGCTGCCGATGTGGTCGTTGCGCACGTAGATCGACACTTCACCGGTCAATCGACAGGCCTGGGCACCCCAGCAAAAGCGATTGACGATCAACCAGGCGACGACTTCGCCAGCGCGTTCGAGCACGTAGATCGGATCGCCCTCCTTGACGAAACAGTCGACGAAGAACGTCATTTCCTTCAGGGAAAACGCTCTGAGTACAGGGGAACTGGTCCCCCCCAGAGCGCTTTCGTTGAAGATATCTGTCATCACCGGCAAGTCGTCGGGGGTGTAGCGGCGCACGCCGCGTGGCAGGTCGGGCCGGCTGTTCAAACGATTCTGAGTCATGGCCGGGCTTCTCCGTAGACGCTTCGCTTGAGTTGTTCACGCGCGCGAAACAACCTTGAACGCACGGTGCCAATGGGTACGCCCAGCCGTTCGGCAGCGTCGCGATAGCTGCTTTCGGTGTCCACGGCGGTCCACAGGGTATCGCGCATGTCCTTGGGCAGTGCGTCCATGGCGATCAGCGTACGGTCCAGCAACCGACGGTTGTCGCACAGTTCACTCAGATCAATGTCGTCACTGGACTCGTTGAACTCGCTTTCATCGAAAGTGCTCAGCGGCGGCTGTGCGTAGAAGCGGCGGAAATGGTTGCGGATCAGGTTCAGGGCGATACCGCACAACCAAGTGTCCTGCTTTGCCAGCCCTTTGAACTTCTGCTGGTTACGCCAGGCTTCCAGGTAGGTGAGCTGGATGATGTCGTCGGCGTCGTCTTGGTTGAGTACGCGTTTTTGCACAAACAGACGCAGTTTGCGTTCCTCGCCGAAGCAGATGCCTGGCGCACCCGTGGGTGCCGGGGAGGTTTGCGGGGGGGCCATGAGATTCAGGCTGTTCATCAATAAATCCCTCTGAGTAGGTTCCGTAGCGTCGATGCAAATGTCGACGTTTCCCCTGTCAGCAGGACCTGTGCCAAGCCAAATTTGTTAGTTATCTGTTTGATAAATAAGTGTTTTTATCTAGTGCTTTTGCTCTATTTGTGCAAGGGCATGCACAGCCGTCCCAAGCCCCACTGCATGAAATTGCACCGAGCGAACGCTTGGTCGGGAAGCTCTCTCGAACCGGTCAGAAAAGGCCATGGCCGCCGATGGAACCGAATGCCGGATCACCGCCACCCACTGAGCGTCCGAAACCATGCTCACGGCCATCATGAAAGTAGAAGCCCCGACCAATGCGCGTATTGCCGTCAATCTTGCCCAGGCCGCTTCGGCCGTCGTGGGCATGGGCAAGCCTGTCGAATCGTTCCAGGCCGTGCAGTCCAATTCGATGGAAGAGGTCGGCATGACCTTCAGCCATCACGTGGAGCGCAATACCAAGGCGCTGAGCCAGCGGCGCATTCGCAATGCTCGCAGTGAGGTGGGCCAGGTGCGGGTCGAGACGCGCGAGCAGTTGGAGGAGTGGTACGACCAACTCGGTCATCCAGGCAAGCAGAGCCTGGGGGCTATGGCCGCCCAGGCGGGTCTGTTGTTGTGTGGCGAGCCGGTGCTTGAAGAAGTGGTGCAGTCCACTGGTGGAGACCCGGCCCGTACCGACCTGATCCTGCAACAAACATTGCGCGATGCCGAGGTGCAAGGGCGTCTCGTCGAAGCCCAGCGCGCTCGCGATTACCTGCAGCTATTGCGCGAGCGTTATGGCGCGCAGATCCAGGCGGGCATGAACATCGCCGAGGCATTGCGCGCTGCGGGCGGCGATCCCGAATTGCGCCAGGCGGTACGGCGGCTCTACTACGACACCGTGGTGCTCAAGCAGTCATTGCCCACCATGATGCAAGCATTGCTTGGCCTGTTTGGCGAGGCGGCGTTCGTGCCGGGGCTGGACATGATGCGCCGGGCACTGGCTGACGACATCGCCGCGCATACGCCTTCACGCCCTACCGCGCTGTTGCGCACGTTGTTGATCGGCCTGGCGGCCTCGACGCAACTGGGCAGTGTCCTGCACAGCTGTCGCCGTTTGCTGGAGCAACTGGCCTACAGCTGTCCGGCCAGCCAGCTCACCGCCGTGTTGTTGCTCCAGCGCATGCTGGGGTTTGTCAGCAGTGGCCTGTCAGCGGCGGAAGTGCGGCGCATCGGGCGTGAGCTGGGGGGCGACCAGGAGCGCGACCAACTGGTCTCCCTGAACGGTCTGTATCCCTTGCTCAAGCGTTTGCCGCTCCCCCTCTGGCGTGATGGCAAAAGCCGACAGACCGCGTTGAAGAATCTGTTGGTGCTGCTCGATGAGCGTTCCCGTGGCGAGCCCCGAAGCCAGACCGCCGCGCCGGTGATTGGAGCGCGCTCATGATCGCCCTGTTGAACAAAGTCGCCAACGAAGCGGTGCGGCGCATCGAGGTGGTCGGGGCGTTCGTGGTGCTGGGCATTGTCTTCATGCTGATCCTGCCCTTGCCGACCGCGGTGGTCGATGCGCTGATCGCGATCAACATCTGTATCTCCTGTCTGCTGATCGTGCTCTCGCTGTACCTGCCACGGCCGCTGGCGTTTTCCTCGTTTCCGGCGGTGCTGCTGTTGACCACGTTGTTCCGGCTGGCATTGTCGGTGGCGACCACCCGATTGATCCTGCTCCAGGGCGACGCCGGCCATATCGTCCAGGCGTTCGGCAATTTCGTGGTGGGCGGCAACCTGGCGGTGGGGTTGGTGATCTTCCTCATTCTGACGGTGGTCAACTTCCTGGTGATTACCAAGGGGTCGGAGCGGGTCGCCGAAGTGGCGGCGCGTTTCACCCTGGACGCGTTGCCGGGCAAACAGATGTCCATCGACAGCGACCTGCGGGCGAACCTGATCGATGTCAGCGAAGCCCGGCGGCGGCGCGAGGAATTGAACAAGGAAAGCCAGCTGTTCGGTGCGATGGACGGGGCGATGAAGTTCGTCAAGGGCGACGCCATCGCGGGCTTGGTGATCGTCGTGATCAACCTCATCGGCGGCTTTTCGGTCGGCATGATGCAGCACGACATGGGCGCGTCCGAATCGATGCACCTGTATGCCGTGTTGACCATCGGTGATGGTCTGATCGCGCAGATTCCGGCACTGCTGATTTCCCTCACCGCGGGCATGATCATCACCCGGGTGTCGCCGGAAGGGCAGCCGGCGGGTAGCAGCGTGGGCAAGGAAATCGCCCAGCAGTTGACCGCCGAACCCAAGGCCTGGGTGATCGCGTCGGTGGGCATGCTCGGCTTTGCGGCCTTGCCCGGCATGCCGACGCTGGTGTTCATTGTCATTGCCCTGATCACCGGCACCGCAGGCATCCTCCAGTTGTACGCGCGTGCCCGGCAGGCACGCCAGGGCGACCAGCCGACGGAGGTCATCGCCCCGGCACAAAACGGTGCCGAAGACCTGCGCAGCTTCGACCCGACCCGAGCCTATCTTTTGCAGTTTTCCAAAGCCATGGAAGGCAACGCGGCGGCCGAGGACGTCATCCAGGCGATCCGCAAGAAGCGCAATGCCCTGGTGGCTGGCTTTGGCCTGACCCTGCCGCCCTTTGAGATCGAATACAGCGTGCTGCTGGAGGACGACGAGTTCCGCTTCTGCGTGCACGAGGTGCCGATGTTGCGCGCCACTTTCGGTGAACGTGTGGCCGTGGCGCGCGGGCCGCTGCCGTTCGAACCGCGCGACGTGCAGGTCGGCAGCGAGGTGCGTGACGAGCATCAGTGGCTATGGCTGACGCCTGACGATCCGCTGCTGGCGGACGAGCGAGTGGAGGCGGTGCCTGCCGGCGAATTACTGGTGGAACGGATGAGCCGCGCCATGTTTGCCACGGGCCCGCAATTCCTGGGACTCCAGGAGAGCAAGTCGATCCTCAGTTGGCTCGAAGCGGGTCAGCCCGAGCTGGTGCAGGAGCTGCAGAGAACCATGCCATTGGCCCGTTTCGCCGCCGTGCTCCAGCGCCTGGCCGGCGAAGGTGTCCCGCTGCGAGCGGTGCGTCTGATCGCCGAGTCCCTGATCGAGCATGGGCAGCACGAGCGTGACGTCGGTGCGCTGACCGACTACGCACGCATCGCCCTGAAGTCGCAGATCTATCACCAGTACCGCGACGAAGACGGCCTGCACGTGTGGCTGTTGACCCCGGAAACCGAAGGCCTGTTGCGCGACGCGCTGCGCCAGACCCAGACGGAAACCTTTTTTGCCCTGGAAAGCCTGCATACCCGCGCCTTGGTCATGCAGTTGCGCGAAGGCTTCCCGTTGCGCGCCAAGCGCGTGGCCGTGCTGCTGGTGGCGCAAGACCTGCGGGCACCGCTGCGCGATTTGTTGCGCGACGAATTCAATCACGTGCCCGTGCTCGCTTTCAGCGAGTTGCACAGCAATGCCCAGGTCACCGTGCTGGGGCGTTTTGACCTCGAGCAGGAAAAACTACAAGTGGAGGACGCGGCGTGACGGCAGGTCTTGGCGCGCCGGCAGCGCAGCCTCCACGTAACGATGCAAATCCAGGTGCGGTCGATGGCCTGGCTGTGACAGAGGACGGGCGCCGCCGGTGCCCCGTCGTACAACCGGAATGTGGGCGAGCGTCTGTCGCCCCTTGAGGAACTGGCCATGTTCGAACTGCGTGTCTTGAGTGGTCTGCACCGAGGTGCGGCGTTGCCGCTGGTGGGCGAGCAATGGGTGATCGGGGCGGCGGAGGATGCCGACCTGGCGCTTTACGATCCGGGCATCTGTGGGCGTCACGTTGGCCTGCGGCAGGTGCAGGGCCAATGGCTGCTGGAGCTGCTGGAGGGGACGGTTTGCGATGGACAAGGCCAACCTTGGGCGCCGGCCGAGCCCTTGCAGAGCAATGCCCCGTTTGCCGTGGCAGGCGTCTGGCTGTGCCTGGCCCCGGCCGATCAGCCCTGGCCCGAAGAGGCGGCGTTGGATGACGCTGCGCATCTGACGACGGCGCGGGAAACCCCGAAACCCGTCGTGCGGCCATCGTGGCCCAAGCGCCTGGCAATCGCCGCGGCGGTGATCACTGTTGCCTCCAGCGCCTGGGCCTTTACCAGCCAGCCGGCGCAGCCTGTGGCGCGCAGCCCGGCCCAGCAGCTCAAGCACAGCAAAGTGGCATTGGACAATGTCGAGGCGGTCCGCCTGGAACTCGATCGCATGTTGCAGGAGCGTGATCTGGGCGCTGGTGTGCGGGTCGAGAGCCAGGGTGACCAGTTGGTCCTGATGGGCGAACTGCCGCGCCAACGCCTGGCGATGGTCGAGCGCTTGATCGAGCGTTTCCACGATCGTTACGAGACGCCAATCGGGATCACGGCCAGCGTGAAGGAGCGACTGACGCAACTGCCGTTCCAGATCGCCCAGATCGTCGGTGGCAAGCGTGGCCATGTGGTTACGGCCGATGGACGTCGGCTGTTCCTGGGCGACCAGATCGATGGCTTGCGCTTGACCGCCATCGACAGCGGCAAAGTCACCTTCGAGGGTGACCAACGCTACGAGGTCACGTGGTGATGACGCAGGCGGCCATCGCGCGACTGGCGGCCTGGGAGGCCGGGCAACTGGCGCACCTGCGTCGCTTCGCGCCGGTCATGGTGCGTGGGCGGGTGCAGCGGGTCAGCGGCATCCTGTTGCAGTGCCGATTGCCAGGGGCACAGATCGGCGACCTCTGCCGAGTCGAGCGCGACGCCCGGGAGCCGCTGCTCGCCGAGATCGTCGGCTTCGACCAGCACGATGCCTTGCTCAGCGCCCTGGGCGGCCTGGAAGGCGTCCGGGTCGGTGCGGCGGTGGAGCCGTTGGGCATGCCCCATCGGGTGTGCGTGGGGCCGCAGTTGCTGGGCCAGGTGTTGGATGGCTTCGGCCGGCCGCTGGTGGACGGCGGCGCCGGGGCGTTTGCCGGACCACACGTGCTGCAAGCTTCACAGGTGATTGGCGAGGCCCCGGCGCCCACCGCGCGGCCGCGTATCCAACGGCCCTTGATGACCGGCGTACGGGCCATCGACGGGCCGCTGACACTGGGTGAAGGCCAGCGTGTGGGGCTGTTCGCCGGCGCCGGTTGCGGCAAGACCACGCTGCTGGCGGAAATTGCCCGGAACGTTGACTGCGATGTCATCGTCTTCGGCCTGATCGGTGAGCGTGGGCGCGAACTGCGCGAGTTCCTCGACCATGAGCTGGATGATGAACTGCGTGCCCGTGCGGTCCTGGTGTGCGCCACCTCCGACCGATCGAGCATGGAACGGGCCCGTGCGGCGTTCACCGCGACAGCCTTGGCCGAGGGCTTTCGTGCCCGAGGCCAGCGCGTCCTGTTGCTCATCGATTCGCTGACCCGCTTCGCCCGGGCCCAACGTGAAATCGGCCTGGCCGCCGGCGAGCCGCTGGGGCGCGGCGGCCTGCCACCGTCGGTCTACAGCTTGCTGCCGCGCCTGGTCGAGCGCGCCGGGTTGACCAACGAGGGCGCCATCACCGCGTTCTACACGGTGCTCATCGAGCAGGACTCCATGAACGATCCAGTGGCCGATGAAGTGCGGTCGCTGCTCGACGGTCACATCGTGCTGTCGCGCAAGCTCGCCGAGCGCGGCCACTACCCGGCTATCGACGTGCTGGCCAGCCTGTCGCGAACCTTGGCCAACGTGGCCGAGGCAGAGCACCTGCGGGCGGGCATCAATCTGCGTCGATTGCTGTCGGCCTATGAGCAAATCGAACTGATGTTGCGCTTGGGCGAATACCAGGCCGGCGCCGACCCTTTGACCGACCTGGCGGTGGAGTCCCATGGAGCACTGGACGCCTTCCTGCGCCAGGACCTGCGTGAGCCGGAGCCGTTCGCGTCCACGTTCGCTCACCTGCAGCAGTTGACCGCTTATGTCCCGGGTTGATCTGGACGCCCTGGCGCCGATTCGCCGCCACCGTGAAGCGCAAGCCGAACGAGTATGGCGCCAACAGCGTGAGCTTTTGCGCGAGCGCGAAGCGGCGGTGGTCGCCGCGCGGGCGCGCATGCAGGCGACCAGCGAGCAGCAGACGGTGCAGCGCGAAGCGTTGTATGGCGAGCACTGTGGCCGGGCGCTGAGCGTGAGTGAACTCAATGCCTGGAGTACCCAGGAGCGACGTTTGATCGGCGAGCTGGCCGAGCAAGCGCAGGCATTGCAGGCACTGGACGCTGAACAGGCGCAGCAGGCACAGCACACGGCCGCCGCCCAGCAGCGGCTACAAGGGCGCCGGCGTGATCTGGAAAAGCTCAGCGCAATGATGGAGCACTTGGTGGAGATCCCCAGCGATGAATGACCGTACCGTGCGCAGTGGGCCGACACCGCACAACAACCCCCCGGCCGCTCCCGTTCGGCATTCGCCTCGGGCGTATGAGCAACCGCCCGCCCAGGTGAGCCGGGCCATCCGTCCGGCGGCGCGTGACTCTGTGTCTACAACCGGGCGCGACCTCGAGGTGATGGCAGGAAGCAGTGACGGCTATTGGTTTCGCCAGTGGGTCGATGCGCCACGGGGCGGTACCCAGGACGACACCGCGGGCACCGGTTCGCTGGCGGGCCTGGTCAGTTTGGAGAACAGCGAAGTGGAGGCGTTTGTCGACCAGCTCACGCCACGCTTGCGCGCCACGCTCGACCAGCAATTGGACCTGCTGCTGCACCTGCCCAATCTGGGCCGCATCAAGGTGTCCGCCCGGCGGCTGGGCGGGGCGTCCGGGTGGGACATCGGCCTGAACAGCGAAAATGAAGACGTACAGGCGCGGTTGTCGAGTCGAGCCGGCCGCCTCGAAGACGCGCTGACCCAGAGCCTGGGCCAGCCGGTGAGCGTGCGCGTGGCGCGGGAAGAAGAGGCAGGCGCGATATGACCGTCCATGCACTGGCGCTACCGCTTGTGGGCATCGAGGACGCCACCGCCCGGCGGCTATTGGGGATCGGCGTCAGTTTGCCCTTCGAGGTGGCGGGTGACACGGGCCTGCTGGAACTGACCCCGGGCGGCGACGTGGCTGGGGGGGCGCCGTGTGCGCTGGCCTGTGCCCATGGTGTCTTCACCCTGGATGAGCCTGGCGCGGTGCTCAGCCTGTTCGGGGAATGCCCGGTGGTCCTGCCTGCCGAACCCGGCCCGGACGACACGTGGTTCTGGTCGCTGTTCCAGCAAACCCTGAGCGAGCCCCTGCGCCTGGCATTCGGCTTTCTCAAGCCAACGGCCGAGCCTGCCGTGCCCGGCATCGCCTGCCGGCTCGACATGAGACTGGGGGCGGCGCGCGTCAGGAGCCATCTGCAAATGCCCGGTTCGGTCCTGCTGGGGCTGCTTCGCGCCGCCCCTTGGCAGCGGCGTACCGCACCAGGGATCGACGGTTTTGCGCTGCATGTTCCGCTGGAACTGGGACGCCTGGCACTGGCTGCCGGGCAGTTGGCGGCGCTGCGTCCCGGTGATGTGCTGGTGCCGGAAACCGCCTTGTTCGACTCATCCGGCCAAGGGCTGATTCGCCTGGGCCGGCATTGTTTGCAGGTGCGGGTACACAGCCGTGCCGCACCGTTGCGCCTGACCTTGCTCGCTCTGGAGGAGACCGTTATGAGCACCACCGCCGACACCGACATCCTGACGCCGGACTGGGACGATACCGCCCGCTACGAACCTGAGGCCCAGGCCCCCGAGGCGGCCGATCAACCGGCGTTGGACTATGCCGCCGCTGAAACCGAGGAGGCGCCGATGATGGAACCGGCTGCTGCCGATCTGCCCGAGCGCTTCGACGACCTGCCGCTGGCGCTTACGATCCGCTGCGGTCACTTGAGCCTGACCCTGGGCGAACTGCGCAACCTGGCGCCCGGCGCGGTGCTGCAAGTGCAGGGCGTGACACCGGGAACAGCGGCGCTGTTCTATGGCGAACGGGCCCTGGCCCATGGCGAGCTGGTGGAGGTCGATGGCCGGTTGGGCCTGCAGATCGCTCGCGTGGATGTGGCTGGATGAGCTTCCAGGGGGTCGACCCCTTTCTGCTGGCGCTGTTCATCGGTGGGATCTCGTTGGTCCCCCTGCTGCTGATCATCTGCAGTGCCTTTCTCAAGATAGCCATCGTGCTGACGATCACCCGTAACGCCATCGGCGTGCAGCAAGTGCCGCCCAATATGGCGCTGTATGCCATTGCGCTGGCCGCGACGCTGTTCATCATGGCGCCGGTCGGCCACAACATCGCCGAAGAGTTGAAAGAGCGACCGTTGGATTTCAGCAGTACCGAGGCGCTGCAAGGTTCTGCCCTGAACGCGATAAAGCCGTTGCAAGCCTTCATGTCGCGCAATACCAACCCGGACATCCTCGCCCACCTGCTGGAAAACACCCAGCGGATGTGGCCCAAGGAGCGTGCCGAGCAGGCCAGTCGCGACGACCTGATGCTGCTCATCCCGGCGTTCATGCTGTCGGAGCTCGAGGCCGGCTTCCAGATGGGCTTCCTGATCTACATCCCGTTCATTGTCATCGACCTGATCGTATCCAACCTGCTGCTGGCGCTGGGCATGCAGATGGTCGCGCCCATGACCATTTCATTGCCGCTCAAGCTGCTGGTTTTTGTCCTCGTGCAGGGCTGGACGCAATTGCTCGACAGCCTCTTCTATTCCTATCTTTGAGGACGTGCGATGGACGCGCTGACGTTGTTTAAGGAAGGCATGTTGCTGGTGGTCCTGCTCTCCGCGCCGCCCTTGATCGTGGCGGTGATCGTCGGCGTGTTGACCTCCCTGGTGCAGGCCTTGATGCAGATCCAGGACCAGACCTTGCCCTTCGGCATCAAGCTGGTGGCGGTCGGGCTGACCTTGCTGGTCACCGGTCGCTGGATCGGCGTGGAATTGCTGGGACTGCTGCGCCGGGCACTCGAAATGATGGCCAACACCTGATGACGGCCCAGGCTTTCGTCCCGTACTTCGACTTGCTGCTGTCGATCGCGCTCGGCATGGCGCGCATTTACCCGGTCGCTTACCTGGTCCCGGTGTTTTGCTTCCAGCACCTGCGAGGCTTGCCGCGCCATGCCGTGGTGTTTGCCCTGGGCATGTTGCCGGCGCCCGGTATTCGCCAGGCGCTGATCGACGCCCAGGTCAATTGGCTGTCCCTGGCCGGTCTGATGTTCAAGGAGCTGGTGCTGGGTTTCTTGCTCGGGGTGCTGCTGGCGATGCCGTTCTGGTTGTACGAATCGGTGGGCGCCTTGCTGGACAACCAGCGCGGCGCGCTCATCGGTGGTCAGTTGAACCCGGCGCTCGGCACCGACACCACCCCCCTGGGCCACCTGTTCAAGGAGATGACGATCCTGCTGCTGGTCGCCACCCTGGGCATTGGCACGTTGACCCAGGTGATCTGGGACAGCTACCTGGTGTGGTCACCCACCGTCTGGTTTCCATTGCCTGGTGCGGATGGCTTCGGCGTGTTTCTCGGGCTGCTCGCCGAAATGTTCATGCACATGATGCTCTACGCGGCGCCCTTTATCGGCTTGCTGTTGCTGGTGGAGTTCAGCCTGGCGCTGCTCAGCCTGTATAGCCCGCAATTGCAGGTATTCGTCCTCGCCATGCCGGCCAAGAGCCTGATCGGCCTGGGCTTCCTGCTGTTCTACCTGCCCACCCTGTGGGACGCGATGACGGGCCGTCTTGGCCGCTATGGCGAAATCCGGCATCTGCTCCATTTGTTGTTGCAGGCGCCCTGAAGGAGGGCTTCGCCCATGAGCGAAGACAGTGGCGAAAAGACCAAGCGGGCGACGCCCAAGAAGATTCGCGACGCGCGCAACAAAGGCCAGGTCGGCCAGAGCCAGGACTTGAGTAGCCTGCTGGTGCTCGCGGCGATCACCGAAGTGGCATTGACCCAGGCCGACGACAGCATGCAGGCGTTGGAAGACCTGGTGGCGTTCCCGCTGCACCGGCTGGATGCCGACTTCGTACGGGCCTTCGAGGAAACCTTGGCCCATGCTGGAGGCGTGCTGCTCAATTTCACCTTGATGACCGTGGGGCTGGCGATCGTCACGCGCCTGGTGGCCGGTTGGATACAGTTCGGCTTCCTGTTTGCCCCCGAAGCCCTGCAGCCTGACCCGAACCGCTTGAACCCGATGAACCAGGCCAAGCAGATGTTCTCCGGCCAGGCGCTGATCAACCTGTTCATGGGATTGGTCAAGGCCGTGTTTATCGGTAGCGTGATTTATCTGGTGACCCTGCCGGCACTCGGCTCGTTGATCAGCCTGGTCAACGGTGATTTGCACAGCTATTGGCGCGGGTTGGCCAGCCTGTTTCGGCACATCATGCACGTTTGCCTGGGTGTATTGCTGGTGCTGGCGATTCTCGACTTTGGCCTGCAGAAATATTTCTTCGCCAAGCGCCTGCGCATGAGTGAGGAGGAGGTGCGCAAGGAGTTCAAGGAAATGGAAGGCGACCCGCACGTGAAAATGCATCGCCGCAGCCTGGCCCGGCAATTGGTCGACCAGCCCGTCAACAAAGAAACCAAGCCGGTGGAGGAGGCCGACATGCTGGTGGTCAACCCCACCCACTTTGCCGTGGCGCTTTTGTATCGCCCCGAGGAAACGCCGCTGCCGCAACTGATCGTCAAAGGCGTCGATGCCGAGGCCCGGGCAATGATCGAACGGGCCAAGGCGGCGCGGGTCCCGGTCATCCAGTGCATCTGGCTGGCACGAACGATCTACCGCGAAGACGTCGGCGGTTATATCCCTCGGGAAACGCTCCAGGCGGTTGCGCACATTTATCGGGTGTTGCGCGAGCTGGATGACGAGGCCAAGGGCGAGGTGATCGAGATTCCGGAATTGAACCTGCGTTGAGGTCGATGGAACCGATGCACATGTGGTTGCCACTCAGGTAGTGAGCCAGGTTCGTCCGGCCGATACCGGCCTGCCGACAGTGCTCACCACACATCGACTCGTGGAGGATTTTCCATGCCTGATCCCAGTTCCCTGACGAACCCCCTAAGGGGCACAGGTGCCCTGCACGGCGCCGACAGCTTATCGCCCTCGCGCTCGCCCTCGCTGAGCCAACGACCCCGTGAGGCGCAGCAGCGCCAGGGCAGCCAAAGCCTGCACACACGGGGACGCTCCTCCTCGACGCCCCCTGCGGTGCATCAACGTGGCCGTACCCGCACGCGGGACGCCGACCACGCGGCGGCGCCGAATGAAGCTCAACCGCTGGATGACGCGCAAACGTCCAGCGCCACTTCGGCATCGCGCACTCCGGACTCTTTCATGAGCGAGATGGAAACCCGTCAAAAGGAGTTGATGGAAAAGCAGTTCGATATACAGATGAAGATGGAAGAGCGCCAGAGCGCCATGATGCTGATTAAAAGCTCCGCCGACATGGCCAAGCTGATGAGCGATACGGTGACCGAGGTGACCAAGGGCTTCATGGACAGCGCGAGGAAAGTCATGCAGGAGGGTGGCGAGGCGATGAAGCTTCGATAAGGTGGAGGGTGTACATCGACCCCGGGGGTGTTGTCCGATGGGGCCGATGTGCATCTGCACCAACCACCGTCTACCCCAGTCGGGTGCGGCTTGCGTTCAGCGAGGCCGGACGCGGGCCACTGGGCATTGCAGGCACCGCCAAGCGCGCACGAACCTCGCCGACCTGGGCGATGAAACCCACGATCCAATGGCAGAACCGCGCCTCGTCGAGCATCGCCAGCGGGCAATGGGCGCACAGGCGAACGCTGCCCTTATCGTCCAGCGCCAGCCAGCTGCCGCCGAGCAGGTCCAATCGAAAGTTGAGCTCCAGCAAGCGCTTGTGCAGGCCGGGGGCGTGGGCAGGGACATCGATCGAGCAATGAAGGATAGCGACGTCGCCGTGATCGGGCAGCTCGATGACCACGGCTTCGCGGTTGCTCGTGTCATACAGCGCACACACGCCACCTTCCAGTTGCAAGTCCGCATGCAGGTGTTGCGCGAGGGCCGAGATCAAGCGCTGGGCAAGCGGTGCGACAGTCATGGAAACCTCCCTCAATGCAAAAAATGTCATGAACCGTTGTGGCGAGGGGATTTATCCCCGCTGGGCTGCGAAGCAGCCCTGAACCTGCCACCGTGGTGTATCAGGTTGATGTGATCAGCTCTTTGGGGCTGCTACGCAGCCCAGCGGGGATGAATCCCCTCGCCACAGGTTAAACATGTCCCCAAAGAGGGGTCATCGTGTCGTTCAATAAGTGACCGAGTAATCGTCGAGCTCCTCCAGGCCCAGCAGCGACAACTGCCTGGACTGGATTTCATCGAGCAGTTCAGTGGACAGCGGCGCCTCGGGCAGTGCCTGCCAGACCACGAGCGCTCGCTGTGGATCGAGAAACACGAACAGCTGCGCGTAGTCGGTCGGGTGGGCGAAGCGCCGTTCGAGCGCATGCTGGATCTGGTTTGCGCGTAGCGCCTGGCTTTGTATCTGTAAGGCGAGCCCGACGCTATGAGGCTCGCGTCGCAGACAGAATTCAATGCCCGGGGCTATTTCCCAATACGTCGCGATGCCGGCGATGATGTTCTTCTGGAAGGCCTGGCGAGTGCTCACGCTGTGTACCGAAAAAGACATAGCGTTTCAGTTCTCCAATGGGACGACCGTATGGTCCAGTGGGTGTTCGGGGGAGCCAAGGCCGCCGCGCATGCCGGGCGACCACCAGATCACCAGCCGACCGTTGTCCGGTTCGGCGCGGCTGCAGGCATCGCCCTGGCAGCCCGAGCGGTTCGCGCAGCCGGCGAACACCGGCAGGCTCAGCAATAAAACGAGCAACAGTGGCGTGCGACTCATGGCAGGGTCCTCGCGCTGGTTTGCAGAAGAGAAGGGCGCTCGCCGCCTGGCGTGCGCGTGGGTTGTTTCATGACCACGAACACTTCGGTTTCCTCGCCGGGCTCGAGCCACACCTTCGGCCAGGCGGAGGTGGCCAGGGCCCAGCGGCTGCCGCAGCTCGCCTCGTCGAAGCGCAACCGCTGCTGGCCGTCGTTGCGTACCACGCCCACGGCGATGCCGTAATCGGCACCTGCGAACCATTGCGCCCGTGCAGCGTCCAGCGATAGCCCGGGTTGCAGCGCGCACAAGGTGTCGGGCGAATAAGGAATCGACGCAGCCTGCTTGAACGTGGCCGGAATGTTGCCGTCGGCGAGTTGGGCGAGCACATCGCTGACTTCGATACGGCCGATGGGACGGGTGCCGTTGCGACGCTCTTCCAGGCGGGCCATGGCGCTGTCGACCTGTTCGCGATCAAGGGCGGAGATATAGCGGGCCGGGTCGACCTGGTCGCCGATCAGGCGCGGTGTCAGGATGAAGACCCGTTCGCGGCGGCTGGTCTCGCGGGTGGTCGAGGAAAACAGCAGCGGCCCGATCAGCGGGATGCGACCCAGCCATGGCACCCGTTCGAGGTTGTCGCCGGTCTCTTCGGTATGAAATCCGCCGACCACCAGCGACCGGCTTTCCCCCATGACAGCCTGGGTGCTGACCACGCCCCGACGTACGCTGGGCGTCTGCTGGCCGACCTCCGAGGGTTCGATGCGGCCGTCTTCGATGTCCAGGGACATCTGGATCTGATTGCGCCCCCCGGTCTCGATGGCATGGGGCACGACCTGCAAGCTGGTGCCCGCCGTGATCGGCTCGACGGTGGCTACGCGCTCGCCGATGGCGGAGATGTACTCGGTGCGGCTGAAGTCGATGACCGCCGGCTGGTTCTCCAGGGTCAGAACCGATGGGTTCGCCACCACCGAGGCCAGGCCACGGCCCTCCAGGGCACGCAGTTGCGCGGAAAAATCGCCGTAGTCCTGAATGAACACCGTCGAGCTGGCGCCGGGGCGAATCATCGAGGCTCCACCGATCAGATCGCCGCTCTCGACGTTCCAGTTCGAGGCCAGCTCGGCCAGTTGCGTGCGGTCGATGTCGAGGATGATCGCGTCGATCTCCACCAGCTTGCGCGGTACATCCACATCGCGAATCAACGGCGTGTAGATTTCCCGCCGCTTGGGCGCGTCGTAGATGAGCACCGCGTTGTTGCGCACGTCGGCCTCGACGCGGATCTTGCCCCGGCCGCCTCCACCGCCGCTCGCGCCAGACGGTACGCGGTTGGTGTTCGGGCGCCCCATGCCGTTCAATGCCAATTGTTCGATGTTGCCCATGGTCGCCGATTGCTGGGCCTGCATGTTCTGGAACGACGCTTGGGGCGAGGCCGTCTGCATGCCGCCCGACACGGCGCTGCGGCTTTCCAGCAAACCTTTCAGGATGCTGGCGACTCCGGGAATGACCAGTGTCTCGCCGCGGTACTTGACGTTGCGGTCGGCGGCGGTGGCATAGCGCAATGGGAAGCTGATCACTTCCTGTTTTTCCTCGGGGGTCTTGCGTGCTTCGGCAAACTGCGTCACCAGGCGTACATAGCGTTCCGGGCCGGATACCAGGACCACGCCTTCGTCGGGCAATTCACCCCAGCCGAAACGCGAATCCAGCAGGCCGATGTCGGTCAAGGCTTGCTTCATGTCCGGTACGGCGTCAGCGGACACTTCCAGGCGCGTGGAGTCCTGGTTCTGCAAGGGGCTGACGTACAACGTGTTGCCGTACATGAACCACTGGAAGCGATTTTCCAGGCCGAGCCTGTCGAGGAACGCCTGGGGACTTTCAGCGCGCATCCGCCCGTCGACGGTGCCTTTCACCGTGCCATCGATCACCAGTTGCACCGCGAAGGTGTTGGCGAAATCGCCGAGTACCTTGGCCAGCGGTGTGCTCTGGGCGTCGTAGGCGTAAGGCGTGTTCTTCCAGTCGGTCGGTATGGCCGCCTGTGCCGGCAGGCCCGCGCCCAGCGCACCGATCAATGCCAGTGCGACCAGCGAAGGTTTCGCCCAGCGGCGTGGGATCGACTGGCCAAGGTGTACCCTGCCTGCGGTCATCAAGCGGTACGGCGTAAGCCACCTGTTAGGCATGGCGGTTTCCTGTTCCGAGCAAGTGAGAGTGCGAGAGGCGTCGCGCTACAGGCGCCGCAGCGGCACGTTGGTCTTTATTGAGAATGGATTGCCAGGTATCGCGCTGGTTGAGCAGTGCTTCGAGTGCCTCGATGAGGTCGTCGATGTGCCCGTCCGGCGCCAGTTGCGTCAGCAGCCATAAACGCCCGTCCTGCGGCGAACGGGCCAGCGCGCCGGGAAATCGCGAGAGGCTTGGGTGCGCCAGCCGAAGCAGGTCTTCCAGAACCACCTCATGGGTCATCGGGACGGTCAGCTCGACCGATACCAGCAAGGCCTCGTCGAGCTTGCTGAAGGTCGCCTCGCCATCGTCGATGACAAGGCCGAAGTGCTCCGGGCCATCGACGCTGGCGCTCCAGCGGGTGAGCTGTGTTCGCAGCTCATGGCATTGCATCGATGATCGCCTTGGCGAGGTTGTGATGGGCAGTGGTCTGTTGAGTCGCTGCGTTCACCGCGACGGACATGCCGTTCATGCTGGTCAGGAATGAATGCATGTCGTCGAGCGACTGCGTTTCTGCCGCGTTCATCGCAGCGTTGTTGACGTTGTCGGTCGCGCGTTGGAAGTAGGTGTCGAGGCGGCGCTGGACGGCATCGGCGGAAGACATGGGCGGTTCCTCTGGGTTAGGCATGTTCACGATGTGAGTGGTGGTCATGCCATTGGCGGTTCCGCGCAGATGAGGAAAAAAACCTGGGGAAGTGTGGTTTGCTTGTGATGATGGTGGGTCAGCTTGCGGTGATGTTGGATGTGCCGCCGTCTCGCGAGCAGGCTCGCTCCCACAGTTTTTCCGGGTGTTCACAGACATCGCAGCCAGCACAAATCCCCTGTGGGAGCGAGCCTGCTCGCGATAGCGTTGGGTCAGCTTGCGGTGATGTTGGATGTGCCGCCGTCTCGCGAGCAGGCTCGCTCCCACAGTTTTTCCGGGTGTTCACAGACATCGCAGCCAGCACAAATCCCCTGTGGGAGCGAGCCTGCTCGCGATAGCGGTGGGTCAGTTTGCAGGGATGTGTGGTGGATCAGGCAGGCGCAAGGCTTTGACAGCGGAGGGCCAGTCGAGCAGGAATGTGCCGCCTGGCGTTTCCAGCTTCAGTTGATGTCGTTCCATGTCGGCATCCGCCACCGGTGTCCAGGGGCGCTTGCCATTGGTGCCCAGGCTCTGCGTCAGGCTCGCCAGGTCTTCGGGATGGCAGCGGAGGGTGGCGCTGACCGGGTCGTCCTGGCGCGACGCCAGTTGGCGGACGAGCGCATCGATACGTGCCTGCTCCGGGACCTCGTTCAACAGCGTCCCCAGGGCTTCGTTGACCAGGTGTGCGGCGCTTGTCTCGATCCGCTCCCACATGGCTTGGCGCTGGGCTTCCCAGGCGGCGAGCAAGGTCTCGGCCTTTTCCCAGAATCGAGCTTGAGCCTCAAGCACGGACGCGTCCGCCTCTGTGCTGGCGCGTTCAAGCCATTGCGCAACCTGGGCCTGGGCCTGTTCGAGGACGACCTGCGCGCGGGCACAATCCACCAGGGTTTCGCGGGCGATATAGGGCTGCGACAGGCTTTGGCCATCGGGGCGCAGTTCAAGCGAACGCCGAGCGAGCATCGTGTTTCTCCGTTTGGATAGGGGCCGGGGCTGCCAGGCTTTGCTCAGCCTTCCAGCAGGCGGACTGCCAAAGCGTGTTCAGCTTGGCGGCTGGCGGTTGAGGGGCGCTCACCGATTCGATGGTGATGATTCTGTCGCGTGGGAACGCCAGGCGCGCACGTTCCCAGACCCGTTCACCCAGCCAGGCGCGCAGCAGTGCGAGCGGATCCTGGCCTTGTTCGAGCCAGTGTCCCGGCCGCAGGGCTTTGGCGGTGCGCTCGCACCAGGCCCGGTCTTGCGTGGAAAGTGCCGGCGTTGCCGTTAACGGTGCGCAAGTGCTCGCCACCAATTCGCAGGCAAGGAACAAGGTCCGCGGTGTACCGCAGAACAGTGATTGCAGCGCCGGATTGGGTTGGGGTGGCATGCACGGGGTCATGCCGAAGCTACGTGCAAGCGCGGCATGGTGCCCCCGGGCGAGGGCGTCGATTTGCGGTGCGGTCAGCAGGCAAAGCGTCGATGAATACCAGTCCCGGTCTGCTTCGCGCCAAGCCAGGCTCCACCAGCGAACCCATTCAATTTCCGCCGTCATGCGGCGGTACCGTTACTGCCGGGCTTGGCCCCCGGGGGGGTCACGGCAAACAGCCCAGGTGTCGCACTGCCTTGAGGTGCGGCGGGCGCTCCGGCTGGCTTGGCGAGCTTGTGCTCGAGAAACCGTGGCAGCACCAACACGCCCTGGCGCCATAGTCGATAGAGGCCATAGAGGGCGCCCATCAGGATGGCGAGCAAGGCGATGCTTGCCGCCACGGTCACCGCTCGCCAGTAACCGATGTCATCGGCCTGCATGAGAAAGGGGCCGAAGTACGCCATCTTGCGCTGTTCCTGATAGGGTGCGGCGGGCACGAATACCACCGATAACTTGGTCGGGTTCTGAGTGGCGTCGGCCATGCCGGGAATCCCGCTGGCGACCAGGTTACGCACACGCGGGGTAATGCTGTCGGGGTCCAGGGCACTGGTGTGCTTGATGAAGACCGAGGCCGATGCGGGCTGGACCGGCTCACCCGGGGCCACCCGTTCCGGCAGGACCACATGGACCCGGGCGAGCACCACGCCATCTATTTGTGAAAGCGTCGATTCGAGCTCCTGGGACAGCGCGTAGATGTAGCGGGCACGCTCTTCCATCGGCGTGGAAATGACTCCCTCCTTGCGGAAGATCTCCCCCAGGCTGGAGCGGGACCGACGCGGCAGGCCGGCGGCTTCGAGGACTTGGACGGCGCTGTTCATGTCGGCAGGCTCGACCAGTACGGTCAGTCCGTCTTTATCGACTTGCTTGCTCGCCTCCACGTTCTTGTTCGCCAACTCGGCGATCACTTCGTTGGCATCCTGTTCGGAAAGATGGCTGTGCAGCGCCGTCCGTTCGTCACAACCGGTGAGCAGCAGACACAGCAACAGTGTTGAGAACGCGCGCATGGACATGACCGGCCTTCCCTTTACTGAAGATTGGTGAGCTTCTCGATGGCCTGGGAGCCTTTGCTGACTATTTTCGCGGTCATCAGGCTTTCCAGGTGGAAGGATGATAATGACCGGTTCGACTGCAACATATCTTGCGGGTCGGCGGTGCGGACGGCCTTGATCATGTCGCGGTTGGCGCGATCATCCAGACGCTGCAATTCGCCGGAGCGACTCGACAACGAGTCAATGATGCGTGCCGCGACATTGTTTTCGCTGTCCGGGGCGGGGGCTTTCTCGCGCATTTGTGCGTTGAACCAACTGACATCGCTGGTTTCGGCACTGGCCTGTGGCCTGGCGCTCGTTTTGGCGGAAGTGGAGGCGAGGTTGCTGGGGTCGATGGCATGTACGTCCACGGAATATCTCCTGTTTCAATGGCTGGAATTCAAAGAGCGGGTGCCTTCAGGCGCACATCAGCCTCAAGACGTTGCGAGCGCTACCGGTGACGCTCAGGTGAAACTCGATTTCTTCCCGGCTGCGGCGCACGCGCTGGCGTATCGGGGCCTGTTGGCCGGCAAGGCGGGCCAGGGCGAAATCCAGCTCTTCCAGGGCAAGCTGGAACAAGCGAGTTTCGCGAGCGTCCAGTGCCGTGCCGCGGGCAATGCGTTCGGTCCATGTCCACCGTTCTGCATCGAGGGTCGCCGGTGGGGGATAGCGCGTCGGGTGCTGGTCCATGAATGCCGCGATCTCGAACAACAGGTCCTGGTCGTCCGGTTCATAGCGCGCCTGGCCGTCATCTTCGTCGATGTCCAGTAGCGTCAACAGTTTCCTTCGGCCCAGGACCGCGATGATCTTGAGCAGCAGCGACAGGCTCGCGTCATGACGACCGCGCCGCGTGGCGTGATCGCCCTCCATTTCCCAGGCACCGAACAACGCGCCACAGAAGGGGTTGTTGGCACTGCCGAAATCGCTTTGGCTGTCCAGATCATTGTCACCGATGGGTTGCCGGCGATGGGCGAACATCTGGGCCAGATCGTTGAACAGGTCTTCATTGGAATAGGCGTCATCGATGTCCACGTCGAGATTGGAACCGGTGCCGCTGTTGATCTCTTCCAGGATGTCTTCCAGCACCAGGCGCAAAGGGTCTGCGGTCTCTGCGGCCAATCTGTCCTGGGGGTTGCGCCAGCCAAAGCGAGACTGTCCGCCCGTCGAACCCTGTTCGTCGCCCCACTGGACGAGCGACTCCCGCAACCGGTCGCCGGCCCCATGCAATGCCAGGTGCTCGGCGACCACGTTCGCCAGGCCCGGTGGAGTCTGGGCAGGGCGCCGCGTGGGCTCGTCATGGGACAGGTCTCTGAGAGCACGAAGGCTGTCTGGCAAGTCAATGTGCATAGGGCCTCCTGCGCATCGCGCTTGAGGTTGCCCCGCCGAAGCGGGGACTGAAGCGGATGGGTCAGAAACGTATGCCTTTGGATGCCTCCCCCATGGCGGTGATGGCTTTGGTTGCGGTGTCCATCGACCCTGCCGCGATTGCGTTCATGGTGTCTGCGACCAGTTTCTTCTGGTCGAATTCGGATTTCATGGTTGTCATCGCAGCCGAGGTCGCGTCCATCTGCTGCATGGCAGCCGTGGAAGCCGCGAGAGAAAGTCCACCAAAACTCATAGTCGTATCTCCGGGTTGTGGAATGGCGAGACGATCGTGAGCGTCTCGATGGTTAAGTGGCGACCGTTGCGTAAACGGTTCCACCGATCCCACTCAACTCGTCGATATTTGCAGGCACTTCATTCGGTAATACAGGGTGCGCCGGGCGATACCCAGTTCGGCGATGACCTTGTCGATGCAATGATGGTGGCGGCGCATGCAGTCCTCGATGAGGATTTTCTCGAACTGCTGCAGGTGTTCCTTCAACTTGAGCGTTGAACTGTTGTGTTCCAGTGGTTCTGCGCGGGGCAGTGCCGGCAAGCCAAGCACATATCGCTTGGCGGCGGATTGCAGCTCGCGGATGTTTCCTGGCCAGGCGTAGCCGAGCAGTTGGCGCAACAGCGCGGGTGAGGGGGCGACGTAGGGCCGGTCAAGTGCCTGGGCCTCCCGCCGCACCAGCGATTGGAACAGCGGCACGATGCGTTCCTTGCGGCTGCGCAGAGGGGGCAGCTTGAGGCTGATGATGTTCAGGCGAAAATAAAGGTCCCGGCGAAACTCGCCGCGTTCGACCATTTCCCCCAGTGGACACTGGGCGGAGGCGATGACCCGCATGTTCACCGGGATATTCTGGGTCGAGCCCAGCCGCTGGACCGTCCTCGACTCCAGGACACGCAGCAGCTTGGCTTGCAGGCCCAACGGCATGCTGTCGATTTCGTCCAGGTACAACGTGCCGTTATGCGCGGCTTCGACGAACCCCGCGCGATTTTGGCTGGCGCCGGTATACGCGCCGGTATTGGCCCCGAAGAGCTGGCTCTCGGCGAGTGTTTCGGGGATGGCGGCGCAGTTGATCGCAACGAACTTGCCGGAGCAACCCGACATGCGATGGATCTTTTCTGCCAGCGTGTCTTTACCGGTGCCAGTTTCGCCGCGCAGCAGCACGTCGATCATGAGCGGGGCGACACATTGGACAAACGCCTCGAGGTTGAGGGCGTCTTCTTTATGGGGATTGGAAAGTGCAGCGCATAGCAGCTTTTGCATCACTGACGATTCCATTCTTGTTTGGTTTAGGAAGGTCGACAAGTTGAAAGATGAAAAGGCGTGTGAAACTTCCTCGAGTTAGCGCCGCCGCGCGACTGCACTGGAAATCAACATTTTGTTGGTTACGAGGTTTAGAGAAGAGATTAAAAAAAAGTTCATGCTGGCACGGCCGCTGTTAATCGATTCAGCTAAACGGTCGGCACGCGCCAAATGCCCTGCACAACCCGCCTGGCACGGGGCACAGGCCGAAAAGGAGGGGCAATCGCGTCTTTGGGAAAAATTGGATCCGACAAACGGTTCAGCTCAGGCCCTTACTTTGAGTAAGAGCTCTAGAGGCGAGTACTGGGCTTAACTTTGTGGCGTCGCCCAAGAGCAAGCCGGCAATACGTGTTGTAGTTAATTTGTCAGTTTGAAACCGACCATGGGCAGTAACAGCCCACCGCCAACGTGTGAGTAGCATCAACTTCCCGGCCAATGCTCAATGCCTCCAGAATCGGTTCGATGAAGCTGTTGCTCGAGTTGCAGGTCAGGCCTTCGCTGTAGGGGCCGAAGTACGCCAGTTTGCCGCTGCGATCCCAGATTGCCACGGCCGGGCTGGCGGGAATCTGGTTCGATCCGGGAAGCGCCGGGAGGGTTTTCAAGCTGCTCAACGTGGCCGGCAGCCGACCTTGGCTGCCGGCTTTTTGTACCGCATAAAATTCGACGCCTTGCGGTACATATTTATCGATCAGCTCGGAAAGGTGCTGCTGGTTGCCGACGTTGCACGGACATGCCGGGTCCCAGAAGTGCACCAGGCGTATCGCGCCAGGGCCGGCCAGATCGACAGGCAGGCGTAGAGGATCGCCGGAAAACACCGCGGTGTGTTGGCTGAAAGCCCGCAGGAAACGGCCCTGGAACCAGTCGTAGGCCGCCCACAATACGATGGCGCATCCGAGGGCAAGCAGGCTGGCGAGCAAGGTCGTGCGGTGGGATGGGCGCATGGAGTCGATCCTCTGAAGCCGCGTAGCTTGCCATGCCTGCCGCGACAGATGAATATCGCAGGCTTGTAAAGTCTGTTTCGCGCGATGCGCCCATGCCTGGAAACCTTGATGCCTGCCACTTTCGACCCCGATCTCCTGCGTGCCAGCCTGCAACCCTTGGCACAGTGGCAACCCCTGTCGGAACAAGCACAGGCTTATCAACGGTTCTATGGGCTGGACTTCCCCCAACGTGCGTTGCGCAGGGGGTTGGGGTGTTTCGAGATAAAAGGCTATGAACTGGTCAGCCAGGTCTGGTGGCCGGAAAAAGCCGTGGCAACGATGTTCGTGTTCCACGGTTACTACGATCACATGGGGCTGTACCGGCACTTGATCGAATGGGCCCTGGAGCAGAAATTCGCAGTGATCGCCTGCGACCTGCCGGGCCACGGCCTGTCCAGTGGCGAACGCGCCAGCATCGAGGATTTTGCCGAGTACCAGGCCACCTTGCAGGGCCTGTTGGCCGAGGCCGGGACGCTGGACCTGCCGCAACCCTGGCACCTGTGCGGCCAAAGCACCGGCGGGGCCATCGTCGTCGATCACGTGCTTAACCAGGGCGCACAGAGCCCGGCCCAGGGCCAGGTCATCCTGCTGTCACCCCTGGTGCGGCCGCGGGCCTGGGGTTGGTCGCGCCTGAGTTATTACCTGCTCAAGCCGTTCGTGACCGGTATCGCCCGGCGTTTCAGCGAGAACTCCACCGACCCGCAGTTCCTGCCCTTCCTGCAAGCCGACCCGTTGCAACCTCTGCGCCTGCCCACCGCTTGGGTGGGTGCGTTGGGGCAATGGATCAAGCGTATCGAAGCCGCCCCGAGCAGCCCACGCCAGCCGTTGATCGTGCAGGGGCAGGCGGACATGACGGTGGATTGGGTGCACAACCTGCAAGTGCTGCGCAGCAAGTTCGACCGGCCGCAGATATTGATGTTGCCCGAGGGGCGTCATCATTTGGCGAATGAGGCGCTGGCGATGCGGCAGGAGATGTTTGGGTTCCTGAGCAAGCGGATGAGCCGGGTTCGGCGGTGACTGGGTTATTGCCATCGCGAGCAAGCTCGCTCCCACAGGGTATTTAAGTGAACCCAGGTTTTGTGATCGTCGCAGACCCAGTGTGGGAGCGAGCCTGCTCGCGATAGCGGTGTCAGGGGCACAGAAGAGCTACTGCCCGAGATTCTGCCCCACCGCCAACCCCGCCCGAATCGCTGCCAAAGCCGCCTGATAATAAGCCTGGCCCTCGGTCGATTCGGCGAAGGTGGCGAACTCTTCCAGCTCGGTATCCGTGAGGTCACGGTAGACGTACAGCAGCGTGTTGTTCAGGTCCGCGCCGATCTGTTCCATCAGCCGTTGGCGCTGGCCGTTCAACATGCCCTGGGCCTGACCAGCGCCCAAGAGCCCCGGGATCATCGAACTCAGGCTGTCGGCTGCCACGCCGGCGATCGCCAGGCTGACTTCGGCGCCGGCCTCGCGAGCGGGCAGGGCCTGGGCCAGGTGACCGATGATCAACAGGCGGTTGTCGCTGGCTTGCATCTTCGGCAGGCCCTTGGCGTTTTTCGCCAATTGATCGCGTCGGGTCGCCAGCAACTCGGCCGCCACGACCTTGCGGCCCAAGGGTGATTGGAAAAAGTTCAGGGCCGCTTGAGGGTCGCGAAGATTCTTGCGCATTTGCGCCTCGGCCCGCTGGTCCATGGCCTGGGGGGCGAAACGTTGATTGCTGTTGTTCACCAGCGCCTGGAACACCGCCGGCGGCAGGCTGCTCTGGTAGCGCTGCTGGGCGGCGCTCAAGGCATCATTGAAATGCGCCCGCTGTTCCGGCCAACCGGCGACCTTGTACAACTGGTCGTAGCTGTCTGCCCAGGCGGGCAAAACGCAGAACATCAACAGTGAGAAAAGCAAACGGCGCATAGGGACTCCTGTCAGCAGCCGACTATTCTCCGTGGGGTGTGGGGTCTTGTCGAGAATTCGTATCAAGTTCGTACGGCGGTGCTATCTGGCGGCAAAAAACCTGCCGAGCGTCGCTGTCGGTTTTGCAGGCACAGGCATACTATGCGCGCCATGCAAATACCTTCTGATCACCCGCTGCTGTTACGTATCGTCGACGACCTGGCCGAGCGCGGCTGGTCGCAGCAGAACCTCTTCCTGCCGCAGGCGCTGACCCGTGCCCTGGCGGCCGAATGCCGCCAGCGTGCCGCCGAGGGCGAACTGGCTCCGGCAGCGGTCGGGCGCGGGCCGTTCTCGGAGATCCGCGAAGGCATCCGGGGTGATCGCATCCAGTGGATCGAACCCGGCCAGGCGCAAGCCTGCGACCAATACCTGGTGCTGATGGACAGCCTGCGCGAGGCGATGAATCGAGGGCTGTTCCTGGGCCTGGAAGATTTCGAAAGTCACTTCGCCCTCTATCCTCCGGGGGCGTTCTACCTCAAGCACGTCGACCGCTTTCGCGATGACGACCGGCGCGCGGTGTCGGCGGTGCTCTACCTCAACGACGATTGGTTGCCGGAACACGGCGGCCAGTTACGCATGTACCTGGACGATGGCGTGGAGCACGACGTGGTGCCCATTGGCGGTTGCCTGGTGGTGTTCCTGTCGGGCGACATCCCCCATGAAGTCCTGCCCGCCACCCGCGATCGCCTGTCCTTGACCGGTTGGTTCCGCCGTCGCGGCAACGAGTTGTTCTGACGATGGAAAAGATCCTGGTCAGTCGCTGCCTGCTCGGGCATCGCGTGCGCTACGACGGCGGTGCCAGTGGGCCGTTCGATCAACTCCAGCAATGGCTCGACGAGGGGCGGGTCGTGCCGTTGTGCCCGGAAGTCGCCGGCGGCTTGCCTACGCCTCGGGCGGCGGCGGAGATTCCTGGCGGGCAGGGCGGGCAAGTGCTCGACGGCCAGGCGGCGGTGATTACCACCGAAGGCGAGGATGTGAGTGCGCAGTTTCTGTCTGGTGCGAATCAAGCGCTGGAATTGGTGCGTACCCATGGCATCCAGATCGCCGTGCTCAAGGCCAACAGCCCGTCGTGCGGCAACCTGTTGACCTATGACGGGACGTTCAGCGGTGTGAAGGTCAGTGGTGAAGGCGTGACGGCGGCGTTGCTCAGGCGCCATGGCGTGCGGGTGTTCAATGAGTTGGAATTGGCTGACGCGGCAGCGGCCCTCAAAGCCTTGATCAACGACTGATTGATTGCTTTTGTGGCGAGGGAGCTTGCTCCCGCTGGGCTGCGAAGCGGCCCCAAAATGCCTGGACGCGGTTGGCCTGACACAGCGAGGTGTCAGGTTTCAGGGTTGCTTCGCAACCCACCGGGAGCAAGCTCCCTCGCCACAGGGTTTGTGTGCTTGCCAAAGGATTTTGTGTACGTGGCCACAGGCGCTGTGTCGCTTAGAGCCGCTGCGCCAACTGCTCAATCTGCTCCTGCCGCTCCGACTGGCTCAACCGTGCCTGGGGATTGAGAGATGACCACTGCGGATGCGCCCGGGCCTTGTTCAGGGCTTCGGGCAGCTTGCCTTCGCGCCAGGTCTTGTCCTGGGGTGTGGCGATGCGGATGCTGTCCATCGCCGCGTGGCCGCGTTGGTTGAGAGCTTGCAGCAGTTGGCGTTGGCGCAGGGCCAACAGGCGCAGCACGCTGTCGTCCACCGTCAGTTCCCGTTGCCCCTTGAGCTTGCCTATCAGCCGGTTGCCATAGCTGCGGGCGGTTTGCAGGGTGCCGCCGACAATGGCCCCGGCCAGGGCGGCGGCGCCAAGAGTCAGGCCGCCCACCAGCAAGTCGACGCCGGCCCCGGCCGCCGCGCCCGCCGCGATCCCGCCACCGACCCGCACGCCCAGTTGCTTGAGGGTCTCGGGGTTGAACAGGTCGTCGCCCCAGCGCCCGTCGAGCAGCGGCAGATCGCTGGCGGCAGCGTCCAGGGGCCTGAAAGCGTAGAGCTTGAGCAGGGCCTCGACGCAACGCTGTTCGCGCTGGCGCACCGCGTTGCGCAGTTCACTGATGGCTTCGCGTTCCAGTTCGGCGTCGCTGGCTACGCTGCGGCGGCAGGCGGCGCAGTCGATCAGCAGTTCGGCGATCAAGCGTCCCGCACTCTGTTGACGGGCCAGGCGTTGGGCCTGTTGGTCAGTGACCAGGCGTTCCAATTGCCCACGGGCACTTTCCAACAACAGTGCGAGGCTTTCATACAGGCGTCGCTCGCCGTCCTCGGGCGGGGCGACGCTGTCGAACCGTACCAGGGCGTGCAGGCCCAGGCGCGCCAGGGCTTCGCGCCAGTCGGGCTCGCGATGGTGGGCGCTGCTGACGAAATTCAATACCGGCAGCAGCGGCTTGCCACAACTGGCGAGGACTTCCAGCTCATCGCGGTACTTGGCCAGCACCGGCTCCCGGGCATCGATCACATACAGCCCGGCATCGCTGGCGAGCAGTTGCCGCAGCACCTTGGCTTCCTGTTCGAAGCGCTGCCGGGCCTCGCTGCCCTCGAGGAAACGGGCCAGGCGCGCCGGGCCGTCCAGGCGTTCACCCGGGCGCTCCAGGCGCTCGAGGTAATCGAGCAGGGCGATGGCGTCCTCCAGGCCCGGTGTGTCGTACAGCTCCAGCAGCGCTTCGCCGTCCACCGACAAACGCGCACCCTCGACATGCCGGGTGGTGCTCGGGCGATGGGACACCTCGCCGAAGCCGACGTCGCGGGTCAAGGTACGCAGCAGCGAGGTCTTGCCCACATTGGTGTGACCGACCACGGCCAGCTTCAGCGGCTTCATGGGCTCAGTCATGGCCGGTCTCCAACCAGTTCAAGGGCATGCAGTCGGCGAAGGGCAGCTGCAACTGTTGCAGCGCAGTGTGCCAGTCCCCCAGGCGTTCGGCGTCCAGCGCTTCGCCGGGCGGCGCCTGCAACAGCCAGACGCGGGTGGCGCTGGCGCTGCGGGCCAGCTCGGCGATCAGCGCCAGGCTGCCGCGATCCGGTGAGCGGCGTGGGTCACAGGCAATGGCCAGTCGTGCCGGAGGAAAGCGTGACAGTTGTTCGAGGAGTTTGTGGCGCGACTCGCGGCTGTCGAGGATGCCGGCGTTTTTCACGGTTTCGGGCAGCTTGGGCGGCCAGGGTCGGTCGTCCAGTTCGATCGCCACCAGCAGCGCGCCGTCGCTGTCCATTGCACTGACCGCATTTTCGATGGGGTGCAATTGCGCGGGTGCGGCGTCGTTGACCCCCAGGCGCTCGCTGCTGGGCATCAGCCGTTCACGCAATTGGGCGTAGCCCGGCAGGTTCAAGTCCAGGCGCAGCGTGGCCCGACCACGCCGCCAGTGCCACAGACACAGCAGCGCCAGGCCCAGGCGCGGCACTACGCCATAGACCAGCAGCACGCCCACCAGCCAGGCGGCCCAGGCCTGG
The DNA here is from genome assembly GCF_900115935.1 of Pseudomonas sp. 43mfcvi1.1. NCBI lineage: Bacteria > Pseudomonadati > Pseudomonadota > Gammaproteobacteria > Pseudomonadales > Pseudomonadaceae > Pseudomonas > Pseudomonas sp. 43mfcvi1.1. Next base: position 56,659 of record NZ_UETT01000003.1, on the reverse strand, counting down.
CGGGCGCTCTCGATGTTCAGCGCGGTGTCGCCACTGGCGCGGATCATCTCCACTGTTGGCACACTGAAGCCCAGCTGGGCAGGCAGCGCGCCGAGGGCTTGGGTCATGGCGACGAAGGTTTCGCCACCGAGAATCGTGGTTTCCCAGACGAAGCCGTAGCGCCGGGTCGCCATCAACATCAGTACGATGACCAGCGCACTGAGCATCGCCAGCAGCCACAGGCCGTTGACCAACACGCCGAGTGCCCAGCGATTGAGTTTATGCCTTTGCAGCAACAGCAGCAGGGCTGGCGCCAGTTGGGCGGCCTTGGCATCGCGGGCGAGTTTTTCGCTGAGCCACAGCCACAGGCGCCCCAGTGCGGCACCTTGCTCACCGGCGAAGATCAGGCCCAGGGCCCAGGAGATGAGCAGAATCAGATTCAGCCCCAAAAGGCTGCCCAGGGCCCAGAACACGTTGACCGGGGTTTGCCCGTCGCCGAGTGCGGCAAACCCCAGGCCGGCACCACTGATGATGGCGAGCAGCGCCAATGCGATCAGCGCCAGGCGCGCCCCTTGCAGCCAATGGCGCAGGGCCTCGGTGAGGCCATCGCGCTCGGCCAGCCAGCGGGCGCGGTGGCGGATGCGGGTGGCTAAGTTGCCGCCTGATGCGCGGGCCAGGCGATTGGCTTCCTGGTCCTCGAGCGGGCCGGCGTGTTCTTCACGCAGGCGTATCGTCTCGGTCAACCAGAGGTTCTGCAGTGCTGTCACGGGTGCTTCCGTTGCTCGAATGAGGGTTGAGCATAACCGCTGTGATGCCTGTCGGGGTACGCCGAGCCTCTGGTATCCTCGCGGCCATGAACAAAACTCTCCCCTTAAGCCTGATCGCAGCCCTCGGTGAAAACCGTGTGATCGGCGTCGACAACAGCATGCCCTGGCACCTGCCAGGGGATTTCAAATACTTCAAGGCCACCACCCTGGGCAAACCGATCATCATGGGGCGCAAGACCTGGGACTCCCTTGGTCGACCGCTGCCGGGGCGCTTGAACATCGTGGTCAGCCGTCAGCCGGACTTGGTGCTGGAGGGCGCCGAAGTGTTTTCCTCCTTGGAGGCAGCAGTGGCGCGGGCCGAGGCGTGGGCGCTGGAACAGGGCGTCGACGAGTTGATGTTGATCGGCGGTGCCCAGCTGTACGCCCAGGCCCTGGAGCAGGCGGATCGGCTGTACCTGACCCGCGTGGCGCTGAGCCCGGAAGGGGATGCGTGGTTTCCGCAATTTGATTCGAGCCAGTGGAAGCTGGTGTCGAACCAGCCGAACCCGGCCGAAGGGGACAAGCCGGCCTACAGCTTTGAGGTGTGGGAAAAACTGTAAGCCCTGTGGGAACTATGCCTGTGGGAGCAAGGCTTGCCCGCGATCCGGGCGCCTCGATCCATGGAAGACCGCGTCGCTTTCATCGCGGGCAAGCCTTGCTCCCACAAGCTTTGCTCCCACAGGTATCAGGCAATCAAGCGTGCACCAACTCCCCATGCTCCTCGGCATCCAGCAGGGCCTTGTCGGTCTGCTGCATCACCTGGCTGGTGATCGCCCCGGCGGTGATCGAGCCGCTGACGTTCAGCGCCGTACGCCCCATGTCGATCAGTGGCTCGACGGAGATCAGCAACGCCACCAGCGCGACCGGCAAGCCCATGGCCGGCAGCACGATCAACGCGGCAAATGTGGCGCCGCCACCGACCCCGGCCACCCCGGCCGAACTCAACGTCACGATCGCCACCAGCGTCGCGATCCATAGCGGATCCAGCGGGTTGATGCCCACGGTCGGCGCGACCATCACCGCCAGCATGGCTGGATAAAGACCGGCACAACCATTCTGGCCGATGGTGGCGCCGAACGAGGCGCTGAAGCTGGCGATCGCCCGCGGGATGCCGAGGCGGCTGGTCTGGGCTTCGATGCTCAACGGGATGGTCGCGGCGCTGGAGCGGCTGGTGAAGGCGAAGGTCAGCACCGGCCAGATCTTGCGGAAAAACCGCAGCGGGTTGATCCCGGCGGCGGACACCAGCAGGCCATGGACCACGAACATCAGGCCCAGCCCCAGGTACGACACCACCACGAAGCTGCCGAGCTTGATGATGTCCTGCAAGTTGGAGCCAGCTACCACCTTAGTCATCAGGGCCAGCACGCCGTACGGGGTGAGCTTCATCACCAGGCGCACCAGGCGCGTCACCCAGCTTTGCAGGGTGTCGATGGCGTTGATCACTTTCTGGCCTTTTTCCACGTCATCCTTGAGCAGCTGCAACGCCGCGACACCGAGGAACGCGGCGAAAATCACCACGCTGATGATCGAGGTCGGCTTGGCCCGGGCCAGGTCGGCAAAGGGGTTCTGCGGAATGAACGACAGCAGCAACTGCGGGATATTCAGGTCGGCGACCTTGCCGGCATAGTCGCTCTGGATCACCTGCAGGCGCGCCAGTTCCTGGGTACCGGCCACCAGGCCTTCGGCGGTGAGGCCGAACAGGTTGGTCAGGCCGATGCCGATCAGCGCGGCGATGGCGGTGGTGAACAACAGCGTGCCGATGGTCAGGAAGCTGATCTTGCCCAGGGACGAAGCGTTATGCAGACGGGCCACGGCGCTGAGGATCGAGGCGAAGACCAGCGGGATGACGATCATTTGCAGCAACTGTACGTAGCCGTTGCCCACCAGGTCGAACCAGCCGATCGAGGCCTTGAGCACCGGGTTGCCGGCGCCGTAAATCGTGTGCAGGGCAATACCGAACACCACGCCCAGCACCAGCGCCAGCAGCACCTTCCTGGCCAGGCTCCAGGTGCGGTGACGGGTTTGCGCCAGGCCGAACAGCAAGGCGAGGAATACCAGCAGATTGAGGATCAGCGGCAGATTCATCTAAAGAGACTCCGATAAGACGTGCCAGTCGCCCGAAGCCGCGACTGTGAGCCGGGAAGCCTAACAGCCTGATAACTAATGAATTAATACTAAAAACGCATGTAGATTGTCGTTTATGGAATAAGGCAGTGACGTTTACGGGTATGTCGCTGGCGCTATCAAGATGTAAGCGGTCGCCCACAGGCGAGGACTGTCACAGGCATTTGTTAGCGTCGAGTTCTTCAAACCTGGGAGGAATGCCGATGAAGCTCGTACCTCGTTTTCTCGCTGTCGCCTTGAGCCTGGGCCTTGCCGGCCAAGTGCTCGCCACCGAACTCAAGCACTGGCCGGCCGAGCAGGCCAAGGCCTTGGACGCGATGATCGCAGCCAACGCCAACAAGGGTAACTACGCGGTGTTCGACATGGACAACACCAGTTACCGCTACGACCTTGAAGAATCGTTGCTGCCGTTCATGGAGAACAAGGGCCTCATCACCCGTGAAAGCCTGGACCCGTCCTTGAAACTGATGCCGTTCAAGGACACGGCTGACCACAAGGAAAGTCTGTTCAGCTATTACTATCGCCTGTGCGAAGTGGACGACATGGTTTGCTACCCGTGGGTGGCCCAGGTGTTTTCCGGTTTTACCCTCAAGGAGCTCAAGGGGTATGTCGATGAGCTGATGGCGTCCGGCAAGCCCGTGCCGACCACCTATTACGACGGCGACAAAGTGGTCCAGTACAACGTCAACCCGCCCAAGATCTTCACCGGCCAGGCCGAGCTGTACAACAAGCTGATGGAAAACGGCATCGAGGTCTATGTCATGACCGCGGCGTCGGAAGAGCTGGTGCGCATGGTCGCCTCCGATCCGAAGTACGGCTACAACCTCAAGCCGCAGAACGTGATCGGTGTGACCACGCTGCTCAAGGACCGCAAGACCGGCGAGCTGACCACTGCTCGCAAACAGATCACCAACGGAAAATATGACGAGAAGGCCAACCTCGGCCTGGAATACACGCCTTATCTGTGGACCCCGGCGACCTGGATGGCCGGCAAGCACGCGGCGATCCTGACCTACATCGACGAATGGAAAAAACCGGTGCTGGTGGCGGGTGACACACCGAGCAGTGACGGCTACATGCTGTTCCACGATGTGGACGTGGCCAAGGGCGGCATTCACCTGTGGGTCAACCGCAAGGACAAATACATGACCCAGATCAACGGCATGATGGCCAAGCACGCTGCGGCCCAGGCCAAGGAAGGGCTACCGGTGACGGCGGACAAGAACTGGGTGATCGTCAAGCCCGAGGATATCCAGTAAACCCGGGTTGCGGATGAACTCACCAACCCTGTGGGAGCGAGCCTGCTCGCGATGGCGTCAGGTCAGCGGCATTTTTTTTGGCTGATACGCCGCTATCGCGAGCAGGCTCGCTCCCACAGTTGATCATCTGTGACCTGTCTCACCGCAAAGAAAATGCCCCGCACTTGGCGGGGCATTTTTATTGCGGCTAACGACGCTTACAGGCCGTCGAGCATCGCCTTGTTCCGCACCGCGCCCTTGTCGGCGCTGGTGGCGAGCAGGGCGTAGGCCTTGAGCGCGGTGGTGACTTTGCGCGGACGCACTTCCACCGGCTTCCAGCCTTTGTTGTCCTGTTCGACGCGGCGACCGGCCAGTTCTTCGTCGCTGATCAACAGGTTGATCGAGCGGTTCGGAATGTCGATCAGGACCTTGTCGCCATCGCGCACCAGGCCGATGGCACCTCCAGCCGCCGCTTCCGGCGAGGCGTGGCCGATGGACAGGCCCGAGGTGCCGCCAGAGAACCGGCCGTCGGTCAGCAGGGCGCAGGCTTTGCCCAGGCCCTTGGACTTCAGGTAGGAGGTTGGGTAGAGCATTTCCTGCATGCCCGGGCCGCCTTTCGGACCTTCGTAGCGAATGATCACGATGTCGCCGGCCTTCACTTCGTCGGCGAGGATGCCGCGCACGGCACTGTCCTGGCTTTCGAAAATCTTCGCGTTGCCTTCGAACACATGGATCGACTCGTCGACGCCGGCGGTCTTCACCACGCAGCCGTCCAGGGCGATGTTGCCGTACAGCACGGCCAGGCCGCCTTCCTTGGAGTAGGCGTGCTCGACACTGCGGATGCAGCCGTTTTCACGGTCGTCGTCCAGGGTTTCCCAACGGGTCGACTGGCTGAACGCGGTTTGCGTCGGAATGCCTGCCGGGCCGGCCTTGAAGAAGTGATGCACGGCTTCGTCGGTGGTCTGGGTGATATCCCACTTGGCGATGGCCTCGGCCATGGTCTTGCTGTGCACGGTCGGCAGGTCGGTGTGCAACAGGCCGCCACGGGCCAGGGAGCCGAGGATGCTGAAGATCCCACCGGCACGGTGCACGTCTTCCATGTGGTACTTCTGGATGTTCGGCGCGACCTTGCACAGTTGCGGCACGTGACGGGACAGGCGGTCGATGTCGCGCAGGTCGAAATCGATCTCGGCTTCCTGAGCCGCCGCGAGCAAGTGCAGGATGGTGTTGGTGGAACCGCCCATGGCGATGTCCAGGGTCATTGCATTTTCGAACGCCTTGAAGTTGGCGATGTTGCGCGGCAGCACCGACTCGTCGTTCTCACCGTAGTAGCGTTTGCACAGCTCGACGATGGTCCGGCCGGCCTGCAGGAACAGCTGTTCGCGGTCGCTGTGGGTGGCCAGTGTCGAACCGTTGCCCGGCAGGGCCAGGCCCAGGGCTTCGGTCAGGCAGTTCATCGAGTTGGCGGTGAACATGCCGGAGCACGAGCCGCAGGTCGGGCAGGCGCTGCGCTCGTACTCGGCAACCTTCTCGTCAGAGGCGCTGGAGTCGGCGGCGATGACCATGGCATCGACCAGGTCCAGGCCATGGCTGGCGAGCTTGGTCTTGCCGGCTTCCATCGGGCCGCCGGAGACGAATATCACCGGGATGTTCAGGCGCAGGGCGGCCATGAGCATGCCTGGGGTGATCTTGTCGCAGTTGGAAATGCACACGATGGCGTCGGCGCAGTGGGCGTTGACCATGTATTCCACGGAGTCGGCGATGATCTCGCGGCTCGGCAGCGAATAGAGCATGCCGTCGTGGCCCATGGCGATGCCGTCGTCCACGGCGATGGTGTTGAATTCCTTGGCAACGCCGCCGGCGCGTTCGATTTCCCGGGCGACCAATTGGCCCAGGTCCTTGAGGTGGACGTGGCCCGGTACGAACTGGGTGAAGGAGTTGGCAATGGCGATGATCGGCTTCTTGAAGTCGTCATCCTTCATCCCCGTGGCGCGCCACAAGGCACGGGCGCCGGCCATGTTGCGGCCATGGGTGGATGTTTTCGAGCGGTAATCAGGCATGGAGCACTCCGGGCGGCTAATCAGATATCAAAGGGGAAGTGAGCTTCTGTCGACGTCTGGAGCACCCGGGTTTGGCCGTGTGTCCGGAAGTGGCCGATGACTTTGCAGGATCACTGCGCGCCTCAGCATGAGCTCATAAACCCGCCGGGGATGAATGGCGATGAATGTCGCGATTCTACACCGCTGGCGCCAGGATGAAATGACGCAAAGCGCTGATCGGACGCCAATGTCGCGCTTGGGATGACGACTGGCAGGGTTCAGCCGACCAACAACCCGCTGTTACGCTGTCGGACCAGGGTGACTTGCAAGGTGGGGACTGATCGGACACGCGAAAAAAAATCGCAGCCAAGGCTGCGATCAGGTTGCCAGCCGGGGGGCTCAGCGCTACGGCACTGGCCCCGCCCGGCCTTAGCTGTTGGGCAACAACCGGCAGGTAATGCTCTTGATGTAGCGGGTTTCGGCGATGGCCGGGTGTACCGGATGGTCCGGCCCCTGGCCGCCGCGCTCGAGCAGTTGGATGTTGCGGTCCAGATGGCGGGCGCTGGTCAGCAGGATGTTTTGCAGGTCGTCTTCGGGCAGGTGCATCGAGCACGACGCGCTGACCAGGATGCCGTCCTTGCTGAGCAGGCGCATGGCTTGCTCATTGAGGCGGCGATAGGCGCCTTCGCCGTTCTTCAGGTCCTTCTTGCGCTTGATGAAGGCCGGTGGGTCGGCCACGATCACGTCGAAACGCTCTTCGCTGGCCTTGAGCTCCTTCAGGGCCTCGAACACATCGCCTTCGATGCAGGTCAGTTTCTCGGCAAAGCCGTTCAACGCGGCGTTGCGCTCGACGCCATCGAGGGCAAAGGCCGAGGCATCGACGCAGAACACTTCACTGGCGCCGAACGCTGCGGCTTGCACGCCCCAGCCGCCGATATAGCTGAACAGGTCCAGTACGCGCTTGCCCTTGGCATAGGGTGCCAGGCGTGCGCGGTTCATGCGGTGGTCGTAGAACCAGCCGGTTTTCTGGCCTTCCATGACCGGCGCTTCGAACTTCACGCCGTTCTCTTCCAGGGCGACCCATTCCGGCACCAGGCCGAACACGGTCTCGACGTAGCGGTTCAGGCCTTCGGCATCGCGGGCGGCGGAGTCGTTCTTGAACAGGATGCCGCTGGGCTTGAGCACCTGGGTCAGGGCGGCGATCACGTCGTCCCTGTGGGCTTCCATGGTGGCGGAGGCGATCTGCACCACCAGGATATCGCCGAAACGGTCGACCACCAGGCCCGGCAGCAGGTCGGAATCGCCGTAGACCAGGCGATAGAACGGCTTGTCGAACAGGCGTTCGCGCAACGACAGCGCTACGTTGAGGCGATGCACCAGCAGGGATTTGTCCAGCGGCAGCTTCACGTCACGGGACAACAGGCGGGCGCAGATCAGGTTGTTGGGGCTCATCGCGACGATGCCCAGCGGCTTGCCACCGGCGGCCTCGAGGATGGCCTGGTCGCCGGCCTTGAAGCCGTGCAGAGGGGTGGCCGCTACATCGATTTCGTTACTGTAGACCCACAGGTGGCCGGCGCGCAGGCGACGGTCGGCGTTGGCTTTGAGGCGCAGGCTAGGCAGGGACATGACGTCGCTCCGGAAAAAAGAGCGGGAGTATACCGTGTTGAAGTGTACGGCGGGTTTGAAGGGCGATGAAACGTGGGCGCACGCCCTGTCGGCAAGCCGAACACGGAACCTGTGGCGAGGGGATTTATCCCCGCTGGGCTGCGAAGCAGCCCTAAAACCTGGGAACGCGATGCATTAGCCTGACCGAGCCAGCTATTTTGGGGACCGCTTCGCGCTCCAGCGGGGATAAATCCCCTCGCCACAGGTACATCGTGTCCCCGGCTCGACAGTTTGGCAGTGGCCTCGAGTTATCAAGCGGACAACGCGCTGAGCAACTCGCGGTTGAATGCCGGGATGTCATCGGGCTGGCGGCTGCTGATCAACGTGCCGTCCTTGACCACTTCCCGGTCGACCCAGTTCGCGCCAGCATTGACCAGGTCATCCTTGAGGGTCTTGTAGCTGGTCATGGTCTTGCCCTTGACCAGCCCGCTCGACACCAGCAGCCAGCCGCCATGGCAGATCACCGCAATGGGCTTGCCTGCCAACTCGAAGCCCTTGACCAGTTTCTGTGCGTCGGGGTCGATGCGGATGGTGTCGGAGTTCTGCACGCCACCGGGCAGCACCACGGCGTCGTACTGCTCGACATTGGCGGCCTTGAAGGTCAGGTCAATCGGGAAGTCGTCGGCCGGCTGGTCATGGTTCCAACCCTTGACCTGGCCTTCACGGGCCGAAACGATGTCCACTTTGACGCCGGCCTGTTCCAGCGCCTGCTGGGGGCCTGTCAGTTCGGCTTGTTCAAAACCGTCGGTCACCAGGATGGCGACACGTTTGCTGTTCAGGGAGCCTGGCATGAATAAATCTCCTCAAGCTGAGTGACTGGACTGCCGACTCAAGCCTGTAGGCAGGCTTGGCTGTCGGCCCTGTAAAGTCCGAAGCCGATGCCTGGATGAAAGTTCCGCCGATCTACCCGGCGGTGTATCGGATCCATCTTTAAGGGTTAGAATCCCCACCTGACCCAGAGTGTGTACTCATGTCCCAAGAACTTTCCGCCGAACAGATCCAACAGTCCCTGCAAGGGATCAGTGTGCCGCCCCAGCCGCAGATCATGGTGGATCTGCAGATGGAACAGTACATGCCCGACCCGGACCTGGAGACCATCGCCAAGTTGATCTCCCAGGATCCGGGCCTCTCGGGGGCCTTGCTCAAGATCGTCAACTCGCCGTATTACGGCCTGCGCAACAAGATCACCTCGATCCAGCGTGCGGTGAACCTGTTGGGCAGCCGTTCGATCATCAACCTGATCAATGCGCAGTCGATCAAGGGCGAGCTGCACGACGACGCCATCGTCACCCTGAATCGCTTCTGGGATACCGCCCAGGACGTGGCGATGACCAGCCTGACCCTGGCCAAGCGGGTCGGCCTGGAGAATGGCGACGAAGCCTATGCGTTGGGCTTGTTCCACGACTGCGGCGTACCGCTGATGCTCAAGCAGTTCCCCAACTACATGGGCGTGTTGGAAGAGGCCTACGCCAATGCCAGCGCCGAATGCCGGGTGGTGGACACCGAGAACCGCGTGTTCAACACCAACCATGCTGTGGTCGGTTACTACACCTCCAAGTCCTGGCGCCTGCCGGATCACGTCAGCCAGGCCATCGCCAACCACCACAACGCCCTGGCGATCTTCAGCGACGAGTCTTCACGCAATAACAGCCAGCTGAAAAACCTGCTGGCGATCCTGAAAATGTCCGAGAATATCTGTGCGTCCCATCGGGTGCTCGGCAATCAGGCCGAAGACCATGAGTGGGCGTGTGTCGGGCCGTTGGTGCTCGATTACATCGGTTTGTCGGAATACGACTTCCAGACCCAGAAACAGGAAATTCGCGACCTCGCCTCTCGTTGAGTGCGCAGCTTCGCCTGACTCGAGAACCTCATGCCAGAACTGCCGGAAGTCGAAACCACCCGTCGCGGAATCGCCCCCCATCTTGAAGGCCAGCGGGTCAGCCGCGTGGTGGTCCGCGACCGTCGCCTGCGCTGGCCGATTCCGGAAGACCTCGATGTGCGGCTCTCGGGCCAGCGCATCGTGCAGGTGGAGCGGCGGGCCAAGTACCTGTTGATCAATGCCGAGGTCGGCACGTTGATCAGCCATCTGGGCATGTCCGGCAACCTGCGGTTGGTGGAGGTGGGCATGCCTGCCGCCAAGCACGAGCACGTGGACATCGAGCTGGAGTCCGGCCTGGCCCTGCGCTACACCGACCCTCGACGCTTTGGCGCGATGCTCTGGAGCCTCGACCCGTTCAATCACGAATTATTGATTCGCCTTGGTCCCGAGCCGTTGACCGACTTGTTCGATGGCGAACGGTTGTTCCAGCTCTCGCGGGGGCGCTCCATGGCGGTCAAGCCGTTCATCATGGACAACGCGGTGGTGGTGGGCGTGGGCAATATCTACGCGACCGAGGCGCTGTTCGCCGCCGGGATCGACCCGCGCCGGGCCGCCGGAGGCATTTCCCGGGCGCGTTACCTGAAGCTGGCGATCGAGATCAAGCGCATCCTCGCCCATGCCATCGAGCGCGGTGGCACTACGTTGCGGGACTTCATCGGTGGAGACGGCCAGCCCGGCTATTTCCAGCAGGAGCTGTTCGTCTACGGTCGGGGCGGGGAGCTGTGCAAGGTCTGTGGCACGGGGCTGCGGGAGATTCGCCTGGGCCAGCGTGCCAGCGTCTGGTGTCCGCGCTGCCAGAGCTGATTCGTCCTACGGTCTATAGTCAGTAGTCATACTGCTGCTAAGCCGAAGGACCGCCCCATGAATCTGTTTCGACCTGTCGTTCTTGCGCTGCTGCTGAGTGTCGGTTTGCCTGTCCTGGCGAACAGCGGCAGCGGCGACCCGCGCTACACCATCCAGAACCCGCCGGCCTTTGCCATGATCGGCGACCTGCTGATCGCTCGTCCGTTGCTGCTCGTCGCCACGGTGATTGGAACCGGGGCATTTGTGGTGTCCCTGCCGTTTACCGCGTTGGGCGGCGGGGTTGGAGATGCGGGGAAAGCGCTGGTGGTGGACCCGGCGAAGGCTACGTTCGTGCGGTGCCTGGGGTGTGTGGGGGAGGGATTCGAGCGGCAGGAGTGAGGCAGGCTGTTGGATCTTGGGTGCTGCTGATGGCCCCTTCGCGAGCAAGCCCGCTCCCACAAGGGATTTGCTTAGGACACAAATACTGTGGACATAGCCGATCCCTGTGGGAGCGGGCTTGCTCGCGAAGAGGCCCGCACGAGCGCTACAGAATTTTCTGGCTCAAGCCTTGCCAGTGATCTTGCGATATTTCGCCATCAACTGTTCTTCAGTTTCCGGATGGGCTTCATCCAGCGGGATGCAATCCACCGGGCAAACCTGCTGGCACTGCGGTTCGTCGTAGTGGCCGACGCACTGGGTGCACAAGTTCGGGTCGATGACGTAGATCTCCTCGCCTTGGGAAATGGCCTCGTTCGGGCATTCGGGTTCGCAGACGTCGCAATTGATGCAGTCGTCGGTGATGATCAGGGACATGCGGGCTCCTGCCGGGGCGTTGAGCCCGGGCATCTGAAAACGTATGGGCGCAATTGTGCCGCATTGGCGAGCGCAGTGCACGCGGGCGCGATGGACTGCGCTGTGCCGGGCTGCGAAGCGAGTCGCAGCCCGCGGGTCATTTCTTGAAGCGCAGGGTCAGCGCATCGGCCACGGCCGGGTGGACGAACTTGCTGATGTCACCACCCAACGCCGCAATTTCCCGTACCAGCGTCGAGGAAATGAAGGAGTAGCGCTCCGACGGCGTCAGGAACAGGCTCTCGACGTCCGGTGCCAACTGGCGGTTCATGTTGGCCAGTTGGAACTCGTACTCGAAGTCCGAGACCGCACGCAGGCCGCGCAGGAACACGTTGGCGTTCTTTTCCTTGGCAAAGTGCGCCAAAAGCGTCGAGAAGCCGACCACTTCCACGTTAGGCAGGTGCTTGGTGACCTCGCGGGCCAGTTCCACACGTTGTTCCAGCGGGAACAGTGGGTTTTTCTTCGGGCTGGCGGCGACGGCAATGATTACGTGGTCGAACAGGCGCGCGGCGCGTTCGACCAGATCGCCATGGCCCTTGGTAATAGGGTCGAAGGTACCTGGGTACAACACTCGGTTCATCGCGTCGTCCTGGCGGGAGTCCGTTGGGGAGTCGGATGGTATCGCAGCCTTCTCGGTCGGCCAAGTCGGCTGTTGCGTAAGAAAGCACTATAGACGCTGCGAATAATCCGGATAGTCATGGGTTTTTCAGGCGTTCGGCCAGGGCCGTCGCCAATTGCGCGGTCAGCCCGTACACCGATAATTGTGGGTTGGCGCCGATGCTGGTGGGGAACAACGAGCCGTCATGGATCGACAGGTTGGCCAGTTGGTGATGGCGGCCCAGGCTGTCGGCGACGGCGCTTTTCGGGTCTTCACCCATGGCGCAGCCACCCATCACGTGGGCACTGCCCAGGCGCGTGCGGTACAAGGCCAGGTCGAGCCCGTCGATCAGCGTGCGGGCTTCGGCCAGGGTCTTTACGTAGCGAGCATCGCTGTGCAAGGGCATGACGGTCTTGGCGCCGCCGGCAAACTGGATCTCGGCCATGCTATGGAAGGCCCGACGCAAGCCATCCCAGGCATACGGTGAAACGGAGTAGTCGAGCACCGGCGTGCCATCGCTGCGCAACTCGACGCTGCCGCCTGGGCTATCCGGATGAAAACCGTCGCGCAACAGCGCCAGCATGGCGTGGGTATGGGGCAGCCGGGACATGTGCAAGGCGTTCTCGGGGCCGTAACCGCCCAATAGTGTGGCGGCGAGGGCCGGGTGCAAGGGCGGGACTTCGAGCTTGTAGGACATTTTGCCGGTGGTTCCGTCCTGCCATTGGAAATGATCCGAATAAATCGATTGCGGCGCACCGTAGAACGGGTTGATGACCTCGTCGAATTGCCCGGCGGACATGTTCACTAAGTGCAGGAACGTGCGCTTGCCCAAGCGTTCATGCGGGTCCGGCGCATCGGAGCGCAACAGCAGGCCCGGGCTGTTGATGCCGCCGCCCGCCAGCACGTAATGCCGCGCCTTGACGGTGATGCGCCGCCCGGTCGGTGCTACGCAACGTTCGTCCATGGCTTGGCACTCGAGGCCGATGACGGCATCGTTTTTGATCGTCAGGCGCTCGGCTCGCGCCAGGTAAAGCAGCGCGCCACCCTTGTCCAGCGTGGCCGGGATGGTGGTGACCAGCATCGACTGCTTGGCGTTGGTCGGGCAGCCCATGCCGCAATAGCCCAGGTTCCAGCAACCGCGTACGTTGCGTGGGATAACGTGCCAGGCGTAGCCCAATTGTTCACAGCCTTTGCGGATCACGTCGTTGTTGGCGTTGGGCGGAACGAGCCACGGTGCCACGCCCAGGCGTTGTTCCATCTGCTCGAACCAGGGCGCCATCTCGGCGGGGCCGTGGCCCTTGACGTTGTGCTCGGCAGCCCAGTGGTCGAGGGTCTGGTCGGGCGTGCGGAAGCTGGAGGTCCAATTGATCAGCGTCGTGCCACCGACGGCACGGCCCTGGAGAATGGTGATAGCACCGTCCTTGCTCATGCGCCCGAGGCCTTCCTGATACAGGCTGCCATAGGCCTGGTCTTCGAGCAGCTTGAAGTCATGGCTGGTCTTGAGTGGACCTTCCTCGATCAGCAATACCCGGTAGCCGGCGGCGCTGAGGATTTCCGCCGTGGTGCCGCCACCGGCACCGCTACCGACGATTGCCACGTCCGCTTCCAGGCTCAGGTCCTGGGTCAACTGCGCGCCGTTGTAGGTGGTCCAGCCACGGGCCAGGCCTTCGCGGAAGGGATCGGGGACGGACATGTTTGGGGCCTCTTATTGTTATAAGTTTAGCGATGAAGATCCCTGTGGGAGCGAGCCTGCTCGCGATGGCGTCGGATCAGTTGCGTCTGTATTGACTGACACACCGCAATCGCGAGCAGGCTCGCTCCCACAGGGTTTGGATGTGACTGTTAAACCGTTGGCGGCCCTGGATACCCGCAATGCGCCCAGGCCTCGGGGCGGCTGTACCAGGCCATCATTACCAGTTGCAGCAACGAACTGTGGCCTTGGCGCAGCAGGTCCAGCGAACTGTTTTCCCACCGCCCGAGGAACTGGCGGATGGCGTCGCTGCTGGCGTTTTCCCACGAAACCCAGACCCCGGTCAGTGGCCCGCGGGTGATGCCCAGCGTGAGCACGTCGAACAGCTGGTGCGTGAGCTTGAGCATCGCGGGGGACAAGTGAGCCAGGCCGCTGTCCAGGCTTCGCAGGGTCGCGTCAGTGGCGGTTGGGATTTGTCCGACGGCCACTGCGCCGTCCAGCAGCACGGGGATGATGCTGCGTAAAAATGGCAGGTCGCTGTCGCGCAGGACCGTCAGGCCGTTGGCCGGTTGGCTTGGCGAACAACCGCTCAGGCTGGCGCCCAGGCCGACAGTGGTCAGGAAGGCGCTGGCGCCGAGGCTGAATTTCAGCAGGCCGCGTCGTGACAGCGTGGGTGTATCGATGAGGCTTGGGTTCATTATTGTTATTACCCGGGAAGAGACGCGTCAGCGGACAAACAGCTTCTGGATCAGTTTCTGCAAAGGCTTGCCGTAGGGTGGATAAATCAGCTTCGCCGCGTTGAATCGCTGCTTGGTCAGCACACCCTTGGCCTTGCTGAAGGTCAGGAAGCCCTCATGCCCGTGGTAATGCCCCATTCCCGAGGGGCCGATGCCGCCGAACGGCATGTCGTCCTGGGCGACGTGCAGCAGCGTGTCGTTCAGGCAGACACCGCCGGAATGGGTTTCGTGGAGCACGCGATGCTGTTCGGCCTTGTTGTAGCCGAAGTAATAGAGCGCCAGCGGGCGAGGTCGCTGATTGATGTAGGCGAACGCCTGGTCCAGATGTTCATAGGGCACGATGGGCAGCAGCGGGCCGAAGATTTCATCCTGCATCACGGTCATGTCGTCGCTGACGTTGAGCAACAGACTGTGGGCCATGCGCCGCCCTTGGCCTTGCTCGAACAGCTCGATCAGCAGCGCGCCCTTGCTGGTGGCGTCGCTGATGTATCCGTTGAGCCGCGCCAGCTGTCGTTCGTTGATGATTGCGGTGTAGTCCGGGTTGTCCGTCAGGGTCGGATAAAACCCGCGAACCGCCTTGCGATAGGCCTCGACGAATTCGCCGACGCGGCTCTGTGGCACCAGCACGTAATCCGGGGCGACACAGGTTTGCCCGGCATTCAGGGTCTTGCCGAAGGCGATGCGTTCGGCGGCGTCCTTGAGAGGTACATCGACCGACACGATGGCCGGCGATTTCCCACCCAGCTCGAGGGTGACCGGGGTCAGGTTTTCGGCAGCGGCGCGCATGACATGCTTACCGATGCTGGTGGCACCGGTGAACAACAGGTGGTCGAAGGGCAGCTTGGAAAACGCCATGCCGATCTCGGCCTCGCCAAGCACCACGCATACCAGGTCCTGGGGGAACACCCGGGCCAGCAATTGCTTGAGCAGCAGGCCGGTCGCCGGTGTCGACTCGCTGAGCTTGAGCATCACCCGGTTGCCCGCCGCCAACGCCCCTACCAGCGGCCCGATGGCCAGGAATAGCGGGTAGTTCCACGGCACGATGACCCCGACCACACCCAACGGCTGATACACCACCTTGGCTGACGCCGGTTGGAAGGCCATGCCGACCTTGCGCCGGGAGGGCTTCATCCAACCCCGGAGATGCCGGCTGGCGTAATGGATGCCATGCAGGCTCGGCATCAGCTCGGCCAGCAGTGTTTCGTCGGCGCTGCGGTGGCTGAAATCCTGGCTGATGGCATCGATCAAGGCTTGGCGTTCGTTGCTCAACACCTCGCGCAAAGCCTTGAGCCATTGTCGGCGCTGTTCGGCCGGTGGCATCGGATGGGCGGCATAGGCCTGGCGCTGGGCATCGAAGAGCGACCGCAGCTCGTCCAGTTGTTGTTGAGACTCGTGCAGGTAGGCAATGTCGGCGGGCATCGTCGGGCACCGGATATTATTAGAGTGGGTGTTTTCTAGAGCTTATACTCTAGAAAGTCAATGGCATCCGTGACGGCTGTGGGTTTTTCCTGTGACCGATAGGTCGTAAGATGCCGATCAATGCCTTCGTCGAATTAAAGCCCAAACCATGGCCCCACGAATGAAAACCAGCGAGCGCATCGTGCAAAACAGCCTCGAGCTGTTCAACCAGCAGGGCGAGCGCAGCGTCAGCACCAACCACATCGCCGCCCACATGGACATGTCCCCAGGCAACCTCTACTACCACTTCCCCAACAAGCAGGCGATCATTGCCGTGTTGTTCAGTGAATACGAGAACCTGGTGGACAGTTTCCTGCGCCCGCCCCAGGGCCGTGCGGCCACGGTGGAGGACAAGCGTTTCTACCTGCAGGAGCTGCTGTCGGCCATGTGGCGCTATCGTTTCCTGCACCGGGACCTGGAGCATTTGCTCGACAGTGATCCGGACCTCGCGGCGCGCTATCGACGGTTTTCCCAGCGCAGCCTGATCCACGGCACCGCTATCTATGAAGGCTTCGTTGCCGCCGGCATCCTGAAGATGGACCGGGTGCAGATCGAGTCCCTGACCCTCAATGCCTGGATCATCCTCACGTCCTGGGTGCGGTTTCTGTGCACCACGCGGGAAAATTTCAGCCACCTGAGTGAGCAGGCCATCAAGCGCGGCGTCTATCAGGTCCTGGTGCTGGAAGCCGGTTTCGTGACCGACCAGGCGCGCGACGCGGTGGATGCGCTGTTCAAAGAATTCTACGTCCCCCTGGCCCAGACCCTGGAGGAAGGGCAGTAGGACCGATCCCGACTTAGCCACAGGAGTTCACCATGCCCATTGCGCAACTCATCAGTCCTCAAGCCCTCGAACAGCGGCGATCACAGCCCGGGCTGGTCATCCTCGATTGCCGTTTTGCCCTGGAAGACCCGGATTACGGTCAGCGCAGTTATGCCGAGGGGCACATTGCCGGTGCGTCGTTCGCGGACCTTGAGCGCGACCTGAGCGGGTCGGTGACCAAAGGCGTGACCGGGCGTCATCCGCTGCCGGAGCCCGGGGCCTTGATAGAGCGATTCAAGGCCTGGGGGATCGATAACGATAGCGATGTCGTGCTGTATGACGACGGTCCCGGTGCCTATGCCGCGCGGGCCTGGTGGTTGCTGGTGTGGCTGGGCAAGCGCGATGGCGTGTACATCCTCGATGGCGGGCTCAAGGCCTGGCACGCCGCCGGCTTGCCTTTGAGCCTGGATCCGCCGCAGAACCATCGCGGGAATCTCAGCGGTGCGCCGGATGCGAGCCTGCTACTCAGTGCCCAAGCACTGCAACAACGCCTCGGCCAATCGGAAATGACCCTGCTCGATGCCCGGGCGCTGCCGCGTTTCAAAGGTGAAGTCGAGCCGATCGACCCGGTGGCTGGACATATCCCGGGCGCCCAGTGCGCTGCGTTCACCGACAACCTGGGCGCCGATGGCCGCTTCTTGCCGGCCGACCAGCTCAAGCAGCGCTTCGCCGAAAAACTGGGTGAGCGCTCGCCCACCGAGCTGGTGGCCTATTGCGGCTCCGGCGTGACGGCGTGTCATAACCTGTTTGCCTTGTGCCTGGCAGGGTATCCCTTGGGGAAACTGTACGCTGGCTCGTGGAGTGAATGGATCAACGATCCCCAGCGGGGCGTGGCGACGGGCGAATAAGCTCACACCCCAAACCCCTGTGGGAGCGAGCCTGCTCGCGATGACGGTATGTCAGTCAACCTCAATGTCGCTGATCCACCGCTATCGCGAGCAGGCTCGCTCCCACTGGGGATTCTTGGTGAACACCCATTTCGCGAACACCCCGGAAAAAATTGTGGGAGCGAGCCTGCTCGCGATGCGGTGGATCAGTCAACATCAATGCCGCTGATCCACTGCTATCGCGAGCGAGCTCGCTCCCACAAGGGATTTGTTTGGGCTGTAAATCTTGCCATGGTCAGCCACGCCCCAGGCTGGCCAGCCAATCGGGAATCCGCCGCTCCAGGTAGTACGCCGGGCGCCGCAGGGTCCCGTCGACAAACCCAACATGCCCGCCCTGGGCGTGAAGTTCGAGCCGGGTCGAGGCGGATAACTCGTCCGGTTCGGGCAGGCTGTGGGGGAATACAAAAGGATCGTCGGCGGCCTGGATGACCAGGGTCGGCGTGCTGATCCCCGCCATGAAATAACGGCTGGAGGCGCGACGGTAGTAGTCCGCCGCATCGGAGAACCCGTGCAGCGGCGCCGTCACTCGGCCGTCAAAATCCCAGAACGTGCGCATGTTCTCCAGCGGGCCAAGCGCCGCCAGGGTCGCCAGGCCTTCGTGGCGTCCGTCGTGCTGGAACTGGCGTTGCTTGCTGCGCACATAGGCCACCAACTGCCGCATGAAATGCGCCTGGTAGAACTTGGAAAATCCCTGGCCGATGCGATCGGCGCACTGGTCCAGGCGAAACGGTACCGAGACCGCCACTGCTCCTTGCAACTGGCTGTCGCGGCCGGTTTCCCCCAGGTGCTTGAGCAACACATTGCCGCCCAATGAATAACCCACGGCAAACAGTGGTGCCAAGGGCCGTCGGGTGCGCAAATGGGCGATGGCGGCGGCCAGGTCTTCGCTGACGCCCGAGTGGTAGCTGCGGGGCAGCAGGTTCGGTTCGCCCGAGCAGCCACGCCAGTTCAAGGCCGCACTGGCCCAGCCCTGGCGGCCAAGGGCCTGTTGCAACCCGGCCACGTAAGGTGAGTTGGAAGAGCCGGTCAGCCCGTGCAGCACCAGCACCAGTGGTGCCTCGGCGCTGTGGGGGCCGTGCCAGTCGAGGTCGAGGAAATCACCGTCTTCCAGCCACAGGCGCTCGCGTTGGCGATCGATGTGAGTGGTCTTGCGCCATAACGGGCCCCACAGGGTTTGCAGGTGCGGGTTGCCAAGGCCCGGGGCGGGGACGAAACGTTCGGATGCGGCGGACATCATTCTTGTTCTCGATGCACTGGTCAGCCGTTCAGCCAATGTCCTTTGCCAAACGCTGCCACAACGCGTAATACACCCGTCCGGATTTCTGCTCGCGATGCAAGCGCCAATTGCCCGGCAAGCCCAGGGTGGACGGGGCAGTCTCGCTTTCAGTGTAGACCCAGGCATCGTCGGCCAGCCACTGACGTTCCTCGAGCAGGGTGCAGACCGTCGGCAACAGATTCTGGTTGAACGGTGGGTCCAGGAACACCAGGTCGAAAGGCGTCGCCGGCTGGCTGTCCAGGTAGCACAGTGCGTCGGCGGTCTGCACCTGGCCTACGGTACAGCGCAGGGTGCCCAGGTGTTCTTTCAGGCTGGAGACTGCCAGGTTGCTGGCGTCCAGCGCCTGGCCCATGGCGGCGCCACGGGACAGCGCTTCGAGAAACAGCGCGCCGCTGCCAGCGAACGGGTCGAGCACCCGGGCACCGGCCACATAGGGGGCGAGCCAGTTGAACAGGGTTTCCCGCACGCGGTCGGGAGTGGGGCGCAGGCCCGGGGCGTCCGGGAAACTCAGGCGCCGGCTGCGCCATTCGCCGCCGATGATGCGCAACTGGTTCACACCGTTGTGCACGGGTTTCTTGCTTGAATTCGATGGACGGGCCATTAGTGCTCCGGAACCCCGAGCGGCTGCTCGGCAGGTTTGTCAGTGGGGGGCGGCAGCGGCTTTTGCGGCACGCTCGGGCCAGCGGTGACGATGACCATCTTGTCGGTGCTCAGGTGCTTGTTCAGTGCGGCCTTGACCTGCTCGACCGTCAGTTCCTGGGACTGGCGCATGAAGTCTTCCAGGTAGCTCAGCGGCAAATCATAGAAACCCATGGCTCCGAGCTGGCCGACGATGTCGGCATTGCTGGCGGTGGACAGCGGGAAGCTGCCCGCCAACTCACGCTTGGCGTCATCGAGTTCTTTTTGGGTGGGACCGTTCTTGAGGTAGTCGGCGAATACGTCCTGCACCAGTTTCAAGGTGCCTTCGCTCATTTCGGCACGGGTCTGCAGGTTGATCATGAACGGGCCGCGGGCCTGCATCGCCGTGAAACCGGAGTACACGCCGTAGGTCAGGCCGCGCTTTTCCCGCACCTCGGTCATCAGCCGCGTGCCGAAACCACCGCCGCCGAGGATCTGGTTGCCCAGGGACACTGCGGCATAGTCCGGGTCGTCGCGGTCGATGCCTAACTGTGCGAGCATCAGGTTGGTCTGCTTGGACGGGAATTCGATGTGGCCGATGCTCGCCTTCGGCTCCACCGGTGGCGGGGTTTTCGCCAGGGCCGGGCCTTTGGGCAGTGCGGCGGAGACCTGGCTGGCCACTGTTTCGGCTTCGGCACGGGACAAATCCCCCACCAGCGCAATCACGGCGTTGCCGGCGGCATAGGCCTTGGCGTGGAACGCCCGGGCCTGGGCCAGGGTGATCGGGGGAATGCTGTCGGCGGTGCCATCGCTGGAGTGGGCATAAGGATGCTCGCCATACAGGCGCTTCATCAGTTCCAGGCCGGCCAGTTTGCCCGGGTTCTGCTTCTGGTATTCGAAACCGTCGAGCATCTGGTTCTTGATTCGGGCGAAGGAGTCGGCGGGGAAGGTTGGCTTGCCGACGACTTCGGCGAACAGCTTCAGCGCCGGTTCACGCTTGTCGGCTGCGCTGAGGCTGCGCAGGGATGCCACGGCCATGTCCCGGTAGGCGCCGTTGCCGAAGTCCGCGCCGAGGCTTTCGAAGCCTTGGGCAATGGCACTGACGTCCTTGCCGGCCACGCCTTCGTTGAGCATGGCGTTGGTCAGCAGCGCGAGGCCGGGGGCGTCGCCGTCCTGGCTGCTGCCGGCGGCGAAGGTCAGGCGCAGGTCGAACATTGGCAGCTCCCGGGCTTCGACGAACAGCACCTTGGCGCCGTCAGCGGTTTTCCAGGTTTGCACATCGAGCTGGCGCCGACTGGGCGCCTTGTCGTTCAGTTCGAGCAAAGATTGCAGTTTGTTGCCGGACTTGGCCTTGTCCAATGCCTGGCTGGCGTTGGAACTGCTCGAAGGCGACAGGTAAAAGGCCAGCGCGCCGACCAGGGCGATCGATACCAGGCCGATCAGCACCCGGCGCGATGATTGACGCTCACTCATGAGCTTTCTCCTCGGGCAGGACATGCGCAACGCTCAGGCGCGAGCGGGTGAAATACAACTGGGCTGCCTTCTGGATGTCTTGTGGGGTCACGCTTTGCAGTTCGGCGAGTTCGCTGTCCATCAGCTTCCAGGACAGGCCGACGGTCTCCAACTGGCCAATGGCGGTGGCCTGGCTGGTGATCGAGTCGCGTTCATACACCAGGCCAGCGATGACCTGGGCGCGCACGCGTTCCAGTTCGTCGGCGGTCGGGGCAGTGGTTTTCAACTGCTCGAGCAAGCGCCACAGGCCCGCTTCGGCCTGGGCGAGGGTTTTGTTTTTCTGCGTGTTGGGCGTCGCCGACAACGTGAACAGCGAGTCGCCGCGGGTGAAGGCGTCGTAGCTTGACGAGCCGCCGGACACCAGCTCTTCGCCGCGCTCCAGTTGGGTCGGGATGCGGCCGCTGTAACCGCCGTCCAACAGGGCCGAGATCAGCCGCAGTGCGTTGACCGAACCCTTGTCTTTCGCGGTGGCGATGCTCGGTACATTGAAGGCCAGCATCACGCTGGGGAGTTGGGTCTGCACATGCAAGGTGATCTGGCGCTCGCCGGGTTCGGCCAGCTCCAGGGGGATTTTCGCCACTGGCACCGCGCGCCGGGCGATCGGGCCGAAATAACGCTGGGCCAGGGACTTGACCTCGTCTGGCGTCACGTCGCCGACCACCACCAGGGTCGCGTTGTTCGGGGTGTACCAGGATTCGTACCAGTGGCGCAGCTCCTCGACGGTCATCCGGTCCAGGTCGGCCATCCAGCCGATGGTCGGCGTGTGATAGCCGCTGGCCGGGTAGGCCATGGCCTTGAAGCGTTCGTAGGCCTTGGACATGGGTTTGTCGTCGGTGCGCATGCGGCGCTCTTCCTTGATTACCTCGATCTCGCGGCTGAACTCCTCCGGCGGCAGGCGCAGGTTGGCCATGCGGTCGGCTTCCAGTTCGAAGGCCACGCCCAGGCGATCGCGGGCCAGCACCTGGTAGTAGGCGGTGAAGTCATCGCTGGTGAAGGCGTTCTCTTCGGCACCGAGGTCGCGCAGGATCAGCGACGCTTCACCGGGGCCGACTTTTTCACTGCCCTTGAACATCATGTGCTCGAGGGCGTGGGACAAACCGGTCTGGCCTGGCGTTTCGTAGCTGGAACCAACCTTGTACCAGACCTGGGACACCACCACCGGCGCGCGATGGTCTTCGCGCACGACGACCTTCAGGCCGTTGTCGAGGGTGAATTCATGGGTGGGTTGTGGGTCGGCAGCCAAGGCTGAAAAGGGCAGACAAACTGTGCTGAGCAGCAGGCCTGCGGCGCGGCGGGCAAGAGCATTCATTCGTGTTTAAACCTGTTGGGTTGCCCGCTTGGCCTTAGCCTCAGCGGGCGAGGAGGTGCTAGGATACTGATCCGTTTTACTGGCGGCCACGCCTATCGGGTCTTTTATCGACCCCTGGCTGTTTGGGTTCCTCGGAGAAGCCTCGGGATTGCCTGTTGATCCCGGCGTTTTCGCCGATGATGCCGTACCAGTCCTTCGAAAAAATCGACTTTGAGGTGTCCTCGGGACGCTTCGACAAAATGTTGCGCGTGAACAAGCTGGATGAAACGCAGTCTGTTCAGCATTGAATATTTATCACCGAGGCGCCTTCGTGGCGCGTCGCTACCGTGAGATAGCCGTCCTCCATGTTTGGTTCCAACGACGACAAGAAGACCCCAGCTGAGGCTGGCGAGAAAAAAGGCCTGTTCGGATGGCTGCGCAAGAAGCCGCAGGAAACCGTCGTCGAGCAGCCACAAGCGCTGGCTGAGCCCGCCGCCGAGGCAGTGGCCGAAGAGGCCGCGCCCATTGTCCTGCCGATTGCCGAGCCGGTGCTGCAACCGGTCGAGCCTGAACCTGAACTCGCGCCTGAACCGGTGACCGAACAGCCGCTCACCCCGCCTGCCGGGCACACCCCCTGGCTGACCTTGCCAGTGGCCGAAGAGCCGGTTGCGCTGGTCGAAGACGCGCAGGCCCCCCACGTCACCCCGCCGATTCCGGCCCCGACACAGGCTGTCGAGGCGCCAGTCGTCGAGCCGACGGTCGCAGCCATTGTGCCTGTGGTTACGCCCGCTGCGCCTGAGCCGCAACCGCCTGCTCCAGCCGAGCCCGTCCGTGCTGCCGAGGAAAGCAAGGTTGGCTTCTTCGCCCGTCTCAAGCAGGGCCTGTCCAAGACCAGCGCCAGCATCGGCGAAGGCATGGCCAGCCTGTTCCTGGGCAAGAAAGTCATCGATGACGAATTGCTCGAAGACATCGAGACCCGCCTGCTGACCGCCGATGTCGGTGTCGAGGCCACCTCGGTGATCATCCAGAGCCTGACCCAGAAGGTCGCGCGTAAACAGCTGACCGACGCCGATGCGCTGTATAAGTCCCTGCAAGGTGAGCTGACCAGCCTGCTCCAACCGGTGGAAAAGCCGCTGGTGATTGCCTCGCAGAACAAGCCGTTCGTGATCCTGGTCGTCGGCGTCAACGGTGCCGGCAAGACCACCACCATCGGCAAACTGGCCAAGAAGCTGCAGCTCGAAGGCAAGAAAGTCATGCTCGCCGCCGGCGACACCTTCCGCGCCGCCGCGGTCGAACAGCTGCAAGTGTGGGGCGAACGCAACAAGATCCCGGTGATCGCCCAGCACACCGGCGCCGACTCCGCTTCGGTGATCTTCGACGCCGTGCAAGCGGCCAAGGCCCGTGGCATCGATGTGCTGATCGCCGACACGGCCGGTCGCCTGCACACCAAAGACAACCTGATGGAAGAACTGAAGAAGGTTCGCCGGGTGATCGGCAAGCTCGACGCCGACGCACCCCACGAAGTGTTGCTGGTGCTGGACGCCGGTACCGGCCAGAACGCCATCAACCAGGCCAAGCAGTTCAACCAGACTGTCGAACTGACCGGGCTGGCCCTGACCAAACTCGACGGCACCGCCAAGGGCGGGGTCATTTTCGCCCTGGCCAAGCAGTTTGGCCTGCCAATTCGCTACATTGGCGTGGGTGAAGGCATCGACGATTTGCGCACTTTTGAAGCCGAGCCCTTTGTCCAGGCGCTGTTTGCCGAGCGGGAGCATTCATGATTCGTTTCGAACAGGTCGGTAAACGCTATCCGAACGGTCACGTCGGCTTGCATGAGCTGAGCTTTCGGGTCCGTCGCGGCGAGTTTCTGTTTGTCACCGGCCATTCCGGCGCCGGTAAAAGCACCTTGCTGCGCCTGCTGCTGGCGATGGAGCGGCCCTCCACCGGCAAACTGCTGCTGGCCGGCCAGGACCTGAGCACCATCAGCAATGCCCAGATTCCCTACCTGCGCCGGCAGATCGGCGTGGTATTCCAGAATCACCAGTTGCTGTTCGATCGCACCGTGTTCAACAACGTGGCGTTGCCATTGCAGATCCTGGGCCTGTCCAAGGCCGAGATCATCAAGCGCGTGGACTCGGCCCTGGAGCGTGTGGCCCTGTCGGACAAGACCGACCTGTACCCGGGCGACCTGTCCACCGGCCAGCAACAGCGCGTAGGCATCGCCCGCGCCATCGTCCATCGGCCGGCCTTGCTGCTGGCGGACGAACCCACCGGTAACCTCGACCCGCGCCTGGCGGCGGAGATCATGGGCGTATTCGAAGACATCAACCGCCTGGGCACCAGTGTGCTGATCGCCAGTCACGACCTGGCGTTGATCGCGCGCATGCGTCACCGCATGCTTACCTTGCAGCGCGGTCGATTGATCGGTGACGGGGAGGCTGGCGTATGAGTGCGACTCGCAGCCCGAAAGTGGCCGAACGCGTAGCCCCGAAAGCTTCCGATCCGCAGCCGCAGAAGAAAAAACGCGACGATGACGACGGCCCGGACTTCGCCACGCTGCTGCGCGCCTGGATCGAAAGCCATCGCGCCAGCCTGCTGGACAGCCTGCGGCGCCTGGGCAAGCAGCCCATTGGCAGCTTCTTTACCTGCATGGTGATGGCGGTGGCCCTGAGCCTGCCCATGGGCCTGTCATTATTGCTCAGTAATGTGGAGCGCCTGGGCGGTTCCTGGCAGCGTGCGGCGCAGATTTCCCTGTACCTGCAGATGGACGCGAGTCCCGGCGAAGGCCAGGCGTTGCGTGAGCAGATCAAGGCCATGCCGGGCGTGGCCGATGCCGAATACATCGGACGCGAACAGGCGCTTGAAGAATTCCAGCAGCAGTCCGGCCTGGGCGAAGCCCTCAAGGAACTGCCGGAGAACCCGCTGCCGGGCGTGGTGCTGGTGACGCCGAACGAGGTCGACAAGTCGACTCTTGAAGCATTAAGACAAAGACTTTCCGAGTTGCCGAAGGTACAACAGGCGCAACTTGATCTAGTCTGGGTCGAGCGTCTTGCGGCGATCCTCAAGCTCGGCGACCGGTTTGTCTTCGGTCTGACGGTGCTGCTGGTTTCTGCATTACTTTTGGTGATAGGCAATACCATTCGTCTTCATATTGAAAACCGCCGCACCGAGATAGAAGTGATTAAACTCGTCGGCGGTACGGACAGTTATGTACGCAGGCCCTTCCTTTATATGGGCGCGTTGTATGGCTTCGGTGCCGGGATTCTGTCCTGGGGTGTATTGGCGTTCGGCCTGGATTGGCTGAATGACGCGGTAGTGGGGCTGGCCGGTTTGTACGGCAGTGATTTTTCGCTGGCCGGAGTGCCAGTCGCCGACGGTCTGTCGCTCTTGCTTGGCGCGGTGCTGTTGGGTTATATCGGTGCATGGATTGCGGTAGCACGCCACTTGCGTGAGCTTGCGCCAAAATAGGTTTTTTGCGCGTATTGACCTTTCAGTTTTTGTGGGAACTTGTCCTATGGTTCCCGGTCAATTTTCGCAGTGCTGAACTGCACGAGTTATGTGAGTCGGAGGTTTTTTCGTATGACCACTTCTTTGCAACCTGCTTATGCTCTGGTCCCGGGTGCGAACCTGGAGGCTTATGTGCACACGGTGAACAGCATTCCTTTGCTGACGCCCGAGCAGGAGCGTGAACTGGCCGAGAGTCTCTATTATGAGCAGGATCTTGAGGCGGCTCGGCAGATGGTGCTCGCCCACCTGCGTTTTGTCGTACATATCGCCCGCAGCTATTCCGGCTACGGGCTGGCCCAGGCCGACCTGATCCAGGAAGGCAACGTTGGCCTGATGAAGGCGGTCAAGCGTTTCAACCCGGAAATGGGTGTGCGCCTGGTGTCGTTTGCCGTGCACTGGATCAAGGCGGAAATCCACGAGTTCATCCTGCGCAACTGGCGCATCGTGAAAGTCGCGACCACCAAGGCCCAGCGCAAGCTGTTCTTCAACCTGCGCAGCCAGAAGAAACGCCTGGCCTGGCTGAACAACGAAGAAGTCCACCGTGTAGCCGAAAGCCTGGGCGTAGAGCCTCGGGAAGTACGCGAGATGGAAAGCCGCCTGACCGGCCATGACATGGCCTTCGACCCGGCCGCCGAAGCGGACGACGACAGCGCTTTCCAATCGCCGGCCAACTACCTGGAAGACCACCGGTACGACCCGGCGCGTCAACTGGAAGACGCCGACTGGAGCGACAACTCCAACACCAACCTGCACGAAGCCCTGGAAGTGCTGGACGAACGCAGTCGCGACATCCTTTACCAGCGTTGGCTGGCCGAGGAAAAAGCCACGCTGCACGACCTGGCGCAGAAGTACAACGTATCGGCCGAGCGGATTCGCCAGCTTGAGAAAAGCGCGATGAACAAGCTCAAGGTGTCGATCGCCGCCTGACTGCGATAGCGGCCATAAAAAACGCCCCGATCAGAGATGATTGGGGCGTTTTTGTTTGTGCTCACTCTCGGACCCGACGCAGGTCTCCTTGTGGGAGCGAGCCTGCTCGCGATTGCGTTGGCTCGGTCGATGAAGATGTCGAATGAGCTATTGTCATCGCGAGCAGGCTCGCTCCCACAAGGGGTCTCCAGTGTCTTGGTTATTGGGTCCAAGGCGCTCGCCGCGAATTATTGAGCTCCAGCAAATAGCTGTCGCCCCCCAACTGGCTCATCTGCTGGCGAATCCAGCTCGCGCGCCGCAGTACATAAGGGCTCGGCCGGCTGGCGTTCCACACCCGCGGGTTGGGCAATACCGCCGCCAGCAGGCTTGCCTGTTGCCGGGACAAGGCGTCGGCGCTTACGCGAAAATGATGTCGTGCTGCCGCTTCGGCCCCGAACACACCGTCATCCCACTCGACGCTGTTGAGATACACCTCGAGGATCCGCTGCTTGGGCCAGAACACTTCGATCAGCCCAGTGAACCAGGCCTCCAGCCCTTTGCGCAGCCAACTGCGACCCGACCACAGGAACAGGTTCTTGGACACTTGCTGGCTGAGGGTGCTGGCACCGCGAATCGAACCGCCACGCCCATTGTGGGCGAACGCGGCCTGGATCGCGCCGATGTCGAACCCCCAGTGCTCGGGGAATTTCTGGTCTTCACCGGCAATCACCGCGACCTTCAGGCTATCGGAGATCCGGTCCCAAGGCTGCCAGGTGCGTTGCAGGTCAATCGGTTCGCCACCGAACCAGGATTCGACCTTGCGCTCGATCATCAGCGCGGTGAACGGTGGCGGCACCACGCGAAACAGCAGCACGAGCACAACGCTGCCGACGGCGAACCAGAGCAGGGCTTTAAGGAATCGTCGAAACAATAAACGCAGCATAGAGATGGCTTGGCCGAACCCGTCGAGCGGGCCATTATACAGACCCTGTCCCCCGAGTCTGATTGGAGTTCTCATGCTGCGTAGCTTTCTGATGCTGGCTGCTTTTTTCGGCTTCACAGGCGTGGCACTGGGGGCGTTTGCCGCCCACGGCCTGAAAAATCGCCTGAGCGCCGATTACCTGGCGATTTTCCACACGGGCGTCACCTATCAACTGGTGCACACCCTGGCCCTGCTGGGCGTCGCGCTGCTGGCCACGCACATCCC
Organism: Pseudomonas sp. 43mfcvi1.1; assembly: GCF_900115935.1. Lineage (NCBI taxonomy): Bacteria > Pseudomonadati > Pseudomonadota > Gammaproteobacteria > Pseudomonadales > Pseudomonadaceae > Pseudomonas > Pseudomonas sp. 43mfcvi1.1. The sequence continues at coordinate 28,793 of NZ_UETT01000003.1, read as the reverse complement.
CGGGCGCATCGTCACCTGGGCCGGGGTTTCCTTTGTGGTGGGCATCCTGTTGTTCTCCGGTAGCCTGTACCTGTTGACCCTCACAGGCATCAGCAAGCTGGGCATCATCACGCCGTTTGGCGGCGTGGCGTTCCTGATCGGCTGGCTGTGCCTGGGGCTTGCCGCCTGGCGGCTGGGCTGACCGGGCAGTCCATTTCATGACGAATGGCTTGGGTCACCCAGACTGATCGGGCTAGAATGCCAGCCCCTAAAAATGATGGCGGCATCCGGCATGCGCATTCAGTTGAACGGCGAACCCCTTGATCTGCCCGACGGTGAGACCGTCGCGGCCCTGCTGACCCGTCTGGAACTTGCCGGACGTCGCGTCGCGGTGGAGCTCAATCTGGATATCGTCCCGCGCAGCCAGCACGCCGAAACCACGTTGAACGATGGCGATTCGGTCGAAGTGGTCCATGCCATCGGCGGCGGCTAGTCGCTTCGGTTTCGCAGCATTTCGCAAGAACCTCACCCCAACAGAGGATTTCCCATGAGCATCGTTCGTAGCGACAAGCCCTTCGTCCTGGCCGGTCGTACCTACCAGTCGCGCTTGCTGGTAGGCACCGGCAAATACCGTGACATGGAAGAAACCCGCCTGGCTATCGAGGCCTCGGGCGCCGAAATCGTAACCGTCGCCGTGCGCCGCACCAACATCGGCCAGAACCCGGGCGAACCGAACCTGCTGGATATCCTGCCGCCGGATCGCTACACCATCCTGCCGAACACCGCCGGTTGCTTCGACGCCATCGAGGCCGTGCGCACCTGTCGCCTGGCCCGTGAGCTGCTCGACGGCCACAACCTGGTGAAACTGGAAGTGCTGGCGGACCAGAAAACCCTGTTCCCCAACGTGATCGAGACCCTCAAGGCCGCCGAAACCCTGGTCAAGGAAGGTTTCGACGTGATGGTCTACACCAGCGATGACCCGATCATCGCCCGCCAACTGGCGGAAATCGGCTGTATCGCGGTCATGCCGCTGGCCGGCCTGATCGGCACGGGCCTGGGGATCTGCAACCCGTACAACCTGCAGATCATCCTTGAAGAAGCGAAGATCCCGGTGTTGGTGGATGCCGGTGTCGGTACCGCTTCCGATGCCACCATCGCCATGGAGCTGGGTTGCGAAGCGGTGCTGATGAACTCCGCCATCGCCCACGCCCAGCAACCGATCCTGATGGCCGAAGCCATGAAACACGCGATTGTCGCCGGGCGCCTGGCGTACCTGGCCGGTCGCATGCCGAAAAAACTCTACGCCAGCGCCTCCTCGCCGCTGGATGGTCTGATCAAGTAAGAGCCATTGATGACTGAATCGAACGACACGCCGGTCCTGCCGGAAGAAGGCGAAGAGCGCCAACACCGGCGCATCAAGAGTTTTGTGATGCGCGCCGGGCGCATGACCGAGGGCCAGCAGCGCGGCCTGGAGCAGGGCGCGCCGCTGTTTGTCCTGCCGCTTGCCGATGCCCCGGTGGATTTTGACCAGGTCTTCGGCCGCTCGGCCCCGCGCTCGCTGGAAATCGGCTTCGGCATGGGCCATTCGTTGCTGGAAATGGCCGCAGCTTCGCCTGAACAGGATTTCATTGGTGTGGAAGTCCACCGTCCCGGCGTCGGTGCGCTGCTCAATGGCGTGCTGACTCAAGGGTTGACCAACCTGCGGGTCTACGATTGCGACGCCATCGAAGTGCTCAACCGCTGCGTGGCTGACAACAGCCTCGATCGGCTGATGCTGTTCTTCCCGGACCCATGGCACAAGAGTCGCCATCACAAGCGTCGTATCGTCCAGGCATCGTTCGCTGAACTGGTGCGCAGCAAGTTGAAGGTCGGCGGTGTGCTGCACATGGCCACCGACTGGGAACCCTATGCCGAATACATGCTGGAAGTGATGAATGTCGCCCCGGGCTACCGCAACCTGGCCGAAGATGGCAAGTGCGTGCCACGCCCGGCCGAACGGCCGATCACCAAGTTCGAGCGCCGTGGCGAACGCCTTGGGCATGGGGTTTGGGATTTGAAGTTCGAGAAGGTGGCGTAAGCATCACGCGGTAAAAACTGTGGGAGCAAGGCTTTGTGGGAGCAAGGCTTGCCAGCGATAGCAGCACCTCGGTACCCACTTCAACCCCGAGTTGCCTGCATCGCGAGCAAGCTTTGCTCCCACAGAAGCCCGCTCCCACATTTGTTTTCTGGTGTCTGTGGGGTCAGCGCCGATCCGCCACGACACCAATCAACACCAGCACCACCAACAACACCGGCGCCAGGCTGTAGTTGTTGAACTGGCTCAAACCTCGGACGACCCATGGCGTGGCGTAGATCAGTGCCGCGCCGCTGCCGATCATGCACAGCAGGGCGATCAGTGGAACGCGCAAGGCGCCGGCGATGCTGCCCAGGCGTTGTTCGACCCAGCCCTTGATGTCGGCACCAAACAGCACCAGCAGGCAGCCTACCAATGCCAGGGAGATTTCCGACAGGTTGCTGCGGCTCCAGCGGGACACGGTGGCCAGCAGGTCGAGTACCAGATCCATTCGATTTCCTTGTGTTGATCAGCTCAGAAATTTCTGCAGCAAGTCATTGAGAAACAGCTGTCCGCGCTCGGTGGCCGCCAGACGTTCCGGTTCGACCTGCAACAACCCGCTTTGTTCGGCCTCGCGCCGGCCTTCGGCCAGGCTTTGCAGGGACAGCCCGGTGCGCTCCGGGTACAGCCGCGATTCCACGCCTGCGGTCAGGCGCAGGGCGTTCATCAGGAACTCGAATGGCAGCTCTTCGTTGGCCAGGGTTTTCTCGCCCGCCAGGAAGCGTTTGGCCGGGTTGAGGTAATCCTTGGGCAGGCGCGTCTTCCAGGTGCGTACGATGCGCCCGTCCGGATGGCTGAGCTTGCCATGGGCGCCGGCGCCGATGCCAATGAAGTCGCCGAAGCTCCAGTAATTGAGGTTATGCCGCGCCGCCCGACCGGGTTGGGCGTAGGCCGAGACTTCGTACTGGGCGTAGCCGTGCTCGGCCAGCAGGGCTTGTCCGGCTTCCTGGATGTCCCACAACGTGTCGTCTTCGGGCAATGTTGGCGGCTGGTTCCAGAACACCGTGTTCGGCTCCAGCGTCAACTGGTACCAGGACAGGTGAGTCGGCTTCAAGGCGATGGCCTGGCGCAGGTCGCTCAAGGCGTCGTCGAGGGATTGGTCGGGCAAGCCGTGCATCAGGTCGAGGTTGAAGTTGTCGAAACCGGCCTGGCGAGCCATGCCGGCGGCGCGCACCGCCTCGTCACCGTTGTGGATCCGGCCCAAGGCCTCGAGCTTGGCCTGCTGGAAGCTCTGGATGCCGATGGACAGGCGATTGATGCCCAAGGCCCGGTAAGCGACGAATTTTTCCTGCTCGAAGGTGCCGGGATTGGCTTCCAGGGTGATTTCAATGTCCTGGGCGAAGGGAATGCGTGCTTCGACGCCCTTGAGCAACCGGCCCAGGGCCTGGGCACTGAACAGGCTCGGGGTGCCGCCACCGAAAAAGATCGAGCTCAACGGTCGACCATAGACCGCATGCAGATCCTGGTCGAGGTCGGCCAGCAGGGCGTCGACGTACTCTTCTTCCGGCAATTGCGGGCTGGCGGTGTGGGAGTTGAAGTCGCAATACGGACATTTGCGCACGCACCACGGGATGTGCACGTACAACGCCAGGGGCGGCAGCACCGGCAGCGGCGCCCGAGGCGTTTGTGCACCGCCGTGAATCAGCGGTGCCGGAGCATCATCGATCATCGCAGGCCCAGGCGTTGACGCAGCAGGGCCATGGCGCGGGCGCGGTGGCTCAGTTGGTTCTTTTCCACCGGCCCCAGCTCGGCGCTGGAGCAATTACGCTCCGGCACCCAGAACAACGGGTCATAGCCAAAACCGTGCTCGCCGCTGGCTTCGGTGAGAATGCGCCCGTGCCACAAGCCTTCGCAGAGGATCGGCAACGGGTCATCGGCATGGCGCACCAGGGCCAGCACGCACACGAACTGCGCGCCGCGCTCGGCTTCGGGCACGTCCTTGAGGGCTTCGAGCAGCTTGGCGTTGTTCGCCGCGTCCCCTTTGCCGTCCGCGTAACGGGCCGAATAAATGCCCGGCGCGCCGCCGAGGAAGTCCACTGCCAGCCCGGAATCGTCGGCCAGCGCCGGCAGGCCCGAGATGCGGGCGGCATTGCGGGCCTTGAGGATGGCGTTCTCGACGAACGACAGACCGGTCTCTTCCGGTTCCACCTGGCTGAACTCGCCAATCGAGCGCAACTGCACCGAGCCGCCGAGCATGGCCTGCAGTTCCTTGAGTTTGCCGGCGTTGTGGCTGGCCAGTACGAGTTGGGTGAAGTTGATCATTGGCCCGGGAACAGTTCCTGGTTGAAGTTGATGGTGTTGATCTTGTCGCCGGTTTGCACCTTGATCTCGAAGGTGCGGGTTTCCTGCTGGGGCACCGGGTACTGGGCGATGTAGTAGATCGCGCCTTGTTCGGTCACCTGCTTGAATTGCAGCGGGATGCTCTGGCTGGTGAGGTCTTTCACCTTGCCACTGACCTGGGCCATCAAGGGCTTGCCATCCTTGAGCACCGAGACGTTGATCACGCCCTGTTGCTTGCTGCGGATCAGCTCGGCATTCTTGGCGATCTCCGGCGTCAGGAAGGTGGAGTTGAAGGTGTTGTAGTGCACGGTGATATCACCGAACACTTCCTTGCGCTCGCCTTTGATAACGTCGGCGGCCATGGCGCCAACGCTCAGGCAAGCGGTGATGAGAAACAACCCTAGACGTTTCATGTCGTGCTCCTGGTGAGGCCGGGGCTCACACCGCGACCTGGTAATCGGTAAGGCCCGGACTACTGACCCTATAGATGCCTATCTCACCTAACAGATTAGGCCATAGCTTGCTGGCCCACCCGTGGCGGTGCTGCTGGTCCACGGCCAGGCGATCGATGACCTTGGCTTCGCGTTCGCGGCACAGCGCCTCGAAGTCGGCGAAAGTGCAGAAGTGGATGTTCGGCGTGTTGTACCAGGTGTAGGGCAGGAACTCCGAGACCGGCATGCGACCCTTGCTCGCCAGGTACCAGCGGCAACGCCAGTGGCCGAAGTTGGGGAAGGTGATGATGCACTGGCGCCCGACCCGCAGCATTTCGTCGAGGATCTTGTCCGGGTAGTGCACTGCTTGCAGGGCCTGGGTCATGACCACGATGTCGAAGCTGTTGCTGGCGAAGTTGCCCAGGCCCTTGTCCAGGTCCTGCTCGATGACGTTGATGCCCTTGGCGACGCACTCGGCGATGTTGTCCGGGTCGTTTTCCAGGCCGTAGCCGCTGACTTGCTTGTTGTCCCGCAGCCAGGTCAGCAGTTCGCCGTTGCCGCAGCCCAGGTCAAGCACGCGGCTGCCGGCGGGGATCCATTCCTGGATGATTTCCAGATCGGCTCTCATGGCGTCCTCACAGCGTTATACGGTTCATGTAGTTGCCGAACGCCTGCAGGTAGCGCGGGATCGGGATCAAAAAGGCGTCGTGGCCCTGGGGCGCGTCGATTTCCAGGTAGCAGACGTCCTTGCGCGCGGCCATCAGCGCGTCCACCAGCTCCCGGGAGCGCGCCGGGGAGAAGCGCCAGTCAGTGGTGAACGACATCACGCAGAACTTGGCGGTGGCATTGGCGAAGGTTTTTGCCAGGTTATCGTCGAAGTTCGCTGCCGGATCGAAGTAGTCCAGTGCCTTGGTCATCAACAGGTAGGTGTTGGCGTCGAAGCGCCCGGAGAACTCTTCACCCTGATAGCGCAGGTAGCTCTCGACCTGGAACTCGACGCTGTGGAAGTCGTAGTTGAGCTTTTCGCTCTTGAGGCCACGGCCGAATTTTTCGCCCATGGAGTCGTCGGACAGGTAGGTGATGTGCCCGACCATCCGCGCCAGCATCAACCCGCGCTTGGGGATCACGCCGTGTTCCTGGAACGAGCCGCCGTGGAATTCAGGGTCGGTGAGGATCGCCTGGCGCGCCACTTCGTTGAAGGCGATGTTCTGCGCCGACAGCTTGGGTGCCGAGGCGATTGCCAGGCAATGGCGCACGCGGTCCGGGTAGGTGATGGTCCACTGCAAGGCCTGCATGCCCCCCAGGCTGCCGCCGATCACGGCTGCCCACTGGGCGATGCCGAGGCGATCGGCCAGGCGCGCCTGGCTGTGGACCCAGTCTTCCACCGTCAGCACTGGAAAATCGGCGCCGAAGGGCTTGCCGGTGTCCGGGTTGAGGCTGCTGGGGCCGGTGGAGCCGTTGCAGCCGCCGAGGTTGTTCAGGCTGACTACGAAGAACTTGCTGGTGTCGATGGGCTTGCCCGGGCCGATGCAACTGTCCCACCAGCCGGGTTTGCGGTCGTCGACGCTGTGGTAGCCGGCGGCGTGGTGATGCCCCGACAAGGCGTGGCAAATCAGCACGGCATTGCTCGCCGTGGCATTGAGGGTGCCGTAGGTTTCGTAGATCAGGTCATAGGCCGGCAACGAACGGCCGCAGGCCAGGGCCAGGGGCTCGCTGAAATGCGCCATTTGCGGCGTCACCAGACCAACGGAATCGGGGGGAAAGGCAGTTGGCATCGACCCTGCTCGCGTTGAAATGAGGCGTAAGTCTAAAGACCGCTGTGGCAGGCGGCAAGCAAAGGCGCGGCTGGGCGATTTAACTGTGGCGAGGGGATTTATCCCCGTTGGGCTGCGTAGCAGCCCCAACACAGCTAATGCGATCCGCCAGACACGCCGAGGCGACGGATAGCCCAGCGGGGATAAGTCCCCTCGCCACAAGATCGGCGCTAACCGATCAGGCCCGTGTCAGGCCTGGCAGCTCCGGCAGCTCCGGCAGCTTCTTCGGCGAATGAATCCGCACCCGTTTCTGTCGGTTCAATTCGCCGCTGATCAGGCTGACCTGGCTCTTGGATACGCCAAACGCCTTGGCCAGGAATGCCATCAGGTAGGCATTGGCCTTGCCCTCGACCGGCGGGGCGGTGAGGCGGATCTTCAGGCGGTCACCGTGCAGCCCGGCGAAGTCATCGCTGCGGGCTGCCGGTTGCAGGTGACATTCCAGGATCAGATCGTCGCCGTCCCAGCGAAAGTAGCTCACCGGGTCAGATCAGCAGGCGCAGGATTTCCGGCATCATGGTCATCGCTGCCAGGTTGTTGATCACCAGCATGTCGATCAGCTTGAGCACCATGAACGCCAGGATCGGCGAAATATCCAGGCCGCCAAGGTTCGGCACGATACGACGGAACGGCGCCAGGGCCGGCTCGCAGATCTGGTTGACCAGCTCGGCGCCCGGATTGTGGCTGCCCGGAGCGACCCACGACAGGATCACGCTGATGATCATGGCGAAGAAGAAGATCTTCAGGAACAGCGCGGTCACGCCAATGATCGACCAGATCAGCAGTTGCAGCGGGTTGCCGGTGGTGCCGTAGGTCAGCAGCAGGGTCAGGGCCATCAGCGCCAGTTGCACGAGGATCGCCAGCACCAGCGACGACATGTCCAGGCCGAACAGGCTGGGGATGATTCGGCGCAAAGGCTTGAGCAGCGGCTGGGTAGCCTTGACGACGAACTGGCACAGCGGGTTGTAGAAGTTGGCGCGCACCAGTTGCAGTACGAAACGCATCAGCACGATCAGCAGATACAGGCTGCCGAGGGTTTGCAGCACATAGACCGCTGCGGTGTTCAATCCAATCATGAATGGCTCCTTATTGGCCCAGTTGTTCGGCCATCTCGGCCGAGCGGTGCGCGGCGGCGCCGAGTGCTTTTTCCACCAGGGCTTCGAAGCCCCCGGCCTGGAATGATTTGATGGCCGCTTCGGTGGTGCCGGCCGGCGAGGTCACGCGGCGGCGCAGCTCGGCCGCATCGACGTCGCTGGACACGGCCATGTGCGCGGCCCCCAATGCGGTCTGCAAGGTCAGCTGCGCGGCGATATCCCGGGGCAGGCCGAGTTTCTCGCCGGCGGCGGTCATGGCTTCGATCAGCAGGAAGAAGTACGCCGGGCCCGAGCCGGAGACGGCGGTGACGGCGTCCAGTTGCTGTTCGGTGTCCAGCCACAGCGCCAGGCCGACGGCTGACAGCAGCTCCTCGGCCTGTTGCCGTTGTGCGGTGGACACCTGGGCCGTGGCGAACAGGCCGCTGACGCCCTGGCGCAGCAGCGCCGGGGTGTTGGGCATGCAGCGTACGATCGGCTGTTCGCCGAGCCAGTTGTTCATACTGGCGCAGGTGATGCCAGCGGCAATCGACACCACCAGTTGCTGGGGCTTGAGGCTGGGGCGCAGGGCCTCGCACACGGTTTTCATCGCCTGTGGCTTGACCGCCAGCACGACGACGTCCGCACCGTCGACGGCCTGGGCGTTGTCGGCGAAGGTTTCGATGCCGTGTTCGGTGCTCACTCGGTTGCGGGTCTCTTCACCCGGATCGCTGGCGCGGATCAGGGAAGCGTCCAGGCCCTTGGCCCGCAGGCCGCCGATCAGGCTGGCGGCCATGTTGCCGGCGCCGATGAAGGCAATACGCGTGTTGCTCATGACAGGTCCTTATAAAGAGATGAGTCGGCCATGGTTCAGGATTGACCGTAGTCGCGGGCGCCGAACAGGGCGGTTCCGATGCGCACCCAGGTGGCGCCCTGGGCGATGGCCGACTCAAGGTCGTGGCTCATGCCCATGGAAAGGGTGTCCAGCGGCAGCTCCAGGCTGGTTTGCAAGTTTTGAACGGCGGCGAAGGCTGCGTCCTGGGCGGCGCGCTCTTCGGTGGGCTCGGGAATCGCCATCAGCCCACGCAGCTTCAAGCGCGGCAAGGCGCTGATGGCGCTGGCCAGGGCGGGCAGGTCTGCCGGGGTGCAGCCGGACTTGCTGGCTTCACCGCTGACATTGACCTGGATGCAGATGTTCAGCGGCGGCAACTCGGCCGGGCGTTGCTCGGACAGGCGCTGTGCAATTTTCAAGCGATCCACGGAATGCACCCAGTCGAAGTGTTCGGCGATAGCACGCGTCTTGTTCGATTGAATGGGGCCGATGAAGTGCCAGATCAAGGGCAGGTCGGTCAGTTCGACCTGTTTGCCCAGGGCCTCTTGCAGATAATTCTCGCCGAAGTCCCGCAGGCCGGCGGCATAAGCTTCGCGCAGGGCCTGGGCGGGCTTGGTCTTGCTTACGGCCAGCAGCTGGACACTGTGTTCGGCACGTTGGGCGGCCTGCTCCGCAGCGCGGATACGCGATCTAACCTGAGCGATGTTGTCTGCTATCGTGGACATAAAGAAGCGCCAGCGGGTCTGAGGTTCGCGGCATTCTACTGGAATTGAGGAGCGCTATGGATATCACTGAACTGCTGGCGTTCAGCGCCAAACAGGGGGCGTCGGACCTGCACCTGTCCGCCGGGTTGCCGCCGATGATCCGCGTCGATGGCGATGTGCGGCGCATCAACCTGCCGGCGCTGGACCACAAGCAGGTCCATGAGCTGATCTACGACATCATGAACGACCGGCAACGAGTAGATTACGAAAAGTTTCTGGAGACCGACTTTTCCTTCGACGTGCCGGGTGTGGCGCGGTTCCGGGTCAACGCCTTCAACCAGAATCGCGGCGCGGGGGCGGTATTCCGGACCATTCCGTCGAAAGTCCTGACCATGGAAGACCTGGGGATGGGCGAGGTGTTTCGCAAAGTGACCGAGGCGCCGCGCGGGCTGGTGTTGGTGACCGGGCCGACCGGTTCGGGCAAGTCCACCACCCTGGCGGCCATGATCGACCATTTGAACAGCCACAAGCATCATCACATCCTCACCATTGAAGACCCTATCGAGTTCGTTCACGAACCGCGCAAGTGCCTGATCAACCAGCGCGAGGTTCACCGCGACACTCAGGGGTTCTCCACGGCCCTGCGATCGGCCCTGCGGGAGGATCCGGACGTGATCCTGGTAGGGGAGATGCGTGACCTGGAGACCATCCGCCTGGCGCTGACCGCCGCGGAAACCGGGCATCTGGTGTTCGGCACACTGCACACCACATCGGCGGCCAAGACCATTGACCGAGTGGTGGACGTGTTCCCCGGTGACGAGAAGTCCATGGTTCGCTCGATGTTGTCGGAATCGTTGCAGGCGGTGATTTCCCAGACGCTGGTCAAGAAGATCGGCGGCGGCCGGATCGCGGCGCATGAAATCATGCTGGGCACCTCGGCCATCCGGAACCTGATCCGCGAGGACAAGGTGGCGCAGATGTACTCGGCCATCCAGACCGGTGGTTCACTGGGGATGCAGACGCTGGATATGTGTTTGAAGGATTTGGTGAACAAAGGCTTGATCAGCCGCGAACATGCGCGGGAACGGGCGCGTTCGCCGGATAATTTCTAGCGGGGGAGGTGGTGTAGCCCTGTGGCGAGGGAGCTTGCTCCCGCTGGGTGGCGCAGCCGCCCCAAACTGACCAATGATCTCTGTGGCCTCATCATTTTGGGTCCGCTTCGCGGCCCAGCGGGAGCAAGCTCCCTCGCCACAAAAGAGCCATGTAGGCTTCAGATCAGCGCTGAACCACGCGCATCGCCCCCGGCTCCTTCGGCAGAACCCGCTTGGCCACCACGTAATGGGTGTCCCAGTACGGCTTGTTCAGCGTGTCGATAGTCACCGACTTGCCACGGCGCGGAGCGTGGATGAAACGGTCGTTGCCCAGGTAGATGGCCACGTGATTGACTCGGCGGCTCTTGAGCTTGAAGAAAATCAGGTCGCCGGGCTTGAGATCCTTGCGTTCGACTTTCTCGCCATGACCGGCAGCCATCGCATTGGAGGTGCGTGGCAGGTCGAAGGTGGCGTCGTTGAAGGCGTATTTCACCAAGCCGCTGCAATCGAAGCCTTTACTTGGGCTACTGCCGCCCCAACGATAAGGTGTGCCGAGTACATTCACGGCGCGACTCAGCACGTTGCTGCTTGCTTTGGTCGCCATCGGCGGAACCAGTTTGCTGTTCGCCGTGCTCAAGCGCTGGGCGCTTGGCTTGTTCTTGCTCAAGGAAGCAGAAACATGGGATTTCGGGGTGTAGCCGTTGACGTTGGGAAGACGTTGCTCACGATTGGTGGCGTGGGCGGCCAGTGGCAATAATAGGCAAATGGTTAGCCATGTCTTGAAAAATGGACGCATTAGGCAGGGCTCTTAAAGGTTAGCGCGCAACTTTATAACAGCTTTTTTCGCTGTTCCGAGGCCGTTTGTCGATTCGAAACTTGGCGCCAACCCCGCATGATTGTGACAAATTGACCCGATTGTCCGACAGAACCCCGACACCACGGGGGTTTCCTTGGTTCAAAGTTGCTCAGGACCGCTTGTCGGCGAGACACAAAAAAGTCACAAAAAATCCGAAAAAATTTATCTATCGAGGCAAAAGAGGCCATTCATGAACAGCTATCAGCAGGATGCGATCCGCGATACCCACAGCAAAGTCATCGGGTATCTGCTGTGGATTTTCGGTTTCACCGGGGCCCACCGTTTCTATTACGGCAAGCCGGTCACGGGCACGATCTGGTTCTTCACCTTCGGCCTGCTGGGCATTGGTTGGTTGATCGACCTGTTCCTGATCCCGGCCATGGATCGCGAAGCGGACCTGCGTTTCACCCCAGGGCCTATCGAATACAGCGTGGCGTGGATCCTGCTGACGTTTCTCGGGGTGCTTGGCGTACACCGGATGTATCAGGGCAAGTGGCTCAGCGGGATTATCTACCTGCTGACGGGTGGGGTGTTTTTCCTGGGGGTGCTGTATGACTTCTGGACCCTGAATGATCAGGTTTCGATTCGGAATGCGCAGAAGCGGGGGGCTTTCCAGTAAGACCGAGTCGCTTGCATCGCGAGCAGGCTCGCTCCCACAGGGATCTTCAGTGCACACATTATGTGTGAACACCTCAAATCCAATGTGGGAGCGAGCCTGCTCGCGATAGGAGCGACGCGGTATCAGGCCTGGTGGGTGATCCGCCCATCCATCAAGGTGTAGCGCACCACACCCGGTAAGCTGTGGCCCAGGAACGGACAGTTGTCACCCTTGGAACGCCAGGCTTCGCCGGCCACGGTGGACGCGGCTGGGTCGAACAGCACCAGGTCCGCCGCCGCGCCAACCGCCAGTTTCCCTGCCGGCAATTGCAGCGCCTGGGCCGGGCCGGCGCTCAGGCGTGCGAGCAAGGTCGGCAGGTCGAGCAAGCCGTCTTCCACCAGTGTCAGGGCCAGCGGCAGCAGCAGTTCGACGCTGCTGATACCCGGCTCGGTGGCGCCGAATGGTGCCAGCTTGGCATCGCGCTCATGGGGCTGGTGGTGGCTGGAAATGGCCGAGATCACCCCGGATTTCACCGCCTCGCGCAAGCCCTCGCGGTCGGCGCGGGTGCGCAGCGGCGGCTGGACGTGGTAGACGCTGTTGAAGTCGATCAGCGCTTCGTCGGTCAGGATCAATTGGTACAGCGCCACATCGGCGGTCACCGGCAGGCCACGGGCCTGGGCCTGGGCGATCAGCGCCGCGCCGCGAGCACTGGTCAACTGGCTGAAGTGGGCGCGCACGCCGCTTTGTTCCACCAACAGCAGATCCCGGGCCAAGGCTACGGTCTCGGCGGTTTCCGGAATGCCCGGCAGGCCGAGGAAGCTGGCGGTCGGGCCCTCGTGGGCCAGGCCGCCTTCGGCCAGGTCGTGGTCCTGGGAGTTGAAGATCACCGTCAGGCCGAAGGTCGCCGCGTATTCCAGGGCGCGGCACAGGGTACGGGTATTGCGGAAACTGTTCAGGCCGTTGCCAAACGCCACGCAACCGGCGTCGCGCAGGGCGATGAGCTCGGCCAGTTGCTCGCCGTCCAGGCCCTTGCTCAGTGCGCCAATCGGGAAGACCTTGGTGTTGCCGGCCTCGCGGGCGCGGTCGAGGATCAGTTCGGCTACGGCCGAGGTGTCCAGCACCGGTTTGGTCTGCGGCGGGCAGCACAGGCTGGTCACGCCACCGGCGGCAGCGGCACGGGTTTCGCTGACGATGCTGCCTTTGCGGCTGTAGCCCGGTTCGCGCAGGGCGACGTTCAGGTCCACAAGGCCGGGGGCGGCCACCAGGCCTTGGGCGTCGACGGTCTCGACCGCGACGAAACCGGCCGGCGCGGCGCCCAGGGCGACGATCTTGCAGGCATCGATATGGATATCAGTCACTTGATCCAGGCCGCTGGCTGGATCGATCACGCGTGCGCCGAGAATGCTGAGCTTCACTGGGCGTTCTCCTGGTCGAATTGGCGCTGGGCCGTTTGCCCGCTCATGGCCATGGACAGCACGGCCATGCGGATGGCGATGCCGTAGGTCACCTGGTTGAGAATCACCGAGTGCGGCCCGTCGGCCACCGCCGACTCGATCTCCACGCCGCGGTTGATCGGCCCCGGGTGCATGACGATGGCATCCGGCTTGGCCCCGGCCAGGCGGGCGGTGGTCAGGCCGAACAGGCGGTAGAACTCGCCTTCGCTAGGCAGCAGGCCGCCGGTCATGCGCTCACGTTGCAGGCGCAGCATGATCACCACGTCCACATCCTTGAGGCCTTCGGTCATGTCGGTGTAGACCTTCACGCCGTACTGCTCGACGCCGATGGGCAGCAGGGTTTTCGGCGCGATCACGCGGATGTCCGGGCAGCCGAGGGTCTTGAGGGCCAGCATGTTCGAGCGGGCCACTCGCGAGTGCAGGATGTCGCCGACGATGGCCACCGACAGGTTCTCGAAACTGCCCTTGTGCCGACGGATGGTCAGCATGTCCAGCATGCCCTGGGTCGGGTGGGCATGACGGCCGTCGCCGCCATTGATGATCGCCACTTGCGGGCACACGTGTTCGGCAATGAAGTGCGCCGCGCCGGAATCGCCGTGGCGCACGACGAACATGTCGGCAGCCATGGCTTCAAGGTTGCGCAGGGTGTCGAGCAGGGTTTCGCCCTTGCTCGCCGAGGACGTGGACACGTTCAGGGTAATCACGTCCGCCGACAGCCGTTGGGCCGCCAGTTCGAAGGTGGTGCGGGTGCGGGTGGAGTTTTCGAAGAACACGTTGCACACGGTCTTGCCGCGCAGCAACGGGACTTTCTTCACTGCCCGGGCACCGACTTCGAGGAATGAGTCGGCAGTGTCGAGGATTTCCGTCAGCAGCTCGCGGCGCAGGCCGTCGAGGGACAGGAAGTGCCGCAGCTGGCCCTGATCGTTGAGCTGCAGCGGGCGCTTGGTTTCGAGAGGCGTCATCGCGATGGACTCTTACAAGGGCAGTTAAAGGGCAAGGTCTTGCAGTTCGAGTTGCAGCGGCGACGGGCCGGAGAGCTTGACCCGCTCGTGGGCGGCCAGCGTCAGCGTCGCACCGACCACGTTCGGCCGGATCGGCAGCTCGGCGGCGTCCAGGTCCAGCAGGCACACCAGCGTCACGCTGGCCGGGCGGCCGTAGTCGAACAGTTCGTTCATGGCGGCGCGGATGGTCCGGCCGCTCATCAGTACATCATCGATCAAGACCAGGTGCTGGCCTTCGATCTCGAACGGCAGGGCCGAGGGGCGCACTTGTGGGTGCAGGCCGTTCTGGCTGAAGTCGTCGCGGTAGAACGACACATCCAGGGTGCCCAGGGGCGCTTGGCTGCCCAGTTCATCGAGCAAGGCCTGGGCGACCCAGACGCCACCGGTTCGAATGCCGATATAGCGCGGTTCGCTGATGCCGCGTTGTTCCAGGTGCGCCGTGAGACGAATCGCCATCTGGCTGATCAGTTCGGCAGGATTGGGCAGGCTCATGCTGGCTCCTTCAGGTTCCCGGGCCGGTGGTGGGTGGCGCGGTTTGTCGCTAAAAGAAAGCGCCTTGGCGGCGCTTTGTAAAAAATCAGGTTTCGAACAGGGCGGCGTTCGCGTCGAGCCAGCCTTGCAGCAGCAGGGCGGCGGCGATGGCGTCCACCGGGTTGTCGCGGTAACTGCCTTTCTGCCCACCGCGCACCAGGCGCTCGCCCTTGGCCTCGAAAGTGGTCAGGCGCTCGTCATGGGTATAGAAGGGCAGGTTGAAGCGGCCATTGAGCCGGCGGGCGAACTTTTCGGCGCGCAGGCACATATCGCTGGGCGTGCCGTCCATGTTCAGCGGCAGGCCGACCACCACGGCATCGGGTTTCCATTCCTTGATCAGCGCTTCGACCTGGTTCCAGTCTGGAACACCGTTCTGCGCCTTCAATGTACACAACTCGCGGGCCTGGCCGGTGATGACCTGGCCGACTGCCACGCCGATCTGTTTGGTGCCGTAATCGAAGCCCAGCAACAAGCGCAGGGCCATCAGGCGTGTCCTGCCTGGCTGGTGAGCAGGCTGAGGTTGACCCCCAACCGGCTGGCCGCCGCTTCCAGGCGCAGTTCGCTGCTGGTGTTGAACAGGATGTCGGCGTCGAACGGGCAGGTCAGCCAGGCGTTATCGGCCAGTTCGGCTTCCAGTTGCCCAGGTTCCCAGCCGGCATAGCCGAGGGCGATCAGGCTTTTTTCCGGGCCGACGCCGTCGGCGATGGCGAACAGCACGTCCTGGGAGGTGGACAGTGACACACCGTCCAGATCCACGGTGGCCTGGTATTTGGGACCCGACGGGTGGAGTACGAAGCCGCGGTCGGTCTGCACCGGGCCGCCGATGAAAATTGGCACGTGCTGGCACAAGAGCGGCGGTTCAACGTCGGGGCGCAACTGCTCAAGAATGTCCGCCAGGTTCAGTTCCTGCGGGCGATTGATCACCAGCCCCATGGCCCCATTGGCCGTGTGCTCGACGATGTACGTCAAGGTATGGGCAAAGTTCGGATCGGCCATGTGCGGCATGGCGATCAGGAAGTGATGCTTGAGGTAGGTGGGGCTGACGTTTTTCATAGGCGCTAGTGTGGCGGCGCAGGGCCGAACTGACAAGCTGGGGATGTGCAGGAAATGCCTCGATCTGGAAGGCGACACCGATCAAATGTGGGCTGTGTGGTGCTCGCGATCCAGGCGCTGCGGTCCTCAAGAGACCGCGGCGTTTTCATCGCGGGCAAGCCTTGCTCCCACCAAGCCCGCTCCCACAAGGGGATTGGCGGTGGGTCAGTTACTGGAAAGGCGATCGCCCCGGGCGAATTTCCAGGTGCGGATGATTTCCAGCCGGTCGATGTCCGACAGATCGCCGGTAAACGGTGCGAACGGCGCGGCCAGGCGCACGATTCGCTGGGCGGCCTGGTCCAGCAGTGGCTGGCCGGAGGATTCGAGCACCAGCACTTCGTACAACGAGCCGTCACGATTGATCGAGACCATTAGCCGCAGGTTGCCGTAGATCTGTTTGCGCCGGGCTTCGTCAGGGTAGTTGAGGTTGCCGATGCGCTCGACCTTCTTGCGCCATTCGTCCTTGTACCAGGCGCCCTTGTCGCGCATGGTCGAGGCGGCGCTCAGGCGGTGGATGCGCGGGCGCTTGGCGTACAGCTGTTGCTCCTGGGCCAGTTCGGCTTCCAGGCTGGCGATGTCGCTGGACAGCTGGGAGCTGTCGAAAGTCGGTGCCGGGGCCTGGGGCTTGGGATCAGGCTTGACCTCTTCCTTGGCCGGGGCTTTTTTCGGCTTTGGTGCCACGGTGGTCACGGCGGCCTTGGGCGCGGTCTCCTGCACTTCGGGCTTGGCCGCTGGCGGTGGGGTGACTTTCTGCACCGTGGTGTCCTGGAACGGCGCGATCTCGGTGGTCTTGGGAATCGCCTTTTTTTCCAGGGTGCCGCTGCCTTGCTGGTTTTCCTGGGCGAGGAAATCGGCCTTCTTGGGCTTGGTCTCGCTCTTGAAGGTGGCCAGGGTGATTTCCAGGGTCTGGCTGATCTGCTTGGGCTCGACCGTGGCAAACCCGACGCCCAGCAGCAGGGCCAGGTGGATCAGCGCCGCCAGGAACAGGGTAAAACCGAGGCGATCAGCCGGGCGCACGCCACGATGGGCGAGCTCTAGGGGCAGATCGGACGGAAGTGTCATGACAAGGAAACCAACATCGCGTTTTTTTCAGGCCGGGCATGATAACGCAATGTGGGTTTCCTTCAGCAGATCTGGATCAACGAGCCTTGAGCTTCTGATCGATGGCATCCATCAGCATGCCGCCGATGTCCGTGCCAAAGGCGTTGTCGATCTCGCGAATGCACGTCGGGCTGGTGACGTTGATTTCCGTCAGGTGCTCGCCGATCACGTCCAGGCCCACGAACAGCAGGCCTTTCTCGCGCAGGGTCGGGCCGACCTGGGCGGCGATCCAGCGATCCTTCTCGGTCAACGGACGGGCTTCGCCACGCCCGCCGGCCGCCAGGTTGCCGCGGGTTTCGCCGGCTGCCGGAATACGCGCCAGGCAATAGTCCACCGGCTCGCCGTCGATCATCAGGATGCGTTTGTCACCATCGACGATGGCCGGCAGGTAGCCCTGGATCATGATCTGCTGC
Source organism: Pseudomonas sp. 43mfcvi1.1 (assembly GCF_900115935.1). Taxonomy (NCBI): domain Bacteria; kingdom Pseudomonadati; phylum Pseudomonadota; class Gammaproteobacteria; order Pseudomonadales; family Pseudomonadaceae; genus Pseudomonas; species Pseudomonas sp. 43mfcvi1.1. Next base: position 11,436 of record NZ_UETT01000003.1, on the reverse strand, counting down.
TTGCCGTGCAAGGTCAGGGTTTCCAGGATCACCGACAGGTTCGGGTGGCCGGCGGTGTGCCGGAAGATCGAGGAACCGCCCATGCCGTCCAGGGGCTTGAGGATCACGTCGCCGTGATGGTCGGCAAATTCGCGCAATACGTCCGGGCGCCGGCTGACGATGGTCGGCGGCGTGCATTGCGGGAACAGCGTGGCGAACAGCTTTTCGTTGCAGTCGCGCAGGCTCTGGGGCTTGTTGACCACCAGCACGCCGGCGTTTTCAGCCTGTTCCAGCAGGTAGGTGGAATACACGAACTCCATGTCGAACGGCGGATCCTTGCGCATCAGGATCACGTCCAGGTCACTCAGCAGTGCGTCGCTTTCGTCGCCCAGTTCGAACCACTTTTGCGGGTTGGCGAAGACTTTCAGCGGTTTCATCCGCGCCCGCGCCTGGCCTTCGGCCTGGTAGAGGTCGCGCTGCTCCATGTAGAACAGTTCCCAGCCGCGCTTTTGAGCGGCCAGCAGCATGGCCAGCGAGCTATCCTTTTTATAGGAAATGCTGGCGATAGGGTCCATGACAATGCCGACGCGTACGCTCATGGCTTGGTTCCTCGAAATTTGATTGGGCACATATGGCGTGAAAAAGTGGCGTCAGAGTGGCGCCCGGAAGATTGGCGGTCAAGGAAAAACCACCGCGCCGAGCGGCCGATAGATCGGCGATGGAGACTGTGCTAAAAAGGCTGCCATGTGACGTGCGGGCCTTGAACATCAAGGGTTTGCGCTGTCGATCACACTTACGCGTTAAAAATCGGTTCGCAGTGGCAATGGCAGAGCATCTCACGCAGCAACCCAGCGCCTTGAAGGTCATGGTCATCGACGACTCGAAGACCATCCGCCGCACCGCCGAAACCTTGCTGCGCAACGTGGGCTGCGAGGTGATCACGGCCATCGACGGCTTCGATGCCCTGGCCAAGATCGCCGACCATCATCCGGGCATCATTTTTGTCGACATCATGATGCCGCGCCTCGATGGCTACCAGACCTGTGCCCTGATCAAGAACAACAGCGCGTTCAAGGCCACGCCGGTGATCATGCTGTCGTCCCGGGACGGGTTGTTCGACAAGGCCAAGGGGCGCATCGTCGGTTCCGATCAGTTTTTGACCAAGCCGTTCAGCAAGGAAGAACTGCTGGGCGCGATACAGGCCCATGTTCCGGGCTTTGCCGCTGTCCAGCCGCACCAGGCACATTAATGACACTCGGCCATCGGGCCTGGGGTCGACAAGAAAATGGGGAACACCATGGCACGAATTCTGATCGTCGATGATTCGCCGACTGAAATGTACAAACTGACCGGCATGCTGGAAAAGCACGGCCATCAGGTCCTGAAGGCCGAGAACGGCGCTGATGGCGTGGCCCTGGCCCGCCAGGAAAAACCCGATGCGGTGCTGATGGACATCGTCATGCCCGGCCTCAACGGTTTCCAGGCCACGCGTCAGTTGACCAAGGATCCGGACACCGGCCACATCCCGGTGATCATCATCACCACCAAGGACCAGGACACCGACAAGGTCTGGGGTACGCGCCAAGGCGCGAAGGACTACCTGACCAAGCCGGTGGACGAAGAAACCCTGATCGCGACCCTGAACAAAGTGCTGGCGGGTTGACAGCGCAGCCATGAGCCAATCGCTGACTGCATTCGAACTGCTGCTGCAGATCGATCGGCGTTGCCGGTTGCTGGGGGCGGACCTGCCCTCCCAGCCGACCCACCGTGCCGGTTGGAGCGGCATCGGCTTTCGTTTGGGCGAGCATTGGTACGTGGCGCCGATGGGCGAAGTCAGCGAAGTGCTGCACGAACCACGTCACACACATTTGCCCGGGGTCAAGCCGTGGGTCCGTGGGGTGGCTAACCTGCGCGGGCGATTGTTGCCGTTGATGGACCTGTGCGGTTTCTTCGGTCATGAGCTGTCGCCGGTGCGTAAGCAGCGTCGGGTACTGGTGGTGGATCACGACGAAGTGTTCGCCGGATTGCTGGTGGACGAAGTTCTCGGGCTGCAGCATTTCGCCCAGGACAGTCTGGAACCGACGCTGGTGGATGATCTCGATGGCCCCGAATCGGTTTTCGTCAGGGGGCGGTTTTGCGGCGAGCGCGAGTGGCAAGTGTTCAGCCCGTTTGCCCTGGCGCGCTCGCCAGGGTTCATGGATGTGGCGATTTAACGAGATGCAGCGCAGGCCCCTTGTGGGAGCGAGCCGGTGGGAGCAAAGCTTGCTCGCGATGGCAGTGTCTCGGTTGGCGAGAAAACTGTGTCGTTCTCATCGCGGGCAAGCCTTGCTCCCACAGAGCAGCACTGGTTGAGCAGGCTGCACGACAAAGGCTTGCTTACAGTTAATAGCTGTAAGTTGGATTGGGCAGTACAGGCGAGAACCGATGATCAAAGCAAAAACAGGCAAGCCACTGGAAGCGTCGCGCAGTCGTTCGCAGATCATCGTGCTGTTCGTCGCGCTGATCGTCTTCATCATGCTGCTGTTCGCCAACTTCGCTTACCTCAATACCCAATCCACCTACGACAAGCAGTACATCGGCCATGCCGGTGAATTGCGGGTGCTGTCCCAGCGCATCGCCAAGAACGCCACCGAAGCCGCTGCCGGCAAGGCGGCGGCGTTCAAGCTGTTGAGCGATGCGCGCAATGATTTCGCCCAGCGCTGGGGCTACCTGAAGCAGGGCGACCCGGTGACCGGCCTGCCACCTGCACCCGCCACCCTGCGCCCGCAGATGCGCGCCGTGCAGCTGGACTGGGAGCGTCTGCTCAAGAACACCGATGCCATTCTCTCCAGTGAACAGACTGTGCTGTCGCTGCATCAGGTGGCGGCGACCTTGGCCGAAACCGTGCCGCAGTTGCAGGTCGAGTACGAAAAAGTCGTCGAGATCCTGTTGCAGCGCGGCGCGCCGGCCGCCCAGGTGGCCATGGCCCAGCGCCAGTCGCTGCTGGCCGAGCGGATTCTCGGCGCGGTGAATACCGTGTTGGCAGGGGACGAAAACGCCAGCCAGGCCGCCGACACCTTCGGTCGCGACGCCGCGCGTTTTGGCCAGGTGCTCAATGGCATGTTGCAAGGTGACCCGGCCCTGAAGATATCCCAGGTCCAGGACCGCGATGCGCGGGCACGCCTGAGCGAAATCAGCGAGCTGTTCGAGTTTGTCTCGGGCTCGGTGGATGAAATCCTCGAAACCTCCCCGGAGCTGTTCAAGGTCCGGGAATCGGCCGGCAACATCTTCAACCTGTCGCAGACCCTGCTCGACGAGGCTTCGCACCTGGCCACAGCCTTCGAAAACCTTGCCGGCGGGCGTTCCATCAATACCATCGGCGGCTATGTGCTGGGTTTGCTGGCGTTGATGTCGATCATCCTGATCGGGCTGGTGATGGTCCGCGAAACCAATCGCCAGTTGCACGAAACCGCGGAAAAGAACGAGCGTAACCAGAACGCGATCATGCGATTGCTGGATGAAATCGAAGACCTGGCCGATGGTGACCTGACCGTTACCGCCTCGGTCACCGAAGACTTCACCGGCACTATCGCCGACTCCATCAATTACTCGGTGGACCAACTGCGCGACCTGGTGGCGACCATCAACCTCACCGCCGGCCAGGTCGCCGCCGCCGTGCAGGAAACCCAGGCCACGGCGATGCACCTGGCCCAGGCTTCCGAGCACCAGGCCCAGCAAATCTCCGAAGCTTCGACTTCAATTAATGAAATGGCCCAGTCCATCGACCAGGTATCGGCCAATGCCGCCGAATCGTCGGCGGTGGCCGAGCGGTCGGTGGAGATCGCCAACAAGGGTAATGAGGTGGTGCACAACACCATTCATGGCATGGACAACATTCGCGAGCAGATCCAGGACACCGCCAAGCGCATCAAGCGCCTGGGTGAGTCGTCCCAGGAGATTGGCGACATCGTCAGCCTGATCGACGACATCGCCGACCAGACCAACATCCTGGCCCTCAACGCCGCCATTCAGGCGTCCATGGCCGGTGATGCCGGGCGCGGGTTCGCGGTGGTGGCCGATGAGGTACAGCGCCTGGCCGAGCGCTCGTCGGCGGCGACACGGCAAATCGAGACCCTGGTGCGGGCGATCCAGGCCGATACCAATGAAGCGGTGATTTCCATGGAGCAGACCACCACCGAAGTGGTGCGCGGCGCGCGACTGGCCCAGGATGCCGGCGTGGCCCTGGAGGAAATCGAGGGTGTGTCCAAGACCCTGGCGGCGCTGATCCAGAGCATTTCCAACGCGGCGCAGCAACAGACCACCTCGGCGGGGCAGATTTCCTTGACCATGAACGTGATCCAGCAGATCACCACCCAAACCTCGTCGGGCTCCACCGCCACCGCCGAGAGCATCGGCAACCTGGCGAAAATGGCCAGTCAACTGCGCCGTTCGGTGTCGGGGTTTACCTTGCCGGCAGCGCCTGCGGTGGATGAGGACAAGGCGTGACGGACTGGACCTGTCTGGTGGTGATGAGCCTTTGTGGCGAGGGGATTTATCCCCGCTGGGCTGCGAAGCGGCCCCCAGCAATGCTGAATCCAACACCTGTGTCCCAGACTGGCTATTTTGGGACTGCTCCGCAGTCCAGCGGGGATAAGTCCCCTCGCCACAAAGGCTGATAAGCGCCTGCGGCATACGACTTTGATTTGGAGTGGTTATGGGTGATCGGCACGACTACGTGGCCCTGGAATGGGTCAAGGGCGAGATTGCCGAAACGCTGAAGCAGGCTCATCTGGCCCTCAACCGCCTGGTGGACGATCCGCAGGCGTCGGATGCCCTCGGGCAATGCCTGGCCTGCATTCACCAGGTCCATGGCGGCCTGCAGATGGTCGAATTCTACGGTGCGGCGTTGCTGGCCGAGGAGATGGAACAGCTGTGCGCCGCCCTGCAGGACAACCGCGTGACCCATCGCGACGAAGCCATCAGCCTGTTGAGCCAGGCCCTGGGGCAGTTGCCGATCTATCTGGACCGCGTACAAGGTGCCCGTCGCGACCTGCCGCTGGTGGTTCTGCCCTTGATCAACGACCTGCGCAGTGCCCGGGGCGAGAGCCTGTTGTCGGAAACCAGCCTGTTCAGCCCCGAATTGCCCGAAATTGCGCCGCTCAGCGACGAGGCCTTGCAGCGTCTCGAGCCCGCTGACCTGCCAAACACCTTGCGCAAATTGCGCCAGACCCTGCAAATGGCCCTGGTGGGCTTGCTGCGCGAACAGGACGACACGACCCACCTCGGTTACCTGGCCAAGGTTTTCCATCGCCTGGAAACGTTGTGTGCCGGGGCGCCGCTCAATGCATTATGGCAGGTGGCCTCGGCGCTGGTGGAAGGCATGCGTGACGGGCGCATCGCCAACAGCCCGGCGCTGCGCAGCCTGTTCAAGGAAGCCGACAAGGAACTCAAGCGCCTGCTGGAGCAAGGCATGCCCGGCATCAATCAGCCGGCACCGCCCCACCTGCTCAAGAGTTTGTTGTTCTATATTGCCAAGGCCGAACATCCCAGCGGGCAGATGCAGATCATGAAAGAACGCTACTCACTGGACGACGCGCTACCCGACAGCGCTATGGTCGACGAAGAACGCGCACGTCTGGCCGGGCCCGACCGTGACGCCATGCGCTCGGTGCTCGCCGCGCTCTGCGAAGAACTGGTACGGGTCAAGGAACGCCTGGACCTGTTCGTACGCAGCGATCGCCAGCACGCCTCGGAGCTGGACAGCCTGTTGGCGCCGCTACGGCAGATCGCCGACACCCTGGCGGTGCTGGGTTTCGGTCAACCGCGCAAGGTCATCATCGATCAACTGGCGGTGGTGTTGAGCCTCGCCCAGGGCCAGCGCGAACCGGATGACGCCACCCTCATGGACGTCGCCGGAGCCTTGCTCTACGTCGAGGCGACCCTGGCCGGCATGGTCGGCACCGTCGAACCCGAGAGCCGCGAAGACACGCACCTGCCCACCACCGACCTGACCCAGATCCACCAGATTGTCATCAAGGAGGCCCATACCTGCCTGCAACAGGCCAAGGACATGATCGTCGACTACATCGACGCGGACTGGAACAGCGAGCAACTACTGCCCTTGCCGGCGCTGCTGACCCAGGTACGCGGCGCGCTGGCGATGATTCCCCTGAGCCGTGCCGCCAGCCTGGTGGAGGCCTGCAACGCGTTCATCCGCGACCATCTGTTGCTGGAGCAGGCCCAGCCGGGCTGGGAAGAACTCGACCACCTGGCCGACGTGATCACCGGCCTCGAATACTATCTGGAACGCTTGAGCGAGGACCCGGAAACCCCGGGCGAGCCCTTGCTGGACGGGGTCGAACGGAGCCTGGCCGCGCTCGGTTATTTCCCTGACGAAGCACGGGTGCCGGTGCTCGATGATGTGTTGAGCCCCAACGAAGCCCAGGTCATGCAGGACTTGCAGGAACTGGATGACCCGCAGACTGTGCAGTCCTTGGCCGAGGTGCTGGCCAGCCCGGTCTCGGCGGTCAATCCGCCGGCCAGGAGCACCCCGGGCAGCCTGTTACCGCCACCGATGGATGAAAATCCGGTGGACGACGAGTTGCGCGAGGTCTTCCTCGAAGAAGCCGACGAGGTGCTCGACGTTCTGCGTGAGTACCTGCCGCGTTGGAGTGCGCATCCCGACGACCCTGTTGCCCTGGGTGAACTGCGCCGGGCCTTCCACACCCTCAAGGGCAGTGGCCGGATGGTCCGGGCGCTGGTGCTCGGTGAACTGGCCTGGGCTGTGGAAAACCTGCTCAACCGGGTGCTGGAGCGCAGCGTCGAGCCGCAGGCATCGGTGCGTCAGTTGATCGAAGCCACGGTGCAATTGTTACCGGACCTGGTGACCGAATTCGCCGCCAATCGCCAGCGCCAGCGCGACGATGTCGACCGTTTGGCCGCCCGCGCCCATGTCCTGGCCAAGGGCGGCGATGAGGACGATGAGGACGAGCAGGACGTGGCCGCCCTCGATCCGTTGCTGTTGAAGATCTTCGACAACGAAGCCCAGGGCCACCTCGCCAGTCTCAATCGCTTTCTCGACCAGGCGGCCGACCACTTGCCGTTACAGGCCAGCGATGAATTGCAGCGGGCCTTGCACACTCTCAAGGGCAGCGCGTCCATGGCCGGCGTGCTGCCTATCGCCGAGCTGGCCGGTGCGATGGATGAGCTGGCCCGGGAATACCGGGCGCACCTGATTGCCCTGGACCTGGATGAGGTCGAGTTGCTGATGGAAGCCGAAGGGCTGTTACGCCGGGGCTTGCGCCAGTTGCACAGCGAGCCGCTGGCGGCGATTCCCGGTGCAACGGATCTGATCCAGCGCGCCCAAGCCCTGCTGGCCGAGCGCTTGCGCGCCGCCAACAGTGCGCCGGACAAGGCGCTACGGACCAAACGCGACCCACAACTGATCAACAACTTCCTCGCCCAGGGCATGGACATCCTGCTGGATGCCGAAAGCCTCTTGCAGCGCTGGCAGCAGCACCCTGGCGAGGGCCAGGAGCTGAGTGCGCTGCTCGATGAGCTGACCACTCTCGGCGAAGGCGCGCACCTGGCCGACCTGCGTCCGGTCGACGAACTCTGTGAAGCCTTGCTGGACCTCTATGGTGCGGTAGAAGAAAGCAGCCTGGCGGTCAGCGATGAGTTTTTCCGGCAAGCGCAGCTCGCCCACGAAGCACTGATCGACATGCTCGATCAGCTGGCGGCCGGGCAGCATGTGCATGCGCAGCCGGAACGGGTCCAAGCCCTGCGCCGCTTGCTCCAGGAGAGCCTCGACCCGTCGGCCACCGGCCTGATCCGTAGCGATGGTAGCCGGACCCTGAGCATCCGTGAGCTGGGCCAAGCAACAGCGGAAATGGAACGCGCCGCGCCCGCCGATACCTCGGTGGAGGATGAGCTGGCGTCGATTTTCCTCGAAGAGGCCCAGGACATCCTCGAAAGCGCTGCCCAGGCCTTGCAGCGCTGGTTGGCCGATCCGGATAACGGCGCGCCGCTGTCCTCGCTGCAACGTGATTTGCACACCCTCAAGGGCGGTGCGCGCATGGCCGACATCCGGCCGGTGAGCGACTTGGCCCAGGAACTGGAAAATCTCTACGAAGGGCTGGTGGACCGCCGTTACAGTTACAGCGAGGAATTGGCGCAACTGCTCGAAAGCAGCCACGAACGCCTCGACCTGTTGCTTGGACAGTTGCAACAGGGCCAGCCGTTGGGCGATCCCGTGGCGCTGATCGACGCCATACGACGGTTCCGCCAGGACAAGCCTAACGCCATCGAGACGAGCGCAGCGAACCAGGCCGACGGTGCTGGTCATGATCCCGAGCTGCTGGAAATCTTCCTTGAAGAAGGTTTCGATATCCTCGACAGCTCAGGCGCGGCGCTGCTGCGTTGGCAAGAAGAACCGTCGAACCGCCAGGCAGTGGAAACCCTGCTGCGGGACTTGCACACCCTCAAGGGCGGTGCGCGCATGGTGGAAATCGTCCCCATCGGCGACTTGGCCCACGAGCTGGAAAACCTCTACGAAGGCTTGTCGGCGGGCCTGCTTCAGCCGACACCGGCGTTGTTCACCTTGCTGCAGAGCAGCCATGACCGTCTGGCGCAGATGCTCGACGCGGTGCGCGCCGGCCACCCGTGCCCGCTGGCCGACCGGCTGATCGCGCAGATCCAGGCGGTGAATCATCCCCAGGAGAATGCTGCGCCGCAGGCTGTCGCGGCGCCGGAGCCGGCCCCCGTCTCCAATCCCATCGTGAGCCCGCCGGCGGCGCCCGCAAGACCTGACCCTGGTGCCCCGGGCGACGGGGCGGACATGGTCAAGGTCTCCGCCGAACTGCTCGACGACCTGGTGAACCTGGCGGGCGAAACGTCGATCTTCCGTGGGCGCATCGAACAGCAGGTCAACGACGCGCGCGTGGCCCTCGGCGAAATGGAAACCACCATCGAGCGCATGCGCGATCAGTTGCGGCGCCTGGATACCGAAACCCAGGGGCGAATCCTCAGCCGTCAGCAGGTGGAGGCCGAGCGCCTGGGCTACGAAGAATTCGACCCGCTGGAAATGGACCGCCATTCCCAGTTGCAGCAGCTGTCCCGGGCGCTGTTCGAGTCCGCCTCGGACTTGCTCGAACTCAAGGAAACCCTTGATCGCAGCAATCACGATGCCGAGGTCCTGCTGCAACAGCAGGGGCGCATCAACACCGAACTCCAGGAAGGCCTGATGCGTACGCGCATGGTGCCGTTCGAGCGAATGTTGCCACGGCTCAAGCGCATCGTGCGGCAAGTGGCGCAGGAACTGGGCAAGGACGTGGAGTTCGTGGTCGGCAACGCCGATGGCGAGATGGACCGCAACGTGTTGGAGCGCATGGCCGCGCCTTTGGAGCACATGCTGCGCAACGCCGTCGACCATGGCCTGGAGCCGGCCGATGTGCGCATTGCCGCTGGTAAACCGGCCCGGGGGCGCATCAGCCTCGACCTGTCCCGGGAAGGCGGCGACATCATTTTCGACATCCGTGACGATGGCGCCGGCGTGCCGCTGGAGGCGGTGCGGAGCAAGGCGATCAAGCGTGGCCTGTTGGCGCCGGACAGTGACATCAGCGACCGCGACGTGTTGCAGTTCATCCTGCAACCGGGGTTTTCCACCGCGGAAAAAATCACCCAGATCTCCGGGCGCGGCGTTGGCATGGACGTGGTCCACGAAGAGGTGCGGCAACTGGGCGGCAGCATGGGCATCGATTCCACGCCGGGGCAGGGCGTGCACTTTCGCATTCGCCTGCCGTTTACCGTGGCGGTCAACCGGGCGCTGATGGTGCAGTGCCATGAAGACCAGTACGCGATTCCGCTGAACACCATCGAAAGCATCGTCCGGGTGTTGCCCGCCGAACTGGACGGCTATTACCAGCTCGATCCGCCGACCTACACCTACGCCGGGCAACGTTATGAGTTGTGCTACCTCGGCGAGCTGTTGAAAACCGGCGCCCGCCCGAAACTACTGGGCCAGAGCCAACCGTTGCCGGTGCTGCTGGTGCAGTGCAACGAGCGGCACGTCGCCGTGCAAGTGGACGCGACCGCCGGGACCCGGGAGATCGTGGTCAAGAGCCTGGGTCCGCAATTCTCGGCGGTGCAGGGCCTGTCCGGGGCGACGATCCTGGGAGACGGCCGGGTGGTATTGATCCTCGACCTGCTGGCGCCCATCCGTGCCTTGCCCCACCAGGTCCCGCGCCGCCCGACAGCGACGCAAGGGGAGGGCGAACACCAGCGGCCGTTGCTGGTGCTGGTGGTGGACGACTCGGTGACGGTGCGCAAGGTCACCAGCCGCTTGTTGGAGCGTCATGGCATGCACGTGCTCACCGCCAAGGATGGCGTGGACGCCATGGCGCTGCTGGCCGAACACTCCCCGGACCTGATGCTGCTGGACATCGAAATGCCGCGCATGGACGGCTTCGAAGTGGCCACCCAAGTACGCAACGACCCGCGTCTGGCGCACCTGCCGATCATCATGATCACCTCCCGCACCGGCCAGAAACACCGCGATCGCGCCATGGCCATCGGCGTCAACGACTACCTGGGCAAGCCGTACCAGGAATCGGTGCTGCTCGACAGCATCGCGCACTGGAGCAAGACCCATGCATGATTTGCATCTTCATCAGCGCACCAGCCCACTTACCGGCCTGCTGCTGCCATTGGCCGACCGGCACCTGGTGTTGCCCAACGTGGCCGTGGCCGAACTGATCGACTACCAGAGCAGCGCATTCGATATGGACACCCCGCCATGGTTCCTGGGCTGGGTGAGCTGGCGCGAACGGCAAATCCCGCTGCTGAGCTTCGAGTCGGCCTGCGGCCAGAAAACCGTGGTGGGCGAGCGAGCACGCATCGTCGTGCTCAACGCCCTCGGCGGGCGCCCGGAGTTGCGGTTCATTGCGCTGTTGGTGCAAGGCATCCCGCGTTCCTACAAGCTCGACAGTCAGTTGAGCTACGTCGACGTGCCGTTGTGCGGGTTGGAACAGGCGGCGGTGCAAGTGGGGGAGCATGTGGCGAAAGTGCCGGATTTGTTGGCGTTGGAAGAGTTGGTGATGGCTGCGGGCTTGATTCAACCTCACACAACCTGAGCCATGCATATCTCCCCTGTGGGAGATTCTATGTTGCAGGGGAACCCTGCAACCGTGAATTTGGTTGGTATTCGCTCTGATTTTTCATCAGGGCGAATGCTACCCGACACAACTTGCGGGCGAGGATAACCAAGGCCTGAGTTCTGGCCAGGCCTCGTGCCAAGAAGGCCTCATAGTAAGGTTTCCAGGCAGGAGACCGACAGGCCGCCATCGCGGCGTTGTGCGCCAGGCGTCGTAGCTCCCCGTCCCCTTTTTTGCTCAAGTGACGAGGACTGTGCTTCTTCCCTGAATCTTTTGGACGCAAATCCATCCCCAAGAAAGCAATGAATGCATCGCCACTGACAAAGTG